>NZ_JBVQPN010000003.1:0-969532 GCF_055710015.1 Priestia sp. VA7
GGCTTATACTGGGCCCTATTCGAATACAACCATTAGAATTTACGAAACTAACGATCATTGTATATTTATCGGCTGTTTTTGCAAATAAACAAGAGTATATCAATGATCTAAAACGCGCTATTATTCCGCCTATCCTTATTGTGTTGTTTATTTGTTTCTTAATTGCTTTACAACCTGATTATGGTGGGATTCTACTTATTTTAGGAACCGTTTTAGCTATTGTTTTATGTTCAGGCATTTCAATAAAATCAATGCTAAAGATTGCTTTACTCGGAGTTGTAGGTGTGGTCGTTATGCTAATCATTTTATTAGTAACAGGACAGATGGCTACCGTTTTTTCTCCTGTTCGTTTGTCTCGTTTTACTGGTTTTCTCCATCCTTTTGCGAATCAGCAAGGAGATGGTTACCAATTGGTTAACTCCTACCTAGCTATAGGAACTGGGGGACTAGCTGGTCAAGGGTTAGGACAAGGTATTCAAAAGGCTGGTTATCTACCTGAGTCTCATACAGATTTTATTATGGCAGTTATTGCTGAGGAATTAGGTTTTTGGGGAGTACTGCTTGTATTAGGGTTACTATTTTTTATTATCTTGCAAGGCCTAAAAATAGCAAGAAGATGCAGCGATCCTTTTGGTGCCTTATTAGCTATCGGTATTTCGGTCATGATTGGCATTCAAGCATTTGTTAACTTAGGAGCAGTAACTGGCCTTCTTCCTATCACAGGTGTAACGCTACCTTTTGTAAGTTATGGTGGTTCTTCTCTTACATTGCTTATGTTTGCTGTAGGAGTGTTGGCGAATATATCCATGTTTAATAAATTTGAAAAGAAATACAAACACAAAGTAACAGATCCAAGGGAACTAAAAAGCGTCTAATGATTCACTTGAATGACATTTCTATAAAAATTATTCAGGATAAAATAAAATTATAAACAAAAGACATTGGTTAAGAGCCAGTGTCTTTTGTTTATATAAGGAGGTTAAGTTTGTAGTATTGTTAAAGGAATTCAAAGGTCTATTAGAAATCTTTTTATGTATGATTCATATACTTGCCTAAAAATCTTTATTTAGAAGATAGAAATTATGCCCTTCGGAAAAACTGTAAGGCGCTATAAACCATCCATAGAAAACAGGCCAAAATCACTTGTTTTTCTAGGCAAAGAATAATTGTCCATAGGATCACTAAGATTAAAATAGGAATAGATAACTTTCTTATCATTCAGATCTTCCCTTTCCTCATTCTTTTCCTATCTATATTCATGAAAACGTAGTGGATTGCCTTTTTTGTGCAAAAAAAGACGCCTATTATGGCGCCTATATCCAACAAAATAGGTTAAAAAAGGGGAAAAGTGTTAACTCCAAGAATTAACATGATCTTATTTGGTCCTTACCCTTTTTGAAAGAAAAAAACAATTGATATACAGAGCTACTTTACAGAAAACGTATTATCGGAAATTATTGTTCTTCCATCGCCTCCTCTAAATTTCAGCTTGATACTTAGGAGTGGGAATTCTATAATATAAATTATTAAAATAACTAAAAGCTGTAAAAGTCTGTTTACAGCAGGTGGATTTTTTGTTTAAATTTATTCTTTTACTTTTCGCCACCCATCTTCTATAGGAGATGGGTGGCTTTATTGTGTTTTATGGAGGATTTTATAATGAAAATTTTGAACTATGCTTTACTTGTTTTTCTGGGTGGTTGTTCTTATGGAGTGGTATCAACGTTTGTTAAATTAGGGTACAGTGAGGGGTTTAGACTAAGTGAAGTGACAGGAAGTCAATACTTCTTTGGTGCTATTATGTTGTGGGCTATTGCAGCCTTTGTTCCAAAGAAACGTTTGAAAGGTAAACAATGGCTTACTTTGGCCATAGGAGGCATACCGATGGGACTAACGGGTATTTTTTACAATCAAGCACTTGGTTATATTAATGCCTCATTTGCCATCATTCTTCTACTGCAATTCACATGGATAAGTATGGTTTTGCAATATGTCTTTACGAAAGAAGCACCAAGTCGAAAAAGCTTCATCTCAACGATAATTATTCTTGTCGGTTCTGTCCTTGCTTCTGGATTTTTGCAAACTGGCATCATTTTTTCTTTTGCTGGAATAAGCTGGGGGATACTTGCTGCTGTCTCCTTTGCTTTCTTTATTTATATAAGTGGGAACACAACTATACCTGTGCATCCTATTTATAAAAGCGCTATTATGACAACCGGAGCGTCATTGCTTATATTTATTTCGTTACCACCAGTATTTCTTATAAACGATGCACTTACAGATGGGCTATTCATGTATGGTCTTCTTACTGGATTCTTTGGTTCACTTGTTCCACCTATTTTATTTAATATTGGCATGCCTAAAATAGGGGGAAGCTTAGGCACGATTCTAAGTACATCAGAGTTACCAACGGCCGTAATTATGTCTACACTTGTTCTCCACGAAACCGTCACCTTCCTTCAATGGATCGGTGTGATCATCATTCTAGGTGGAATTGCGTATCCAAACGTTCAGATTCATAAGAACACTCGTTTAATAAAGAAAAACGTGTAACATTTATACTTATTATTTCTATAATTGAAAAGTTAGTTTTCCAAACAATCTATTTTGGCAGGCTAACTTTTCTCCTTAATGATATATAATATTCCATTCTAGCTCATATTGGGTAGGAGCTTTATTTTCTTCGCGATTATATACACGGCATAATAATGATGGAATATGCACAAATTAATCAATAAAACTAATTTAAAGGTGAATATAATGTCTTCTTCATTAAATAAATCTTCTCAAAATATTTCCAAGAGAATTGAAAGACAATTTCAAATCACAAGCGATTTTGAGAAAAGGACCATTTTAAAAGATAAGATTACACTATTTTATTTAAATACAATTGTAGAGAAAGACCAAATACAAAAATATATTATTGAACCTTTACAGCAAGCATGGGAAACGGTTAATGAAGATAATCCATCTATCCAGCAAATAAAGACTATTGTTAATTCTGCTTCTCTGAAAGAAACTCAGTCAGTTGAAGAGATTCAAGATGCTTTGGTTAAAGGAAATACCTTTCTTCTTATAGAGGGAGAAACAAATGGATTGCTTATACCTACAACTAAATGGATAGAGCGAGGGTTAGAAGAAACATTAGGAGAACGGGCGATAAGAGGACCAGCAGTAGGTTTCACAGAAAACCTAACGACCAATATAAATATAATACGACGTATTATTCAGACACCCCAATTAATCATTGATACAAAGCCCTATGGCACACATTTAAAAACAGATATATCTATTATTTATATGAAACACTTGGTGGATCAATCTATTTTGCAAGAAGTACAGCATCGAATCTCTAAGATAGATGTAGACTACATACTAGCTTCAAGAATAGTCGAGGATGCTATTGAAGGAAAGCCTAAAACTTTTGTTAACCTTGTTATGACGAAAGAGCGTGTGGACACAACCACTTCATCTCTCTTAGAAGGAAAAGTGATTGTATTAGTAGATGGGTCTCCTTATTCAATCATAGCTCCGAGTTTATTTGTCGATTTCTTTCAATCCCCAGATGATTTTCATTTGAAGACTGGACGTTTGGTCAATCGATTTATTCGATATTTTGGCTTTATCAGTTCAATTCTTATCCCTGGTATTTATGTTGGTCTAGAAAAATTCCATAGTGATAGATACAGTCAAAAAATCCAAAAAGATTTATTTAACCATGGAGAATTATTACCTACGTTTTGGGAAATAGCCATTTTACTTATTTTATTTCGCATATTAATTGATATAGGCACACGTGCTCCAAAAGGAACGGTTATTATTGTCACATTGTTAGCAACTATTGTGATTGGTGAAATGTCTGTTTCAGCTAAACTTATCCATCCTGCAAGCCTCGTAGTAACAGGGCTGAGTGTGTATCTATCTACTTTAGTTATTTATCGAGGGCAAACTGGAATAGGTTCATTAAGATTTTTATATTTTTTTACTTGCTATTACTTTGATTTGCCAAGTATTATGCTTGTTTCAACTATTGTTATTCTATACCTTGTACAGTTAAAATCAGTAGGTGTACCATATTTGTCACCACTTATTCCCTTTAGGTGTGATGAATTTCAAGATATATTCGTCCGTGGAAATTTGCGCAAACTCCAAAGAAAATCTCATGAATTTCCAAATGTTGAGTAAACAAAATATAAGCTTTTAACGATTTGAACAAACTACACAAGATGCCTGGAGGCATTTGCCACTGTTCTTATTTGAATTACGTCGTTCTAAACAGAAAAAACTCCCTACCGCCTGTGGAGTTTTTTCTGTTTTTTAGCTTTGTCGGGTATACACGTGCAGTTACCATAATGTAAATACTTCGAAGCTACGAAGAGAATAAAAGCAATGACCAACATTTTGAATAAATGGGTAGGATGTATAATAAGCAAAGGGCTGCCTTTAAAACGGAATTCTAGAATTTCGTTTTAAATATATCATACTCTGTAGTCCTTCAGTTTCTTAACTCCTCTCTTAGAGATAACTTTAAAGACTCACATTATAAAATCTACTTACTTAATTTTGTTTATTGCTAACAAGAGTGGCATAGGGAGTTTTACCTTTTGATTTCCTAGATGAAAGATAAACGCCAGCAAAGATAATAAGTAGTCCAATGACTACGTTTGGAGTAATTGTCTCTCCCAGTAGTACATAACCCCATACCATGGCCGTGGCAGGGATTAGGTAAGTAACCGTCGCTGCTAATTCAGGGCCACCATTTTTATTGATATAAAAATAGATTAACTGACCCAATCCTGAGCCAAAACAGCCGAGACCCACAATTGCCAGAATCGGAAGTGGATGAATTAACAAATCAGATTTGAATGGTTCAGTAATCAACATCCCAATTAAACCGATGATAGCGCCTGTTAGTAAGGTGAAGGTTGTTATAGTTAGTACGCTCACCTCAGACAAAAACCGTTTTGTTAACTGCCCAGCAAGCCCATAGCAAATACAAGCAACAAGCATTGTTCCAATTCCAACAAACCCTCTTCCGAAAATCTGACCAAATTGAAAATCCATAAGGACGAGTATCCCGAAAAAACCGATAAGAATACCGATCCACTGACGTCGGGTAAGTCGATAAGAAAAAAGAATAAATCCGATAAGACCTGTCCAGATTGGAGTGGTTGCATTCAGAATGGAGGCAGTCGTACTGTTTATCTCAGTTTCGCTTAAGGAAATTAACCCCCAGGCTAAACCACAGTTAAATATACCAACAATAATCAACGCCTTCCAGGGCAGTTTCTCTTTAACTTCTCTACGCTTCCACCATAGAAACGGGAGCAAGATGATAGTACCTGCTAGACAACGAAAAAATACAATTCCCCATATACCAGCTGAGGGAAGCAGCCACTTCATAAATACAAAAGATAAACCCCAAATTAAACTAAGCCCAATTAAGGCTCCATACAATCGAAACATAATACACCTCCTTACTTCACTTATTATGGCAAATTTTGTTGATTATTTCATTCTGAAATTTTGCTTTTTAGAACATTTTCTCATGTTTTTTTGTTTTCGTTATCTTGATATCTTTCTCTAGGTATATAAGGTATTTCTTTTTTAATAATAAATTCGAAGCTATTCATAGGAATAATGTCAAATTTAGAGTTTTTATTGAAAAGAGAACGTTTGTTCTTGTATGATATAGAGAACGAATGTTCTTTTTTTGAAAGTTCTTTCGATCGATTATGAGTAGCTACCAAACAGGTTCATTACATGTATCGACATGCAGGCATTCCTTGCTTTATTTTTTCTATTAAATGCAAACGTTGAAGAAGAGGAGAAAATGAGCTTGTTGGAGGATGTTGTAATCAGCGTGAAAGAAGCCCATGCGTTTGCTAAAACGATTGTTTAAATTTGGCTTTCCCTTCAAGAACACCCAACTATACCATCATCTTAAAGAGAAAAGATAACCAATATATAAATTATATAAAATTAGTTTTCTAAGGAGAAATAACATTGAACTCTACACTCAATAATTCAGAAGATATAAAAAGGGAAGAAGGACAAAAGCAGCTGCTTGAAAAAAGTCTTCAAGCTCATAGAAATAAAAAATGGATAATCAACTTTACTTGTACTATATCTCTTCTTTTATATGAGGGAAGATTAAAAAAGAGCCAATCAAACATTGATTTACTCTTTTTTATAAATGGCTGCTAAGAATACGCTTTATGTAAAGCGAAAAAATCTTTCACTGTACCTATATAAAAAACAATGATAGCTAAGAAATCACAAAGAAGGTTACAGAAAAAACTATAACCTCAATATTAAACTTCTACTCTTCTAAAAGTGTCCCCGAGGAAGTTATTCAATTCAATAAACTGTTTTTCGATAGGGGTAAATTCATAATTTAGCCGGGGAATGAGATAAAAGTCAGTGTACCGATAAGGTGGTGGAACTTCTAAATAATTATGGATGTTATAACGGTTTGCGATACGCTTAGATATTAAGGAAATTCCCATGCCCATTAACGCAAATTGTACTAATGTTTCTGGATCGCTGACTTCGATCATGTCACCTTGTTCAATATGTAAGCTGGCGTAAATAGTATCTAATATTGTCATGTACAAACACTTATCTGAAAGTACCAGTATATTCTTTTGTCTTACATAGTCATCGAATGTCGTGTGTTGATCAATATCGCGACCAATGACAACCATTTCTTCTACGCCTACTTTTTTATATTTTATCTTTTGGTTGTTTAATGATCCAATTGTATAAGCTACATCGATTTGTCCAAGTAGAATTTGATTTTCAATATATTCGGTTGAACCCGTTTTTAATGTTACTGCTAGATCTGGATAGGTGTTGTAAAGTTTGTTTAAAGCGCTTGAGAATTGAGTGCCCCCAACTGATATCATGGTGCCGATGCGGAGTTTTTCATCTTGTTTCTTCATCTTATTTTCAGTTTCTTCCCAAAGAAGCAATATTTTTTTAAATTGGTGGTACAATTTTTCTCCTTGCTTGGTTAATTTAACGCCCTTTGAGTTTCTAATAAAGAGTTCTTGATTATAATAGCTTTCTATTTTCTTTATTTTGGCAGTCATATTAGATTGAAGATGGTTCAATTTTATTGCAGCCGCAGATATATTTTTTAATTCGGCCACTGAAACAAAAGCTTTCATATTTTCAATATCCATTCATATTCACCCTCCATCAAAAAAAGTGATATAGCTATCATATTTTAATATTTAAAATGGTGATTCATTTTAATTATACTTGATTAAAAGGTAATGTTTTCTACAAAATGTTGGAGGAATGTCTAATGAAGGAGAAATTAATAAAAGTAGGGATTATAGGGGGATCTTTAAATAATCAATGGGCGAGCAAAACACATATTCCAGTACTGAAAGAAAGCCCTTTTTATCGAATAACCGCAATTGGAACATCAAAAGCAGAAACCGCCAAGGAAAGTGCGAGAGTACTTAATGCTTGCCATAGCTTTACAGATTATAAGGGACTAGCGCAATCTAAAGATGTTGATTTAGTAGTAGTTAGTGTAAAAGTTCCGTTTCATTACGAAGCTTCAATTGCAGCAATAGAGGAAAAGAAACATATTTATTGCGAGTGGCCTTTAGGTGTAGATACTAAGCAAGCAATTAAACTGGCAAAGTTAGCGGATAAGGCGGACATTCACCATGCGATTGGGTTACAAGCAAGACAATCTCCCGAGGTGAATTATGTAAAGCAGGCTATTAACCAAGGGGAAATTGGAAGAATTATCTCCTGTACCATGCAGGTAGCGACACAAGGAAAGGGTGGAATAACAGATGAAGCAAACAGCTATATCTTAAAAAAAGAAAATGGAGCGAACCTTCTTACAATCAATGGTGGACACTCGCTTGATGTTCTGTGCTACATCTTAGGTGACTTTAAAGAGTTATCGTCGATAATGAATACGCATTATACAGAAGCTCTCATACAAGGAGCAGAAGTTACGGTGTCAAAGGATACAGCGGACCAAATCTTAATACAGGGAACACTCAACGGTAACATTTCAGCTGCTGTTCATATTCAAGGCGGAGTTTATCCTGCTTTTCAATTAGAGATTAGAGGAGAAAAAGGTGTTTTCCGCTTAACCCAGAATTCTTCATCCGGTCACGTACAATTTGGTAATCTCAAAGTAGAGAAGGTTAAGTATCCTACTTATTTATTAAGTACTGAAAGTGTGTATGTTGAAGAGATAAACGTATCTTCGGTAAAAGATAATCATCCAAAAGATTACGTTGAAAAGGCTTATAAGGTGTTGGCAAAAGATATATTTGAACATAAAAGTCAAATTCCAAACTTCCACGATGCTGTTAAACTTCATCAATTATTAGATGCGGTTCGAACATCTGCAGAGACTGGTGAAAGGGTAACGCTTGATAAATAAACGAAAGCCTCTTTCTTATAAAGTTAAAATATTTATGATTTTAATAACTATCAAGTCAGTTGAAGAAGGGCATTTCCTGCATTTGAAGAATAGTAACACCATTAAATGAATTGAAGGTTGACTGTATGATTGCGAGAGAGACAGATTAAAAAATTGAATAGGAGTGTTCCTTGATGACAAATAGTAAAATGCATCCTAAGGTCGATGAGTTTTTAAGTAAAGCTAAAAAGTGGAAAGAAGAATATGAGACGTTGAGAAAGATTGTTCTTGACTGTGAGTTGACCGAAGATTATAAATGGATGAACCCTTGTTACACGTTTGAGAAGAAAAACATTGTTTTAATACATGGATTCAAAGAATACTGTGCGCTGCTGTTTCCTAAAGGTGCTCTGTTACAAGATTCTCATAGTATTCTAATCCAACAAACGGAGAATGTACAAGGAGCGCGGCAAATTCGCTTTACCAATGTGCAAGAAATAGCTGAAAAGGAAGCCGTCTTAAAAGCTTATATTTATGAAGCTATTGAGGTGGAAAAAGCCGGATTAAAAGTCAAAGACAAAAAGCATGAAGAACTCATTATTCCTGAAGAGCTACAGCATAAATTTGAGGAAATACCTGCTCTAAAAGATGCTTTTACTACATTGACTCCAGGACGGCAAAGAGCATATATTCTTTATTTTTCTGCGGCCAAACAATCTAAGACTCGAGCATCAAGAGTTGAAAAATGCATTCCGAACATTCTTAATGGAAAAGGATTAAATGATTAGTACATTTTATTTAAAACATGGCTAATATAAATTGTTAATGTATTTGAGTTAAAAATGAAATAAGGTTAAGTGAACTGACTGATGTTCCATTTGTATAAAAGTAGAGTAGATTAAAAAAATTATTTGAGGAGAAAATGCTATGGAAGTTTTTGCAGAATATTTAGCGCGTATAGATAGCCCTGACCACCGTGATCGAACAGAGGAAGTTTTGGCTTGGATTGCTAATACTTTCCCGAATTTGGAACCACAAATCAAATGGAATACGCCAATGTTTACTGATCATGGAACATTCATCATCGGCTTTGCCTCAGCGAAACATCATTTGAGCGTTTCACCTGAAGAAATAGGGATTGCGCACTTTAATGATGACATTGCCCAGGCTGGATACAGCGCTACCAAAGGCCTGTTTCGAATTCTATGGACTGAGCCAGTAAACTATGAATTACTTAAAAAAATAATTGAGTTTAATATGTTAGATAAGAAAGACTGTTCAACTTTTTGGCGGAAATAAAAAGCAGATTATGAACGGAGAAGAAGGAGGGTACAGAACGATGGATTTTGAAATGGTTATGAAAGAACTAGAAGCGCTTGGTACGGAACGAATTAAAAAGACTTACATAAACAATGGTGCACACGATCCGCTTTTTGGAGTGGCAACAGGAAAAATGAAGCCGATTGCAAAGAAAATCAAGAAAAACCAGGCTTTAGCTGAGCAGCTTTACGCTTCTGGCAATTACGATGCTATGTATTTTGCTGGTATCATTGCAGACCCAACAGAGATGACTGCTGAGGATTTTGAGCGTTGGATTGATAAAGCGTATTTTTACATGCTATCCGATTATGTAGTTGCAGTAACTTTGTCAGAAACCGATTTAGCGCAAGTTGTTGCTGATAGATGGGTGGCAAGCGGTGAAGAACTTAAAATGTCGGCAGGTTGGAGTTGTTACTGCTGGCTTTTAGGTAATCGTCCTGACGATGAATTTAGCACAAGCAAGATTGCCGATATGCTTAATCAAGTGGAAAACACGATTCACGATTCTCCAGATCGAGCGAAATCGGCTATGAATAATTTTATCTATACAGTCGGTGTTTCATATTTGCCACTTCATGAAAAGGCCCTTGCAACGGCAAAGACAGTAGGTCCAGTCGAAGTTAAGAAGGATAAGAAAAAAAGTAGTATTCTTCTTGCTTCCGAAAACATTCAAAAGGATATAGATCGAGGACGGCTTGGTTTCAAACGCAAACATGTAAGGTGTTAGCATAATTTGTAATGGAGCTGCACTACCTGAAATGAGACTAACAAGCATTCAATGATAATTAGCTTACTATACGCATGATGTTCTGTTTCTCCATAAACCATCCATTGAAGAAGTGGCAGGGGATAAAAGCTAAAAAATTCTTGAGCAAAGGAAAAATCAAAAATGAAAACCCAAAAGGACAACCTAAGAATCTGTCATAAAGGACACAAATATTATAAAAGCAGCAGCTGTCCGACCTGCCCAACCTGTGAGCAAGAACGCAAACCTGACAATGGATTTCTCTCCTTGCTATCAGCACCAGCAAGACGAGCATTGGAAAACAACGGAATAACTACTTTGCAGCAGGTATCAAAATTTAGTGAAAAAGAGATATTACAATTTCATGGTATGGGGCCGGCTTCTTTACCTAAACTTAGAACAGCTTTGCAGGCCAATGGATTAGCCTTTAAAAATTAAACAGATAGTTAAAGCAAGAAATAGATCTGGATAAAGTGTCCGAATACGCTGAATTTCTGGATATGGAAGGATGTTAAGAGATAAGTAGTGGAAAAAAGAAGGGTTGGAGATTTAAGTTGAATAACAAATTAGATAAAGCATTAGCGTTACGAAAGAATGGAAATCACAAAGAATCTAACGAATTGCTAAGTGAATTAGTTAAGGAATTTCCAGACGATGATTTATATAACTATCAATGTGCTTGGAGCTTCGACATATTAGGAGAAGAAGAAAAGGCAGTGCCCTTTTACGAAAATGCCATAAAGATAGGGTTACCTTCTAAGGATATGGAAGGTGCAGTATTGGGGTTGGGCAGCACATATAGAGCATTAGGGGAATATGAAAAATCAAAAGAGACATTTTTAAAAGGGATGGAATTATTCCCAGATAATCATGTAATTAAAGTTTTTTATTCCATGACCTTGTACAATTTAAAAGAACATAGCAAAGCGATGGAACTGATACTGCAATGCTTAATAAATACGACAAATGACAATGAAATACTAAGTTATAAAAAAGCCTTACATTTCTATTCAGATAAACTGGATCAGACTTGGAAGTAGCTTATAAAATTCGTTGAATATAAGTTCCTTTCCTGAAACGAGGAGAGGACTTTTTTTGAAACAATACTGGCAGACTTCCTTTGATAAAATGACTTTTAAAATGATAGATTGTGAAGAAATACATTTAAACTATAGGAGGCTTTGTTGGATAAGAAAGCCCTTACATATTATATATGTCTAATATGTAAGGACCCTTATAAGAATCAAGTTTGAAATAGGAGATCTTTTCTTTTAATCTTGCGGTTTTTGTTTTGTTGAAGTACTTATGTTTGTACCACTCTATCTTTACTAAACTCTTCTTCAATTAGCTTATCCATTAGAAAATGATAAAAAACGTGATAATTCGTTTTAGTTAGTTTGTCCAGTTCCTGGTGAGTGATGATATTATGTTGGATTAGTAAACCTATAGCAGCTGATATACAATTTACTTTTAAATCTTCTTCCCCTAACATATAAATCACCTTCCCTTATTTACTAAGTAACCCATTCTATATAATAGGCATACTTAAGACACGGACTGATGTAAGCTCTTTTCTCAAATTATGGCTCTCGTGCTGATAGAAAATGATCATAAAATTTTCTCAACACTTTTTGATGTATACTGTTATCTTTATATACTGAGCTTCCTTTTCCTGCAAAAAAACTAAACGATTTAAATTTTCCCTTATTTTGGAATGTTGTATTTGTTTTTAACAGTTAGAGAAGCTTTTGAGTGCTCAGTATGCATCTGAATGTCAACACCAAGAACTTATGAACACCATCCGAGGAAAGTGAATAATGGAATTTATTTTAATTGGTTCTTATTATTTAGCTTATGTAAATGTGAAATAAATGTGGTTTTCCTGTAAGTGAAAAAGGGGATTTTAACCATGCTATATAAACCTCCTTGTAGGTAATTATTAAATTATATAGGGGAATTTACATTTCAATAAAATACTGTTATTACAAGTTAGTGAGGTAGAAGTATGGAAGAAAACAATATTAAAAATTTAAAATCCGAAATTATAAAAAAGCATGAGGTATTATTTGCAAAGAGATTGGAACTTGAGAGTGAAGCAAGCCGTTTGATGCTAGAAATTAATTTATTAGATGCACAGAATACTCTTGATAAAGTAAGTCAGTTAAACCAACAGATAGATGATATAACCTCTGAAATGGATTATTTGAAACAAGCCCTTGAAGCCATTAATTAAGCTATATATATCAAAAAAGTGTAACTAATTCTATAAGTATGACCACGAGCAAATTTAAGAGGTATTCAAGCAACTCAAATTTTTCAGATGCAACTAGTGGAGAAACCAGAGTAATTTTAACATAATCCTTTTATATAGATGTAATTGCGTTAGTCTAATAAAAGCCAAATAGAAAAGAGTGATCAACTTGGAAGAAATAAGAGGCCAGATAAATTTCAACCTAATTGAAGCACTACATTCAAACAAACAGCCACTTGTTTCATACAAGTGGCTGTTTTACTTAATTCTCTCTAATATTATGTTTAATAACTTCATTGAATTCTTCTACTTCTTTTCGAATACTAATGGTTGGTCCCCAAGAATCGATAAGGTTTATAGCTTCTTGGATAGAATGTAATGCCTCTATATTCTCTCCTTTTCGTAATAGCAATTGGGCCATCCCGTAGTGATAGTATATTAATTCAATTTGGTTGGCTTTGTCTTTCTGATAAAGAAGGCTATTAAAGCATTTTTCTGCTTCCTCAAGCATATCACAAATGACATAAGCTACACCTAAATTAAAGTAAGCTTCAATGGTCTTTTCTCCTCCATATATTAAACTGATTTCATTAGCTTCTTCATATAATCGGATTGCTGCTCCATAATTTTTATAGACCATACATAGATCACCTCGCACTAATGAAATTCTATGTTGAATCACCGGTGTAGTGAAGATCTCCCTAACTTCTTCAAGAATACATTCTGCTTTGTTAGGATTATTTTTCTTCAACAAGAGCCTTGCTTTTAAGGCAAGTCCCCAAGCTTTCAAATCGTAAACATCAGACCTGTCTGAGCTTAACTGATCTAGTGTCTTTAGACCGGAATCTATTTGTAGTAGGGAACCATCTAGGTTATTGACCTCCATCAATGCCCAACCCAATGTATCAATTCTAAAAAATGCCTCATAGGTATGTTTTCTAAGTTGTTTTGCATAATCAGCTGCTATTTTTCCATATTTAATCCTTAATGGTAAATTAATTCGACTTAGAAAATGGCTTATGCGAAATACCAGTTCAATCAAAAGCTCTTTTTGATCGGATTCGTTTGCCCATTTTATAACCTTGAGTATATTTGGCCATTCTTTCTTAATTTCCTCTAAATCACGACCAAGCAAATAACTCCAATAAATCGAATCCGGAAGATCCCGTTTTAAATAGTTGTCTAAATAGTGGATATAGTATTGGCTCCAACGCTTACGTGCTACATTTTCAAATTGTTTATCTTCTAACAATCGTTGTTCACCATATGTTACTACGGTTTGATGACCTAGATAATGGATTTTTCCTTCTATACGTTCTCCTTGGATAAGCGCAAATAATTTCATTTGATCAACAGCAAAATGGAATTTTCGAGCGTCTAGTCCAGCCGCTGTTGCCCAACTTTTCTCGTCAGGAGGTTTGCTGAAAAAGCATAACACTTTCCAAAGATGTAAAGTATCTTCATTACATTTCTCCCATGTGCGTCCGAAAAGAAAATCAAATAATTCCAACAGTGAGTAACCGGCTTTTCCTAGTTCCTGAATAAGTTGCTGAGCAGGAATGTCATCATCTGCAATGTAAGCTATACTAAGAGCGATAGCTTTAGGATTTCCAGCAGTAGCTGAAATGAGTTGTTCACGAGTTTCAAGAGGGCTATTTAATAACTGTTTCATTTGTTCTTGTTTATTCGATGAATTAGACATTTTCATATGTTGTTTTACTTCGTAAGAAAGATAGTTAAGAGCATCGTCCTTTTCCAGTCCCTTTAGTTGAATGGTTATTATATCTCTAAAGTTGTTTCTATATTTTTGCTGTAGATTCTCGCGAGATGTGAGTAATACTTTAACGCCTTGTGGAAGATTAGTAATAAATTCATAAATTTCACTTTCAGCTGTATCGATGCTATCAATCACAAGTAATACAGGTTTTTCTTTTGCATAATTAGCTAATGCATTGCGAACCACAAAACGTTTCTCGTCAATGGATCGGTTGATTTGCTCTATCCGTCCAAGTTGGTAAGCAATTGTATTTAGAAAATCACTAAAGGTTAGTCCCTTCCAGTCAGCACTAAACCATACTATAGAATTGAGGTTTGGCCAATCCATCTCAAGGCTTTCTGTTTCCCTATAATTCTTCTGAATACACGCATATGCTACTTCAAGAGCAAGAGTTGTTTTCCAATACCAGCCCATCCGGAAATTAAACATAATGGAGAAGGGGAAGTTACCCACTGACGAATTGCCTCCAGGTCAAAGTGTCTTCCAATAAAAACTCCTGACCAGCGTGCTGGTAAGTTATGTATTGTAAAATGTTCCTTTGGAGTAGCAGCTTCAGTCTGAAGTTTATTATGAAATATTTTTTTTACTACTTCCTCAATATCTTTATTAAGGGGTGCACCAAATGAGTTGTCTGCCCCTAATATTTTTGCCTTTTCCAGACATGAAGATACCCAAGCTGGTAAAGCAGGTTTAAGAGTGGGTATAGAAGTTGTTTCCATCAGCTTTGAGAACCAACTGATATCTATATCCGTTTTTTTTAATATTATCCATATGATGCCGAAGAGCTTTCCATCGTCAATACGACCAGGAATATATTTTAATCCCATCTGACCTATCCAACTTTTAATTGTATTGGGAGATACACCTAGTTCATTTGCGATATTAGCTATATAAGATTGTCCTAGTGAGCTATCTTCGCCTTTTTTCCTTTTAATCTTATAATCAGGGTGAAGTTTTAGTTCTTTAACACCCAAAGATAACAGTTCTGCAAATGTTTCCCGATCTTCAATTTCAGCCATGAGAATCTTACACCTCCTATTAGCTTTATTTTAACGCTATATCTTTGTATGTATATAAAAAGAAAAGTACAGTGTTACTGTACTTTTAGACAGTATAAAAGGCTATTAATGGTGTGATGTTAGCAGGTAAAATTAGCTCATGTAATAAAAAACTCTAAAATGTATGCACTTACATAATAATAAAAATATATTTAAGGAACAGTCAAGTGCATTAGAAATTTATGAGTTGAAAGTAAATTCATATTTATTTTTACGTTATGGATTTATATAGAATTTCTATTAAAGAAAGGAAAATTATTGATGAATAACAACTTACCTAAAACTATGAAAGCAGCTGTCATGCACGGCACAAGAGAAATCAGTATTGAAACATTGCCTATACCACAAATTGATGAAAATGAAGTTTTAATTAAAGTAATGGCTGTAGGAATTTGTGGCTCAGACTTACATTATTATACCCAGGGTAGAATTGGTAAATACAAAGTAGAAAAACCATTTATCCTTGGACATGAGTGCTCAGGTGAGGTTGTAGCTATTGGATCAGCTGTTGAAAGATTTAGAGTAGGGGATCGAGTAGCCGTTGAACCAGGAGTAACCTGTGGACATTGTGAAGCATGCAAAGAGGGAAGGTACAACCTTTGTCCAGATGTTCAATTCTTAGCAACACCACCAGTTGATGGTGCCTTTGTTCAATATATAAAAATGCGTCAGGATTTTGTCTTTTTAATCCCGGATTCCCTTTCCTATGAAGATGCTGCCTTAATAGAGCCTTTTTCAGTTGGTATCCATGCAGCGACGAGAACAAAACTTCAGCCTGGGTCAACGATTGCGATTATGGGAATGGGACCGGTAGGGTTAATGGCTGTAGCAGCAGCGAAAGCATTTGGAGCAAGTACAATAATAGCAACAGACTTAGAACCATTGCGTCTTGAAGCAGCAAAACGAATGGGGGCAACTCACGTTATTAATATCAGAGAGCAAGATCCTCTTAATGAAATTAAAAATATTACTGAAAACGTAGGCGTTGACGTTGCATGGGAGACTGCAGGGAATCCAAAAGCATTACAATCTTCACTATCTTCAATTCGTCGTGGTGGAAAATTAGCAATCGTAGGTTTACCTTCTCAAAGCGATATTCCACTCGATGTACCATTTATTGCTGATAATGAGATTGATATATATGGTATTTTCCGCTATGCCAACACTTATCCAAAAGGAATTAAATTTCTTACTTCCGGTGCAATTGACACAAAGAATCTTGTAACAGATAGATATCCGTTAGCCGGCACACGTGAAGCGATGGAGCGAGCACTAAATTTTAAAAACGAATGTTTAAAAATTATAGTGTATCCAAACGAATAAAAACATTATACTTGAAAGCTAGATTTCTAGTTGATATTTATGACGAGATTCTTGAACTTTTAATTTTCAGATGCGGAGTTAAAATAAGACATTTGCAACTAAACCGCATCTGTTTTTTCTTTAAGGTAAATGTTTATAATACGGACTTTCTACTAGCTTTCTTAACATATCTTTGAAAACGCATTCTGGAGGTATTACCTATGTTAAACGCAGAACAATCACAAATATTAGAGGCTGAAAGTAAAGGTAAACCTAATTCTATTCCTAGGTTATCCTGGTTAGAACGGTTTGGATATGGATCGGGAGACATGGCATATAATATTGTTTTTCAATTCGTTAATGCCTATCTACTTTTTTATTATACTGATGTCGGAGGTATCCATCCTGCAGCTGTTGCAACGCTATTTTTAGTAGTACGAGTTCTAGATGCTATTTTCGATCCTATAATGGGAGTTATTTTAGATAAAACCAATACCCGTTGGGGAAAAGCAAGACCCTACTTATTATGGGTTTCACTTCCTTTTGCGTTATTTACCATCCTATGTTTTACCAACCCTCACTTAGGGTCAACGGGCAATGTTATATATATGTACATTACCTATATCTTATTAGGGATGACGTTTAGTATGCAAACGATTCCAGTTAATAGCTTAACAGGACGAATTACTAATAATGTTCAGGAACGCACAGTTTTAACAACTACTCGTATGATATTGGTTTATGTAGGAATCCTCCTTTCCATTTCATGCGCAACCCCTCTTGTAACAGCTCTTGGAGGAGGAAATCAAGAATTTGGATTCCAGATGGCTGCGCTAGTCTATGCTGTTGTAAGTATCATTTTAAATCTATTTAGCTTCTTTACAGTACGTGAGCGTATTGTTCCTAAAAAAAGTAAAAAACATGGACTTAAAGTAACTTTATCCGTTTTGTTTAAAAACAAGCCACTACTCGTATTAGTTTCATCTTTCTTAGCATTTGCTATCGGTTTTAATATCAAACTTAGTACAATGGTTTACTATTTCACTTACAATGTTCACCAAAAAGAATTAGTATTTTGGGGCACTGTTTTATTTTTTGGAGCTGCACTAATCAGTAACTTATTTATTCCTTTATTATCCAATAAATGGGGTAGAAAGAGTGTAATGATTGTATCAGCTAGCGTATCTCTTATTTCATATATAGGACTCCAATTTACTTCTTTTGATTCAGTAACTTTAATTTTATTTTGGCTGTTTGCTTCAGGATTTTTCACAACCCCATTAAACACTCTAGCTTGGGGAATGGTCGCGGATTGTGTAGATTATGCGGAATGGAAAACTGGAGTTCGAGCAGATGGCGTTGTTATTTCCTTAATGAGTTTTACTAATAAGTTAGGAGTTGCACTTGCAGGATCATTTTCAGCTATCTATTTAGGCATAGCAGGTTATGTAGCTAATGCAGAACAAACCGTAACTTCCCTAAATGCTATTAAAAATATGAATGCGTTAGTACCAGGAATTTTCATTTTACTTTCTGTATTAATCATATGCTTTTATCCTTTAACTGAAAAAACATACAAGAAAATGATTGTGGATTTGGAGAAAAAATCTAAGTAGGTAATTCAATTTTAAAATTTAGTAAATGAGTGTGATATAAATGCAAAATAAAATAAGCGAAAATGCTCCAGTTGTTTGTGTAGGAGAATTATTAATTGATTTCTTTTGTAGCGATATTGGTTCTAATTTAATAGAAGGACGCCAATTTTTAAAAAGTGCCGGCGGAGCACCAGCAAATGTATGCGCAACCATAGCGAAACTAGGGGGTAATGCATCATTTAGTGGTAAAGTAGGTAAAGACCCATTCGGTTACTTTTTAGAAGAAACCTTAAATTCATTAAACGTAGATACTTCGATGCTTGCTTGGGATGAAAAGGTAGCAACTACCCTAGCCTTTGTGTCACTGCAAGAAAATGGTGAGCGAGACTTTGTGTTCCATAGGGGAGCTGACGCTTTAATGACAATGGAGGACATTGACCTAAATAAAATAAATAAAGCTAAAATCCTTCATTTTGGTTCAGCCACGGCCCTGTTAACTTCTCCATTCCGTGAAACTTATTTAAGCCTTATATCTAGTGCTAGAGAGGACGGGAAATTTATTTCTTTTGATCCTAACTATCGAAGTGATTTATGGAAAGGAAGATTAATTGACTTCATCTCAATCGCAAAGAAAGCTATTGCGTTAAGCGATTTTGTGAAAGTAAGTGAGGAAGAATTAGAGATTATCACAGGCGTTAAGAATCATGAATTAGGTGTGGATACCCTTCATAAAATGGGTGCCAAAATTGTAGCAGTTACACTTGGAAAAAAAGGGACATTCATATCTAATAGTAGAAAAAAAGAACTCGTACAAAGTATCCCTATCAAATCCATTGACTCTACAGGAGCCGGGGATGCTTTTGTAGGTGCAACGTTGTTCAAATTAGCTAATGCACAGAATATCAAATCCATTAAAAATGATTTCGAGCAGCTACTCGACATTATTGCATTTGCAAACCGAGTTGGAGCGCTGGTATGTACAAAGATAGGAGCAATTGAAGCACTGCCAAATATTGAAGAAATAGAAATTACTAGTGTATAAACAGCCTAGCAATACAATAACTAGACATCATTTTATATTAGTCCTATAGCAAAGCCATTTTATACAATATACGCCTTGTCTTTGGCTATAAAAGAAATACCTCAGAGAACGTTAATTTAGTTCAGATTTTCCATATGGAGATCGATATTTACATCTACAGGCTGTTAAGCGTCATACATCTAGTCAAGAAGTTATAGATAGAGTATTAGGTGGGTCTCTATTAAATATATAAATTCAGCACCTTCTATTTGATGTTAGCCTAGGTACTATGAAAAGAACTTGAAAAATGTGTTTCAAGTTCTTTTTTATATTTATTAAGATTGTTGGTTTTCCACTGTCTCTAATTTTTTATAGTGCGCAATTTTTTCTTCAATTCTCTGCGAATTTAACTCTAGTTCCTCTATCTTGCCTAAGACATCTTTATAATGTTCTTCTAACAATTCCTTTCTTGCAGTAATAGTAGAATCTCCTTTCTGTCGCAAATCAGAAAACTGCTTCATTT
Source organism: Priestia sp. VA7 (assembly GCF_055710015.1). NCBI lineage: Bacteria > Bacillati > Bacillota > Bacilli > Caryophanales > Bacillaceae > Priestia > Priestia sp. VA7. The sequence continues at coordinate 19,994 of NZ_JBVQPN010000003.1, forward strand.
TAAGTATAGGCATTCCTGTAACACGTAACCGAATTAAAAACTGAATCCAAGCTAGATCAAAATCTGTATATTGCCGATATCCGGTTTGGTCTCTTTGCACATTTTTTATTAATCCAATTTTTTCGTAGTAACGCAAAGTATGTGTAGAAAGACCGGTCATACTTGCTACTTGTTGAATACTGAATAAATTTTCCATATTTATTATTATAACATGAGAAATAAAAGGCTTGCTTTAGAGCGCGCTCTAAAGCGTAATATCTAACTTGTAAATAAAATAACTCAGTTGTAAGGAGAGATTCAGTTGATGAATGAACGTTACGAAAATGGTTGGAAAACGTTAATGGAGGTAGATGGAGAGGGTGGAAAACGAGTAATTGAATCATTAAAAGACATTGCTCCTGACATTGGGAAATATGTCATTGAATTTGCCTTTGGAGATATTTATACAAGAGAAGGACTTAACCTACAGCAAAAACAACTGGTTACAATAAGCGCGCTTACGACACAAGGAGGGTGTGAACCACAATTAAATGTTCATATTAATGCTGCGCTTAATGTAGGTCTCACACCACATGAAATAGTAGAAGCCATTACTCACTGTATTCCATACACTGGCTTTCCTAGAGCGTTAAATGCTATTTTTATTGCTAAACAAGTTTTTACAGAAAGAGAATTAACCGTAACTTTGAAATAAAGGCATATGTGTATAAGGCAAGTCGATTTTAATTGAACTTTTAAACAGAGGTACGTCTTGATTAGGATAAACACAATAAATCGTAGTAGTACTCTGAAAAACACGATTTATGGTATAAGGTTAACCTTAGAATGAATACATTCCTTTTTTATAGGAAGGATCTTAATTGCTTCCTAAAATCAAACTTATATAAAATAAGAAAATATCTCAAAATAATGGCAGAAAAGGAATCCCAAAAGAGGTTACAGAAAAAACTGGAACCTCGATATTAAACTTCTATTCCTTTAAAAGTGTCAATAAGAGAGTTATTCAACTCAATAAACTAAACTGTTTTTCGATAGGGGGAAATTCATAATTACTTGATTTTGAACAGAAGGTTCCAAAAAAATATTCCTTCATTACTTAACGATTATCTAATGTGAGATACTTTTTTTATTTGAATTCTGTTTCCATAATAGAATTCAAATTCTCTTTAGCTTGGTGCCTGTTTTTCGTATAATTCTTCTTCACTCTATAAAAGAAACCTCGGTTCAAGTCATAAATTTGAACTGAGGTTTCTTATTATCTTTGAAAGGTTAAATTTATTTTTTATTTACTTGGCGTCCACTTTTTTTCTGGCTCTGGGAACTTGTGTTGCCAGTTTGAAATTCATTGCCTAATTCGACATCATTTCTTTTATCTTGCTTCTCTACTTGCTCTCTTGTTTGATTCTTTTTCTGTATCCCTTGTTTTGACATTACTTATCTCATCTCGCTTTCATTTAGTATTGTTTTTAATATGTGCAACTATAAGAAAAAACATATAAATTAAATAAATAATTTGTTATTTGCTTCTGAATCAAAGCCCTATTTGCCACTAGGCGAACCCAAGCATATAAACAACCTAGCACATTTTATTTTGCTGCCTACACCTCACCTAATGCAGTAATTACTCTTTTTTAGTTTTAGGGTGAACGGACAAGCTTTATGGGATTAATTTGATTTTGGAATAGGTGAGAATAGTATCGTAAAAGAGACACATAATTAGTAAAACAATTACTGTTGTTTAAAGTGTCAAGAGATGAAGATTTTACTCATTTTTGGAGGAAGTTGTAATGGAGAAAGATCAAACGTTGAAAAACGCGATGAATGAATGGGCACGTGTAACTGAGGATCCCCAAATGTTAATGACTTATGAAGTAAACCAGGAATTCCAAGTAGATGAAAAATTGACATTAAAAAAAGCTGAAAAGCAAGGGGGAAAAAGAGCTGTTAAGAGAGTAGCATTAAGAATGCTGCAAAAAGGTATGGATAATCAAACAATATCTGAATTAACGGAGCTTACAGAAGAAGAGATTGAACAGATTCGTAAATAACGAATGTAAACCGAGGGTAGGAAGGAATAGATCCAAAACAACATTTTATTTTATCACGATAAAAAAAGGGCTACCCCAAAATAGGAAAGAGGTAGCTTGCTCTATTCAAGCAAAAAGTTGAATACATTGGTTGAGTTAAAACAACTACATTATCTTAACATGTATAATTTTTTAGTAAAACGCTATCATTTCCAGTTTTATTACCTAATTTCCTCTGCTAAAATGGAATCATAGGGATGAAGAGAGAAGGGTAGATGAGGCACATGAGTACGAGTCTATTGCTAACTTTAGGGGTTATATTTTTGGCAACTATAGCTATAGCCATTTTAATTAAGATTCCAGAAGAAGATTAAATTGAATAATAAAATAAAAAGCTATCTCAAATTATGAACGAGATAGTTTTTTTACTGCTTTATGTCTCATTTGAAAAATTAAAATTGATTTTGTATGGAGGAATTAAATGCATAAAAATTAATTAAAAACAAATACTTTCACTGTCATAAATAAAAAGGAGGCTAGATAAAGATGGATGCACAAAGAGCACAAGAAATTGCCGATTCAGTGGATATGGCGAATGTAATATATAACGGGAAAAGCATTTACATTGAGCATGTAGACCAACAAAATGGAATAGCTACAATTCATAACCTGGATGAACCAAATAATAAGCAAAGTGTTTCTATATCTGAACTAGCAGAACAATAATTTACTCTTAAAATAAAAAAGCCGCTTTATTTAGGCTTTTTTATTTTTCTGTTATTTTTATCGAGAGAGGATGAGAAGAAAAAATAACCACATCAGAAAAGTGTGGTTAGATCAAGGTTGTATAAAAATCTAATCATAATGAACTTCACTTTTAAGTGGATGACTCAATATAATGAAACGCGACTCCTTATAACTTCCATCTTTCAAAGAAATCCCTTCCCAACAACAGTACATCAATAAAACATTGAGGGTTAGGAGTTATTTTTTCGTTTATGTTGACTTCTACGAAATTTTATTGTAGGATAATCTATATCATCAATAAACACATTAAATACTTATCCTACGATGCACGTTATGCCCTATTTGTTTTGAACCGTACTGTTTATTGGGGGTTCCTACATCTGTTGACTGATGCCATGCCTGTCTTTGAAACAGGATTGCTAGAACGTTAATATGCGGAAACCCACCTGCGAGATCGCGGGTTCACAAAACAGATTGGGAGGACGACATAAGTGGGAATTCCTTAACTATACATACCGTGCTAGACGGGGAGATGGCGGTGCCCTGTAACCTGCAATCCGCCTTAGCAGGGTTTAATTCCTAACAGAGGTATGAGTCAGGTAAGATCTGACTTGGACAAGTGGTGTTGACAACTAGGTCCTGCACAACAGAAACCTATGAACATGGTCAGGTCCGGAAGGAAGCAGCCATAAGTAGATTCTTCTGTGTGTTGCAGCACAGCCCGGTCGAGCTAACTGTACAAGTAACGCTTATTTGATCATGTCAATGACGGGTGCACGGTGTTTTTACTTAGCAATTTTTATTTAGTGTTAAGAAAACTATCTTTAATAGGTCTGGTGGCGATAGCAGAGAGGTCACACCCGTTCCCATATCGAACACGGAAGTTAAGTTCTCTAGCGCCAATGGTAATGGGGACTTTGTCCTCGTGAGAGTAGGACGTTGTCAGGCAAAAAAACAGCCCATCATATCAATGATGGGCTGTTTTTTTGTATATTAATTTCGTTTAAATTGATTTCTACGAAATTAAATGTTATGTTTGACGTAATTTATTAGTGTATGTAGGAGGATTTAGAGTGAAAAAAAATAGCCTAGAAGTTATTCCGTTGATTGATGACTTTAGCCAATGGTTAATAGAATCAGGCAAATCTGATAATACGATTAAAACCTATAGAGCAGTGTTAAACCAATTTCATGAATGGCTTCTAAGTGAAGGTAAACATTTAGATCAAGTAACAAGAAATAATGTCCAAACTTATATGATTAACCTTGAATCTAATAATAAAAGTGCGTCGACTATAGAAAAAGCTTTTGTAACAATTAGCGTTTTTGCACGCTTTCTTGAAAAACCAGAAATTGTTCAAAATATTGAACGTAAACAAAAAGAGAAAAATAACGAGGTTGTACCACAGTCATTAGAAGCAAGTGAGCGTGACCGCCTTTTATCTGAAGTAAAGCAAGAGGGAAACCTTCGTGATATTGCTATTGTATATACTTTATTACATACAGGGATTCGGGTATCAGAGATTTGTGCTTTGAATCGTAAAGACGTAGAGATTAACAAATCTGATGGTTTTTTAATTATCCGTAATGCTAAAGGATGTAAAAAGCGATTTGTTCCTCTTTCTACAGAAGCAAGGAATAGTTTGAAGAAATATATTGATTCACTTGATTCTAATCATGAAGCTTTATTTGTTTCTAATTTTGATAGAAGAATGTCTGCACGTACGGTTCAGTACATGTTAAAAAAATATAATGTAAATCCTCATAAATTACGCCACACTTTCTGTCATGAGTTAGTTAAGAAAGGGATAGATATTGCAACAGTTGCCGAATTAGCAGGCCATTCTGATGTGAATGTTACAAAACGATACCTAAAATCTTCTACAAGAGATTTAGAAAGTGCGATTACGCAAACCTTTTTATAAAAATAAGCTCTGTAACAAGAATCATGATTCTTGTTACAGAGTTTTTTTATTTAGGTGTATGTTCCTACTTAATAATTGCAAAATTAAGTATTAAAACACAAATTACATAGATGTTGACTTCTACGAAATTATAAGGTAAAATAATTTTTGTTGGTAGCGAAACAGATATTAATTATTAAATTACTAGTCCATGTTTCATATGAAGGGGTAGCATACGGATAAATGTAACTGACTATAAATAATTTCCATACTTATTGTTGGCATAGTCAGGGTCTGCAATACCTTTATCACCGGTTCAAATCCGATTGCCGTATCCACATTCTAATAGAGAGCTTAGAAAGGACCTTTAGCTCAGCTGGTTAGAGCAGACGGCTCATAACCGTCCGGTCGTAGGTTCGAGTCCTACAAGGTCCACCATTGACCCTGAAATATGGAGGAATACCCAAGTCTGGCTGAAGGGATCGGTCTTGAAAACCGACAGGGGTGTCAAAGCCCGCGGGGGTTCGAATCCCTCTTCCTCTTCCATTATATCTTTGTTATTATCGCGGGGTGGAGCAGTTCGGTAGCTCGTCGGGCTCATAACCCGAAGGTCGCAGGTTCAAATCCTGTCCCCGCAACCATTTTTCACATGCGGATGTGGCGGAATTGGCAGACGCGCTAGACTTAGGATCTAGTGTCTTATGACGTGGGGGTTCAAGTCCCTTCATCCGCACCATTTTAGGAAGCGCCCGTAGCTCAATTGGATAGAGCGTTTGACTACGGATCAAAAGGTTAGGGGTTCGACTCCTCTCGGGCGCGCCATAAACGGGAAGTAGCTCATTTTGGTAGAGCCCAAGTCTGATAAGCGTGAGGTCGATGGTTCAAGTCCGCTTAGGCCTACTATTATTCCACAGTATCTCAGTGGGAAATCCATACAGAGAAGTACCCAAGTGGCTCAAGGGGCTCCCCTGCTAAGGGAGTAGATCGTTAACGCGATGCGAGGGTTCGAATCCCTTCTTCTCTGCCATTTTATAATTTTATCTGGTCCGTTGACCGAGTGGTCGAGAAATTGTCCTTTTAAAAAGGTAACACGGGTTCGAATCCCGGACGGGTCATTACAAAAAAGGCAGTTTGCTGATAAAGCAAGCTGTCTTTTTTATTGAATAAAAGATATTGCTTTAATCCATTATGTAAAACTAATTTAAATGTTATTAGAATGAAGATAAAAAGCATTTGATAATAGTGCGGATAACTCGGAGTATGGCAACAGAGATATTTAATAAATTTCAACATTGTAGAAACGCTCCAGATATAATCCCAAAAGAACCACCCCCAACAAAAAAGCACTCACTAAAAGTGAGTGCTTTTTCATTAAATAAATAATCCAACCATAATACCTGTTAAAATCGATCCCATTGTCGCGACTAACAGCATCTTCAAGCCGAACTTCGCAACGCGTGAAGCTTGTTCGCCGTTGATTGCTTGGATCGTACCAAGAACGATACCAATTGAGCTGAAGTTGGCAAATGAGATTAAGTAAGCTGATACGATCCCAACCGTTTTTTCAGAAAGGTGAGGCATCATTTTTTGGAAGTCAAGCATGGCAACGAATTCGTTTGCTACTACTTTTGTTCCCATTACGCCGCCGGCTTTCATTAGTTCATCTGCCGGAATACCCATGATAAAGGCAATTGGGTAGAAGATATAGCCTAAAATGTCTTGAACAGTTAATCCGATGACGCCGTTTAATACGTAGTTCACTAATGCTAAAAGACCAACGTACGTTACAAGCATCGCTGCTACGATTAACGCAACGCGTCCGCCGTCTAGTGCTCCGTCGCCGATTGCTTCAAACAGCGTGCCTTGCTTAGCAGGTGCTTTGATATCGACTTCGTTTTCATCTTCTACTTTTACTGGTGCAACGATAGAAGAAACGATTAAGCCAGAGAATACGTTTAGCGGAAGGGCAATTAAGACGTATTCCGCCGGAATCATCTGCATGTATGCGCCTAGAATTGAACAAGAAACGGATACTAATGATGTTGTTGTAACAATAAATAAACGGTTTGGTGTTAAACCTCCGATGTGGTTTTTCACCGCAATTAGCGCCGTTGTATCACCAAAGATCATCGCATTCACGGCTGTGAAGCTTTCAATTTGGGGAAGTCCGGTAATTTTTGAAACAAGTCCTCCGATATATTTGATCCCAAAGGGTAAAATACGAGAGTAGTTTAAAATACTTAATAATGCTGAAACGAATACAATCATAACTAACGTCTGGATAAAGAAAATGCCTTTTCCTGCAAGATCTCCAAACACGAACGAAATTCCGTCGTTACCAAATGATAAGATCTTTGTAAATACACTTGTGATAAAGTCAAGTACCTTGCGACCAATCGATGTATTCATCATAAAAGCAGAGATAGCGAGCTGAATAAGCAGCATAACTGCGATGCCTTTGTAGTTGATAAGTTTCTTGTCGTTTGACATGAGGAACGCAACTGCTAAGACAATTACAATTCCGATAATTCCCATTAAAATTGACATTTACTTTTCTCCTTACATGTACTCTATATTTATAAAAGAGGGACGTACATAGAAATGACTATGTAAATCGGCCTCTATTTTATATAAAAATCAGGACTTTCACGCTAATTTTAGTAAAAATGGGCAAAATTTTTTAGGCCATTAAAAAAATGACGTAATTGTAAAATAATATTTACTATGTGCTAATATGTAAAAAAACATGCAGAGCTGACATAATAACTTATATTTCGACAGCCTCTACTATCTTAAATCATTTCGAACAAAAGAAAAAGAGGAAATGAAGATATTTTTAATATAATTGTGAAATATTTTTTAAACTTTCATGATATTGCCAAGATTTTAGTGGAATATACGAAAAATAAGAGATCTATCTTTAAAATGTGGTAAAATATGACGTAATTAGTAAGGGAAAATGGGGAAGGGAGAGATACAAATGAATCAACGTAAAATAATTCATTTAGCAACCGGCATGCCTGAACAAATGGCATACAGTCCCGGCAAAGAAATACGTACAGGCATATGCAAGAAGCAAGTAGACGAAACGTTTTTAGCCAAAGAAGGATTTCAAGGCGACGGCGTAGCGGACTTAAGGTATCACGGCGGACGGGATCGTGCGGTGTGCGTGTATCCGTATGAACACTACAAAAAATGGAACGAAGAGTTTGATACGGAGCTGCCAATGTCTGCGTTTGGAGAAAATCTTGTGCTATCAGGCATGGTTGAAAAAGACGTATGCATTGGAGACGTTTATCAAGTAGGAGACGCCGTTATTCAAGTGACGCAAGGTCGAAATCCATGTGACACGATTACAAAAAGAACGGGCGTTAAAGGAATTTTAAAACGAATGATTGAGACAAGCTATACGGGCTATCTTTGCCGCGTGTTAAAAGAAGGTACGATTACGCAAGATGCGGAAGTGAAGTTAATTCAAGCTCATCCAGATCAAGTATCCGTGTGGTTCACACTTGATTTATATTTCCACCGTTCAAAAGATGTAGAAGGAATGCAGCGTGCTTTAGAAGTGGCTGAGCTAGCTGAAGACTGGAAGCATAAATTTCAAACGCGTATTGAAAAGGCGCTTTCAGTAGCGCAGCGATAAAAAGTAAATGCCCTCTAATCGTTAGAACGTATCTAACGATTAGAGGGCATTTTTTTCTTAGAAGCGTCCGTATCCTAAGAAATGATCTTGATAATAAGAAACATCTAGGTCAGCTACTGCTACACCGTGTGAACCAGCATGAATCATTTGGCCGTTTCCGATGTAGATTCCCATGTGAGATGGGCCGCTTGTGTATGTGTTTTGGAAGAATACTAGGTCGCCTGGTTGTGGAGACGAAATTTTTGTCGCCATGTTCCAGTAGTTGGCTACGCTTGTACGTGAAATGCTGTGACCGCTATGATTGAACACGTATGCGATAAAGCCTGAGCAGTCAAATCCGCTTGGTGTGTTTCCTGCCCATTGGTAAGGTGATCCTACTAAACTACGTGCAACATTTACTGTGCTTCCAGAAGCCGTGCTTGTTGTTGGAGCAGGTGCTGGTGTGCTTGTTTCTTGTGCTGCAGATGTAGATGCTGTAGAGGTAGAAGGAGTTGATGTGCTTACACCTTTTACTTGGCTTGCGCTTGGTTTACCTGATGCAATTGTTACGTAGCTTGAGCTTTTTGAAATCCATTTGTTTGGTGCAATTTCAACTAAGCCGTTTGCTTCTTTTAAAATAGCAAACTCTTGACCTTGTGTTGCAGTTCCAACGACTGGAGATGAAAAGCTAGCTCCTTGACGAATATTTAACGCACTCACGTTTACGATGACTTTTTGATTAGTAGTAGTAGTTGCTTGTTGTTGAGGTACGCTTGCCGTTACCTTTTCTTGTACGGGTGCTGGTGCAGCGCCTCCGTCATTTGCACTTGCTGAAGTTGTGCTAAATGTTAGGGCAGCGGGAACAAGTAATGCTGCTAACCCCATATTCATAACTGTACGATTTGCTTTCTTTAGCATGTTCTTTCTCCCTTTCCATAACTTGTTTTATTCACAACTGTGAGTCTATCAATCCTGACAGGAAAAGTAAACATCTAATTCCAAATTACGACATTTTGTAACATAGTTTTAATATTAAAGGGCGATATAAGTAGAATTGTCACCTTCTCTGTAATAATTCTGACAATTTATCTAGGTAGAAATGTTTAGGAGATTCATAGATTTATTAGAAAATATGTAAGGAGGATGGAATTTTTCTATTTTTTCGTTGAAAAAGGAGAGGGGAATAAAAAAACAACAGCTAAATAGCTGCTGTTTCTAGAGTATATAGTTCGATGGTAACATAGTTTGTATCGAACTTAGTGAATAACGGGGCAAATTTCAACTAATGTACATGGAGAGAATACCAAACCTAAATAAAAAACCGTATTCGCAACTCGAATACGGTTTTTCGTTTATTCAGCTACTTCAGTTTCATTTGCTTTTAGCTTTTCATAAAACACACCAAGCGAAGTTGTTACGTACGGAACGAGCCATAATAACCCAATACCAAGCGTGATGATACTTAAAATGCCCCAGCCGATAAAGCTTAAAAGGAGTAAAAAGTAGGTCCACTTGTAGCCGTTCATTAACCGTCTGCTTTCAGTAATAGATTGGTTCACCGAATAATCGGGGTTATCGCGGAATACGTAGTAAGCCTGTGAATAGGCAAGACTTTTGATGATGCCAGGAATGATTAATAAAATACTCCATAGCACGGTATAAATAATCGTTAGTAAGTAAAGTCCGAGTGTTCTAAAATATAGTCCCGCAGATGAAAACGAATCAAACACATTTCCTACACGTACACTTTCTCCTCGAACCAGACGCAATAGTACCCAGTAGTAAGAGAAAAAGAGCGGTACGAGCAGCAGGGATACCATATTAGCTAAGGTAGACTGAGAGTATTCAGTTTCGGACCCGCTTGGAAATCCGTTGATTAAAAAGTCAATAAGTCCTGGAATACCGGCAGCGATTAAATACGTAACGAACGTAAGCAGTACGGCAAATCCCCAGCGGTTTTTCAGCGCTGCGAGTGCACCTTGCTTTACTTCTTTTATTCTCATAACTTGATGTCCCCCTCTAGATGAGTTTATACAGAGAATTTAACCTGTACATTAGTCAATATATTAGCGATTTTTAAATATATGAATGCTTGCACTCATAAGTTGTGTAAAGATTTTTTAGACGCTTGAAATTTGTGGGAAGTTCTTTAAAATGGAAGTATAAGGATATTTTTAGCCGGAAGGAGGAGTGAAAATGACGCTTGTGTATTTGCTGATTTTGGCAGTCGTTTATATCTTTCTGGATCTTGTCATGCGAAAAAAGCTGCATACAAAGATGAAAAAAAGCTATTGGAGAAGCTTTGAAGGAAGGCGTCCGCTGTTTATCACCATTGAAATGGTGCTGCTTGCTTCGTTTTTAGTGCTGATCTTTGTTATGCCTCCAGCCTACACATCCGTTTTTATGTTTCTTTTCTTGTTTCTCCTGTACGTGCTTCGAGGTTTCGAAGAATGGAAGTTTGAAAGAAATCAAAAAGAGCACTATCACTCGTGGCTTGGAGCAACCTTTTTCATGTTTGCTTCGTTTTTAGTGTTGATGAGAGATATGTAAAACAAGGTTGAGACATAACGAAATGAACCGCTGTTGATTTCCGTGCAAGACTTCGCTTTCTGCGGGCGGCCGGTGAGCCTCCTCGTCGCAAATGCTCCTGCGGGGTCTCACTTGTTCCGCTTTTCCCGCAGGAGTCTTCGTCTTGCCCTCCAATCAACCATTGGAAGCACCTACATATATGAAACAAATCTACTTTCACCATAACCATAAAAAATCCGAACGAATTGGATTCTCCATCAAGAATCCAATTCGTTCGGATCTTCCTTCAATCAAACTACTTTTATACAAGCTTCTTTTTTTACGTAAAGTATTGAACAACTCTGCCTTTATTTTTCTCTACGTTAACACTCGCATACGCGCCGTTAATAAGCGTGAGCTGAGGAGGGAGGTGTCCGCAGTCGATGTCATAGATAACTGGAATATGTAAGTCAGAAGCAAGGTCGAGATACACGTCTTCAGCGGTGTAGGAATCAACGGGCTTATTAGCGCTGCTTCTGCCGAATAAAATACCTGAGCAGTTATCAAACCAGCCCGCTAGCTTAAGCTGAAGAAGCGAGCGGCGAAGGTCAGCGGTCGTGAGTTCACAGTTGTCAAAATACCAAATGACCGGCTCAGCAGGAATGTATTTTTCTAGAAACGTTTTTACATCTCCAAAAGGAGTTCCTACTAAGTGCCTGATCACGTCAATACATCCTCCGAGAAGACGCCCTTTGATGTGCACGTCGCTTAACTCCGTATGCTTCCAAGCGGTTTGTTCCGTTAAATGAAACACGCATGGTGACGGGTTGTCATGCTGCCATTCTTTTTGATAGCGATCAGAAGAAATTTGAACCACGCTTTCTCCTTTTTTGGTCGTCAGCACCTGCTGCCACATCGCAGTCGTTGGATCCCAGTGCTCTCCTCGCAAGTCCACAAAGTTGGTTCCATGAGCCGTTGCAATCCCGGTGTTAAGTGTAATAGCCAGCAAAAGAACGCTGGTGTCAGAATAGCCAAGCACCCATTTTGCTGTCCATTTTGTAAAGTCGAGATGTTCAAGAATTTCAATCAGCAGCTCGCCTCCCCAAGGCGGGATAATGATATCAATGTTTCTATCTTCTATCATGGCTTGAAGCTCATTTGCACGTTTTTTAGGAGAAGCGGATTTTGCTTTATGCTGCGTCCACACGGTTTCTCCCGGTATAACAGAAAAGCCTTTTTCTTTCATTTGTTCACACGATAAAGAAAACATGGAATGAAGAGCTTGAGGTACACCAGAAGAAGGTGCGGTTATACCGATGGTTGGGTTGGATGTAAGAAAAGGATAGGTAATCATAGCGGCCTCCTTCAAAGGTTTTAGCTTATTTTACCAGCAAGAGAAATACTGAACAAGCTTATTTGTCATTTAATTTAGGAAGATTGATAGGTTTTGTAAAAAGAATCCGTATTAATAGATGTAAAAGCAAGCGGAAAGGAGCAATGTCATGGAAGATGACTGGATTGTTGCGTGTATAACGCGAAAAAAAGAAAAAGGATTAGAGCTGTTAATCGATCAGTACGGAGGATTAATTACGGCCATTGTACGCAAGCATTTAGGCACGCTGAAAAGCTACGAGGAAGAGTGTGTAAACGACGTATTGTTAGCGGTGTGGCATCATATTGATCGCTTTGATTCGGAGAAAAATACGTTTAAAAATTGGGTTGCAGCTGTTGCTAAGTACAAAGCCATTGACTATCAGCGCAAATACATAAAAACGCAGCACGAATCGCTTAGCGAAGCGGGAATGGGTGAAACGTCAGAAGTTCATAACATTCAAACAAACGACGTGGAAGAACTCTTAGGTCACTTAAGCGAAGGAGACCGCGAGCTGTTTAAAGCGTATTACTTACAGGAAGTCGAGCTGAAGCAAATTGCTGAAAAACAGCAGACTACCATCAGCAATTTATACAACCGGCTGTCGCGCGGACGCAAAAAGTTAAAAGCGATTTTCAAATAAGAAACAAGGAGGGACAAAGATGAAAAATCAATATGACTTATTAAACGGATCTTCTGTAGATTTTGATGAATATGAAGAAATTGAGCTAACGGCAAGCGAGAAAAAGCGTATGAAAAAACGCTTAAAACATGACATAAAGCCGACTCGAAAAAAAGCGCGTCCGCTGATCGCCGCTGCGGTGCTGCTGCTTGCTGTGACGCCTGTAATGATGCAAAACGAAACGGTATGGGCATCGGCTGTGCGAATCAGTCAGCAAATTGGCCAGCAAATCGAGCTGCTTATGAACAAGCCTGAAGGCAGCTTGAGCAGCTATAAAAAAATGATAAATGAAACGGCGACTGACCAAGGCATTCAAGTAAAAGTAAATGAACTGATGCTGGATGACGGACAGGTGCTGCTTGGATTAACGATCAGCGCAGATGAATTTAGAAGAACTGCACTAGGGCTTAACCGAGACGCATCAATTCGACCGGGAGAGCTGCGCGTGAAAATTGGCAACATGTCGTTTTTTGATTCGGCTTCCAGTATTAGAAAGGAACCAATCAAAAACAAAGACGGAAGCTGGAACTATCTGTACGCTTTAAAACTAACGCAAGCGGACACGAACGGAGACGGGAAAATCGATGTGGAAGGCTACAATGTACTAGATCATATTGATCCAAATAAAAACTATCAAATCAGTGCGCAGTTCACAAGTCTAGAATTTGAAAAGAATCCTGCTCAGACGAAAAGCGGGAACTACCGGGATTCCTACGGAGAAATTAAAGGAAATTGGACGGTTCATACAAGCGTAAACGGCTCAAAAATCATTACTGATACAAAAGTGTATCCGTTGAATAAAGAAATTCCGATTAACGAAAAAGGAATAAAAGGCGTATTGTCCATCAAAGAAGTTCGCGTATCGCCTGTTTCGATTAAGCTACACTATACGTTTACATCGTCAACAGGAAGCATTCGAAACGGAACGAACGTGGGCGTAAAAATAAAAGACCAAAATGGAAGAGATCTTTCTGAAAGCGGCAGTGGAGGAGGAACAGACAAGGTGCTAGAGATGGACGGAGAGTACCGGAATGATAAAGACGTTATTATGCTTAGATTTATTCCGTATGTAAGTGATTATGAAAACGACAGTTCAAAAGATTTAACTTCAGACGCCTTTAATTTGAAGGTAAACAACAACTAACCAAAATAAAAACCAGATGCCTGCTTAGCGTGCATCTGGTTTTTTATTAGATATCCATTTTATTTAACAAGCGAAGAAACGTTTGTAATTCTTCATCCGTAAAATGGCTAAGCTTTTCACCATATTCTTTGGTGAGTACTTTTTCCATTTCTTCTGCAAACGCTTTTCCTTTATCCGTAATGGATAAGTAGACAACGCGGCGGTCTTTTTGACTGCGTACGCGCGTGACAAATTCTCTTTCCATGAGACGGTCGCTGACGCACGTCATGCTGCTGTTTGAGATGTGCATATGCTCTGCAATCTCAGAAACGATATGATTGCCTTCTTTATACAGCAGGCGAAGCGCTAAAAATTCATTTAAAGGAATATATGATTTTAAAGTGGGGATAACCGATAGCTGCATTTTTTTCGTTTGGTTTCGCATCGTGGAAACCACATTTTGGATAAGTTGATCTCGTGTATTCATAGAGGTTGTATGCTCCTTTTTCCGTTCAAACAATTCTTTTTCTTCTATTGTACCATATTGTACATAAAGAGAAGCGGCAGGTTTTTTAGAGAGAAAAAGAGAAGTAGTACATATCTGTTGCGATAGAAAGGGGCTTGAGTGATGGAAAAGGTAATTGAGTTTAAAACGACGCTGCTTCCTTTTGATGGAGCAAAAAAGCTTGTGAATGCAAATAATTCCGAAAGTGACTTATTATACAAGGAATATTATGATCTCGGAGACGGCAAGCAGATGTGTACGCTTGTGTTTGAACGCTATTTTTTCCGCACCGGCGGCAGAGGATCACTAACGATTATTTTAGAAAATGTGTCCGGTCCAAACAAAGTAAAGTGTATTCCTTCAGGAAGCGCAGAAGGGATATTAAATATTGATTGGAGAGCAAGCAAGGATTTTGTACGATGGGTAGAAAACGCCCTCTCATCGTACACGTTAGAAGAACCGCAGAGATAAAGGCAAAGCTGGAGAAGGCAATGAGCTTCTTCAGCTTTTTTTATAAAGCGAAGGGCGAGTAGAGAAATGAAAAGATGCAAAAGCTACTGTAGAAATAAGAACTTTATGTGGACAATAAGCATTTTTTCTCTTTTTACCGGATAAATAAGTATAATATGAAATTGCAGGAAGACTTCACATTTACATAATAAAGGAGAACAACATAATGAAAAAACTCAGCATCGTATTATTTGTTTTAATGATAGCTATAGTAGGCTGTTCAAAAAATGATTCAAGTTCAAAAGAAGTAAAAGGAACGATTGAAGTACCGGAATCAATTCAAGCAAATGAACAAGTCAAGCTTAAAGTCCTTGTGACGCAAGGAGATAAAAAAGTGGAAAACGCCGATGACGTGCAGTTTCAAGTTGAAAAAGAAGGCTATATCAATCAAGAAATGACAAAAGCGCCGCACGAAGGAAAAGGTGTATACAGCACGGACTATACGTTTAAAGAAGAAGGCGAATATATGATTACCGCTCACGTGACGGTGGACGGTGACATGAAAATGTTTACGAAAAAAGTAGAGGTAGGCAAGTCTGAAGAGTAGTACCGTAATAGCCATTTAAAAAGAGAATGCCTTATGCATTCTCTTTTTTTTATAAGCTCGCTTCTTCAATATCCTTTACCGTCAGCACAAAATGGTTTAATTTTTTAATCATTTCGTTTCTTCCTAGACAGCAAACCAAACGTTAGGGAATTTGTGGTAAAATTAGGATAATAACAGTAATCTTGTTCAACTAACGAGGAAGTAAAGTTGAGCAAGCCCTTTTTTCTAAAAAAGAATATTCTCTTTCCTTAGGGAATTACCAATTGGGGATGAAAAGAATGAATCATTTTCTGAATCAAATTGCCAAGGACTTAACTAACATGAGCTTAGAAAGGTATTGGCCAAATTTTGAACTTGTTGCCTATGCATTGTACGACGAAAAGAGTGTAATCCTGTTCAATCATCCTAGGTATAATAACATTCCTCCTAAATCATATGAAATTTTAAAACGGGGCGAGCAGTTTGTGGGAAATACGCTTATTCTATTTGATGGCTATCCTACGGCTATTGCTGATATGGAATTGTACGATGACTATGAAGGACTTTTTTCGATATTGGTCCACGAATTGTTCCACGAAAATCAGTATATAAAAGAGGAAAAACGCTTCCCTGATGAAATGCTGGGAATAACCTATCCCTTAACAAAAGAGAATGTAGAAATTCGAAATCGCGAAAGGAAAAGTCTTTATAATGCATTGTTAGAAACTGATATCAGTAAAAAGAAGCAGTATTTGAACGAGTTTATCAGCCTAAGGGAAAAAAGGGCAGAAGGAATAAAAGAGCATCTAACATATGAAAACTTAATTGAATCTGTTGAAGGACCTGCCTGGTACGTTGAAATAAAGGCTTTTTCAGAAAAATCTTCGCTCGCTAATGATTTAGTTTTAGAAATATATAGAAAAAATCTAATAAACGCCGTTGAATCCACTTCCAATATAAGGCGGAGCTGTTACAGTTCAGGCTTATTTATGTGTTTGTTGCTGGATGAATTGTCACCCGATTGGAAGGAAAGTTTTTTGGGTACTAAAACAACACTATTTGAGTTAATCAAATTTCTTGATATTGCCCCTCGAAAACAGGCAATTGAAGAGGTTCAAATAAGCCCGGAAACAGAAGCAGCAGTAAATTTTGCAATTGAATCAAGGAAGAAAGAACTTGATGAATTCGAAGCACAGATAGGAACCCATCTTTTTATCGAAGGAGAAATCATTGCTTTATCCTTTGATCCGATGAATATTGTCCCTTTTGAGAACAGGTTATTACATAAAAATTATATAAAAGTAAGGATAAATAACCAAGAATACTTTATTCAACAACCATCTCTTACCTATTGTGCGGATGGATTAAAAAATATAAATAAATTACTCATCCTATTAAAGGATAAACCATTGGAAACTGGTGATTCCCTTTTAATTGCTGGTATTGGAGAAATAATGGGGCAGTATACAATACAGGAAGATACGATCAATTTGGTTGTTAATTAGATTGTAAGGGCGCATTTTATAGGAAGCAAGGTCCCTTACATAATAAAGAAAACTTGCAAACTTCTATTGCGAGTTTTCTTTTGAGGTCTATGATATAGCAACAATATTTATGAAAACAGCTCTTTTTAAATAAGGACGCTTTAATCTACGTAATTGGATAGCTCAATCAAATTGTAGTCAGGATCCCGAATATAGACAGAAACAATAGGCCCTACAGCACCTGTACGTTTTACTGGTCCTTCTTCAATATTTACATTATGTTTTTGTAAGTGCCTAATTACGCTTTCGATTTTTTCTATTGTGGTTTTACACAATGCATTAAAGGGTTATGGGATTTTATATTAATATTGGATAAGGAGTGGCATTTATTTTAGTAACTTGGTCTGGAAAGTTTGTTGATTAGATGTGTTAAAAATTTAAATACATATATGAATGGAGAGGCTCGTATGTCTATGGGAATACTTTCTTTAATCACTTTTGTTATCTGGTTTGTAGCCATTCAAGAGTTTTTAAAACCTGAAAAGAATCAGAGTAACCGAAAAATAATGATGTTAACATCCGCAGGCTCCTTGCTGACGTTAGTTCTGACCATTTCACTTTTTCAATCACTATAAAAATACCTCAAAAAGCAGTTTTTCTCGGCTATCAGCAGCGTAATGTAGGCAGCCCTGAGTTCTTCTATGGCTGTATAATTTGATTTTCTGCAATATCCGAAAAAATGATGGTAAAAGGGAAGGAGATTAGGGATAACCTTTCTTTTTTGCTCCGCTTATTTTGCAGAAAAAAAGAAAAAGAAGCTTATGAACTGATGGTTCGCAGGCTTCTTTTTTGTTTTATAAGACAATCTTATTTATAAACGCTGGAAGGAATTTTAAACGTATGAATGCCGTTAGAATACGGGCCGTACTCATACTCACCAAATATAATGGCAATGCCGCTACTTGTGTAGTAAAACTGATCTTCTTTTAAGTTTACAGACTTAAATTCATTAACCCAGAACTGAGCACCTTTTTTATTGCGAGCAATCATTTCATTACGAATATAGTTATTAACTTTATTCAACTTAGTGTTGTTGTTAATAATATCTTTTAAGCTAATTTGTCGAGCTTTCAACAAATCGTAATTATAAGTATCAATCCAAGCGTTGCCGTGAGCGCCGCCAGCGTACGCATCATTCGTAATAGCAACACTTAAAATATTATCTTGGTTGTAAGGTACAGAGTATGTCATATTACGAGAATAAGGACCTGGTGCCCAGCCGCTTTTGCGGTCTTCCTTTTCTTGTTCTTTTAGCTCGTTGTGTTCTTTTTGTACTTCTTTTGCAATATTTAAAAATTTTCGATTATAGCTAGCTTCAAATGGTTTATTGATAAGGCCGGATACCTGCGGATAGCTAATGTTGCTTGCTAAAGATTTCTTTGTAACTGTTACTCCTAGTGCTTGAATTTTGTCACTAGGCGCTTTTTCATACTTAATACTTGATGACTTTTGAGCATAGGTGCCCTTTGATACCCCATACAGACCACCAAATTTGCTGGACTCAGAATACACGCGGAATACTTGCCCTTTTGTCACTTTTCTAGCCGCTACTAACTTGTTGTTTTTAATGTTGTAAAGATTAGTGTTCTTTAAAACGGTAACGCGTCCTATTTGCCCTTTAACCAGCTCCTGATTCCCCCACACGACTTTTGCTTCTGCAACTGTTTGCGGAGCAAGCGGCGTGAATAACAAAGCCAAACCTAAAACAACTGCGCTAACTCTTTTGAACCTTTTCATAAAAGCCTCCTAAAGTGATTTTTTGAGGTTTTAAAGCTAATCAATACTTTATTTTCAAAAAAAACCCATTCACTAGTATAGCATATTTTTACAGTTTTTTATTTTTATCAATTCGTTTTTACTAAATTATTTTTCGACTTGATTCCTCTTATTAAATGATTAAATAAAATAGACCAGCGCACTTTATGCCTTCAGTAGAAATAAGAAAAAACACAGTATTTTACCCTAGACTAAAAAAGTTTCCTGTGGTAAACTTTTGGTATCATAACAAGTAAAAACTGAAAATTTTAAATAAATTATGCTGACATGTTCATTTTTCTGCACCAGCAGAATACCCTATTAAAAATCAACGAGCATATTTTTTTTACCTTAAAAGTTGGTCTAATGAAAAAAACATAACCTTAGGTAAAAAATGAGAAGGGACGAAAAATAGATGGCTAGTGTAAATAATTATCCATTGTCTACATTTACGACAGGTGAAACGGTACAGCTAGAGCGAATCGAAATCGAGGGTGCCTTAAAGCGACGCTTGTTAGATTTAGGA
Source organism: Priestia sp. VA7 (assembly GCF_055710015.1). Lineage (NCBI taxonomy): Bacteria > Bacillati > Bacillota > Bacilli > Caryophanales > Bacillaceae > Priestia > Priestia sp. VA7. The sequence goes on from NZ_JBVQPN010000003.1 coordinate 39,348, forward strand.
TTTATTCCAGGAGCAATTATCAAAGTGCTTCAAAAAAGCCCGTTAGGAGATCCTGTTGCTTATCAAGTCAGTCATACAACGATTGGTCTCAGAAAAGAAGAGAGCTCAAAAATTTATGTAAAAAAAGTAGGTGATGACGATGAGTAAGTATCGTATTGCATTAGCAGGAAATCCGAACACAGGAAAAAGTACGTTATTTAATAGCTTGACCGGTCTTAAGCAACACACGGGAAACTGGACGGGAAAAACGGTAGCCAAAGCAGAAGGGACGTTTGAACACCACCAGCAGCTCTACACAATTGTCGATTTGCCTGGAACGTATTCACTGTATTCAAATTCGGCAGATGAAGAAGTAGCGCGTGACTATATTTTATTTGAAAGACCTGACGTTACGGTTGTGGTGGTCGATGCAACGGCGATGGAGCGAAATCTTAATTTAGCGCTGCAAGTGATGGAAATGACTGAAAACGTCGTGATTTGCGTGAACTTAATGGATGAAGCAAAGAAAAAAGGAATTGTGATTAACGAAAAAAAGCTCGCTGAATCGTTAGGCGTACCGGTTGTGCCTATATCAGCACGTAATAGAAAAGGAATTATAAATTTGCTCGATGCAATTGAAGGAGTCGTGCGAGGGCAGGTAAAACTTAACCCTTACCAGGTACAGTACACAAAAGAAATTGAAGCGTCACTAAAGGAGCTAGAACCTCAAGTCGCTTCTATTGTTGGAAATCAATTTCCTTTGCGCTGGATTGCTTTACGGGTTCTTGATGGAGATACGTCATTTTTAGAAACGATTCAGCTGCGTCAGCAGCAAAACATCAGTCACACAGAAAGGAGGAACAGCGCATATGGGAAATCCGTTAATTCCTGAAAACTCATTAGCAATGGAACAATTAACGCGCTATGCCCAGCAGGCAAAAGAAAAAGATCATCGTTCAAATATGGTGGCAAGCATTTATCAGTCGTCACAGCAAATATGTAAAAAATCAGTTGTGTACGAAGACCGCTCAAAGCTTCAGCGCACAGAAAAGCTAGATAAAGTCTTTACCTCGCCAATTTGGGGATTTCCAATTATGCTTGGTATTTTATCAGTAATTTTTTATATCACCATAGCCGGCGCAAATGTTCCTTCTGGATTAATCGCACAAGGTTTTGGCTGGGCGGAAGGGTACTTAACAGCTTTCTTTCAAGCGATGCATGCGCCGGAATGGCTGCACGGAATTCTTGTACTAGGGCTGTTTCGAGGTACAGGATGGGTCATTAGTGTCATGCTGCCTCCAATGGCCATCTTTTTCCCGGTATTTGCCCTTTTAGAAAACTACGGCTACTTGCCTCGCGTCGCGTTTAATATGGATCGTTTGTTCAAACGAGCAGGTGCACACGGAAAGCAGTCACTAACGATGGCGATGGGATTTGGATGTAACGCCGCGGCGATTATGTCGACTCGTATTATTGAATCGCCTCGTGAACGTATGATGGCGATTTTAACAAATAATTTTGTTCCATGTAACGGCAGATGGCCTACGCTGATTTTATTAGCTTCTTTATTTATGGCGACCGGCTTTACAGGGAGTGCTAAAACTTTCGTAACGGCGCTTGTTGTAGTCGGAACAGTGTTATTTGGAATTGTGGTGACGCTGTTTGTATCGTGGGCACTGTCTAAAACGGCACTGCGCGGAGTTCCAACTCACTATACGCTAGAGCTTCCGCCTTACCGCAAGCCGAAATTTGTTGATACAATTGTGCGCGCGACGCTCGATAAATCGCTGTTCGTGTTAAAACGCGCGATTATTGTTGCAGCACCCGCAGCGGTGTTAACGTGGGTACTGGCCAACATCTATATCGGTGATACGAGTATTTTAATGCATTTTGTTCAGTTTCTTGATCCGTTTGCTAAATCGCTAGGACTAGACGGTTATATATTAGCTGCTTTTATCATTGGCTTGCCGGCTAATGAAATTGTGGTACCTGTTCTATTAATGGCGTATTTATCAACGGGTTCATTAATTGAAATTGAAGATGCGACTCGACTGAAACAAATTTTCCTTGATCACCACTGGACGTGGCTAACGGCTCTTAACATGATGTTGTTTTCGCTTCTGCATTTTCCGTGCGGAACGACGCTTGTGAATATTTATAAAGAAACCAAAAATGCAAAATGGACGTTTCTTGCTTTTGCGATTCCAACAGTGATTGCGATTGGCGTTACGTTTACGGTTGCTCAAGTGGTAAAAGCGTTTAACCTTATTTAAATATGAAATAAAAGTGCAGGGCTTTGAAAAGAGCCCTGTATTTTTTATGAGTAGTCAATGAGATAAAGAGTATGATAGGGTGAACTTGATTGCTATTTGTTAGGTTAAATGGTAATTTGTATGATGTAGATTTGCTTCATGCACAAAAAGAGATTAATAGAAAAAAGCGCCAATGAAATGCTAAAAGGAGGCTGACGGTGGGGATATTTTTTAATAAAATAGATTCAAAAAAAGCTAATAAGTATCAAACAAGACTATACTCTTGTTTCACCATTCTCATCATAGTGAATGTGATTAACAGCTGGTTTCTCGATTGGCTTTGGCTTTATATCACCACAAGTAGCGTTCTTGTTATACTAGTGATATTCCTGCTCAAAACACCTAAACGTGATTTAGATGAAGAGTGGAAGCAGCTAGAAATAGAGAAAGACGAGACTTTTGAAAATAAAGTCAATCTTTTGATTCGAAATGGCAGAAGAGACGTTGATGTTATTAAATATATACGGAAAGAAAAAAATCTTGGTTTGCTTCCTGCAAAGCAGTATTTTGATCGAATTAAAGCGTCAAGTGAATAATAAAAAACGACCTCTGGTAAGACGAGGTCGTTTTTAGTTACAGGCAAATGGAACCCTGCGATGTCTCAAGTTAGATTAAAATAAGTCCAAAATAGTTAGTAAAAGGAGAGAGAAATATGCTCATACTTTATGATGAGCTGTACGGGAAATTTGAAGCAGACGGCGTTCTTTTAGAACTCATTCAAAGTGATCCTGTACAGCGTTTAAAAGGAATTTACCAAGGCGGAGCGAGCCGGTTTGTAAATGAAAACTGGAATACTACTCGATATGATCATTCCATTGGTGCGATGATGCTTGTAAATAGACTCGGAGGCTCTTTGGAAGAGCAAATAGCGGCTTTATTACATGACGTTTCACATACGGCATTTTCTCATGTGATTGACTATGTTTTGGGACAAAAAGAAGAAAATTATCATGAAATGATTTACGAACAAATTGTGACTCAGTCGTCTATTCCTTCTATTTTAAAAAGCGCCGATTTAAACTGGCGAGAGATCTTACTCGATGAAAGCCAGTGGACGCTGCTCGAACAGCAAGCTCCGCACTTATGCGCTGACCGCGTGGATTATACGCTGCGGGATTTGTACGTATGCGGGGAGATTACTTTACAAGAAGTGCATGCGTTTTTGGATCAGCTTGTCGTATTTAATGGACAAATGGCGTGCAGTAATTTATCAGCGGCAGAGTGGTTTGTGGATGCTTACTACAAAGAAGTGATTGGCTTTTTTATGAATCCGCTTAATATGTTTGGAAATCATCAGCTGACGGAAACTATCAAGCTCGCTTTGCAAAAAGATATTTTATCTATCGAAGATTTTTTAAAGCAGGATGACGATGTGGTTTGGCTGCTGAAAAACGCTGGAGATAGCAGCGTTGAAGGGATGTTATCTGCTCTTTTTAACAGCAAAGTACAAAAAGGCACTGCTTCTTGTTATGATGTTCACCAAACGACAAAAATGCGCTGGGTTGACCCTCTTGTTATTAGTTCAAATGGGGCGAATTCTGTATCTCAGCTATCACTTATTGCTAAAAGACTAATAGAACAAGCAAAACAAAAGATCGAAAAAGGAGTATATCTCAACATTCAGGCTCCGTTATAAAGGGAATTAGTACATAAAGAAAGGGATGCATAATAATGTGCATCCCTTTCTCTCATAAGAAGTTTTATAGACCTCTAAGGGAGCCTTCTTTTAACGAACTTCATCACGCTTCGCATTTAACTCTTTAATCGTTTCACCTTCAACTAACACCGGCTGATAGTAGGTTTCGTTTGGCAAATCTTTTTTGCCCTGCAGCTTTTTAATGATCCAATCTGCCGCGTCGTGTCCCATTTGTTCTTGCGGGTGTGTTAGCGTTGTTAAATTAATCGTCGCATTTTTAGCGATGTACGAATTGTCTTGACCAATAATTGACAACTTGTCCGGAATGGACATACCAAGCTGTCTGCATACATTTACAACTTCTAATCCGACTTCATCGTTATAGCAGACAAGAGCCGTCATTTCGTCTTTGTTTTCAGTGAGAAACTCTTTTAAATTAGCGTACAAATCAAGCTTTGTTTCGGTGTTAAAAGACAGAATATGCTCAGGCTGAAAGCGGAGTTTTGCATCACCGAGCGCTTTTATGTAGCCTTTCATTCGGTACTTTCCCTGCAGGTCATCCATTTTTGCGATGAGCCCGATTTGAGTATGTCCTTTTGAAATTAATTCATTTGTGGCAAGGTAGCTTGACTGAACGTCGTCTAGACAAAAAAACGGAACGTCCAATTCTTCGTAGTAGGCGTTAATCATCGTAAACGGAACGTCTTGTTCTTTGAATGATAAATAATAAGAGATGTTTGGATTGTACAAATTACTTTTTGTAGGCTCAACAATTAGACCGTCTACTCCGTAGGAAAGCATCATTTCCAGCGCTTTTTTTTCTTGTTCCACATCGTTATTCGTGCTTGCCAGCAGCAGCGAATAATTATCTTTATTTAATCTGCTTTCAATTCCGCGAATAATAGAAGGGAAAATATAGTCGGAAATATACGTGGTAATTACACCGATTGTTTTGTTGGCAGAAGCCCCGCTAGATTTGGATTGATACTGATTGCTTACATAGGTGCCAGATCCTTTTTCGCTTCTTAAAAATCCTTCATTCGACAGCTCTAAAATGGCTTTTCGAACCGTATGTCTGCTGACACCATACGTTTCTTGCATGACCGATTCAGTCGGGATTTGTTCGCCCATGCTGTAATCGCCTGAAAGAATTTTGCTTTTTATATCCTCAATAATCACCTGATATTTTGGCTTCATGTTTTCACTTCTTTCGTAGTTGTATACATTCAACTTTTTTTATGTATAAAATTTGTATGGACATATTTTATCATGAACGTGAATAAATGAAAAGATTTCCTTGATTTTTAATCGAAAGGAAAATGATTTAAGGGTTGAATACCGATTTTTTAAAAGTTTAAGAAAGGAATAGTAGGGTGTTTTAAGTATTTGTGTGCATATATAATTTTTATATTGACAAATGTACGTACAAATAAATATACTTAAGTTGTTAACAAATTCAAACAGTGTTACATAAAACGGAAAGCGCTTCCTTACTGCTATAGGTATTGTTATAGCTATCAGAAAGGAGATTAAACGTGAAAACAACTCAAGAAAGCATAAAACAAGCAATTGCTAAAGGGAAAACGTCCCTTGGAATTGAACTTGGATCTACTCGTATTAAAGCGTTGCTGATCGATGAAAACTTTGAAACGATCGCATCAGGCAGTTATGAATGGGAAAATCTCTTAGAAGACGGTTTTTGGACGTACAACTTACTCGATATTATTACAGGTCTGCAAAGTGCTTACCGTGAAATGAAGCAAGAAGTGGAACGAAGCTACGGGATCACCATTCGAACAGTTGGCTCCATCGGCGTTTCAGCTATGATGCACGGATATATGGCGTTTGATAAAACGGGTGAGCTGCTAGTTCCGTTTCGAACGTGGCGTAATGCAACAACAAGCGCAGCAGCAAAAGAATTAACTGAACATTTCCAATTTAATATTCCTGAACGATGGAGCATTGCGCATCTGTATCAGGCAATCATCAATCAAGAAAAACATCTGCCGCGCATTGATTACATGACAACGCTAGCCGGCTATATTCACTGGCTGCTGACAGGCAGTAAGGCGCTTGGCATTGGAGACGCTTCAGGGATGTTCCCAATTGATGAACGTACGCAAAATTACAGTGAAGGTATGATGAAGCAGTTTAATGAGCTTATTTCTGACAAAGGATATCCATGGCAACTATCAGATATTCTGCCTGCAGTTCATACTTCAGGCGAGCAAGCAGGTACATTAACAGCGATAGGAGCCAGCATTTTAGATCAATCAAAAAATTTGCAGCCGGGCATTCCGTTTTGTCCTCCAGAAGGAGATGCGGGAACGGGAATGGTGGCGACAAACAGCGTAAGAAAACGCACGGGAAATGTTTCAGTAGGAACGTCCGTTTTTGCGATGATTGTACTAGATAAAAAGCTTTTAAACGTTTATCCGGAAATTGATTTGGTTACCACGCCAAACGGCAGTCCAGTTGCCATGGTTCATGCGAATAACTGCTCAAGCGACTTAAACGCCTGGCTCGGATTGTTTCGCGAATTTTCGGAGGCGATGGGGCAAAAAGTAGAGTCGGATAAATTATTTCAAGTAATGTTAAATAAAGCGCTAGAAGCTGATCCTGATGGAGGGGGCTTGCTAAGCTACGGCTATTTCTCAGGTGAAAATATTACCGGAGTAGAAAGTGGCCGTCCGCTATTTGTCCGTTCAGCAAAAAGCAATTTTAATCTAGCAAACTTTATGCGTACACATCTTTTTACAGCTTTTGGCGCTTTAAAAATAGGGATGGATCTTTTAGTCAAAGAAGAAAACGTAAAGATTCACAGCATTTTAGCGCACGGAGGATTATTTAAAACGCCGGTAGTTGGTCAAAAAATGATGGCAGCGGCAATCAACACGCCTGTTTCCGTCATGGACACAGCAGGAGAAGGCGGCGCGTGGGGAATGGCTATCCTTTCTTCTTATATGCTCAATAAAAGTGAGAATGAAAGTTTAGAAGATTTCTTGGATGATAAAGTCTTTAAAGAAGTGACCGCACAAGAGATTTATCCTGACGAACTCGATGTAAAAGGATTTGAAGCATTTATTAAAAGATATAAAAAAGGGCTAGTGATTGAAAAAGCAGCTGCAGAGCACCACAGCGAAGAACGGGAGGAGTTATTGTGCTAGATAAATTAAAAGAAGAAGTATTTCAAGCAAACGTCGATTTGCCAAAACACGGACTGGTCAAGTACACGTGGGGAAATGTAAGTGCCATTGATCGAGACAGCGGTTTGTTTGTGATTAAACCAAGCGGTGTGACGTACGAGAAAATGACGGCCAAAGACATGGTAGTCGTAGACCTAGAGGGGCGCGTGGTAGAAGGTGAGCTTAACCCGTCATCTGATACGCTGACGCATGCCGTACTCTATAAACATTACCCGCAAATTGGCGGTATTGCCCATACGCATTCAACGTGGGCGACGATTTGGGCTCAAGCAGGGCTTGATGTGCAGCCAATGGGAACGACGCATGCCGATACCTTTTATGGTTCCGTACCGTGCGCGCGCTTTTTGACCGAAAAAGAAGTGAATGACGGATATGAAGTGGAAACGGGCAAGGTGATCATTGAAACATTTGAAGAGCGCGACTTAGATGTGTTAGCGGTTCCTGGTATTTTACTTCAAGGGCACGGGCCGTTTACGTGGGGAAAAGATGCCAAATCAGCGGTGATGAACAGCGTCGTATTAGACGAAGTATCCAAAATGAACTTCTTTACACAAAAATTAAACGGGCTGGCTGAAGAGCTGCCGCAGCGCATATTAGACAAACATTATTTACGAAAACACGGAAAAAACGCGTATTACGGGCAAGGACAGTAAAAGACTTACATACAGAAAAGGGGATTATCATGTTAAAAACAGCTCAAAAAGAATTTTGGTTTATTGTTGGTTCACAGCATCTTTACGGAAAAGAAGCATTAGCAGAAGTAAAAGCACACGCGCAAACAATGACTGATGCTTTAAATGAAAGCGGTGTCTTGCCTTATCCGATTGTGCTGCAAGATTTAGCTGTGAGTGCTGATACGATTACAAACATGATGAAAGAAGTGAATTACCGAGATGAAGTTGCCGGTGTGATCACGTGGATGCATACGTTCTCGCCTGCAAAAATGTGGATTCGCGGCACCAAACTACTGCAAAAACCGCTGCTTCATTTGGCGACACAATTTAACGAAAGCATTCCTTGGGAAACGATTGATATGGATTTTATGAACTTGAATCAGTCCGCTCACGGTGATCGTGAATATGGCTTTATCAACGCGCGTTTGAACAAGCAAAATAAAATCGTAGTAGGCTACTGGGAGCGCCCCGAAGTACAGCAGCAAATTGCACAGTGGATGGACGTAGCCGCTGCTTATAACGAAAGCTTCAACATTAAAGTTGCGCGTTTCGGTGACAATATGCGCAATGTCGGCGTAACGGAAGGAGACAAAATTGAAGCACAAATTCAATTTGGCTGGACGGTTGACTACTTCGGAATCGGTGATCTTGTTCAATATGTCAATGCCGTTACGGAAGAAGAAATCAATGATTTATTTGCTGAATATGCCGACGCGTACGAATTTGTTTACGGCGGTTATTCTGCAGAAGACTGGGAGTCTAGCGTAAAAGTACAGGCAAGCTATGAAATTGCGATTAAACGTTTTCTAGATGAAGGCGGCTACAGCGCCTTTACCACTAACTTTGAAGATCTATACGGTATGAAACAGCTCCCTGGTCTAGCTGTACAGCGCTTGATGGCACAGGGCTACGGCTTTGCCGGTGAAGGAGACTGGAAAACAGCGGCGCTTGACCGCCTGCTTAAAGTAATGAGCCATAATCAGTCAACGGGCTTTATGGAAGACTATACGTATGAATTGGCTCCCGGACGTGAGTCTGTGCTTCAATCACACATGCTTGAAGTAGACCCGACGCTAGCGGTAAACAAACCAAAACTAATCGTTTCTCCGCTAGGTATCGGTAACCGCGAAGATCCGGCCCGCTTAGTGTTTGACGGTAAACAAGGAGAAGGTGTAGTGGTTTCCATGGCTGACTTCGGTACGCATTACAAGCTGTTAATTAACGAAGTATCGGCATTTGAGCCGGAAGTTCCTGCTCCAAATCTTCCGGTAGCGCGCGTGCTTTGGAACATTAAGCCGAACTTCCAAGACGGCGTTAAAGCGTGGATTGAAAACGGAGGAGGCCATCATACGGTTCTTTCATTAAATTTAACGACGGATCAAATCGTGAGCTATGCAAAGCTTGTTGATCTAGAGTACGTCATTATTAAGTAAGCATCACTACTTTCGAGGGAGCGCTGCTTCCTTGAAAGTGAAAATATAGCGCAACTTAGTAAAAGAACGCCGTTTTTAGAAATAAATGAAAGCGTTTTAAATTTGTGTGATAGGAAGCAAAACTAAGACAATACAAAGGGGATCTATAATCATGAGTAAAGTATCAAGTAAGTTTATCTTCTTCTTCGGCTCATTTGCCGGTATTTTATTCGGTTATGATATTGGGATTATTGCTGGTGCAGAAGGTCATATCCGTGAAGCGTTTCATTTAAGTCCGCTCTGGCTGGGAATTGTGGTTTCGTCGCTAATGGGAGGAGCAATTATCGGTTCCATTTTAAGCGGATTATTAGGCGATAAGTTTGGACGAAGAAAGTTAATTTTAATTTCGTCGATCATCTTTCTTTTAGGCTCCATCGGTTCAGCGATTGCACCAGAGGAAATTACGTTAACGATTGCGCGCGTCTTTTTAGGTACAGCAGTAGGAACGGCTTCTTCGTTAGTTCCTGCCTATATGTCAGAAATCGCACCTGCTAATATTCGCGGGAAGCTTTCAGGTTTAAATCAGCTAATGATTGTAATTGGATTATTATTAAGCTATATTGTAGCCTTTATTTTTGAGCCCGTTCCAAACAGCTGGCGATTAATGCTTGGCAGCGCCGGTATTTTTGCAATTGTATTATGCATCGGTATGATCAAGCTTCCAGAGTCGCCTCGCTACTTAATTAAAAATGGAATGCCAGATAAAGCGCGTGAAGTGCTGCGCACGCTTCGCCGGTCAACAGCTGAAGTGGAAGCTGAAGTGTCTGAAATTGAAAGCGTAGCTGTTCATGAACAATCAGGCATTAAGCAGCTGTTTCATAAAAAGTTTCGTTTAGCTTTAATTATCGGTGTCGGAATGGCAACTTTTCAACAGATTCAAGGCTCAAACTCAATTGTTTATTATGCAACAAGCATTGCTCGTCAAGTTGGTTTAGCCCCGCAGGTAGCTGCTGGCTTTACGGTTATTGTTGGGGTGATTTTTGTGGTGACAACACTTATCTTCCTGCAGTTTGTTGATAAATTCAACCGCCGTACCATTCTTACGATTGGCGGTGCGGGAATGGCTCTTTCATTTTTCACACCGGCTATTCTAGGAGCATTAGGCGTTAATGAAGTCGTCGTGAACTGGGTTACGTTAATTGCTCTTTGCTGCTTTATCCTTTGCTATGCGTTTTCTTGGGCGCCGCTTACGTGGATCATTGTAGGAGAAATTTTCCCGCTTTCTGTACGCGGAATCGGTGCTGGGATTTCATCTGCTTTTAACTGGACAGGATCGCTGGCAGTAGGGCTTGTGTTCCCAATTTTAGCTGATCAGTTTAGTTTGGGCGTTATTTTTTCAACGTTCGGAATCATTTGCATTCTCGGTTTATTCTTCATACGTTTTGTAGTTGTTGAAACAAAAGGACGTAGCCTAGAGCAAATTGAAACGGACATGGCAGCTCGTTCTGGAAGAAATTCTGTAAGTCCAGTTGAGCGTAATAAATATGTTTAATTGTCGTAAATGTTTTAAATGTAAGATGCTGAGATAAAAGTATTTTAGCTGAAGTGAAAAACGAACCACTAATCAAACACTTTGATTAGTGGTTCGTTTTTTTTGTTAGGGTAAACGTAGGTTTCATGTGTATAGATCTTTCTAGCAGGTGATTGGAGGACAAGACGAAGACTCCTGCGGGAAGCGAAGTCTTGTACGGAAATCAACTGCGGTGTCACAAGCGATTCAGCTCATGTATCCCATTTGCCTTTAGATTGAATTCATTTCGTTATGTCTCAACCTCTTTTGGGAAAATGTGCATAACTCTTAACGAAACCTTGTAGCAGAAGGTTCAGTCAAACGTTATAATAGATAATGAATGATGATATATTCTCTATATTTGTCATATATTTGTATTACATATGTAATTAAAGAAAAACATTCACTTGATATACTGTTTAATGACTTAACTTTATCTTAAAATTCACAGTGAACTGCCTGTTTATAGAGGCTTAGAATATACACAGCAAATGGAGGAGCAATCATGGCAAACGAAAAGATGCAAGAAGGACTTAATCGTTTTATCAAGGAAGATTTAAATGACCTTTTAGGTAGACTGTTCCCCTTAATGGACCGGGAGTGTGCCGAAGAAAAAAGAAAGCTTATTGAAACAGCAGTAGAGTACATTTATTCGTCAGGATATCACCAAGGAGCAAAAGACTTGATCGAAACACATCGAAAAGACGATTACAAATTGTTAAGACAAAAATTAGCGTCAGCACCTCCTGAAAACTAATTTTTTTGCAATTTCTTTTGACAACATAAATCTAAGGTGTTAAGATGACTCTACATTCAAAATATTATAAACAATTAAAACTCTTATTGAGAGAGGCGGAGGGACTGGCCCTGTGAAGCCCGGCAACCATTTAACATTCTTGTTAAAAAGGTGCTACATCCTGCAAAGCGTACAGCTTTGAAAAATAAGAGAGGATTTCATAGATACTATGCCTCTCTATTCATGATAGAGAGGCTTTTTATTTTATGTGAAGGTGTTTTGAATGAACAATTTTATAAAAATGCATCAGGTGCTGTGTAACGAATGTACGCAGCTTAAAAGGGAAGATCGGTGAAAAGCCGGCGCGGTCCCGCCACTGTAATGGGGAGCAACTTATTAACCACTGTTTCATGTTGAAATGGGAAGGGATAAGAAGCGATGAACCTAAGTCAGGAGACCTGCCTGTTGTATGCACTTAAGCTCTACGGGATATAGAGAGGAGTGAGGAATACGTGTTGAGAAAAACAGACTATCTCAACTTTAGTTAAGTATGCGTATCATCTCTCTTTTCATTTCGAAAAGAGAGATTTTTTAGTTTATCGATAAAAAAATATACAGGGAGTGGAAAAAATGAGCAGTGTAAAAAGTTCAAATGTAGGTTATCCAAGAATTGGTGAAAAACGAGAATGGAAAAAATCGCTTGAGCAGTTTTGGGCAGGAAAACTAGAGAAAGATATCTTTCTACAGGAAATTGAAGCTCTTCGTCTTGAGCATCTGAAAAAACAGCGTGACGCAGGAATTGAACTGATTCCAGTCGGCGATTTTAGCTTATACGATCACGTGTTAGATACAGCCGCTATGTTTGGTTTGGTGCCAAAGCGCTTTGAATATGACGGAGGACCGGTATCGCTTGAAACGTATTTTGACATCGCGCGAGGAACAAAAGGTGCGGTAGCTTCTACGATGACAAAATGGTTTAACACAAATTATCACTACATCGTACCCGAGCTTGAGGAATGTACGCCGGCACTTGTAGAAAATCGGCCGCTTCAATTTTACAAAGAAGCAAAAGAAAAGCTGAATATCAAAGGTAAACCCGTTATTTTAGGTCCAGTAACATTTGTGAAGCTGTCAAAAGGATATAAAGAAAGTGAGTTTGAAAAAGTAGTTGAACAATTTGTTCCGCTTTATGCAACTATTTTAGCGGAGCTGCAGGCAGAAGGCGTCGAGTGGGTGCAGATAGATGAGCCGGTTTTAGCTACAACGCTATCAAAAGAAGAAATCGCGCTGTACAAAGAAGTCTATCAAACTTTGAAGGAAGCGGCACCGAATGTAAAAGTCATTTTGCAAACGTATTTTGACAGCATTGATCACTATAAAGAAGTAGTTGCTCTTCCTGTTCATGGTATTGGCTTAGATTTTGTACATGACCGAGGCGAAAATCTCACGGCGCTTAATAAATATGGTTTTCCAACTGATAAAGTGCTGGCAGCAGGAGTGATTGACGGACGAAACATTTGGCGTGGAAATTTGGATGAACAACTTTTAACGATCAGTGAAATTGAAGAAGCCGTATCAAAAGACCGTTTGATTCTGCAGCCTTCATCAAGTCTGTTACATGTTCCTGTCACGGTGAAAAATGAAGAGACGATTGATCCAGTATTGAAAAATGCGCTCTCTTTTGCAGATGAAAAGCTACAGGAAATCACGCTGTTAACGAAAGCGGTACAGCAAGGAAAAGAAGCAATAGAAAAAGAAATAAGTGTAAGCAAACAAGCGATTCAAGCATTAAATGGATCATCTTTTCGAAATCATCAAGACGTGCAAAAAGAGCTGAAGCAGCTGCACAGTTATAAAGCAGAGCGCCAAGCGCCGTTTGACGTACGTCAACGCGTTCAACAAGAAGCGTTTCAGCTGCCGCTTCTTCCAACGACAACGATTGGAAGCTTTCCGCAAACAAAAGAAGTGCGAAAAGAGCGTCTAAAATGGCGTAAAGGAGAACTAACAGACGAAGCGTATGAAGCGTACATTAACGAGGAAATCAAAAAATGGATTGAAATTCAAGAAGATATCGGCTTAGATGTCCTTGTGCACGGAGAGTTTGAGCGTACGGACATGGTTGAGTACTTCGGTGAGAAATTAGGAGGCTTTCAGTTTACGAAGTTTGGCTGGGTGCAATCTTACGGTTCTCGCTGCGTGAAACCGCCGCTTATTTACGGAGATGTCTCGTACGAACAGGCGATGACGATAAAAGAAACGATCTACGCACAGTCTCTAACCGATAAGCCGGTTAAAGGAATGCTGACGGGTCCGATTACAATTTTAAACTGGTCGTTTGTGCGTGATGATATCCCGCGCTACGACGTGGCAAATCAGATTGCGCTTGCTCTTAGAAAAGAAGTAGAAGCACTTGAAAGTCGGGGCATTTCAATGATTCAAGTAGATGAACCGGCGCTGCGTGAAGGATTGCCGTTAAAACGAGAAAACTGGAACAGCTACTTAAATGCTGCGGTGTATGCGTTCAAGCTAGCGACGGTATCGGTGCAAAATGAGACGCAAATTCACACGCATATGTGCTATTCAGAATTCGAAGAGATTATTGATGCGATCAAAGCGCTTGATGCCGACGTCATTTCCATTGAAACGTCTAAAAGCCACGGTGAATTAATTTATGCGTTTGAAGAACATACGTACAATCAAGGAATTGGACTTGGCGTATATGATATCCACAGTCCGCGCGTGCCGAAGCTTGAAGAGCTGACACGAAACATTGACCGCGCTCTAAAGGTGCTTGATCCTGCATTATTTTGGATTAATCCCGACTGCGGCCTTAAAACAAGAGGAATCAGCGAGACGGTTGAAGCTTTAAAAGTGATGGTTGAGTCTGCAAAACAAACAAGACAAAATTTATTACAAAACGTTTGATAACAAGAAAGTAAAGACCAAGCAGTGTAAACGCTACACTGCTTGGTCTTATGGGTTTTTAAAGGCCAAAAATATCCATTGACACTTCCCGTAGATTTTTGTATCTTTTTAAAGGTGTTTTTAAAATCAGGGAGGTAAAACATGAGTAACAACAGTACGCAGCACGTTAAAATTGTAACAGCAGATCCATCAGCGCTAGGCCTATTCGGACTTGCCATGGTGACACTTGTTGCATCGTTTCAAAAGCTTGGGGTAACCGATGGTGTTTCATTGGTATTGCCATGGGCAATTTTTTTAGGCGGGATAGGGCAGCTAATCGCGTCTATGCAAGATTTCAAACATAATAATATCTTCGGCGCAACGGCTTTTGGTGCCTTCGGTTTATTTTGGTTAGGTGTCGGCATGACATGGCTTATTCAGCTTGGAGCATTTGGGGAAGCGCTCGCAAAAGAAGCGGATCCGAAGCAGCTCGCATTTGCTTTTGTCGGCTACTTAATTTTCAGCGTTTTTATGACAGTTGGCGCAATGGGCACTCATAAAGTATTATTTATTATTTTTGTGTTGATTGATTTCTTATTTATTGGATTATCGCTAAGTACATTTGGTGTGGCATATGAATACACGCACTTACTAGCGGCAGTGTCAGAGCTATTGATTGCTCTGTTTTCATTCTATGGATCTGCAGCGGCTGTATTAAATACTCACTACGGTCGAGCTGTGCTTCCGTTGGGCAAGCCGTTTGGTGCATTTATCAAATAATCAAGACGTTAATTAAAAAGCGAAGTAGGATTGAATTCTGTATGCTGCAGAGGTCAATCCTTTTTTGTTTGGGCATTTTTATATATAGTAGAAAGAGATAGTTATATGTAATAGAAGCTTTTAGAGAAAAAAGAGAAATACATAATGAAAGGAAACGTTCCAATGATTATAAGACAAGTGGATAAAAAAGATTTAAACCAATTAATTACGTTAGAAAATAAAGGCTTTACACCCGAAGAAGCTGCCTCAAAAGATGCATTTATCACGCGGATTAACACCATTCCTGATACGTTTATCATCGCCCAAGAAAATGAAGAAATAATCGGATATGTGAACGGTCCCGTCATTTCAGCACCGTTTATTACGGATGATTTGTTTGAAAAAACGATTTCGAACCCTGAGACAGGCGGTTATCAAAGTATTTTAGGTATCGTTGTAAATCCCAAGCATCATCACAAAGGAATTGCCAGTATGCTGCTAAGGGAGTTTGAAAAACAAGCGCAGAACAAACAGCGCTTAACGGTTACGTTAACATGTAAAGAAGAATTGATTCCTTTTTACGAAAAGAACGGATATGTGAATCAAGGAGTTGCGGAGTCTCAGCATGCAGGCGTCAAGTGGTTTAATATGAGTAAGAAGCTTTAATGTTACTACTATGAATTGCTTCTTGCACCGCTGATGATTTCCGTGCAAGGCTTCGCTTTCCGCGGGCGGCCGCTGAGCCTCCTCGTCGCTTGCGCTCCTGTGGGGTCTTACCTGTTCCGCTTTCCCCGCAGGAGTCTTCGCTTTGCCCTCCAATCATCAGCTAGAAGCACCTGCATACACGAAACCTATGTTCACCATACCTATAAAAAAATTAGTACGAGGTGAATTCTTAATCAAACTCGTTCGCATTGTCCTTCAACTAACCTATTTTTGTTCCAACCTCTATTTCAGTTATGTAAAAGACTCTATTTTGTCAAACATATTTGACAGTAACAAAGGAAATAATATAAGATATGGATGTAAAAAGTTTTTTACATTTTAGAGATGAGTGATGAATGGTGGAAAATCGAATTAAAGAACTGCGTAAAAGCAAAAAGATGTCTCAAGACGAACTGGCAAAAGTATGCGGCGTATCGAGACAAACGATTAATGCAATTGAAAACAATAAGTATGATCCAAGCTTAACGCTGGCTTTTCAGCTGGCTGAGGAGTTGGGAGCAACAGTAGATGAGCTGTTTTTATTTCATAAATCATGATGAGTTAGTTAAAAAGAGAAGGTAATGTGAAGTAGTGATCTTACTAGTAGAAGTTTTGACATTTCTGTACTATAAGCTAAAAGCACATAAGTAAATAGTAGATCAATATTATTTCTATCACTTTATAAAAAGAGATTTACAGAGCAACGGTGGTGAAAGGAATGAAAAATCGAGCTGCCGGAGTAGCTCTTACAAGTACGGGCATGTTACTGTTGATGGTAACGTTAGTACTTCCTGTTCCGGGATTAACGTATAGTTTACTTGTAGGAAGCAGCATTCTACTAAAGGGCTGCGGAACAGGAGGAATAAAAAGGTGTATCACGTGAATGCAGCGTGATGTAGAAAAGGAGGTTCCTTTTGAAAAAAAGAACGATTATTATAGCTGCACTTTTATTTATCGTCGTATTTTATTTTACATATACCGGGAAAGCCCATCAGTTAAAAGACGTCATAAAAGTAGATGAAGCAAACGTTACGTGTATTGAAATAGATACAGACGAAGGAAAGCGTGTAGTAGACGATAAAAAGAATACAAAAGAGATCGTACACTCTTTGTCACAGCTAGAAGTGAAAAAAAGCAAAGAACTCGATCCAAAGTTTGACCAGGCTTACTGGGTAAAAATCGTCGAAAACGGAAAAGACGCGTACGGCTTAACGATTTACGATAATGACTACATAAAAGCGTTTAGCTTTGAAGATAAAAAACAGGCGACATATACGATTGTTAAAGATCAAAAAATGGATGTTAAAAAGCTGTTTTCAACTAAGTAAACGTGTAAACCTACTAAAAAAGACAGCCTGCGCTGTCTTTTTTTATAAAATAATAGATTGAAAATTTAGATTATTTTAAGCGGAATTAATCCTTGCCTATATAATTAATAAATGATTGAATTAGGTCAATATCAGGGTTAACTAATAGTGCTGGAAGAAGGCCAAATGTTAATAATACAAGGACGTTTGATCCAATAAAGATGCGAAGTGCTTTTTTGATTTTCATGATATTTCCTCCCTTTTTTATATTTTCGTATAAAAAGAGAAAAAAATCAATATAAATGTGACGAAATTGTGAACTTTTTGTCTGATAGTCCCTGATAGATGATAAAAATTCCCTCTCTATACTAGATAAAGAGGGGATATAGCACGTCATATTAAAAATACATGCGCAGATTCCCAATAAACCGGTAGAGGAAATAGCATGAAAAACCGATTAAGATACATCCTGCCGCAACAGAAGCTCATTTAATATAAAGCTGATTCAGCACTTTTCTAGTTCCGGAGACAATCGTCATTAAGCCTAGGTCATGAATTAAAATCCCTGTTAATATTCCGGCAGCAATCAGCAGGAAATGAAAAGAATGAGAGGATTGAAGCGAATTGGTCAGCACCGTTCCAAACACGCTGAGCCAAAAAATGAGATTGCTAGGAGAAATCGCAACAAAGATCCCGTTCACATAAGAAGAGGCAAATGACTTTTTTACGTGCTCTCCAGGAGCCGTTATATCATTGTCGGCATGTTTAATGCTGTCATAGCCAATATAAAGTAAAAAAAGCGCTCCTATAAGCCACATGATAAGCTGTATAAAAGGAGCCGATAAAAAAGAAGCTAGTCCAGAGTAAAGAAGTACAATTAGTAATAAATCAACCGTCATGCCCCCGAGTCCGACAACCCAACCGTGAAGAAACCCGTTTTTTAAACCTTGCTTTGTCATTTCAATTGTCACCGTGCCAACGGGGAGGGCAATCGAAAGACCGAGCAGCACATTTGTTAAAAATAACGTCACCAAAAACAAAACCTCTTTCAATCTCGTATCTACTATTGTTTTCCGTTTAAGTGGTCTTTCATTATATAATGTAATAAAATTCAATATTATGTATAAAAAAACATATGATGAATATAAGACGAGGAAAAAGTAAATGAAATTAATTTGTGAATCGTTGGAAAAAGAAGACTACACGCAAGAACTTCCAGAAGTGAACTTTACACATCCTTTGATTCAACAAAAGGTGCGTGAACTCAAAAGCGGCTTACCTCATTCTTCCCTAGCGTACATAAAAAAAGCATATGAGTTTGTGAGAGATGAAGTATCTCATTCCTGGGATATTCAAAGCAAAATCATCACGAAAACCGCTTCAGAGGCTTTAAAAGAAAAGGAAGGAATTTGTTACAGCAAGTGTAATCTATTAGCTGCTTTGCTGCGTGCAGAAGGGATTCCTGCAGGCTTTTGTTATCAAAGGCTGATACTTGGAGATACGATAGACACAGGCTACTGTATTCATGCTTTAAATGCAGTTTACATTAAAAGTAAAGATAGATGGATTCGATTGGATGCGAGAGGAAATAAAGAAGGAGTGCAGGCCGACTTTTCGCTAAAAAAAGAAAAACTGGCTTTTCCAGCGAATTCTATACGGGGTGAAATTGACTATCCAGTTATTTATACAAAACCTCATAAAAAAACAATGGACGTGTTGTCGCAGTATGAAGACTGCTTATATATGTATTTGCACTACTTGCCTACCGAGCTATAAAAAGAGGTTGCGACAAAAGTATGTTAGTTGAAACAAGATTAGAACGATGAATTGAGATTCTTGGTGGAGAATCCAACTCGTTGGAATTTTTTATTGAAAGGTTTCATGTATATGGCTGCTTCTAGCTGATGATTGGAGGGCAAGACGAAGACTCCTGCCGGGAAAACGGAACAGGTGAGACCCCGCAGGAGCGGAAACTACGAGGAGGCTCACCGGCCGCCCGCGGAAAGCGAAGTCTTGCACGGAAATCAACAGCGGTGTAACAAGCAGCTCAGCTCATCTCTCCAATTTGTTCGTATTTAAATGGAATGGACTTAGCTATGTCTCGCCTTGTTTACCATTTTAAACGCTTTCCTGTACGGTAGCTGACGGTCTTTTAAACGCAGCAACAAACCACACAATATTCGTGATCAGTAAGCCCAAACAAGAAATCATTACACCTATGATGGAAGCTGAGTTTCCTGAGAAGTCTTCTAATCCGAATAAAAACAGAGCCGGCATCAGTAATAGAGTACTAGCAGCGATTAAAAGGCCAATGCTGCAAAAAGCGGCCATGACAAATTTTAAGAAATGCATTCCCAACATATAAAAAGCTAAAGGCAATAGGTATAAAAATAGAACCATGCCAAGAGATAACCACATCCCAACTGAACCGAACGTGTTAACGTTGGGGCCAGAATCTGCTAAAGAAGAAAGCGAAGCAAGAACTATGATAGAGCAGAAAAATAGGGCGGAAAGCAAAGTGGTGATCGCCACACTATTTTTTGCTGTAGAATTGCGCACTGTTTTTAACCTCCTTTCCAAATAAAAAGTATATGGATTAATTTTATAATACAAAAGTTTGGGAATAACCATTTTTTTACAAAAACCTTTAATAGGGTGGATAATAATGAAGAGAAGCCGGGTTAAGATAATACACGTGTACATATTTTTTGTGTGGACCTGGATAGTGGGTTTCATGCCAGTATTGTGCCAGTATTGTTTGAATAGGGTGCGAATGAGGGGCTTCGCCGTAATGTCCGTAGTAGAGACCGCTGCCTGAATAAGGAGAATACATAAAATCACCTGCCTGTTTAAATGAATGTGTTACACGGTATGTTTTTGTATTGAATAACGTTCTTGTAGAATGTAAAAAGGGCACAAATAGGTCGTTTGCTGTATAAATGCCTCATTCCAGTAAAAAAGACCTCTAAAAGCAAGAGGTCATAAGCTAAGCATCTGTATGTTCTTCACTTGGATGTCTTTGAAAATCCAAAAAACGAGTTCCTTGAAACGTCAGCATTCCTTCATCGCCTTCTGCTAGCATGCCGTATTCGTGGCCTGAAACAGTAAATTCAGAGCGGTCGGTGCTTTCAAACTGAAAGGTTACGTAGTAAGTTGTAGACGTGTGAGAGTGATGATGTTCGTGAGCATGACCGCCATGGCGGTGGACGTTTGTCCGTTTGCCCGTAATTTTTGCTTTTACGGAAAGACGGGGAGACTGCTCATTTTTACTCCATGTGCCGATTCCTTTAAAAATAGAAAATAGAAAAATACCAATAACAATAACAATAACAAAAAATAGCATCACAAACGTAGGCATTCCGTTAAATAACGCGTCATCTGGAAAAAAAGCGCCTCCGCTTACGTCATCGGGCACATCACCTTCAAAAACAATGTCATCTCCGGACGGATCATCTTCAAATATCATTTCATCTTCAAACATCATTTCATCTTCAAACATTCGTATTCCCTCTTACTATAAATACATTTCCTGAATGGAAAAAGTTTCATCTTTATAGTAGTCTTATGATAGGATAGCTAGTTGCTATTCATACATATGAGTGAACAAGGAAAAGGAGAGATACACATGGGGAAATACAGAGTTGTTATGTCTGGAAAGACGTGGCCAAACGCTTACGAAAAGCTAGCGGAGCACTGCGATATTCAAATGTGGGAAGGAGAAGGAAAGATTCCGCAAGAAACGCTGCGCGACTGGCTTCGTAATGCTGACGGCTTTTTTAATATCGGCCACATCACAGTAGATGAAGAGCTGTTAGAAGCAGCACCGAACCTGCGCGTTATTTCTCAATCAGGCGTCGGGTATGACAGTGTAGATGTCGAAGCGTGTACCAAAAAAGGCGTGCCATTTAGTAATACGCCGGGCGTGCTAGTAGAAGCGACGGCTGATTTAACGTTTGGTCTCTTGCTGTCAGCAGCTCGACGCATTCATGAAGGCTATGAAAAAGTGAAACAAGGAAACTGGGAAACGGTATTTGGCGTTGATTTATTTGGAAAAACGCTTGGTATTGTTGGGATGGGCGATATTGGAAGCGCCGTTGCCAGACGCGCAAAGGCATCGGGTATGAACATCGTTTACCATAATCGAAGCCGCAAGCATGAAGCCGAAAAAGAGCTTGATGCCGTGTACCTTTCGTTTGAAGAGCTTCTTCACACAGCTGACTGTATCGTATGCTTAGTGCCCCTTTCAAATGAAAGCAAAGGCATGTTTGGAGAAGCGGAATTTAAAGCAATGAAAAACAGTGCGTATTTTGTAAACGCAGCGCGCGGAGGATTAGTGGATACGGAAGCACTGTACGAAGCGCTGAAACATGAAGAAATTGCGTATGCCGCACTGGACGTAACAGACCCAGAGCCGCTTCCGGCAGATCACAAGCTGCTGCAGCTTTCAAATGTGTTAGTAACACCGCATATTGGAAGCGCTACGTACGAAACGCGCAATCGCATGGCGGATTTAGCCGTACAGAACTTGCTGTTAGGCCTTGAGAAAAAGCCTTTAGTGACGTGTGTGAATGAAGAAGTGAACTACAAGTAAGGAAAGATTTTTTGTTAAAAGCCTTACAGCTTACTTTTTCGTTTCGCTGTTTATCTGGTTTGTTGGTATTTACCGCATGATCAGTTAAAAACGCTTGGCATACGCCAAGCGTTTTTTTAATGTGCTTCTAGCTGCGTTTCTAACACTTTTTCAATAACCGAAGCTACGCCGTTTTCATCGTTCGTTAATGTAACGTCATCTGCTAACGCTTTAATTTCTGCGTGCGCATTTGCCATAGCGATTCCTTTTCCAGCCGTTTGCAGCATCGATACGTCGTTAAAGCTGTCTCCAATGGCAATGGTATCGTGAAGAGAGCCGCCAAGCTCTTTTATAACGTAGGTTAATGCGTTTCCTTTTGACGCATCTTTGTGTTCGAGTTCAAAGTTATGATCAGCGGAAGAGACAAGCGTCATGTCGTGCTGCTTGCTAAAGTGATCCCAGCCTTTTTTTCGTTTTTCATCATCAAATGAAAAAGCTAATACGTTATAAAGCTCCGCGTTTGTATTTAAAATATCTTCATACGATGCAACAAAGGCAAATCCCGTTTGGCTATACTGCTTAGCGGCAGCGTGATGAAGTCTTTCTTCGTCAACATTTTTATTGGCGCTTTTTACTCTGTCAATTTCAATGGCCAGCAGCTCACGGCCTGAGTTTGGCGTATAAATCGCATGTTCAGCAAACACTTCATAATAAAATTCGTTTGCATCCAGCCACTGAAGCGCTTCTTTTACGTGGTGGGCATCAATTGGAACAGAATGTCTGAGCTGTCCGTTGGGGTCATGAATAGTCGCTCCGTTTGCGGCAATCACCCAAAGGTTGGAAAGCTCAGCTTTTTTTAAAATTTCCTCCACATCGAAATAAGCGCGCCCTGTAGCAACGACGACTTCAACTCCGTGTTTTTGCGCTTTTTTAATTGCTTCTGCATTAATTGTGCTAATTTCACTGCTGCTATTTAAAAGAGTACCATCTAAGTCTGTAAAAATCATCTTCATAAACTATCTCTCCCTTTGATTATCATTACTTGTTTTTGCGTGTTTTATCTTGTTTATCCTACAATAAACGAAAAAACACTGATAATCAAGCGTTTTTACATTGTTTTTACAAAAGAAACAAGTATAATAAAGTAAAAAGCAGAAAGAAAACAGGTGAACAAGCAATGTTAAAACAAGAAAGACGCAAACAAATTATGAATTTGCTTGAAAAAGAAGGCCGAATTGTTGCTACAACGCTTAGCCAAACGCTGAATGTTTCAGAAGATACAATCCGCAGAGATCTGCGGGAAATGGACGCGCTTGGTCTGCTGCAGCGCGTCCACGGAGGAGCACTGCCTCGTTCCACGTCTGCGGTTGATTACAAAGAGCGAAAACGTGAATTGATGGATGTTAAGCATTCACTTGCCGTTGCGGCGCTTCCGTTAATTAAAGACGGGCAGGTGCTCTTGATGGACGGAAGTACAACAAATATTCAGCTCGTCAAAGCTTTTCCAAAGAATTTGAAGGTTACCGTCATTACAAACAGTCCGTTAATTACCGTTGCACTAGCGGAACATGACTTTGTAGAAGTTGTTTCTCTTGGAGGAACGTTTCGAAAAGAATCAATGGTCACGGTAGGACAAAGCGTGGTTGATACGTTAAAACAAATTCGAGCGGATCTTTGTTTTTTAGGCGTATACGCAATCGATCCTAAAATCGGTATGAGCATTCCTTTGCTTGAAGAAATGCACATTAAAAGTCAAATGATTAAAAGTGCGAGTGAAGTAGCGGCTATTGTAACAGCTAAAAAACTCAATACGTCTTCAACGTACACGTTCAGTTCAGCAAACTCATTAGATTGGCTCATTACAGAAGAACATGTGAACGAAACCGTGTTAAATGCTTACCGCGAAATCGGCATTGAAGTAATCACAAATAAATAGTAGTTTTAGTAAGGAAGTATATGGTAATGTAGAGTAAAAGGAGCTTGAGCGATGAGCGAACAAATAGATGTTACGCAGGAATTAGCGAAGCTTCAGCAAAGAGTCGAACACCTAGAGGAAAGAGTGGAAAAAGCAGAGTCTAAGCAAGGTCCTTTGCGGTCATTATGGGAAGCCATACAATCGATTTTAATTGGACTATTCATTGTAGGGCCTGCAGCAGCAATCATTTTTGGCGTTTTAGCGGCACTGTCAGGAAAATAAAAGACCCGTTTCTTTATCGAAACGGGTCTTTATCATTATTATTTTTTTTCTGAATCAGAACGAAACTTCGTGCTGACAAAAATGATAATGGCTAACAAAATCACAATTGGCAGCCAAATAATTTCAAATTTATAAGCAGGCTCTGCAAGCGCGGCGATAACAGCACCAAAGCAGTAAAGCACAAGAGACAGGGCGCGAAGAATAGCATCGGTGTTAAACGTTTTGCGGTAGCGAGAACTGCGAAAACGTGCCGTTACGTCTTCAAAAAAGTTAGCAAGCGTGCCTGTCAATACAGTTGTGGAAATGCCGGCTACGCCAAGTTTTCGAGCCGCCGTTGTTTGAAGACCCATCGCTGAGCTTAATAAGAAAATAAATAAGTAAGTTACGTGTAAAGAAGGAGAAAACGAAGATAAAAGTGCAAAAACAAGTAAAATTAATCCTTCTATTCCAAGCGCGATCGTTACGGCTTTAGGCCAAAACGTTTTTTCTTTGTTTCCAACTAAAATTGCAGCTCCTACAACTCCTATAATGAAGCCTCCTAAAGCTGTCAGAGAGTGAAAAACAGTTGTTTCAAGCGAGTTTCCGATTGCTAATCCAAGCAGCACGATGTTTCCGGTCATGTTTGCAGTAAAGATATGGCCAAGGCTTAAGTAGCCAATCACATCGACGATACCCGCTGTGACACAAAGAACCAGCAGAATAATGTTTCGATAAGTAGAATTCGTCACGGTAAGTCATCCTTTCTTTTTATACCAACTAAACAGTTTACCGTGAAGAAAAAAATCTGTCGAGAGAGTTGTCTTACAAATTTTTAAGCGTTTCCCATCCAAAAGCCACTTCAGATAGAGATGTACCCTCAATAACAACCTCAGCACGATCGATTCTTTTTCCGCCAAGTGCTTCGTAAAACTGACAGGCGCCGTTTTGTTCAAAAGCCCATGTGAGCATCGTATGTATATGTTGGTTTGCTAACTCTTGCGCTATTTTATGCATAAGCGCTTTTCCAATTCCTTTTCGCTGATGCTCTGCGAGTAAATACATGGCATACAGTTCTCCTTTATAGAAAGGATGCTTGCTGGTTCTTTCTTTGCCATAAGAAGCAAAGCCTACGATTTGACCGTTTTCTTCTGCAACAAAAATAGAATTTGATTCCAGCTGCTTTTTCCAGACGGGCTTTCGCTTTTCAGCGCTCAATGAATCTAAAAAAGAATCCGGAACAAGTCCTTTATAAGTTGATTTCCAGCTTTCTACGTGTACATTTGCGATGCCTGCTTCATCGCCAATTCTGCCTTGACGTATCATATGCTCACCTCATTTTTTCTATATTTTAACATAATTTTAAAGCGGGCATCCCCGTTTTTTCGTTTTCTTTGTATATATATAGTAGCCATTTTACATAACAAAGGAGATGATATAATGAGTAAATTATTATTAAAAGATCAGCCGTTAATTGTACTGCCGGCGCTGGCAGTCAAAGTAGGAGTGAACGGAGCCCTGTTTCTTCAGCAGCTTCACTACTGGCTTGAAAAAAGCGTAAACGTGCAGAACGGATATACATGGGTATACAACACCAATCAGCAGTGGCTGCAGCAGTTTCCGTTTTGGTCGCTTTCAACGATTCAACGCATCATTTCAAAGCTTGAAAAAGAAGGGTTAATTATAAAAGGAAAGTACAACCGCTCTAAATTTAACAACACCGTTTGGTACCGGATTGATTATAAGAAACTAGAAGAGCTTATGCCAAGCGATGAGTTTGAAGAGCTCGAAGATGTCAATTTGACAGAAGGGGAGAGTCAAATTGAAGCAGCGGAGCCCGTCACAGTGAAGGCTTCATTAACAGAGACTACAGCAGAAAATACAAATCAAATAAAAAGAGAAGAAGCCGCGCATGACGCTTATGTACAAACGTTAGAAGCCGCTTTTATTGCTAGAAGAAACAGAGGGGTGTATCCTTCAGCTAGTGACTTGAAGCATATGTATGAAGTCGCCAAAAGCGAAATACCTATAGAAGAGGCGCTAGCTGGACTGCATGAAGCATTTGATCACTACGTGCCTAAATACAGCGGCGATACCATTCGAGCATTTGCCTACATTAAACAGCATCTTTTTCATAAGCATTATGTAACATCACAGCGCACGCTAGCGAGTCATCAGGCTGAAAAGCCGCTTTCCTACGCTAATAAAAAGCGCGTTGTTCGCAAGGAATTGACGCCGGATTGGCTAAAAGAAAATGAAGAGACAGAGCCTTCAGCTCCTGCTTTTAGAAATGATGCTCACTTTGAAGAAGAAAAGAAAAAGCTTGCTGAAAGTCTTCGTGAGCTGGAGCAGGAATTAAAAAATAATTGAAAATACCCCTGGACTTTTATAAGATAAAAGATAGTAAACCTTTTGAATACGAAAGGTTTACTAGGTAAAAGAAAAGCGGCTCTTAAAGAAGGTGCGCCATAAACGTGATAAAATTTTTGTTTTTGCTGTTTATGCCTACAATCTTTGTTTTTTTCGGTTTGTGGCTTATCCAAAATGTGTTGGTAACATTTGTGTGCTTTTACGGCTGGATGTTTATGATTTTATATGCAAATAATAAAATTAACTTGAAGGTAGCGCTTACAAAAAAATCTCTGTATGTGGGAACTCTGAGTGGAGTTCTAGGTGCCGCTGTGATAATTGGAAGCAGCCTGCTTTTTTCTGGTAAAATCTTTCATGTAGAAGATATGCAAGCGGTTTTGCAAATATGGGGATTTAGCGGATGGAAAGTGATCATTTTAGCCGTCATTTTGATTTTTATTAATCCTTATTTAGAAGAGATGTATTGGCGAGTCTATATACAGAATAAAGTGAAGAAGCACCTGTCCTTACCTGCTTCAAGTATTGTTACATCAAGCTTTTATACGCTTTATCACCTGTTTATTATTCTGCCCGTTTTTGCGTTTCCTTTTAATTGGATCTCGGCTGCAGCCGTTTTTTTAGCAGGTATAACGTGGGCGTGTATAAGGGAGCGATATGGTGTCGAAGCGGCAATTATTAGTCATGCGTTAGCGGACGCGGCGATTATGGTTGTATACGGATTATATGTAAGATAGTGGTATTATATCAAAAAACCATGAATCGCTATTCATTTATAACTTGTTTTCATGGTATAATAACAATAATAGTAAAATTTTATCAACACATTTGAATTGAAATAATGTATACTTGTAATACAAAGATTGAAGCGTTTACATAAATCGGAATACACACAGTTATACTGGAGCCGATGAACACTATAAAAAGAGAGAGAGATAATTACTTGGAGGAGGAATAGAAGTATGTTTGTACCTATTGAGCGTAAAAAAGTGTCTAGTCAAGTGCTTGATCAATTAAAAAAGATGATTAAAGAGAAAACGTTCCCGCCAGAGTCTCGTTTGCCGTCGGAACATGAGTTATCCAAAATGTTTGGAGTGAGCCGCGCACCAATTCGTGAAGCGCTAAGCGTTCTTTCTGCCAGCGGATTAATTGAATCACGACAAGGCGGAGGAAGCTACGTAAAACGTGTAAACTTAGTAGGCATGCTTGATCCAATGACGTTTGAAATGGTTGAAGCAGATCAAGTGCTTGAATTAATTGAAATGCGTATTATCATTGAGTCGCAGGCAGCAAGCTTAGCCGCGCTGCGCCGCACAGATGAAGAACTGATTGAAATTAAAGAATCGTTAGAAGCATTTAAAAAGACGGTTCATAACAGTGAAGAAATTGGACATGAAGCGGACTATCGTTTTCACCATGATATCGTGAAAGCAGCTCATAATTCATTCCTTCTTCATGCTGTAGAAGATTTAGGCCATTTGTATCGAAAAGCGCTTGCTTATTCGTTAAATAAAAGCCAAAAAGAAAATCGCAAGCAAACGGATGCCGACCATGAGCGCATTTTTGAAGCGATTAAAAATGGTGAGCCAGAAGAAGCAGCAGAAGCGGTTCGTGATCACTTAGAGCACGTTCGCCAAAAAGTAATGGTATCTCAATAATAAAAAAACGATAGCCTCAAGGGCTATCGTTTTTTTTATTTTTTTATTATTTCGTTCATGTAAGGAAATAAAACATGTTAAAAACGAAATTTTACGCTTAAGCCGGTACGAATGTGCCGGCTTTTTGTGTGTAAAAGGAGAAAACATCTAATTATACTCTTTAATAATCAGAAAATACAGTATTGTTAATAAATTTATGGCGTGGTATTTTATTAACAAATGTTACTTTTGTTTACATATTAATGTAAGTAAATATAACATTAAGAGGAAGGGGAGGGATAAGATGCTTTCATCAAGCGTGGGTTATTTGATTTTACTGATTTTTGGAGGAGGCTTTACGGCCGTTACAATCATGATGCAGCGCCGCCAAGGAAAGGAAATGACGGCTGAGCAGTTTAGTACAGCCGGAAGAAATGTAGGCGTTGGGCTGGGGAGTGCATCTATTATTGCTGCATGGACATGGGCCGCTACGTTAATGATGTCTTCTTCCACAGGCTATCAGTACGGAATTAGCGGACCGTATTGGTACGCAGCGGGAGCAAGCATTCAAATTTTGCTGTTTGCCATTGTCGCGATTAACCTGAAGAAAAAAGCACCGAACGCTCATACGTTTTTAGAATTTATTGCACAGCGTTTCGACGTGAAAAATCATCGTTTAATGCTTGGCTTTGCTCTTATGACAAATATTATTGTGACCGCGATGGTTATTTTAGGAGGAGCCATTGCTTTAAACTCTCTTACCGGGATGAATATTTTTGTTGCCGCTATTTTAATTCCTCTTACGTTTACAATCTACACCATGATTGGCGGTTTAAAAGCCTCATTTGTTGCTGATTATTTTAACACCGTTTTTATTTTCGTTATTTTATTTATTTTTGCTGCTGCCGTCTATTATAAGTTCGGCGTAACAAGCGTGTACGAAGGGTTGAAAAATCTGCCTCAGTCACAGCATATGCTTACGATGGCATCGGTGCCGGGCCTTTTGTTTGGGATGATTAATATTATCGGGAACTTCGGTACGGTCTTTGTGGATCAAGCTTACTGGCAGCGTGCTATTGCAAGTAAAAACAGCGCTGCTTCAAAAGCGTATATTTACGGCGGAATTGCCTGGTTTTCGATTCCCTTTGCCGTTGCCACTTTCCTAGGTGTAAGCGCGGCTGGGCTTGGAATTGCTGTAGATTCACCAGATTCTATTGCACCGGTTATGGCGTCACACGTGCTTGGAAATCTAGGTTCTATTTTGTTTTTAACGATGCTGTTTATGGCAGTAATGTCGACAGGAGCAGCTGAATTAACGGCGATTACCAATATTATCGTAACGGACATTTACCTGCGTTCTATCAATCCGAAAGCAAGCAGTAAAAAAATCTTAAGCACATCGCGAAAAGTGACGCTTGGCTTCGGGCTGGCGATGGGCGTGTTTTCCATTTTATTGTTTTATTTAGGAATTAGCCTTGGGTTTGTTTATATGGCCATGGGTATTTTCGTCAGCGGAGCCGTTATTCCCGTTACGCTTGGACTGATGTGGAAAAAAGCGACGAACACAGGTGCATTCTATGGTGCGCTGTTAGGAATGATCGGAGGCGTTGTCGCATGGAACACATCTGCTTACTTGATTAACGGTCACATTAACGTAGAAGCCCTTGGCGGACTGTATCCAATGCTTATTGGAAATTCTACCGTTTTTAT
Source organism: Priestia sp. VA7 (assembly GCF_055710015.1). Taxonomy (NCBI): domain Bacteria; kingdom Bacillati; phylum Bacillota; class Bacilli; order Caryophanales; family Bacillaceae; genus Priestia; species Priestia sp. VA7. The sequence goes on from NZ_JBVQPN010000003.1 coordinate 69,005, forward strand.
CATCAGCGGGGTTATATCAATTGGACACGGCTTACTTGCTAAAAAAGAATTTGACTTTGATGAACTAAAAGATAAATTTAAAAGCTTTGATGAACATGGAGATGAACCATTAAGAGAGGAAGTGGCATATGGATCCACAACAACAGTTAAATAAAGACGCAAAGCTTTGTACGCGCTGGGCGCTTGGACTTACATTTTTGTTTGTCCTCTTGTTTCCAGGCGTGATGTTTTTAACGGGCTATCAATACACGCTTTCCTTTTTTAAAGGCTGGACGTATCTTGCGTTTGGCTGGCTGATTATCGCAGGGATTTGTATTATTGTGGGGCCTGTGGTGGAGTTCGTGAGGGAGAAGAAGGAGAGAGATACAGTTTAATTTGTCAAAACGATATGAATTTCAAATGTGTTAGTTATAAAAAAAATCACAAATCATATTCTAGTGAATATGATTTGTGATTTTTTTGTAAAGATATTTAAAATTATGTTAATTTTTGGTAAGATGGAATTAGTTCCATAAAATTACATTGTGGTTTTAAATGCATTTTCCTATCTTATTTGATTGTCTTTTGACATAAATGAAAGGAGGTGAAGTGATTGCACATCGTCTCTTTAGAAAAAGCATGTTATGCAGAACTTCAAGCAGTAGGTTCAAAAGCTTACAATCTCTCAAAAATGATTCAGCACGTTTCTCATATCCCTACAGGATTTGTTTTAACATCTCACGCATTGCTTTCCTTTTTAACGTTTAACCAAATAGAAATAAAAGCAGAAGGTAGCAGGGACATAGAAAAGAAGATTCAAAACGGCACGTTTCCTTTAGCTTTGCAAAAAGAAATTGTTTCTTCGTACGCCAATATTCAAGGTGCTGGTGTAAAAGCCGTAGCCGTAAGATCTTCTTCCGCACTTGAAGACTTGGAGAATGCGTCTTTTGCCGGACAGTATGAAACGATATTAAACGTAAGAAACAGAGAAGAACTTTTGACAAGTATAAAAAAATGCTGGGCTTCTTATTTTTCATCCGTTGTTCAAGCGTACGCCGAAAATAAAGAAATTTCGCTTTCTAATCCCCAGATGGGTGTCCTCGTACAAGGAATGGTTGAAGCCGATGTATCCGGAGTGATTTTTAGCGTAAACCCTATTACAGAAAGTGAAGATGAAGTAGTCATTAACGTGGCGTACGGCTTAGGAGAGGGAATTGTATCAGGTGGTGTTACACCGGATTTATTTATCATTCATAAACAGACAAAAAATATAATGAAAGAACTAGGGTTAAAAGAGTATAAGCTAGTGTCAGGTTTTACAGGAATAACAAAAGCTGTGACAACGGATAAAGAAAAAAATGAATTTTCTTTATCAGATGAAACAGCACTACAGCTGCTTCGTTTAACGAACCAAGTAGAGCATTATTGTCAGTACCCTGTAGACATTGAATTTGCCATAAAAAATGAACGTATTTATTTGCTTCAAGTGAGACCTGTTACTACATAATGAAAAGGAAAGGGGAAATCAAATGAACATATTATCTGCATTTCAAAACGACCTATTTTTAAGTGAGGAAGAAAAACAAACGGGATTTTGGGTGCAAGACAACCTACATATCGCACATGCACTAAGTCCTTTATACGCTTCCTTTCAGCTTCCTGCAATGACTTATGGGACGAAGCACGGTTTTGAAACGTTAAAACTGCCTATCTATCAATTTGTAGTGAAATTAGCCGATGGAAAAATGTACCAGCTAAATATCCCGTTTCCCGGTGATGTAAATGAGCGCTTAAAAGAGCACCAAGAAGCAGTGAAGCCGCTGTTACCTCGACTTAAACCTAGATTATACGAGTACGTTAATGAGGTGTTTTTACCTTTTTATACGGAAGTCAAAAGAAATGCAGAACGTCCTTTATCTTTAAAAGAAGCAGAAGAAAAAGTAAAAGAACTGCATGATTTCTATAAAAAAGCTTGGCAGCTTCACTTTGAAATCGTCATGCCGAGAAATGATTTAGGAATGATTTTAGAAGAGGTATATGGAGCCTTGACCGGAGACACGAATACGGCTTATGTATATGATTTGTTGGAAGGCGTGATGAATAAGTCACTTGAAACAGATCAAGCACTGTGGGAACTAACTGACAAAGTCAAAGATTCTAATCAATTAAAACAAGCTTTTACGGAGCAAAAGTCAGAAGACATAGAAGCAAGTCTATTAAGCACATCCCAAGGCAGAGAATTTTTAAAGAATCTGCAAAGCTTTTTGGATGAGTATGGCTATCGTTCGGCAAATTCGCACGAGTTTATTGATGAGACGTGGGTAGAGAACCCTTTACATGCGCTATCGATTATTGCTGGCTACGTGCGTAAAGACTACGACTTCAAGAAAAATTATGAAGACGTCGTAAAAAAGAGAGAAGAAAACTATCGTGATGTACTCGCAAAAATGCCGGAATGCCAAGAAAAAGAGCAGTTTAAGCTGTTTTATGGGTGGGCTTTAGACGCTTGGGGAATAGATGAAGATCATCATTTTTATATTGACGCAATGCTGCCTGCTACAGCAAGGCTGTTTTTGCTGAATGTAGGATCTCTTTTAGCTGACCACCAAGTGATTCATCAGCCTCAAGATATTTTTCATTTTTATTACGATGAATTGCTGGAAGTATTAAAAACGCCCGTGGCATTCCATGAACTTATCGTCAATAGAAAGCAGGAGTTTGAAGAGAATCGTCATAAAAAAACGCCGCCTGCCTACGGAACGCCTCCTCAAGCAGAAGAAGATCCTCTATTAGAGCGGGTATTCGGGAAAATGGGACCTCCAGAAGTAGATGAAACGCAAAAAATCTTTAAAGGAAGTGCCGCTTCAAGAGGCGTTTATACAGGAACAGTAAAAATCATTTCAGATCCAGGTCAATTTTCTAAACTTGAACAAGGAGATATTCTTGTGTGTGAAACAACAGCACCCGCTTGGACCACATTATTTTCTCTAGCTGGAGCAATTGTAACCAATGCAGGGGGAATTTTATCTCATGCAGGAACAGTGGCTCGTGAATATAAACTTCCAGCGGTTCTCGGCACAAAAGTAGCCGTGGATCTACTAAAAGATGGAGATGTTATTACCGTAGACGGAACTAACGGAGTGGTGACGATTGAACAACAGTAAGCCGTCTTTGATTATCTTTTCTATTTTAACGGGAACTTTTTTAATTCCCGTTAATTCCACTATGATTGCGGTAGGCTTACCGTCTATTGCCAAAGCGCTTCATCTTTCCATCGTACATGTATCAGTAGTGGTAACTATCTACTTAATTGTGATGGCAGTTGCTCAGCCCATCGCGGGGAAACTTGGCGATTTATATGGAAATAAAACGATGTTCGTAGCTGGAATGATTATTTTTTTAGTGGGATCTTCCGCCTGTGTGTTTTCATATAACTTACTTTCGCTCACCGTTTTTCGAACGCTCCAAGCATTAGGGGGCGCACTAGCTACGCCTAACGCAACAGCCATTATGAGACACAGTTTGCCAAAAGAAAAGCTTGGAAGAACGCTTGGGTTATTTGGATTATCAATGGGGCTAGGGGCAGCTGTAGGGCCTGTATTAGGTGCGTTTTTAATTAAGTATCTTGGGTGGACGTCGATTTTTTGGTTTAACGTTCCTTTTGCTGTTCTATCGTTAATTTGTTCATTTATATACGTGCCGTCTACCGTAAAACAAAAAGCAAAAATGCTGGATATAGGGGGCGCTTTTTTACTTGGAGTAAGCATGACGAGCTTTACGCTAATGCTGACGCACCGTGATTTGTTTAATGCTTGGACTATTTTTATATGCATAGCGTCTATCGTTCTTTTTATTGTGCAAGAACGCAAAGTCCAAGAGCCGCTGGTTGATTTTAAGCTTTTTAAGGTTCGGCCTTTTTTTTCTTCAAATCTTTCCATTCTATGCAGTAATTTTATGATGTATAGTACCATTTTGTTTGTTCCGCTTTTGCTAGAGAAGCAGTATGATATTCGTTTAATTGGTTTGCTTCTTTTCTTTTTTTCATTAGCCATGTCTATTTCTTCTTGGGTGGGAGGACTGTTAGCAGAAAAGGTAGGGAAAGAACATCCGATACGATTATCGTTTCTTATTTCACTGCTTGCGGCGATGCTTTATTTCCACTTAGTGAATGCATCCATTTCTTATACCATTGTATCTTTATTAGTAGGAGGAGTGGGAGCAGGAATCGGTGTTTCATCTATGCAGGCTATGAATATTCAATCTGTCAAAAAAGAGCAATCAGGCACTGCATCGGGCATTTATTCCACTTTTCGTTATATTGGAGGAATGTTAGCGTCAGCTGCGGTGAGCTTGTTAGTAGGCACTACTGGTCTATTGGTGGTTCTATGTATAGCGGGAATAGCAGGATTCCTTGTGTCGTTAGTTGGAAAAGAAAAAGAAAAGCAAGTTACCTTGTCCAAAGACGTTTTTTAATAAAAAAAGAATAGCCAGCGGAGAAGCAGACATTCATTTCATTGCCCGTGCTGAAAATGATGATGTGCTGGTCCAAAGGCTATTCTATTTTTAAGTAATCGCTCTTTTTTCAATTTTACACACCCACCGGTAATACTGCACAACCATCCAAAACAACAGCGGATTTAGCAGAAGCGAATACCACCACGTCCACCATCCGTAGTGAAAATAACCCCATGGAGCAGGGAGAAGGGCCACTACTTCATAAAGTAAAACAGCAACCGACCAAAGTAAAATATAGGCGGCTTTTTTTGTGAGCTTTCCGGAAAAAGGATAGTAGGTAAGAAAAAGCATGTTTACAGGCGGAATGAGAACAGTATAGGCGAAAATACCTTGCCAGTCTGTCTCTTGTGTAAAATACCAGTAGCCGCGAAATTTGAAATTAATGAAGACATCAAAGATATGCTGAGCAGCAATGGTGAACATCCAAATGTGTACAATTTGATTTGTCGTGAAGCGCTTGTTTGTTTTAAAAGCAAGAACGTTAAATACTAAAATAGAAAGAATTAATCCAATCATATTGGTTCTCCTTTTGGCTTCTTACCTATATTGTATAATTTTAGGGGATTAAATCCAATAGAGAAATGGACATACTACGAATTTTCTGCGGTATTTTTCATAGGGACGGACTGTATTTTTTTCGATTTCTTAAAAATGCGATCACGAGTAAAAGAGCAGGAATGACAATTTGAAACGGAAGATGTAAAGTGAACGGAATGATTTTTAACCCTTCATATACGTGTTCGAAATAGTTTTGAGTAAGAGACAATGAATAAAACAAAATGACTAAGCCGATTGGAAACACAAGCGGTGACGGGTTTTTAAGCTTAAAAACGTGGGAAAGGCTCAGCACAGTGGCATACAAAAACAGACCGATTTTAAAGAAGCCGCCAGTGATTAAAGCCAGCATAAAAAGTGGCGTATGGGGCTAGACGAGGGTGAGAAGCATTGCTGCGAGATCACGCAGCACTCGCGCGGCTCCGTTAGCAAAATATAATACATAAAGAAAAGCAAGTATGCGCTTTTTAACGTGTAGCATATGCATCATGTAAGTAAAGAGTTGGAAAGAAAATAGGAATATTTTGTTAAAAAACAAGTCCGCTAGCCGAAGATATAAGAGAGAAGTACGTAAAAGGAGAGAGCACGTTGGATTTATTTGGAGTTATATTAAGTATCCATATTGGACTGGGCATGATTTGTTTGCTTTCAGGAATGGTGTCTATGCTAGCGGCTAAGAAAAAAGGACGGCATACAAAATGGGGAGAAGTGTATCACGCTTCTTATGCAGCACTAGCTGCCACAGCTATCATGTTAGCGATTTGGAAATGGAATGAAATTGCTTATTTATTTTATATTGCCGTGTTTTCATACGGATTAGCGATTTATGGCTATGCAGCACGCAAGCGAAAATGGAAGAACTGGCTTCAGCATCATATTCGCGGTATGCTGGGGTCTTATATCGGAGCTGTTACCGCACTGCTTGTAAATGTTGGAGACAGTATTCCGCTGTTAAACAAGCTTCCGGCACTTTCTTATTGGTTTTTGCCGACGATTATTGGCAGTCCGCTTATTTACATAGTCGTAAGACGCTATAGAAAAAATGCTTCTGTTTCTAAAAAAATATCATACTAAGCAAAAAAGCCTTTTACAGAAAAGGCTTTTTTCTGTTGCGAACATTTGTGCTATGATAGAGAAGCAAGGAGGATGCAGCATGAAAGAAAATCATCAGTTTACCATACATACGAATAAAGAAAAGCTTGATATAGATGTCATCTACTCGTACCTTCATCATGAATCATACTGGGCAAAAGGAATTCCGCTTCACCTTGTTCAAACGTCCATTGAACACTCCGTTTGTTTTGGCGTGTATGATGAGTGCGATGAACAAGTAGGGTTCGGACGAATTATTTCTGATTTTGCGACGTTTGCTTATTTGGCGGATGTGTTTATTCTTCCGCACGCACGAGGCAATGGGCTTGGAAAAGCGCTGGTACAAGAAATGATTCGCTATCAGCCGATTCAACACGTACGAAAAATTTTATTGGCAACAAAAGATGCTCACGGTTTGTACAGTCAGTACGGATTTAAAGAAGTTAAAAATAAGCAGCTGTTCATGCAAATTTTTAAAAAAGGGATGTACGAGCGGGCGATTTATTCAAAAGAAAATAAAATACTGCCTGGAAAAGAGGGATAAGTATGGCTGAAGAATTACGTAAAAGCGTGTTTAATGAAGAATTGATTACGCACTTAAGCGACGCTTTTTCACGTGAAATGAGTTCATTTGATAAAAAAGCATTTCATGAGCTTGTTTTTCAACAAGATTGGCAAGACTTGGCGCTGAAAGAGCGCATGAGAAGAATTACGCTTTCCATGCATGAAGTGCTGCCGGGAGATTATGAAGAAGCACTTCATATCCTCTATAAAGTGGCTCCAACGGTAGGAGGACTTCAAGGCACGATTTTTCCAGATTACGTTGAACTGTATGGATTGGACGATTGGGAAGCTTCAATAAAAGCACTCGCTTTTTTTACGCCGTTTTCCACATCAGAATTTGCGGTGCGTCCGTTTTTAATTCAAGATAAAAATCGAATGCTCCAGCAAATGATTGAATGGGCAGGAGATGAAAACCATCATATTCGCAGATTAGCAAGCGAAGGGAGCCGGCCTAGACTTCCGTGGGGACAATCAGTACCTGCGTTAAAGCTAGATCCAAAACAAACGCTGCCGATTTTAGAACAGTTAAAATGCGATGAATCGCTCTATGTCCGAAAAAGCGTAGCCAATCATTTAAATGATATTTCTTACATAGAAAAAGACTGGATGCTTGATGTGGTGAAAAGCTGGTACGAAAAAGACGTTAAAACCGACTGGATCGTTAAACATGCGTGCCGCTCACTTTTGAAAAAAGGAGATCCTGAAGCTCTGTCTCTTTTCGGCTATGGAGATGATCCTGGCGTGACTGTCACAGGGCTTAGCTTACAGCCGCATACTATTACAATCGGTGATAGCGTTGACTTTTCCTTTGAACTATCCGTGGAAAAACCCATGCCGCTTCGCATAGAGTACGGAATTCATTACGTAAAAGCAAAAGGAAACCGCACTCAAAAAGTGTTTATGCTAAAAAATGTTCAAGCAAAAGCAGGTCAAACGCTGACAGTTACAAAAAAGCATGCGTTTAAAGATTTAAGTACAAGAAAACATTACAGCGGCAAGCATACGCTTTCTGTTATTGTAAACGGAGTAGTAAAAGCAGAAGCGGACTTTGTGATAGAGTAGCTCTTTCCTTATGGAGAGAGTTTTTTTATGTTTCTATAGAGTTGATAAGGAAACTTAAGTCAATAGGTTGCTGCCTCTTTACTTATTTACAAAATCGACTGAGAAACATCCATTTAAATTCCTTTTATGGTATATTAATCCTCAGGGAGTGATAAAGTGAAGAAATTTATGGTGGGCACATTGAGTGCTTTTTTGGCAATGTCATTGGTAGCGTGCTCAAACTCTGCTAGCAAAGAAGAGAGCGGCTATAGCATTCAAAAAGTGAAAGTCAAGATAACAGATGATGCCAATTTAATTGGAAAAGTTGGTATACAAGATAGCAAAGGAAAAATGGTCGATGTAAAACCCAAAGCGCTGTATTACGAGTTTAAAATGAAGCAGCAAGGCAAGCGTAAATTCTATCAAAATGATAAAGACGAAATAGAAGCTAAAATTATACCGAATGAAGATTTAAAGAAAGCATCTATCAATACAGTAGGCGTTAATGTATTTGATGAGGGGCATGAGAAGTTCGGTACAGGTATGGGAATTGAAGAGTTTGACTATATGAAAAAAGGAAAAGTCGATGTGCACTACGATCTGGGCGCGACTGTTAAAAACAAAGAAATGCCTATGGCTCCATCTGATCAGAAATTAAAAAAACTCCAAAAGGTAGCGAGACACGGAACACTCGTTATCACGAGAAACAACAAAGAAATCGGCCGATATGATTTAGAAACGCTAGAATCCGTAAAGAAATGAACATAGGAGAGATAGCTGCATGGAATATGAAACAGCTAGACTAGCACAATACAAGCTCAAGGAAGTCCTGATTTTTATAGCAGTTCATACATAAAAAAAGGCTGAGACAAACGTATGTTAGCTGAAGTGAAAAGTGAACCATTGATCAACATGTTTGATTAGGGGTTCATTTTTTTTAGGGTGAACATAAATTTCATTTGTGTAGCTGCTTCTAGCTGTCGATTGGAGGACAAGGCGAAGACTCCTGCGGGAAAAGCAGGACAGATGAGGTCCCGCAGGAGCTTGAGCGACGAGGAGGCTCATCGGCCGCCCGCGGAAAGCGAAGTCTTGCATGGAAATCAACTGCGGTTGGAAAAGCGGTTTAGATCATTTACCCTGATTGGTCGTCTTCATATGGAGTTGATTTTGTTATGTCCCAATCTCTTTGTTGTAAAACCGCGCTCGTCTCCTACATTAAAATAGTCAAAAAGGTTCAGCTCCCTTATCTTGAAGTTATTTCCTCAAACGGTATAATTATTTATGTAACATTTTAAATATTTTAAAAATTTAAAATGTCTAATCAAGGGGATAGGGAGGAGTAAATGAATGAAAAAAACTGTAAAACGATCAGCCGTGCCGGGTCTTTTGTCGATTGGATTATTGCTGTCGCCGCTTGCGGTACAAGCTGAGATGCCTTATTACGGAAAAGACTATAGCCAGCCGGAAAAAATTAAAGCGCTTTATCCGGAAATAAAGGTGAATGAAGCAACGCCGGCATTTCTGAAAGGACAAGACGCATTTACGACTCAAGAAGAAATGATGAGCTATGTTCAAAAGCTTGCTCATAAAAGTCCGTACGTAAAGCTGAAGATTATCGGTAAATCACAGCAAGGGCGTGAAATTCCGGCTCTGTACTTTTCGAAGGAAAAGAAATTTGCGGATGGAAAGATATCCAAAAAGCCGACAATTTGGCTTCAAAGTCAAATTCATGGTAATGAACCGGCAAGCGGTGAATCGGTACTGGCCGTGGCGACGCGTTTGACAGAAGACTTTGGAAAAGATGTGCTAAATAAAGTGAACATTGTCATTGTGCCGCGTATTAATCCAGACGGATCTTATGCATTTAAGCGTCAGCTAGCAAATAATTTGGATGGAAACCGTGACTACATAAAGCTTGAAAGTCCGGAAGTGCAGAGCATACGAGCTGAATTTAACCGTTTTTCACCAGAAGTGGTCATTGACGCTCATGAATATACGCCTTACAGCAGCGGATTTAAAAATATTGGTAAAGAAGGTGTGTGGAAATATCACGATATTTTACTGCAGTCCGGGCGAAACTTAAATATTCCGCAGAACATTCGAGACGTATCTGATGAGTTGTTTGTGAACAGTACGCTTACAGCAATTGAAAAGCAAGGATATTCAGGAGAAGTATACTATACGTCTCAAGTGAATAAACAAGGGCAGCTTGAAGTAGAAGAAGGCTCAGTTGAACCGCGAATCGGCCGAAACTCACTAGGCTTGTATCCATCGTTTTCGTTTTTAGTGGAAAGCAGAGGGATTGGCATTGGACGAGAAGATTTTCCGCGGCGAGTGAGTGCGCAAATTGCTACGCAAGAAAAGCTGATTACGCAAACAGCTGCTCATGCCAAAGAAATTAAAGCGCTGATTGCAAAAGAAAAAGCGGCGCTTGTCAAAAAAGGAAAAAATGCAAATGACCATGACTCAATTGTTGTGAACAGCGAAAATAAAAAAATACCAAACTCCACGTTAGAAATAGTCGATGTGGAAAGTGCGTCTGTTAAAGAAATTCCCGTGACGTACTACAGTGCAAAGAAAGCAACGCCGACGCTTGTCCGCGAACGTCCGACTGCATATATTTTAAAATCAGGACACGAAGATGTAGCAGCAAAACTGCAGGGACAAGGAGTGAAAGGTTTCAAATTAACGAAAGAAACGGTTCTTTCAGTAGAAGCTTATAACGTCAGCAGCCGCATTGAAAACGAAGCCTACGAAAACAAGCCAAATGTAGACGTGCAAACAATCGTGAAGCAAAAAACGGTGACGTTCCCAAAAGGAAGCTACGTCTTTTTAACATCTCAGCCGCAAAACAATTTATTGTCTTTATCACTTGAACCGGAATCCGTGGACAGCTTCACAACGTTTGGGTATTTGCCTTCAGAGGTAGGACAAGAACTTGATGTTTACCGGTTTACGCGTTCCATTGAAAAATCGCCTTTGCAAAAAGAAGTCCATAAATGATAAAAAAGCGTGAAGCTTAGCTTCACGCTTTTTTAGATCCAGCTGCTTAAGAAGAAACCCACTCTCCGCCGTTTACATGCAGCGTTTGCCCCGTGACAAACCGTGAGTCGTCGCTTGCGAGATACACATAAGTCGGAGCAAGTTCAAACGGCTGCCCTTGGCGTTCCATCGGATTGTCCACTTGCGTTACTTGATCAGCTGAAAAGCTTGCTGGAATGAGCGGTGTCCAAATGCGCCCCGGCGCTACGGCGTTTACGCGAATGCCATCTTTAATCACGCTATTGGAAAGCGCACGAGTGAAACCGACAATGGCTCCTTTGGTTGCCGTATAGTCAATTAACTGTTCATAGCCTTTATACGTCACTATTGAAGCGGTATTAATAATTGAGCTGCCGGCTTTTAAATGAGGCAGAGCGGCACGCGTTGTGTAAAAGTGCGAGTAGATATTCACTTTGAACGTATGATCAAACTGCTCATCGGTGATGTCTAAAAGACTCATCTGCTGAAACTGAACGCCTACGTTATTGCACAAAATATCAAGCTGGCCGAACGTTTCTACCGTTTTTTCGACGATGTCTTTACAGTGGTGTTTGTCCCGCACGTCACCGGGAAGCAGCACACATTTTTGACTCAGTTCTTCAATGCGTGCTTTCGTACGGTTCGCGTCTTCATGTTCATCTAAATAAGCAATCGCAACGTTTGCTCCTTCTTTAGCGAAGGCAATGGCAGTGGCTGCTCCGATTCCGCTGTCACCTCCTGTAATGAGAGCAACTTTTCCTTTTAGCTTGCCGCTTCCTTTGTAATGTGGATTTTCGATAATGGGACGCGGAACCATCAAACTTTCTAGCCCGGGCTGGCGAAGCTGCCGCTGTTCAGGAACCGTAATCGGAACATCTTCATAGCGCGTAATTTTGCCGTAATTCGGCTGCATCGGATACCCTTGCTTGTCCGGATAAAATTCATTGTTTGGACACATAAAACAACCTCCTCAAAAAGCATCACTCTTTTACTCTATGACATAGATCGATCTCTCATGCATACGTATAAAGAGTGTAGAATGCGAGAAAGAAGGTGTGTTTATGCGATATTACTACAGTGAAGAAGTGAAGCTATTGCTAATGGACGGGTCAAATCAGACGGTGGAAGTAATCTATAACTCTGACGCTCAGCCTTTTCTGCTGCCGCTTTTAGGACCTCGTCCGCCTTTTTATGTAAACCCGCGCTATGAGAAGTATCTGCCTGTTTTGTAGTACAAAGAGCCCTTCTGCATGAAGGGCTTTTAGATTGACATTCTCTTTTATTTTCCTCGTGATTGCTCACGTGATTCATGGCGGTTTTTTCTTCTTCTAGAGAGGAAATAAATAAAAAAGCCGATTAATACAAGAAACGTGATAAGCAAAATACTAGTAGGAAAGTAAAGAGAGCCTATCTGAATTCCCAAATAATTTAACATCGTTATAACTTCCTTTCTTGATAGACAATGGTTTATTTTAATAAATACCCTTATAAGCTAATAAAAAACGTTTCCGCTGTTTTAGTAGGGAATTGATTGACTCTGTGCGCCAATAACCACGATATGCCCTTGTTTCATTTCTTCTTTATACCGATTTGCTTCTTGATTGGATAAGCCAAGCGAAGCCATCTTTGAAAGAAGCTCATCTTCTCTTGAAAGAAGCTTATTTACCGCCGTTTCAAACATACCTTGCTCAGCCATTCTGTACTTTTTTGTATGTGTTGCCTCCGTTAAATGCTGAGCCCGTTCTTTATCGTAGGCCAGCAGATAAATATCTTTGCTTGTAAATCCTTTCTTTAAAAAAGAACGGATGACGCAGACTGCCTCCTCTTGGTTTTCTGCTATTTGAATGTGTTTCATACACGAACCAAACCTCCTGATAAAAGATATTATAAAAGATATTTCTGAAATACATCTTCTACTTCTCATATAACCTTTGCTTCCAACTTTAAACTTGTTTTCTATGAATTTTCTCAGATAGTAAAAGAGAATAGAAACATCATAAATTTTTAAAAAAAGATGTTTGAACTTCGAAACAGAAGGCTAAACCTAGACTATACTAAAAAGTTCCATCAAAAATAGGAGGAGATTAAAATGAATTTACAAGATCAACAAACACAAGGTCAGCCCCAACAAACGCAAGACCGCCAGCCGGGTATCGAAAGTGAGATGAATCCTCTCCCTATTTATGAGGATGACAATTACATTGGTACAGGAAAATTAAAAGGAAAAGTAGCGCTAGTTACTGGGGGAGACAGCGGAATTGGACGAGCTGTATCCATTGCTTATGCGAAAGAAGGAGCGGACGTAGCCATCGTTTACTTAAACGAACATAGCGACGCCGAGGAAACAAAAGCCCGTATTGAAGAAGAAGGTGTAAGATGCCTGCTGATTGCAGGAGACGTAGGAGATGAATCGTTCTGTAACGAAGCGGTAGAAAAAACAGTGAGTGAGCTTGGAAAGCTTGATATCCTTGTGAACAATGCAGGAGAGCAGCATCCAAAAGAAAGCATTAAAGAAATTACGAGTGAACAGCTTGAACGAACGTTCAAAACGAACTTTTATTCATACTTTTATTTTACGAAAAAAGCGCTTGATTACTTAGGAAAAGGCAGTGCAATCATTAATACAACGTCGATTAATCCTTACCGTGGAAATCCTCAGCTTATCGATTATACGGCGACAAAAGGAGCAATTAACGGCTTTACGCGCAGTATGGCCCAAGCCCTTGTTAAAGACGGGATTCGCGTTAATGCCGTAGCACCGGGACCAATCTGGACACCGCTTATCCCGTCTACTTTCTCAGGTGATAAAGTAGGAGAATTCGGTACAGATACGCCGATGGGCAGACCTGGACACCCTGTGGAGCACGTGGGCTGCTATGTGCTGCTAGCTTCAAATGATTCATCTTATATGACGGGTCAAACGCTTCATGTCAACGGCGGAGATTTCATGAACACATAATTGCTTCAATTATATAAAGGAGGAGAAAAAGATGGGAGAACGCCAGAAAAGATCTATTTCAAATACACCAAAAAAAAGAGATGAAACAGAACAGCGTGTAACAGATCAAGACGAAACGTTGTTTGAACGTTTTAAAGAAGAAGAAACGGTCGATCCTATGCCAACGGAAGACATAAGACTTGAACAAAAAGAAGAGAAAAATAAAACGAAAACGAAAGATGAATCAGGTTCTGAAAAAATTCATCATAGAAAATAAAAAAACAGCCTTCTCGGGCTGTTTTTTTGTTAGTATCACGCTATTAATAAGTATTAGAAGCAATTACAATTTTTGAATCATCTTCTAGTGCCTGAGCGAGATTCGATTTAATTCGTATATGGTCAAAACTTAAACCAAGCTGCATTGCAGTAGTGGCTAATTCAGGACGAATGCCCGATAAAATTGATTTAACGCCGATTAAATCAAGCGCATTTATCAGCTGAAACAGCTCGTGTGCGACCATTGTATCGATCATCACAACTCCTGACACATCAATATACAAATGAGAGATTTGTTTCTCTGCACACTGTTTTAACGTGCTTTCTAGGATCATTTTGGCTCTTGCCGTATCAATATCGCCGACTAATGGTAAAAGAGCCACGTCTTTTTTTATCACAATAACAGGTGAACTTAATTCATGAATCATTTCCTGCTGAGAGCGGAGGCGGTTTGATGCATATTCCTGCGCTTCTGTAATGAATTTCAAAATAATAATATCAAACACTCTTATTATTTTTTCATTCCATACATCGATGTGCTGCTGAGTGATGTCATCATGAAGCTCTGCAAATCGGCGAATATACTCACAGTATTGTTTGCGGACGTTCATAAATTCTTTAATAATACTTTGAATGGGGGTTCTGAGATGCTGTTGGTCTTTGGCAACTTTATTTAGCCACGTGTTAAAAGATTCAAAAAAGCTTTTTTCATCTTCTATAAAGACGTTGCTAATATATAAATGAAATTCATAGTTTTGCGCTTTTAAGCGTTGAATGACGTCGGGATCATTAGAGGTATATACGCCTTCAGAAGATTTTTTGTCCAAAGATGCATACCATTCTTCCGTCATAGTTGGTGCACTTTCTAGCAGATAAGAACGTAAAGCGATATCTTTCTTCACTGTTATTCTCCTCTCAAACTTATAAAGCATGCGCAGGTGCGCAACGTATTTATTATAGCATCTTTTTTATAAAGATGGATATGAAATGTATGTTTATTTTTATGTTAGGTTTTAAGTGATTGTATATAGGGAAAAATTCTAATAAAAGGGGAAAGAGGGAAAGTATGAATACTGTGACGAACGATCAGTGGAAATGGTATCAGTTTGATTTAGAAGAAGCAGATGGAATAGCTGATATAATCAAAGACTATCAGTATCCAAGAGATGAATGGTTTTGCCAGCAGCTTCAAAAGAAAAATTCCAATCATATTCAAGTAGATGTGATAGGAGAAAGCGAGCTTATTTATGGTTCATTAATTTATCATAAAGAGTCGTTTGATCAAAGGGATTACGATTCGTTTCATTTTTATATTACCGAGGAGTTTATTATAACGGCAGGAATCGATTTGAAAATCCTTGAGAACACTAATCATGAACGAATGATTGAACGCATGAAGCAGTCTGCTAACACGGCGGAAAGTTTTTTTATCCTTTTAGGCGAAATTATGAAAAAACACTTGAATGGGTTTGATCAGTTTGAAAGTCATTTTAGAGAGCTTCTGTGGGAAGTGCGCCATAATAATAACATCGACGTGTTGGATGACATTCATAAAGCGCGGTATGACCTGCTTATATGGACAAATTTAATCAGTTCTGTTCAAGAAGTCACCATGGGAATAGAAGAAGCGTTTCATAAAAAAATTAACCAAACGCTCGAATATCAGCGAATGTGTAAAAAAATTGAAATTGGCTTAACGCTGATTGAACAATATCAAAAAGAATTTGACGCGTTAATTAAATTAGAAGAAGTTGTGTCTACTCATCGAGGAAATGAGATTATGAAAGCTTTAACGCTGCTGACAGCAATCAGCACGCCCTTAACGGCTTTTGGAGCACTGTGGGGAATGAACTTTAAAGGGATGCCTGAGCTTGACTGGAAGTTTGGCTATGTCTATGCGCTCATTTTAATTGTTCTTTCGACCGTTGCCATTTATCTTTATTTACGAATGAAAGGGTGGACGGGCGATCTGTTAAAAGGAAGAAAAAAGAATTCATTTTTTAAATAAGCTTTAATAAAAGCAGCCGCTTAATAAGCGGCTGCTTTGTTATTTGTTATCCTCGCCTCCACGTCGTAGGCTCACCTGAACGAAGGCATCTTGGAAATAAATCGTTTTCTTTTAGCTTTACTTGATTGCCGTTTTCGTCGGTATAGCGACCGGTTTGCGGAACCAATTCTCCGGTTGAAAAGGCGTCATCTACGGGCTTCCACGTCGTTGATTCACGTGTGTGTGGGCAAGGTGTAAAAAGATCATCTTTTTGAAAGAGTTTAATTTCACCTTCCGCACAAATGTAAGCCCCCGATTCTGGTACAGCTTCACTCGTTCGATAAATGTTTTGTACGGTCTTCACACGCATCCAACCTTTCTTTTTAATTAGTTGTATTTTAGTGTTCCTGTCGTGGCGTCCATGTACGTGCGGTCTTCTATAATATCTGAGTCGTCTAGCTTTCTAAACGGAGCGCAGTAGCATACAACACCCGTCTCGATTTCAATTTCTTGAAATCCGTACGCACGGCAAAGGTATTCACCGACGTCGCTTGGAGATGGATGCGTATCCAACTCATCTAATGCTTCATTAAACATTTCTAAAAATTCTTTTTTCGAAAATTGCTTCTCATGGTGCAGTGTTACTGGATCTCCAGAATCTGTTCCTTGTGCTAACGCGTAAAAATACATCGTCCTCACTCCTTGCATATATATAGTCGAGCTTTTTCTAAAATGTGTAAACAATGATTGTTAGTAAGTAAATTCCCTTAAATAAAAGAAATAAACGCATTTGGAAGAAAACGGTTTCTTCATGATCATTCTCTCAAAGAGAATTCAGTGCTATCAGCGTTTGATAGCAAGCTGCCACAGGGTGATAATCGGCTTTAGGAGCCGGGCTTTTTTTCGAGCTGTAGCGTTCGTTTTGCTGATTTAACAGCTGATACCAGCCTCCATATGTGTGATCGATAAAGTGTTTCTGACAGTAGGAGAACAGGGCATCGTATGCTTTCCAATATCCGCTGTCTCCAGTTTTTACCCCGAGCAGTGAAGCCGCAGAAATGGCTTCAGCCATCACCCAGTAGTTTTTATCCCGGTCAATGACCTCTTCTTGAGGCGACAGCGCAAAGTAAAGACCTCCGTACTTAGCATCCCAGCCCCGGTTCCAGGCCTTATCAAACAAATCTTTTGCACGTTCTGTCATCCAGTTTTCCGAACGGTGCCGATCAAGCCATAAAAGCAGCTTGCTCCATTCAAACTGATGTCCTGGTATAAAGCCGTACGGACGAAATTCATCTTTTGGATTGTTTTTATTGTAGTCCCAATCTGGCTGCCAGTCTGTATCATAATGCTCCCAGATCATGCCGCCAGATCGTTCAGCAAGCTGCTGAGTAACGCCTTTTGCAAGCGTGTACGCTCGGTCTAAGTATTTTTTATCTCTTGTTGCTTCAAAGGCAGAAAGCATCGCTTCACACATGTGCATATTTGCATTTTGGCCGCGATAGAAAGAAGCAGCTGACCAAGAAGCGTCCCATTCGTCTCGGTAAAAGCCGTGCGCATCTTCCCAAAAGTACTTTTCCATCACGTCATATACCTGTTCAATTGTTTCTTTTGCTTCTGAAATGCCGGCTTGATATGCGATGGAAGAAGCTAAAAGAGCAAAAGCGTGGCCATATGCTTGTTTCGAATCATCTTTTACTTCTCCGTCATCGGCTACTTCAAAAAAATACCCGCCGTGCTTTCTATCATAATGGTTGTTTTGTAGAAAACGAATGCCGTGCTGAGCTGCTTCTTTGCACCAATCCGGTCCGTCTAAAAGAGCCCCTACACTGAAGATATAAATAAAGCGCGCCGTACTTACTAAGTGCTTTGAATGCGTGTTGTTGACGGTGCCGTCGTCGTAGTATTCATGGATATATCCGCCGTTTTTTTTGTCAATACAAGCGGGGTAGTAGAAATGAAGCGTATCAAAAATATGCTGTTTTAATGTGTGAGGTTCTCGAAACGCAGTTGAGGAAAAATCCGTTGCCGTGTTCATTTTATCACCATCTCAATCTTTGTATTTAGTTATTTTCTACCCTAAGCAGTTGAGAGTAAACGTAAGGGTTTTTTTGCTGTTTCTGCTCTATTATTCTATTTTTGTTGAAAATGTATCAGTTTGGAAACAAGTTTGAAATATTTTGATATACTTTTGACACGATTATCCGGTATTCTAAAGATACGTGCTAGCTGGAACGAACAAATGTATAGAGCCTCTAGACGTCAAATGATTTTATTTAATGTAGCTAGTTTAAGGTTGAGCTTAAACATCGGATCCTGTTTTCACTTAACCTATTAAACTAGCAGCATATATTTCTATTATATTTTGCAAATGAGGTATAAAAAATGACAGAAGTGAACAAACAAAGATTTTACAAAAAATTAGCGGTAACAGGTCTTGCTTTTACCCTTGTAGGGGCAGGAACTCTAGGTCTTCATTCTTTACATTTTACGGGTGAGCCAACTGTCGCAAGCGCAGCGGCGGAAACATATACAACAACGGCGAATTTAAATATTCGAAGCGGCCCATCGACGTCCAACGCGATTATTGCAACGGTCAAACAAGGCACGCAGCTAACGGTAGTTGGACAAGCAGCAAGCGGCTGGCTGAAGGTAAGCTATCAAGGCAAAACGGGTTACGTAAGCAGTGAGTATGTTAAAAAGTCAGCGAGTTCAACGACCAAAACCTATGTAACAACGGCAAATTTAAATATTCGAAGCGGTCCCTCGACGTCAAGCGCGATTGTTGTAACGGTCAAACAAGGCACGCAGCTAACGTCGACAGAACAAGCAGCGAACGGCTGGCTAAAAGTAAGCTATCAAGGCAAAACGGGCTATGTGAGCACGCAGTACGTAAAGGAATCAACCAGTTCTTCTGAACCGGCTCCAGCTCCTACTCCGGCAGCTTCTGTCTATGTGGCGACAGCGAATTTAAATGTTCGAACAACTGCTTCAACATCTGGTGCTGTCATGGCAACACTTAAAGCCGGCACACAGCTCGACGTGACGGCTAAAGCAGCAAACGGCTGGCTGAAAATTACGTATCAAGGTAAGGTTGGCTATGTAAGCGGTCAATACGTACGAGCATTAGCTGGCATGAAAGTGGTTTCGAACCCTGAAAGCATCCAAGTTGTTGTGAATAAACAAAACAAGCTTCCGGAAAACTACGTTCCGAAAGATTTAGTATATACAACGATTCCATTTACATTCAAAGAACAAACGGAAAAGAAAAAAATGCGAAGTGAAGCAGCCGCTGCTATTGCACAGTTGTTTGCGGGTGCGAAAAAACAAGGCGTTACGCTTCTTGGCGTATCGGCTTACCGTTCACATGCAACGCAAAGCGCGCTTTTTAGTTCGTATGTTCAAAGAGACGGTTATGATAAAGCGGCAACTTATAGCGCATTGCCAGGCACGAGTGAACATGAAACGGGTCTTGGAATTGATGTAACAAAAGGAGACGGCACATGTGCTGCTCAAGACTGCTTTGGCGGAACTAAAGAAGCAACTTGGCTCGATGCCCACGCGGCAGAATACGGATTTATTATTCGTTATCCAAAAGGAAAAGATGCGGTAACGGGCTATAAATATGAACCGTGGCATTTGCGATATGTAGGCAAACCAGTGGCGCAGGCGATTAAAAGTAAAGGCATTACGCTTGAAGAATATTACGGAATTAAGTAGTTTAAAAAAGAAGCTAGAATAAAAAGCAGCTTAGTTGAAGGAAGATCCGAACGCGTTTGATTCTTGATAGAGAATCAAACGCGTTCGGATTTTTTTATTGTTTTGATGAAGGTAGGTTTCATATATGCAGGGACTTATAAGTGCTGAATAGAGGGCAAGGCTCATCGGCCGCCTGCAAAAAAATTAACAGCGTTGGAACAAGTGATTCATACTAGCTGCTTTATCCCATTTGTTCGTTTTTAGATTGGATGGATGTAGTTATGCCTCAATTTGAATGTAGAATTATTTGCATCATATAAAAAAACCCTCGTTCGAACAAAAGTCGAAGAGGGGTTTTTATTCGAAGAGTATTTGATTGGGCAGTCTACCCATAGCCTGTATGTAAATCTCACTCTAGCAGTCAACTGGGTGTACTTTTATAGCGCTGGGTCCTTTGGCTCCTTCTTGGATTTCAAACTCTACTTTTTGTCCTTCTGCCAGGTTTTTATATTCCTCACGGTCAATCGCATTGGAGTGAACGAACACTTCTTTTGATCCGTCTTCGGGTGTGATAAATCCAGATCCTTTTGATTCGTTGAATGATTTAACGGTTCCTTTATGTTTGCTCATTGAAAAAGCCTCCTTATAAGTATAGAAATAAATTTATAGTAGTTTTTTACCCAAACGCTGAAATTTCAATCATTTTATGGTAGGTATACCGATTAGAAGAATAGGGATAAAAGTAAATAGGCAGGGCCTAACAATTTTTTATTTCGGTTATATTTTTATATTGTATGTGATATAACTATTGTTATAAAATGTAATCGTTAATTCTGCTAACTAAAGGAGATAAAGAAAAAAATGAGGGATGAGTTGTTATATATAGGGAAGAAAATTATCGATAATAAACAGGAATTAGCGATACAATTTTCTGATCTGATGGACTCTGAATATAAGCGGAAGCTGGTTTACCACGAAGAAAGCGAAGTTTTAAAATGGAGAGCAGAACTCATTGAGTATTTAGGCGAGTCGTTATTCGAAGAGCGCTCGGTCGTTTTAAAAAAAATCGTTCAGTGGGGTACAGATATAGGAAAAGTGGCTGTGGAAAACGGACTTTCTTTGAGTCAAACGTTAAAATCGCTCGCGCTGTTTCGAACAGTGATATGGGGCGTTTTTACAGAAGAGCTGCAGCAGAAGCAGTTTGCTCCTATTACGATGCTTGATGTAAGTAAAAAAATTGATCCGATGCTTGATGAGCTTAATCATATATTTGTCGAAATCTACGAAGAACATAATACGGACACCATAAAACGCGCTTATGCAGCGCTAGAAGAATTATCAGTTCCCATCGTTCCTCTTTCTGAAGGAATCGCTGTGATGCCAATCGTTGGACAAATTGATACACATCGTTCGCAGCTTATTATGGAAACGGCTTTAGAAAAAAGCGCTCAGCTGCAGCTGAGTTATTTAATATTTGATATTTCAGGTGTTCTTATCGTCGATACGATGGTAGCGGACAATATTTTTCAAATTGTAAAAGCCTTACAGCTTATCGGCACTAAAACGATGATTACCGGAATACGTCCGGAAATCGCACAAACCGTTGTGGATTTAGGCGTCGATTTTGGAACAATTAAAACAAGAGCGACGTTAGAAAAAGGTCTTGAAGAAATAGGCTTTAGCAAACTGCCAGAAAATTCGCAAAGAAAAAAGACAAATGGCGTTATTAATAAATAAAAAAGCCCAAAGGCTGGGAAAAATATTTTAGTTGATGTTAAATCCGAACTATTAATCTGATTGATGGTTCGGGTTTTTTGTTGTTAGGATGAACGTAGGTTTCATGTATGTGGCTGCTTCTAGCTGTTGATTGAATGGTTTATATTGCAAAAAAATAAGGGAAAGTCACAGCGTTACATGTTACATTCCTTGTAAAAATGGGTACTGGTAAAAAGAAGCATTCCAAGTGCTTTTCAATTACATTAGCCGTCTGAAATTAATTAATTGTGAATTTAGAATAACATAAATTATTTAAATACTTAGACAAACAAATGAGGAAAATATATACTTATTAGTGTTGTCACGAAAAGATAAAGGGGAGAAACAAGGATGGATATCAAACGTCAAAACGTTGATTTTGGTAACTCAATTTTTCAAACGCTAGTGGATGGTTATTACTATGAAATTCCTACAAACGTAGTAGAAATCACAAAAGATCAGGCAGAGGGTCATTTTCCTTCAAGTGTAAATGAACCGGAATTACTTCTTCAAAATTTACTGATTTCTACAACAATCGAAGGAGTAGAAAAGTATTATCTAGTAGGAGACGCAGCAGAGAAACACGTGCTAGGCAATATCCATATTAATAAGTTACATAATAAAACTGAATCTGATATTCCTTATGTGATGTTTTTAGCTTCAGTTGCTTATTACAACATACTTAAAGGAAAAGACAAAGAGAATAATCATGTGACGATTAATTATTTCTCGACTATGCTTCCGATTTGGCTGCTTAAGAAAACAAATAAATTCAGTGAAATGCAGCAGAAGATGGCCGAACGTTTTCAAGGAGAGCACACGGTTACGGTATTGACTCCTGGATTAGAAAAAACGCTCACTGTGAACATTGAAACGAGCAAATGCCGTATTGAAAGCGAAGTTGCTCGCTGGGCGATCAAAAAAGATTTTGAATTACAGGATAGAGAAGAAGCAAATGCATTCAAAAATTTTGAAACATTAATTGTCGATTTGGGCGGAGGCACGGTTGACCTTGCGCTGCTTCCTGCAGGACTTCAAGCACCTAAAAGCAGAAATTCGTTGAAGTGTCTTACGGACATTTCATATTTGAAGCATATTGAAAAGCTAAGAAATGAAAAACTGCTTGAGTATTTTGATGATGTTCGTTCATTAGAAGAGTTTATTATTGCCAATATCCATAAAGTAAAAATGGAGCAAAGAGACGGCAATAGCGGGAAAAAAGTAGATCTCACGGAGCCTATTCACGCTTCGCTTAGAGAATATACGCAAATTTTATTAACGAAAGTTGAAAATCTATTTCCATCGCCAAAAGATAAAGTCTATAAATATATTTATATTGGAGGATTGGCTCCTATTCTTCAACAGTTTATTGCAGAGCAGATTGATAACATGTACGGGGAAGAAATCAGAGAAGAAAATCATCTTTTCTTGCCGGAGACACGCAAATTAAATTTATACGGTCTTGAAATTTTAAGTAGACATGAAACAAACGCAGTTCACGTTTAAAAAGGGGGAGCAGATATGAGTCATCAAAACACTCGCCTTAAGGAAGCAATAGATGATTGGTACGGTCAGCTAAGCTCCCAAATGGCTGCACCATTTTACTTACTATCAAATGCGTTTCTGACAGCTGGCAATCTATCAGCAGATATGATGGGAGCAAGACAAAAGACCGTAAGTAATAGAGATGAACGTGCAAATTTTACAATCGAAACTGCTGACATTCCGTCAGAAGTGTCTTCATTTCTGAAAGAAAAACAGCAGGCAAACGAGCTGCAGGACTATGTAGTAAGACTCATACAGCAAGACTTGCAAAAAATGAGCAAAGAAAATGAAGTGGAGACGTTAGTTCATTCACTTCGAAAAGAGCTGTTGGTCGAAATTGACTTACTAAAAAAAGAAATGAATTCACGTCTTGCTGCAAATCGTGAGGAGTATGAGGCCTCGCAGGCAAAGGAACTTCAGGATTATGTAGCGAAGCTTGTGGAACAAAACGGGCAGAAAGACAGCCGGGAAGAAGATTTTCAATCGTTAATTCATTCATTAAGAACCGAGCTGTTAGGCGAAATTCATTTGCTTAAAAAAGAGCTTGGCTCTGCGTCAGCTCCTTCCTATAAACAGCTGAAACGCGTTAAAAATGAGGAAGAAGAAACATTTAAAGAAGGTCAATTAATTAAAAGTGAAAAAGTGACCGGAACCATTCAAGAAGATATCGATGTAGATTTCTAAACAGAAAGTAGAGGTGTAATATGCCTCTACTTTTATTATTTTTCTATTAAACATGAGGCAGGGGCAAAAGTGTTTTTGCTAAAGGAAGATCCGAACGAGTTTGATTCTTGATTGTGAATCCAACTTGTTTGGTTTTTATTGGTATGCTGAATGTAGGTTCCATGTGTTTAAATGCTTCTAGCTGTTGATTGGAGGGCAAGGCGAAGACTCCTGCGGGAAAAGCGGAACAGGTGAGACCCCGCAGGAGCGCAAGCGACGAGGAGGCTCATCGACCGCCCGCGGAAAGCGAAGCCTTGCACGGAAATTAACAGCGGTCCAATGTAAAAGCTTTAGCGTATAAATCATAAAGCTCTTTTGTTTCTTTTTAGCTTTTTTCGAAAGTATAAGCACATATCGAATGTAGCGATGGTACAAATACTGCATTTTATTATAAACCAAAATAACGATTCGTTTATGCCAAATCCGCCAATCGAAGCTTTTAGTTCATTTAGCTGCCTGAGAATTAAATTTATGTCGTTTTCATAGGCCACAGTAAAAGATTTAATCACAAGCATGGTCATAATGACTGCTTCTACAGAGATATATATAATTTTTCTTGCTAGTTTAAGAGAAGGATTTACGTTTGATTTGGGAATTTTATAAAAAAATTTCATTGTCTGTTTGCCTTTCAGTTATTTTAAGCGGTTTAAAAAGATTAGTTTATTCTATAATTCTTTCCTTGGCTACAAAATCCTTTATGTATAGCAAGTTTAAAAAAAGCCCGCTAGAAAAGGTCATACACCGATTTTCTAGCAAGCTTATATTAGTTAATGTTCTTCAGCTAAGGCATTTGCTTTTGTCACATGAACCGTACCAAATGGGTGGTTTGGGGGAGCGTATATGGAGTAAAGCTTTAGCGGAGTGGTACCCGTATTGGTGACATCATGCCACGTTCCAGCAGGGATAAATATCGCATCATCATCGTAGACTTTTCGTTTAAAGGTTAGATTGTTTTTACTCTTGCCCATTTGAACAACGCCTTGCCCTTGTTCAATGCGCAGAAATTGATCAACGTTAGGGTGGATTTCTAAGCCGATATCTTCACCGGGCTTAAGACTCATTAGCGTCACTTGTAAATGTGTTCCCGTCCATAAAGCAGTGCGGTACGTATTGTTTTGCTTTGACGCTTCATTAATGTTAATAACAAACGGCCTTGGTCCGTAGTCCTTTAATTTACCGTTTCTTTGCTGAAACTGTTCGCTGGTGTGATAGTGACTCGGCACATAATAACCATATGGCTGCCAGCCGTAATACACTGGAGTCTGCCACTGATGATAATAAGGTGTATAGTGCATACTCATTCTCCTTTTCTCGTTTCATTTTTCTTTTCATCCTATGCTTTTGTCAAAACGGTTGATACCATTTGCCTTTTTGTCTGTGGTCTTTATCCACTTATTTTTTGCTGAAATCATGTGATTAACGATTTATCCCAGCTCTTTGATTGTTTTATGGCAGTTAAAAAATACTTTCATCACTTTAATACGATAATTCAGTAAAAAATATATCGTATGAAAACGTTTTATTTGATATAATTTTAGAAGATGAAAATTATTTTAAAGGGTGACGTTCATTGAAAGAAAAAAAACTTCAAGAATTAACTGAACATCTTAATAATTTATTCAACAATTTAATTCATGGATCTATCACAGAAGGTGAATTTAACGAGCTGTCCGAAGAGCTTTACAGAAAGCAAACGAGGCTGCGCTATGAGATAGAGTGTGAGAAAGGTTCGTATTATAGAGAATATTTTAGAGGCTAAGGCTTTGTATTAGACTGCTTTATAAGAAATAAGAAAAGGCCTCTTAAATGGAGGCCTTTTCTTAACTTCTAACAGAAAGTGGAGTGATACTTTCTATTTCAATAAGTATATTAGTATATTGACTTTATAAAAAATAAAACTGTTGAAGCTATAAAACTCGCTATTCACCCCCAAAAAACCTGTATGATAGGTTTAAGATTACCCCATATGAGATTTATGCATAGTAAAAAGGGGTGATGAGCTGTGAAGTGGTATAAAGGAGTTGTCATGCAAGTCTTAATGACAGAAATCGAAACAGAAAGAGAGCAGATGGTTATGTTAGGACTTACAGAAGGTTTTACAAGCCGTAATACAGTTCGAATCAGTCAAACCCTTGATTATTTATTAAATGAACTAAGTAAAGTGCTGGCCGCAGATTAATCGTATTTTATATAAAAATGAAAAGAGCTGCTGACTTCACGGCAGCTCTTTATAAGTTGCCTTAACGTTTACTTTAATGTTTATGATACTATTTATACAGTTACCTTATAGCAAAGAAAATAGCGGAATCTATTATATATATCGTATAGTAGAAATCTAAAAGATGAGTTGAAAGCACCCTTGA
Source organism: Priestia sp. VA7 (assembly GCF_055710015.1). Lineage (NCBI taxonomy): Bacteria > Bacillati > Bacillota > Bacilli > Caryophanales > Bacillaceae > Priestia > Priestia sp. VA7. Next base: position 95,055 of record NZ_JBVQPN010000003.1, read on the forward strand.
AAAGGGAAGCTTAGATACATAAAGCAAACGCCGTACTAAGAATGGCGATGGAGGGTATAGTGGAATGGAATATCATATTAAAGAGACCGCTGCAAAGGTAGGGCTGCCTACGCATACGCTTCGATACTACGAACAGCAGGGGCTTTTACCTTTTATAAAAAGAGATGAAAACGGAAATCGTATTTTTAGCGAGTCTGATATCGAGTGGCTAGAGTTTATTATTTGCTTACGAAAAACGGATATTGCCCTTTTAGAATTACGTAAAATTGTTGAATTAACACAAGAAGGCGATGATACAATCGGTTTGCGCAAGCAGATATTTGAAAAGCATAGAGAGAAAATGATGGAAAAACAAAGAGAGCTGGACGCAGCTTTTAGAAAAGTGGAAACGAAAATTGATTACTATGATAAATTAGAACAAAAGTATCAGGAAGAACTTTCATCTAAAGCCTAATTTACCGGTTGTTTTTCGTATTTTATAAAGAAATAAAAAGCGGGCAGCTCATCCAATTAGCTGCCCGCTTTTTTCTAATTTACAGTGTAGAAATGTCAATAACAAATCGATAGCGAACGTCGCTGCGAAGAACGCGTTCGTACGCTTCATCTACTTGATTTGCATCGATAACTTCAATCATAGGGGCAACGCCGTGTTCAGCCGCAAAATCAAGCATTTCTTGTGTTTCACGAATGCCGCCTACAAGTGAACCAGCAATGCTGCGACGTCCCATGATAAGTGAGAATACGCTGTACTGATCTGGGTTAGCCGGTGCGCCAACGTTAACAAGCGTTCCATCTACGCGAAGTAATGATAAATATTGATCCACGTTCAGGTTAGCCGATACTGTGTTTAAGATAAGGTCAAAGCGACCCGCTAATTCAGTAAATGTTGTCTCATCACTTGTTGCAAAATAATGATCTGCGCCAAAGCTTAGAGCTTCTTCTTTTTTATTGTTAGAACGGCTCAATACCGTCACTTCAGCACCCATTGCATGTGCAAATTGAATCGCTACATGTCCAAGACCGCCCATTCCCACGATCGCCACTTTTTTGCCAGGACCGGCATTCCAGTGCTTTAACGGAGAAAATGTTGTAATCCCTGCACATAGAAGGGGACTTGCTGCATCCATACTTAAATTATCAGGAATACGAACAACGAATCCTTCTTTTACGACGATTTTTTGGCTGTAGCCCCCGTATGTACGGTTTCCGTCATAATCCAATGAATTATACGTTTGAACAACGCCTTTTATACAGTATTGCTCATCACCGTTTACACAGTACTCGCACTCTCCGCAAGAGTCAACGAAACATCCAACGCCAACGCGATCGCCAACCTTGTATTTTGTTACGTTTTCTCCAACCGCTTCAACTACTCCTGCGATTTCATGACCAGGAACCATCGGGAACATTCCGCCGCCCCACTCATCAAATGCACTATGAATATCAGAGTGACAGATACCGCTAAACTTAATATCAATTAAAACGTCGTCTGCTCGCAGTTCTCTGCGTTCAATTGTCGTGTTCTCAAATTTTGCCTTTGCATGCGGCGCACTTAAAACACGTGATGTTGTTGTATGTTGATGATTATTACACATAAGTAAAAACACAATCCTTTCATATTAAACATAACCAGTTGCTAATGCACTTGCATTCACTGACTACGCTTGATGTATTTAAAAACTACAATACTAGCTTAAACGTTAAAGTCGACTTTAAAGCAAGACCTTTTTGAAAAAAATTTCTTTCTATGACTTTATGAAAAAAGGAAAGGAAGGAATAGCATGGGAGCTTTCTATCTTTGTTTAGTTAAAAGAAATTCTTCAAGGGTGCAAGCGGCAGCTTGTTTATCAACTCCATTTGTCAGCAGTGTTATTTCATCTCCTTTCTTAACAGCCAAAGCCATTACCTTCATGATGCTTTTTCCACTTACACATTTTCCATCTTTCGAAAGAAAAATATTACTTTGAAACGAACATGCTTGGCGTACAAACAAAGCTGTATGTCTCGCTAGAAGTTCACCGGAAAGCTGCACCGTCATTCTTTTAATTAGCATAGTGTTTCCCCTTTTTTGTAGTTTAAAAACTATAAAACTAGCTTAAACGTTAAAGTTAACTTTAAGGCAAGAGGTAATTTGGATAAAAAGTGGAAAGGGAAGAAAGGATAAGCCTACTGTTAATGCACATAGTGATCCTGTTGTTAGTACGAGGGAATGTGAACGAAGTGTAAAGCCGATTTTAAAGGAGAGTTCTCGTAAATCCTTTTGTTGGATAAGCAAAACACGGAAGAAGAGACCCTAAAAAAGAAAGAAAAATGATGAAATACTAAGCAAATGAGAAGATTTGCCTCTTTTAACAGATATGTGTACGTTTTCATGCGGAATGTTTCCGTTTCCACTGACTTTGTCAAACAGCAGACAATTGTTGATAATAGAGCTATATAAGAGCCAAAGGGGACGATAAAATGAAAAAATCTATTTCAAAAGTAGAGAAGTTCATAACTGAATTTAAAACGTCAATGACAAGCTACGGAGAAGCAATTATAAAGGTAAAAGGAAACTGATTCTAAAAAGATGCAGGTTATTTTTTATAAATCTATTCCATAAATTCATACTAAATAATCATACTATTAAAATAAGAAATATATCTTTGTTCATAAAAGCTTTGTCTATTGTTGAAGTAACAGTAGCTAAAGCTTTTTGTGTGGTTACATAAGTGGATATGATATCTTTTATAACTAGCATTTTTAGAAGGAACAAGCTTTTAGGCAGTTGCAGTATATAAAAAATTCTGAAATTTTATTGTTGACTGAAAGCGTTTTTAATATTAATATTAATTCAAACTTAACCAATATTTAACCAACACATAACAAACGAGTTTTTTTATTTACAAATGAAATCGATTTCATTTGTAAAGTTATAAGATTGGTAAGTTTTATCACTATCTGTTGCTAGTGAGGCAGCATTACACAATAAGGGGAAAAGAGGAATCAAAATGGGAAACGAAAATATTCTGTGGGGAATTGCTCCAATCGGGTGGAGAAATGATGATATTCCTGAAATTGGTGCAGAAAACACAGTGCAGCATCTGTTAAGCGATATCGTCGTAGCGGGCTTTCAAGGAACGGAAGTGGGAGGTTTTTTTCCTGAACCAAGCATATTAAACAAAGAGCTTGAGCTGCGAAATTTAAGAATTGCAGGTCAATGGTTTAGCAGTTTTATCATTCGTGATGGGATAGAGGAGACGTCAAATTTATTTCACAAACATTGTCAGTATCTGCAGGAAGTACATGCTGATGTGGCGGTCGTATCTGAGCAAACTTACAGTGTTCAAGGGATTGAAAGAAATGTTTTCGCTGAAAAACCTTATTTCAGCGATCAAGAATGGGAAGCTTTATGTGCAGGATTAAATGAGCTGGGAAAAATCGCAGCAGAATACGGTTTACGTCTTGTCTATCATCACCATATGGGAACAGGTGTACAAACATTAGCTGAAATTGATCGGTTAATGGAAGGAACGGATGCAAATCATGTTCATCTCCTATATGATACGGGACATATTTACGTTTCTGACGGAGACTATATGGAGCTATTACATAAACATATAGATCGTATTAAACACGTTCACTTTAAAGATGCAAGAAGAAACGTGCTGGAGCAGTGCAAAAAAGAAGGAAAGTCATTTTTACAGTCATTTCTAGCCGGTATGTTTACCGTGCCGGGTGATGGGTGTGTAGATTTTACAAACGTGTATAAAGCGTTAGTTGATTACAATTACAAAGGATGGATTGTAGTGGAGGCGGAACAGGACCCTTCTATTGCACATCCATTGGAATATGCTTTAATGGCCCGAAAGTACATTAACGAAAAGTTAGTTATTCATTCTTAAAATAAGACGGGGGAATTAGCATGGGTAAACAGGGAAATCAACATTCATTTTTACGTACGATCATTTTAGTTTCTACGTTTGGTGGACTGCTTTTTGGATATGATACAGGAGTTATTAACGGGGCCCTGCCTTATATGTCTGAATCTGATCAATTGAATCTCAACTCTTTTACTCAAGGTCTTGTAACGAGCGCTCTGTTATTTGGTGCTGCGTTTGGTGCGGTAGTAGGCGGCAGGCTAGCAGATTATAACGGGCGTCGTAAAACGATTCTGTATCTTGCCATTCTATTTTTTGTTTCCACAATTGGATGTACAATTTCGCCAAACGCAGCCGTTATGATTCTTTGCCGTTTTCTATTAGGACTTGCTGTAGGGGGCGCATCTGTTACCGTACCGACATATTTAGCAGAAATGTCACCAGCTGAAAGCCGGGGGAAAATGGTAACTCAAAATGAACTTATGATTGTTACTGGTCAACTTCTTGCCTTTACGTTTAACGCGATTATCGGAAATATGCTAGGAGAAAACCCTCATGTTTGGCGATATATGCTGCCAATCGCTGCCATTCCAGCTGTCTTTTTATTCTTTGGCATGCTTAGAGTACCAGAAAGTCCGCGCTGGCTTGTGTCAAAAGGGAAAAATAACGAAGCGCTAACGGTTCTTCAAAAGATACGGGAAAGTAAAAGAGCAAAATCAGAGCTGCAAGAGATTGAGAGCGCTTACGAGCAAGAAGCAAAAATGGAAAAAGCAACGTTTAAAGACTTAACAACTCCGTGGGTTCGAAGAGTCGTTTTCCTTGGTATTGGAATTGCTGTCGTACAGCAGATTACCGGCGTAAACTCCATTATGTATTACGGAACTGAAATTTTAAAAGACGCAGGTTTTCAAACAGAAGCTGCTCTTATTGGAAATATCGGAAATGGAGTCATCTCCGTTTTAGCCACGTTTGTAGGAATTTGGCTGCTAGGTAAAGTTGGACGCAGACCAATGCTTATAACAGGATTGGTAGGGACGACTACTGCCCTGCTGCTGATTGGTATATTTTCTCTTGTATTTGAAGGGTCCGCGGCACTTCCATATATCGTATTAGCACTAACGATTACGTTTCTCGCGTTTCAACAAGGAGCTATATCTCCGGTAACGTGGCTAATGCTTTCAGAAATTTTCCCTTTACGATTAAGAGGCTTAGGGATGGGTGTTACCGTATTTTGTCTGTGGGGAATTAACTTCCTTGTAGGTTTAACGTTTCCTGTTTTATTGGCCAGCATTGGCTTATCCACTACGTTTTTTGTCTTTGTTGTACTCGGCATCGGAGCGATTTTATTTGTTAAAAAGTTTTTGCCGGAAACAAAAGGGCTTACACTTGAAGAACTGGAACAAAGGTTCCGCAGCTATGATAATGAAGACGCTGACGTCATGAATGACAATAAAATTATTTAAGTAAAGAATGGAGAGAATCATTATGAAACTATGTTTTAACGAAGCAACAACATTAGAAAATTCAAATCTTGTAAAGGACCTTGAATATTGCAACAAGCACGGATATGACTATATTGAAATTCGTACAATGGATAAACTTCCTGAGTATTTAGAAAGTCACTCAATGAATGATTTAGCGCAGTTTTTTAATACAAATCATATTAAACCACTAGCGTTGAACGCTTTAGTTTTCTTTAATAACCGCAGTGAAAAAGAGTACCAGGAAGTGATAGAAGAGTTTAAGAGTATGCTAGAAACCGCTCAAAAGATAGGCGCTCAGTATATCGTAGCCGTTCCTTTAGTAACAGAACAAAAAATCGTAAAAGCAGAGATTAAAAATAGCTGCGTACAAGTGCTGAATGAATTATCGGAATTGGCTGAACCTTACGGAGTCAAAATCGCCGTTGAGTTTGTAGGTCATCCTCAGTGTACGGTTAATACGTTTGGTCAAGCGTATGACATTGTTCAAGCTGTAAACCGCGATAACGTAGGATTAGTACTTGACTGCTTCCACTTCCATGCGATGGGCTCAAAACTAGAAGACTTAAAACAAGCGGATGTTTCCAAAATATTTATCGTTCATATTGATGATACAGAAGATTTTCCTATTGGCTTCTTAACAGACGAAGACCGAGTATGGCCAGGTCTAGGAGCAATTAATTTAGATGCTATTTTCTCAACATTAAAAGAAAAAGGCTATAATGACGCGGTATCTGTAGAGCTATTCCGACCTGAATATTATCAATTAAACGCGGAAGAAGCAATTAAGACGGCTAAAGAGACAACCGTTAAGGCTATCTCGGAATACTACAGTTTTCAAACAACAAAATCATATTCATAATAAGGAGTGTCAGTCAGTGACGTTAGTATCTTCAAAACTAGTATCAATGAAAGATATGCTTCAAGCAGCTAAAAAAGGAAACTATGCGGTTGGTCAGTATAATATTAACAGCCTGCAGTGGGCACAGGCTATTTTACAAGCTGCCGAAGAGGAAAAAGCCCCTGTCATTGCCGCCGTTTCAGACAGGCTTGTGGACTATTTAGGCGGATTTAAAACCATTGTAGGCATGATGGAAGGCTTGTTAGAGGAAATGAATATTACCGTTCCTGTTGCGCTTCACTTAGATCACGGTATGAGTGTAGAAAGGTGTAAAAAAGCTATCGACGCTGGATTTAGCTCGGTCATGTTTGACGGTTCTCATTACCCAATTGATGAAAATATTGCCATGACTAAGCAAGTAGTAGACTATGCTGCTGCTCAGTATGTCTCCGTTGAAGCCGAAGTTGGAACAGTCGGAGGGATGGAAGACGGACTTGTTGGCAACATCGTGTACGCTGATCCCGGTGAATGTCTGCGTCTTGTAAAAGAAACGGGAGTCGATGCTTTGGCGGCCGCTTTAGGATCAGTTCACGGACAGTACCAAGGTGAACCGCAGCTGGGCTTTGATGAAATGAAGGAAATAGCTGACTTAACAGATGTACCGCTGGTTTTACACGGTGGTTCCGGTATACCAAACTATCAAATTCAAAAAGCAATAGCTCTTGGACACGCGAAAATTAATGTGAACACCGAGTGCCTTCAGGCCTGGACGCGTGCGGTTCGTCACACGTTGGAAAGGGACAGTGACGTGTATGATCCCCGAACCATTCTTACACCGGGAAAAAAAGCGGTAATGGCGACTGTAAAAGAGAAAATGAGAGAGTTTCATACAAGTCATAAAGCTTAATAAAAAAGAGGCTGGAATAAAAGCATTACAGTTGAAGCAAGATCCGAACGATGAATGGAGATTCTTGATAGAAAATCCAGCTCGTTCGGATTTTTTCTTTGGTAGGAATTTAATCGATTGAGTTGCTTCTAGCTTATGATTGGAGGGCAAGGCGAAGACTCCTGCGGAATGCGAAGCCTTGCACGGAAATCAACAGCGGTGTAACAAACGATCCCTACTAGCTTATGTATCTAACTTGTTTGCCTTTAGCTGGAATTGATGTAGTCATGTCTCAATCTCTCTTTGTTTTAGCGGTTACACTTCTAGAAAATGCCTTTTGTAAAGGTTATAATAGTAAGTAACAAAAAAGCGAAAAGAAAGGTAAACGGGGGAGGTAGAAATGTTAAAAACGAAGCGAATTCAACAAATTCAAGAGTATGTTTTTGAACATGAATCTGTCTCATTAGATGATTTGGTTTCAGTGTTTGAAGTCTCCAAAAACACGATTCGACGCGACGTTCAAAAGTTAGTGGATGAAGGGCATATTAAAAAAGTATACGGCGGAGTAGCCGTTAATCATGTGAAGCTTGAATCATTTAATGAAAGACAAACAAGAAATCAGTTTCAAAAGCGTTTGATTGCCAAAACGGCAGCTCAGTATGTAGAAGACGGAGACGTGATCTTTATTGATTCAGGAACCACTACGTTAGAAATGATTGAATTTCTAAAAGACAAATCGATTACGATTGTTACCAATAGTTTAGATGTTATAGTAAAAGCCTTGCCTTTTGATGCGTTAAAAGTAATTTCTACAGGCGGCTACCTTGAACGTGAAACTCAATCATTTTCAAGTTTTAACCATGCCAATCCTGTAAAGAACTACAACTTTGATAAAGTATTTATGGCTTCTACGGGTATTTCCATATCAAATGGGGTTACCAATTCATCGCCCGTTGAAAGTGAAATTAAAGAAACCGTCATAAAAAGAAGTACGAAAGTGTTTTTATTAGCAGATTATACAAAATTTGATAAGTATGCAATGATTACGTATTGTCAGTTGCATGAAGTGGATTATTTAATTACAGATAAAGTGGACGTCAGCTATCAGCACTATGCAAAAGAAAATGGGATTACGTTTATCCTTGCGGAAGAATAAGTGTTTTTGAGTGATTGTACATATTCTTAGACTTAGAGCCAGCAGGTATACCAAAGAAGTATGCCTTTTCTTTTTTCTTCACATTGAGCTCCTTTAGAAAGCGATTACAGTGAATAAAAAGATAAACTAACAAAATTTTTAAAAAGTGTTTACAAAGTAAACTGAATATTATAAACTAGGTTCATAGATAAGAAAGCGCTTTTAAAACTAGATAAAATCGATTTCATTAAACGAAGCTACATGTATAATAAGATTGGTTTTACAAGTAAGACAAAGCATAAAAAAATGATGGGGAAGTTAAGGATGAAGTTTGAAAAATATTTTTTTAACACCAAATGAAATCGATTTCATTTGAAAGTGGAATTTATGATGGATTTTCGAGCTTTTCTCCATCTTCAAGCATTAAAAAGTGCAGGGGTTGAAAGTATTTGTCTCATCGCTAAATAGCAGCTGAACAAAGGAAAGAGCTAGGAAGTAAGAGTATAGAACCTCATTTATTACATTGAATGAAATCGATTTCATCTAGAAATGTGAAAAAAGGGTAGAAAAATCAATCTGATGGTGATTAATTTCAGAAGATAAGGTAGGAAGGTATATGAAAACGATAAGGTTAACAACGAGTCAAGCTTTAGTAAAATTTCTAAATCAGCAATATGTAGAGTTTGATGGGAAAAAAGAGCGTTTCATTAAAGGAGTATTCACCATTTTTGGACATGGAAATGTGGTGGGGATCGGGCAAGCGCTGCAAGAAAACCCAGGCGAGCTTGAAGTGTATCAAGGCAGAAACGAGCAGGGGATGGCTCATGCTGCAGTAGCTTTTGCAAAACAAAAACATCGAAAGCAAATCATGGCCTGCTCTTCTTCCGTTGGCCCAGGTTCAGCGAATATGGTTACATCGGCTGCGACAGCTACTGCAAACAATATTCCGGTGCTGCTTTTGCCAAGCGATGTGTTTGCAACACGCCAGCCGGACCCGGTACTTCAACAAATTGAACAAACGCACGATTTATCTCTTTCTACAAATGATGCTTTCCGGTCCGTCAGCAAGTACTGGGATCGAGTCAGCCGTCCAGAACAGCTGATGTCGGCTATGATCAATGCGATGCGTGTATTAACAGATCCGGCAGATACAGGAGCCGTTACAATCGCGCTGCCGCAGGATGTACAAGGGGAAGCGTGGGATTTTCCAGAAAGCTTCTTCCGCGAGCGTACCCACCTGATTGAACGCCGCGAGCCTTCGCAAGAAAGTATCAGAAATGCAGTGAAGCTGATTAAATCAAAGAAAAAGCCTCTTCTTATTTTCGGCGGCGGCGTTCGTTATTCAGAGGCTGCGGATGCATTTGCTGCATTTGCTGAAAAGTTTCATATTCCATTTAGCGAAACACAAGCTGGAAAAAGCGGGCTTGAAAGCAATCATCCTTTAAATCTAGGGGGAGTTGGCGTAACGGGTAACAGCGCTGCTAATAAAATAGCGCAATCTGCGGATTTAATTATTGGCGTGGGTACACGTTTTACAGATTTTACGACTTCTTCAAAGCTGTTTTACGCTGAGACGGATGTATTAACCATTAACATTTCTGAATTTCACGCATCAAAATTGGAGGCTACTAAAATTGTCGCGGATGCCAAAGTGGGTCTTGAAGCTCTTTCGTCTGCATTAGAAGGCTATAAATCAGGCTATGAAACTGAAATTGAAGAAGCCAAATCAGAGTGGAATCAAGAGCTGACTCGACTAAAAAATATTGCATACACAGGCGAAGAATTTATTCCGGAAATTAAAGGGCATTTTGATCACAGCCTGTCGGAGTATAAAGATAGCCTAAGCACCGAACTTGTCCAAACGACTGTGCTTGGTAAAGTAAATGAACTTATTGCACCTGATTCTATTATTACATGTGCAGCGGGAAGCCTCCCGGGTGACCTTCAGCGCATGTGGATCTCAAATGAACGTAACACGTATCACCTTGAATACGGATATTCATGTATGGGCTATGAAATTGCTTCTGCCTTGGGCGCTAAGATGGCTGAGCCGGATAAAGAAGTGTATGCGATGGTAGGAGATGGAAGCTACTTAATGCTTCATAGTGAGCTGGTAACGAGCATTCAAGAAGGAATTAAAATAAATATTGTTCTTTTTGATAATTCCGGCTTTGGCTGCATTAACAACTTGCAGATGGATAATGGAATTGAGAGCTTTGGCACAGAATTCCGCGTTCGTAATCCGCGAACAGGGCAGCTTGATGGAGATATTATGCGCATCAACTTTGCTCAATCTGCAGCTGCGTACGGAGCCAAAACATACGAAGTGTATACGATGGAAGAGCTTGAATATGCCGTTGAAGATTCAAAAAAACAAAGTGTTAGTACACTGATTGACATTAAAGTTCTTCCAAAAACAATGACGGACGGCTACGATTCTTGGTGGCATGTAGGAGTAGCAGCCGTATCTGAAAGCTCAGAAGTTCAAACAGCGTTTGAAGGCAAAGAAAGCCAGTTACAAAAAGCAAGAAAATATTAATCTTTTAAAAAGCTAGAAGATCCAGTTTGCTTGATTAAAGAGTGTCCCTAGCATAAACCGTTAAAAAACAAGAAATAGAAAGGTGTGGAAAGAAATGGCTGATTTAATCGTACCGACAAAAACAGCTGACAGCGATGGTAACGTACTAAGCATCACGCCGGAATCTGCGGGATGGGAGTACATTGGCTTTGACGTTTATTCATTAAAAAAAGGTCAAAGACTTAAAAAGAACACGGAAAATCAAGAGGTTTGTATTGTAATCTTGACCGGTAAGTCCAACGTTTCTACAAAAGAAGAGAAATGGGAAAACATCGGACAGCGAATGAATATCTTTGAAAAAATCCCTCCGTACTCCGTATATGTATCGAATGATGATCACTACGAAGTAGAAGCTGTAACCGACTTAGAAATTGCGGTATGCGCAGCGCCTGGAAAAGGTACATACCCTGCTCGTTTAATTACGCCGCAGGATGTGGGCGTAGAGCATCGCGGAGCAGGAAATATCGCGAGACAAGTCCATAACATTCTTCCAGAACAAAAGCCGGCCGATAGTCTGCTAGTAGTGGAAGTGTTTACGCCGGAAGGAAACTGGTCAAGCTACCCGCCTCATAAGCACGATCAAGACAACTTGCCGCATGAATCGTATTTAGAGGAAACGTATTATCATAAAGTCAACCCAGGACATGGATTTGCGATTCAACGAGTATATACGGACGATCAATCTCTAGATGAAACAATGGTCATCAAAGATGGAGATGCAGTCTTGGTTCCTAAAGGCTATCATCCGGTATCTGCTCCTCCAGGTTATGAAGTTTATTATTTAAACGTCATGGCTGGTCCTGTGCGAACATGGAAATTTAATAATAGCAAAGATCATGAATGGATTATGGAAGAAAAATTAGCATTAAAGTAAGGAGACGACGTGATTATGAGTTATTTAACATTCGATTCACAAAAGCGATTTGACCTTCTTGCAGTAGGAAGGCTTTGCATCGACTTAAATGCAAATGAATTTAATCGCCCGATGGAAGACACGATGACGTTTACAAAATACGTAGGAGGATCTCCTGCTAACATCGCTATTGGTCTTTCGAGACTTGGCATGAAGACCGGCTTTATTGGAAAAGTGTCAGATGATCAAATGGGCCGCTTCAGCACCAGATATTTAAACCAAAATAACATTAACACTGAAGGCATTGTAGTTGATCAAACAGGGGCCGTAACGGGACTGGCCTTTACTGAAATTAAAAGTCCTGAAGAGTGCAGCATCCTTATGTACCGTGATAATGTGGCAGACTTAAAGCTCCATCCAACGGAAGTTTCTGAAGAGTATATTAAGCAATCAAAAGCGCTGCTTATTTCTGGAACGGCTCTTGCTAAAAGTCCTTCAAGAGAAGCCGTGTTTCTTGCTCTTGAATATGCGAGAAAACATAGCGTGGTTGTATTCTTTGATGTTGACTACCGCCCGTATACGTGGGAGTCAGAAGCTGAGACTGCCGTCTATTATAATTTAGCAGCAGAAAAATCAGACGTGATTATTGGTACGCGAGAAGAATTCGATATGATGGAAAAACTTTTAAATTATGAAGAATCAAATGATCAAGTTACAGCTGAACGATGGTTTTCGCATCATGCTAAGATTGTCGTCATCAAGCACGGAGGGGAAGGCTCGATTGCTTATACAAAAGACGGTCAGTCTCATCGAGGCGGCATCTTTAAAACAAAAGTGCTCAAAACATTTGGAGCTGGCGACTCTTACGCATCTGCCTTTATCTACGGGTTAATGCAAGGGTTTACAATTCCTGAAGCGATGAGATTTGGCGGCGCTTCTGCTTCTATTGTTATTTCAAAACACAGTTCTTCAGATGCAATGCCAACGATAGAAGAAATTAAGCAGTTTATGGATACAGCTGAAGAGGTTCTGCAACAAGCATAATCAAAGATTGAGAGGAGAATGAACATGACACAAACAACAGTAAAAACAGTAAAAAACTATATTGGCGGTGAATGGGTGGATTCATCTACAAGTCTAATAGAACCAGTTTATAACCCTGCAACGGGTGAAGTCATTGCAGAGGTGCCTCTTTCAACAAAAGAAGATGTAGATCAAGCGGTACAAGCTGCGAATGAAGCATTCAAAGGATGGTCAAAAACTGCGGTGCCAAAACGTGCGCGTATTCTATTTAAATATCAGCAGCTATTAGTAGATAACTGGGACGAATTAGCGAAACTTGTGACGCTTGAAAACGGAAAGAGCTTTAATGAAGCGCGCGGAGAAGTACAGCGCGGAATTGAATGCGTAGAATTTGCAGCGGGTGCTCCTACGTTAATGATGGGTAAACAGCTTCCTGATATTGCGACGGGCATTGAGTCTGGCATGTATCGTTATCCAATCGGTGTTATTGGCGGGATTACGCCGTTCAACTTCCCGATGATGGTGCCTTGCTGGATGTTCCCTCTTGCAATTGCTTGCGGTAATACATTTGTATTAAAGCCGTCTGAGCGCACGCCGCTTTTAGCAGCAAGATTAGTAGAATTATTTGAAGAAGCTGGATTGCCAAAAGGCGTATTAAACATTGTCAACGGCGCGCATGATGTGGTAAACGGCCTTCTTGAACATAAATTAGTGAAAGCAATTTCGTTTGTAGGTTCACAGCCAGTAGCTGAATATGTGTATAAAAAAGGTACGGAAAACTTAAAGCGTGTTCAAGCATTAGCGGGTGCTAAAAACCACTCAATCGTATTAAACGATGCGGATTTAAACGTAGCAACAAAACAAATTATCGGAGCTGCTTTCGGTTCAGCAGGTGAACGCTGTATGGCAGCATCTGTCGTAACGGTGCAAGAAGGAGTGGCAGATGAATTAATTTCACGACTTGTTCAAGAGTCAAACAACATCGTCATTGGAAACGGATTAGAAAAAGATGTTTTCTTAGGGCCAGTGATTCGTGAAAACCATAAAGAACGTACGCTTAGCTATATTGAATCTGGCGTAGAAGAAGGAGCTCGCTTAGTTCGTGACGGCCGTGAAGATCATGCGGTAAAAGAGAACGGCTATTTTGTGGGACCCACTATTTTTGATAACGTTACACAAGAAATGAAAATCTGGCAAGACGAAATCTTTGCACCGGTGCTTTCTATCGTGCGTGTAAAAACGTTAGAAGAAGCAATTGATGTTGCCAATAATTCCCGATTCGCAAACGGAGCTTGCATCTATACAGACAGCGGCGCAAGCGTACGCGAGTTCCGTGAAAATATTGAGTCAGGCATGCTAGGAGTGAACGTAGGGGTGCCAGCACCTATGGCATTCTTCCCATTCTCAGGCTGGAAAGACTCTTTCTACGGCGATCTTCATGCCAACGGCACGGACGGCGTAGAGTTCTACACAAGAAAGAAAATGGTTACGGCACGCTACTAAGAATTCACTTATCGTACTATGGGATACTAGCGACATTTGCTAGTACCCCGTAGTACAATCGTATAAAAAAATAAAAGTCGTTTTTTTCGCAGTAACAAAATGGAAGTGATTAGTTGAGTGCTATAAGTACCGTCAAAGATAAGTATCTTTTTGCAGCCGTTTCATTTATCTTTTGGTTCTCGCAGTTTATTTACGTACCTATTTTGTCTCCTTATATGGAAGGGCTAGGAGGCAAGTATGCCTTTATTGGTTTGGTGTTAAGCAGCTATGGACTCATGCAGCTATTATGTCGCCTTCCGCTCGGGATCTTTTCAGACTTTGTACAAATGAGAAAACCGTTTGTTATATTCGGCATGATAGCCAGCATGTCAAGCTGCCTGCTATTTTCGTTGACCGATAGCTTAATAGGGGTGTTTATATCACGCTGCTTGGCTGGATTGGCAGCAGCAACGTGGGTTGCCTTTACGATTTTATATTCAAGCTACTTTGAACGTGAAAAAACGACTCGTGCTATGAATATCATTTCGTTTATAGTAGTTTTGGCTCAGCTTTTGGGTATGAGTTTAAGCGGTTACATTGTAAGTAAGTGGGGATGGCATGCTCCGTTTTGGATAGGGACGATTTTGAGTGTCATAGGCACTATTCTTTCTCTTTTCATTTGCGAGCCCAAAGAGAATGTAAAGAGATCGCCTATGAAGCTTAAAGAATTAATGAGCGTAATAAAAGAGCCGTCGCTATTAAAAATTTCACTGCTGTCTATTCTAGCACACAGCCTTATTTTCACGACCATGTTTGGTTTTACTCCTGCGTACGCATTAAGCGCAGGATTTAAAGAGAGCGAGCTGAGTTTGATTGTCTTTTCCTTTATGATCCCTCATGCAGCTGCTCCTCTTATTATGGAAAAGCTATTTGTTTGGCGCTTTGGAAAATGGAGCATCTTAAAGGCCGCTTTTTTTCTGGCTGCATTCTTTACCTGTATGATTCCTATGACGGAAAATAAACTGTTGCTTTGTATCATTCAAAGCGTGAACGGGTTTTCATTAGGATTAGTGTTTCCTCTTATGCTAGGAATGTCTATTGAAAGAATAGATGCAGAAAAAAGAGCTACGGCAATGGGAGGCTATCAAGCGCTGTATGCGTTAGGGATATTCGGGGGTCCCTTTGTTGCAGGAATATTAAATTCTTGGATGGGACTTAAAGCAGGCTTCTTTTTTGCAGCAGCCTTAGGGTTAACCGCTACTGTTTTTGCAGTGGCATGGGATAAGAAAGAAGCGTCATATAAAGTTTTTAAAGCAAAATAAAACGTATGGAAGCAAGCATCTATTTCTATTTTTAAAGCTCACATATTAAAGGAGGCCATAGATTATGGTGTTGAAAATTGGTGTTATTGGAACAGGAGCAATCGGACAAGATCATATTAGAAGAATTACAAATACGTTATCAGGCGGAAAAATCGTTGCGGTTACGGATGTAAACCAAGAACAAGCAAAAGCTGTGGTAAAAAATCAAAGCTTGGATGCCGTTATTTACGATGATGGACATGAGTTAATTAAATCAGAAGATGTAGATGCAGTTGTTGTTACTTCTTGGGGACCGACGCACGAAGAGTTTGTGCTGGCGGCCATTCAAGCCGGAAAACCTGTATTTTGCGAAAAGCCGCTTGCTACAACGGCAGAAGGCTGCAAAAGAATCGTTGATGCTGAAATTACACACGGCAAGCCGTTGGTGCAAGTTGGCTATATGCGCCGCTATGACACAGGGTATCGCGCTTTAAAGAAAGTGATTGAAAGCGGACAAATTGGTGAAGCATTAATGGTTCACTGCGCACACAGAAATCCTACGGTACCTGATACATATACAGGCGATATGTCAATCGTTGATACGTTCATCCATGAAATTGATGTTTTGCGCTGGTTATTAAATGACGATTATGTATCTGTTCAAATTGTGGCACCGCGAAAAACGAGCAAGGCGCTTGAACATTTGCAAGATCCAATCATGGTGCTGCTTGAAACAAAGCAAGGCGTTCGAATTGATGCTGAGGTCTTTGTAAACTGCCAGTACGGCTATGATATTCAATGTCAAGTAGTAGGAGAAACAGGAATCGCTAATTTACCTGAGCCTTCAAGCGTCGTGTTACGCAGTGAAGCAAAAAAATCTACTGAGATTTTAGTAGATTGGAAAGATCGATTCATTGACTCTTATGATACAGAGCTGCAAGACTGGATTGATTCAACGCTTAAAGGCGAAGTAAATGGACCAACTGCTTGGGACGGTTATGTTGCGGCCGTTACTTCAGATGCTTGCTTAGAAGCAAAAAAATCAGGAAATATTGTTCCAATTTCGTTAGGCGAGCGTCCTAATTTCTATCATAAAACGTTAACCGCAGCAGGCAAAATGTAAGCGTAGGAACGTTCTGTTTATGAAACAGCTTACTCATGGACCACATTAAAATACTGGGGGATGGGCACATCTAGTGTGCATAAAAGAAAGGGGAGCTTTAAATTGCGTTTAGCATATGATCCGTCACATTACCGTGATAATACAAGTTTAAAAGATACGATTGATACAGTTGCAAGATTAGGTTATGAATACGTAGAGTTATCTCCGCGCAAAGATTTTATTTGGTTTTATGAATACCCAAAAGTTGATAAACAGCGTATAAAAGACTTAAAAAGATACTGTGCCGATGCTGGAGTGAAAATTTCTTCTGTGCTTCCGGTGCAGCAGTGGTCTTCACCAAATGAGCAGGAACGTGAAGCGGCAGTAAGGAACTGGAAGCGTACAATCGAAATTACTTCTGAGCTGGAAGTAGATTTAATGAACAGTGAGTTCAGCGGCGACAAGAGCCGGCCTGTTGAAAGCGAAGCGGCTTTTGTTAAATCGATGGAAGAGCTGATGCCGATTTTTGAAAAAGAAGGAATTAAGCTTAACCTTCAATCGCATCCAAATGATTTTATTGAGTTAAACACAGAAGCTATTGCAATGATTCGGGCGCTGGACAAAGACTGGATTAAATTAGTTTATTCTGTTCCTCATGCTTTCTTTTATGACGATGGCATTGGCGATGTAGCAAAGCACATTGATGAAGCAGGTGATTTGCTTGCACACGTTCTGATTGCTGATACGCTTAACCATAAAGCAGCGTTTGGACTGCGCTATATTGTAAATCCGCCTGATGCAAAGGTAACGATTCACCAGCATTTAAATCCTGGTGAAGGAGAAATTGATTTTGACGCCCTGTATCGCAAATTAAGAGAAATTAAATTTGACGGCATCGTAACAAACTCTGTATTTGCTTACCCTGATCGACCGGAATGGTCAAACGAAGTAACGTTAAAGTCAATTAGAGAAGGATTAAATATTAAAGAAAGCCTAAACATTTAACGTGATCCACTGAAGTGATGCGAAGCATAAAAAGATATGTTTTGCATCACTTTTCATGGTTTATGCTTGAAAGAAGATCAGAACTTGTAGGCATAGCTAGTTTAAAATAGTCTTAATTGTTCTATTCGGCCCCCATCATAATGATAAAGAGAGGCTTTATTATGCTAGTAATGTATAATAAAGATAGATGCAAAACGGATAGAACTTTTTATTATAAAATGTTAATTACTACAGATAAAGGTGAGTGAACGTATGTCAGTTAAAATGATTGATGTGGCCAAACTAGCTAATGTAGCTCCAGCTACTGTCTCGCGAGTTCTTAGTCAGCCCCACCTAGTAAGCAAAGAAACGCAGGAAAAAGTTTTAAAAGCCATTGAAGAATTAAATTATCAGCCCCATATCATCGCAAGACAGTTTAGAAAAAAAGAAACAAAAACCATTTTAGTAGTTGTTCCTGATATTACCCACCCGTTTTTTTCTGAAGTTCTTAAAGGAATTCAGCATACCGCCATTAAAAGCGGTTACCGAGTGATTTTAGGAGATACAGAAAATGACATTGAGCGAGAAGGAGAGTTTGTTGATTTATTATTCCAAAAGCAAGCGGACGGCATGATCCTTCTAACAGCCCGCATGGATAAAGACAGAATTGAACAAGTCTCCAGACAGTTCCCTACGGTTCTTGCGTGCGAATACATTGATGGCTTAGATATTTCTACCGTATCTATTGATAATATTAGCGGCGCGCGAAAAATAACGGAGCATTTAATAAGCCTTGGGCATACCAAAATCGCCCACATCACGGGCCCTATGAATGTTATCTTAAGCCGTGATCGATTAAAAGGGTACCGCCAAGCGATGATTAGTCACGATTTACCCGTGGATTCCGCTTTTATTCAAGAAGGGGATTTTAGCTTAGAGTCCGGTTATCATCAAATGATTCGACTATTATCGTTAGAACAACGCCCAACTTCCGTATTTGTCTTTAACGATGAAATGGCAATCGGAGCGATAAAAGCCGCAAAAGACAGCGGGTTAAAAGTGCCTGAAGATATAGCTGTAGTGGGGTTTGATAACTCAAAAATGTCGGATATCATTGAACCTCATATTACAACGATTGAACAGCCTAAATATGAAATTGGAAAAAAAGCGATGGAATTACTGCTTGGATTAATGAGCGGAAAAGCGTTAGAACAAAAAAAGTTTGTATTAAAAGATGAACTAATCGTACGCGAGTCTTGCGGAAGTAAAACTACAGTGAAAAATTTTATCCAGCTTGAAGGCTCAGCTAAGAAAATTAACTAGTGCTGTTTAAACGCTATGCTATGAGGTTTTTTGCTGAGAAGTAAACAAGAGAGACCATCATCTTTGTCTTCTCTTGTTTACAGCAAAGCGGAAGGAACACTCTGATAAAAAAGAGAAGGTGACTTTAGTGAGGATTAAGGGAACAGTATTCAAAAAAAGAACATATCCAAAGCATCACTATAAAAGAATGGATCACCTGTCTTTTTTAGAGGTGAAAGATAACATCTCCTTTGATGGCGATGTGCTGAAAATCATTCCTGTTCTTAGTCAAAAATCAATGGAATGCTGGAATATCGGAGATGAAATTGATGTGGAAGGTGAAATGAAGTACATTCGCATCATTACGTCATTAGGAAAACTCAGCCTTCTGCCCGTCCCTGTGTTTATCGTAAAAACAATTAAAGAAATAAAACCTTCTCCGATAACTAGTTAAGCTGTCAGACATAAAACGGCTGGTCATCGTCATCAATCATAATCATATTTTAATGGGATTTAAATTCTGAAATTTCTTATAAATTACAGGTTCCTTCAGATGAGAAGGAGGTGGAGCATGTGACAGCTAATCTTATAGCGGGGAAAATTTCTTTAAATGAACGTGCCCATCGTACACAAGTAAACGGAATGTCTTTTCATGTTCACTACCTTCGTAATGCGGTAGGACCTATCGTAGGATTAAATTTAGATCTAAGCCACTTAATCTGGATGGGCGCAGATCCGATTTTATCAGCTAGAGAACTAGGAGCAGCCATTCATCATGTTCATAGAAAAGACGTGCGCCTTGAGAGACATCTATCAGGAGTGAACGGAGTGATGGAAACAAAAGAAGTGACGGATGTAGCAAATAGAGCCTGGAAGTACGTGGCCGTAGGCTGTGGACAGGATTTACAGTGGTGGAAAGAGTTTTTCTCTGTTGTTAAGATGATGGGCTATGATGAAGAAGTTTCTTTAGAAATGGAAGATTTAACGATGTCAGTTGAAGCTGGAGTTCGCACTTCCGTTGAGGCATTAAAACAAACGCTTAGCTTTTAATTTGAAGGAATTTTCACTCCCTAACCAGAAAAACAATATAGATATCATTTTCTGGAGGAATACGATGAAAGAGCTAAAAAAGTTAGAACCGCTGCAGGCAGCTACAAAATTCATTTTTAAACATTACCCTAACTGTCAAGGCGCATTACTCACTGGAAGCGTAGTGAGAGGAGAAGCTACACATACGTCTGACCTTGATATTGTTATTTTTGATGATAATTTTACTTCTTCTTTTAGGGAGTCCCTCATTGAGTTTGGGTGGGCAATTGAAGTTTTTGCTCATAATCTCACTTCCTATCAATTGTTTTTAAAAAATGACTGTAAGAGGGCTAGACCATCACTACCGAGAATGATTTCCGAGGGAATTATTTTAGCGGATAAAGGAGTAGTGCAGTCTATAAAAGAAGAAGCAAACCAACTCCTTGAAAAAGGCCCGGAAAAATGGTCGGAAGATACGATTAAACTAAAAAGGTATTTTATAAGCGATGCCTTAGATGATTTAATCGGTTCTTCAAATACAAGTGAATCACTTTTTATCGCCAATACGCTCGCTTACATAACGCATGAATTTGTTTTAAGAACAAACGGTCATTGGATCGGGGATTCTAAATGGATTGTCAGGTCTTTGAATCTCTATAATGAAGGCTTTAGTAAAGAGTTTGTAGAGGCATTTGATACCTTTTATAAAACAGGGAATAAAGATAAAGTAATTCAACTGGTGGATAAAGTGTTAGAACCACATGGAGGCCGGCTGTTTGAAGGGTTTTCACTGGGGAAAGAATGATAAAATCAGTAGCCTTGTTAGAACCCCACTACTATTTCTTGCTAGTAGTGGGGTTTGTTTTTTAGGAATATTCGCATATGCTTAAAGCGTTTGCCCGTTATCAATCGTAAACACTTGGCCCGTCACAGACTCTTGCTTTAACTGAAACAGAATAGCATCTGCGATATCTTCAGGAGAAGAAATGCGCTGAAGAGGCAGATTTCCTGCAAGCTGATACATTTTATCTTCGTTGCCAGCCCACCACCTTGTATGGACTGCACCAGGAGAGATGCAGTTTACTCGAATATGGGGTACGAGTGCAATAGCTAACGACTTCGTCATCGTATGAATTGCTGCTTTTGTTGCTGCATAGGGAATAGACGAGCCGATTCCAGTTGTACCCGCGACACTTCCTACATTAACAATCGCCCCTGACTTTTGCTTTTTCATATGTGGAACGGCTGCTTTTACACAGTGAAACATGCCTTTTACGTTTACATCATATAAAGAGTCCCATACGTCATCCGTTGCAGACTCTAAGTCATTCATCGGGATTTGAGCTGTAATACTAGCATTATTCACTAATCCATCTAACCGTTCGAATTGTGTAATCGTTTGATGAATCATTTCATTCACTTCGTGCTCGTTGGCTACATTCGCTCGAAAAGCAAAAGCCATACTTCCTTTTTCTGAGATTTCTTCCACAACTTTTTTAGCTTCTTTTTCTGAGTTGCTGTAGTTTATCACAAGTTTCGCGCCCATGTCAGCTAGCTTTAAAGCCGTAGCTTTGCCTACACCAGTGCCGCCGCCCGTAATAATAAATACTTTATTTTTGAAATCGATCATTTCTATAAACCTTCCTTTCTCTTAACATCTTTTATTATATCTTCGAAGAGAAAAAGGATATAATAGGTAATACTAAGAGAGGTATCATTTAAAATGATATCAGCGGAGGAATTAAAATTGGAAAGCCAAGACTTACGAATGTTCAAATGTGTGGCAGAAGCAAAGTCATTATCAAAAGCTGCGGACGTATTAGGATATGTTCAGCCGCATATCAGCCAGCGAATGAAAAACTTAGAGGAAGAGTTAGATACTAAATTACTGACACGTACAAATAGAGGAGTCACGTTAACGGATGAAGGAGAAGCTTTGTTTAACTATGCTCAGCGTATTTTACGTTTAATGGAGGAAGCTAAAGCAGAAGTTAATCCGCATAAGTTTAAAAGATCCTTAATCATTGGTGCCTCGCAGACGGTTTCTGCTACTAAAGTTCCTTTTTTGTTCTCGTCTTTTTTGAAAGAACATCGGGATATTGAGGTTAAAATAAAAACAGATAGGAAACACGCCTTACAGGAAATGCTTTCGTACGGGGAAATTGATGGACTTTTTCTTAGCGGTACCTATAACGAGGCTCAGTTTGAAAGAGTTTATCGCTATGCAGAAAAAATGGTGCTTATCTCATCTCTATATGAAGCTAGAGAAGAAAAAGACCAACCAACGCTACTCATCAATAGTGATGGAAACTGCATCTATAGAAACAGACTATTAGCGTTTTCAAAAGAACATCATATACATAAAGCCAGCATCATGGAATTTGATTCATTAGAAGCTATTTTACAAGGCGTCCGCGATGGACTAGGTATAAGTGTAGTCCCGGCTAGCGTAGTAAATTCTCGTGGTGATATAAAAAGCATTCAATATCAAGAGCTTCCAGAAGACGTTCATATTGATTTTGTAGTAAAGAAAGGGAAGCAGCGCTCACAAAGTCTTAAAAAGTTTAGTCGTTTTTTAGAAAGCCTATAGATTCTGTCTTTAGGAAACGTGATGTCTTCTCTTTTCCAGTACATTAAAAAGAACCCTTAATGCCTGAAATGCGCTTCAAGGGTTCTAGCTTTCTTATATTCCAAAGATTATGCAGCTAATTTTCTACATTCATCCGCACATTTCAAGCAGGCCTCTGCACATTTTTGACAGTGGTCATGATCGTGTTTCTTACACTCGTTACCGCATTTTTCGCAAATTTCAGCGCAAACTCCCGCTAGTTCAGCAACGAAAGGCGTTCCTCTTTCTAAAGCTTGTTCCAAATATCCGCAGATATCTGCACATTCTCGGTCAAAACGGATACAGTCCACCATCATCCCTACATTTTCTTCCTTTAGGCAAGCATCAAAACATTGGTTGCAGGCACTCATACATTCATGCAGCGTTTGAATAACAGTTTGATAATTTTCGTTAGACATTGTAAAATTCCTCCTTATTTTTTCTTCTCTCTATTACATTAGACTATAGTTTAGTTTAGTAAACATAATAAACATAAGAGTGCTGTAAAACTTATTAAGTGATGAGCAGGTTCTTTTTTTTACGTTTAAATATAGGGGTGGAGGGTATGTAGTTGATAGATAAATCTTAAAGGAGTGTAGCACTTGAGCTGGCTAGAAATACTTTCTTATATCGCTATTGCAATTGGAATTATTCAATTTTTAGTTATTACAATCGACGTGATCAGGCATTCGCAGATGATGTTTGTGATGAATATTGTGTGGCCTATCACAGGGCTATATTTTCCTGTCGCAGGGATATGGTTTTACTTTAAATTAGGCCGTAAAGATCGAAAAAAACACGATCATGCTCATCATTCCTCTGATTATATGCATGATGCTCATGAGGGTCATCATCACGAGCACCATCATAGTGAGAAGCCTTTTTGGCAAAGTGTTTTTGTATCGACTACGCACTGCAGCAGCGGGTGCTCGGTCGGAGATTTAATTGGCGCACCAATCGTATTTTTAACGGGATGGACGATTGCCGGAAGCGTACTTTTTGCAGATTATGTAGCAGAATTTATTCTTGCTTATATAGCGGGAATTGCTTTTCAATACTACGGCATGAGTATGAAAGATAATAGCTCAAAAGAAGAGTTGAAAAATGCGGTAAAAGCAGATACGTGGTCCCTTATTGCCTTTGAAATCGGCATGTTTGGCTGGATGGCTTTATCACATTATGTCTTTTTTACACAGGCACCCAAACCAGACAGCGCGGTCTTTTGGTTTATGATGCAAATCGCCATGATCATTGGCTTTTGTACGAGCTATCCTGCTAACTGGGTACTTGTTAAAAAAGGGGTAAAACATGCGATGTAGATTTTACTTGGAGCTGCTGTCGTTGATATCAGGTTTAAAGCTACAGGATGGGGCAGAATAGTGTCAACTCCGAGATGAAGTGCTTCAACGACTAGCAGAAGATATTGAAACAAGATTAATACGCTGCATTGATCAATCTGTATAAGTCCTGTGATTCCGAGAAAGAAAATAACAAAACAAAAAGATACCTTTACGTAAGGTATCTTTTTGTTTTCTAACTTTATTAGGGTATGAGGAGTGGAAACGAAATTTTTGATACATGAATAATTTGCTTTCAGATGCCTACTCTAAAAGCAGACTGTAATAAAAAGGATGATATTATGAATTTTATCTGGCAATCTGTAATCTTGATTTTAACGGGAATCTTATTGTTGAGAATAGCGGGAAGAAAATCGATTGCTCAAATGACGCTCGCTCAGACGGTCGTTATGATTTCCTTAGGTACTATCATTGTACAACCTATTGTTGAGAAAAGTATGCTAAAAGCCATTGGCGGGGCAGCTATTTTTGTTCTTGCTATTTTAGTTTTAGAGTACTTACAATTAAAGTTTAATGGGTTTGAAAAATTTCTGACAGGTAAGTCTAAAATCGTTATAAATGATGGTCAATTAGATACTAAGCAGCTTAAAAAATTACGTTTAACCGCCGATCAATTAGAAATGAGATTACGAAATGCAGGCATATCAACTATAAAAGATGTTAAAACCGCCACAATCGAACCAAATGGACAGTTAGGATACGAACTTCAAGAAGACGCAAAACCTTTGACTGTAGGGGACTTTAAACAGTTGATGGAATTATATATGTCATCTTTTTCTCAAAGCAGCGTCCCTGCGCAAGATTTACATAACAAAGTGTCGTCTAAACCTTCTTCAGATATATTTGAAGAAATTAATCACCATTCTAAACCGAATCCTAAATACCTTCAGTGATATAGTCACTAAAAAAAGACGGCCTTTTTACCGAATAAAAGGACGTCTTTTTCACATGTGCTGTTAGTGTTTTAGTTATCTAAGTAACGGTACAAAGTCGTCTTGCTTATACCTGTAGCTTCTGTAATTTGAGCAATCGTATAGTTTTTACTCCAGTACATATCAAGCGCTCGGTGGACGTTATAGTCAGGTTTTTTTGGCCGGCCACCGCTTTTTCCTTTTGATTTTGCTTCTTGAAGACCGGCTTTTGTGCGTTCACTGATGACGTCATGTTGAAATTCACCAATACGTTTAATGGTACTGAAAAAGGCTTTTCCTTGTTCGGTGGATGTATCAACGTCATCCAAAATCGATACAAAGTGAACATGATTATCTGAAAGATATTCAATTAATTCAATGAGGTGCCGAGTGGAGTCTGCGATACAGTAAAATTTATACACAACGACTGTATCGCCTGGCTGAAGTGAAGCTGCCATCTCATCGAATTCTACTCTTTTTTTTATGGAATTTGTTTTTTCATGATAAATTTTATCGCAATTAAAAGGCTGCAACGCCTGTAACTGTTTGTCCAAGTTTTCATCTTCGCTATATGGACGGGTATAACCAATAATCACTACACCATCTCCTGCATGGATTGTTTATTTATATTTACCTATTGTACCAAATTCCTTCCGCTCATAACATTTCTTTTCAGTATAGAAAGAAGTGTAGTTCCGAAAAAGATCGTTTTTGGAACAAAAAATGATAGACATTTTGGTTTAGGTCTGCTAGAGTTTTAGTTGTTCACAACGTCTCGGCTTCTATGAGAGTTGGAAGCCACTTATAAAAGAAAAGCGAGGTGTAATATGGATAAAGAGACCATTAAACAGATTCGAAAAAGCTACAATTTGAATCAGCGGAATTTCGCTGAAAGAGTAAACTGCAGTTTTTCACTCATTGCATTAGTGGAAGTTGGAAAAAGAAGAGTCACACAGGACTTGGAGAATAAAGTGAAAAAAGCGTTTGGATTAAATGAGGAAAAAATAAAGGAGCTGATTACTTCAATTTAATAAGAGCGTAGTTAAAAAATGTAATGAAACGTTTCATGTACGTGAATATAATTCTTGAGAAAGATAGGATATGTTAGGCTGTTTTCACTCATTTTTTTATATATTAAAAGTACCATAAACGTTCCATTTAGGTTCTATTTATTTTCTATTTTACTACTTTTATTGTCCAAAATCTAGAAAAGCGTACAGTAAACGCTTATGACTATAGAGAGAAAGGTGTTTTTGGTTATCATGTTCAATAAATTAAAAGTGGAGTGGTTTGGCAACGTGAAAGGAGATATCCTTTCAGGTATTGTCGTAGCGCTTGCGCTCATTCCTGAAGCCATTGCTTTTTCCATTATTGCCGGGGTAGATCCGATGGTAGGATTACACGCATCTTTTTGTATCGCCGTTGTAATGGCCTTTGTAGGAGGGCGTCCTGCGATGATTTCAGCAGCTACCGGCGCGATGGCCCTGCTGATGGTGACACTAGTAAAAGAACATGGAATGGAGTATTTATGGGCAACGACTATTTTAACGGGTGTGATTCAACTTCTGTTTGGTATTTTTAAGATTGCTCGCTTTATGAAATTTATTCCGAGGTCCGTGATGGTTGGGTTTGTGAATGCATTAGCTATTTTAATTTTTATGGCACAAGTTCCGCACTTCGTAGGAATTTCAACGATGACGTATGTGTTTGTGGCGTTAACTCTTGTCATTATCTACGTGTTACCGCGCTTTACAAAAGCAGTGCCATCTCCATTAGTAGCCATTGTCGTCATGACAATTGCAGCTATTTTCGGAGGATTTAATTTGCGTACAGTAGGAGACTTAGGAGAGATTACAAAATCACTGCCGCTCTTTTCTATTCCTAATGTTCCTTGGAATATGGAAACACTGTCCATCATCTTTCCAACAGCTTTAGGGCTGTCCATTGTTGGATTAACGGAATCGCTGCTGACGGCATCGATTGTGGACGATATGACAGATACGTCTAGTAATAAAAACCAAGAAAGCAGAGGGCAAGGAATTGCGAATATCGTCGTTGGTTTCTTTGGCGGCATGGCCGGCTGTGCGATGATCGGTCAAACCGTTATTAATGTAAAATCAGGCGGACGCGGTCGTTTATCAACGTTTGTAGCGGGGATATTTCTCATGTTTCTCATCTTGGTGCTAGGGGACTGGGTTGTCAAAATCCCAATGGCTGCACTAGCAGGGGTCATGATTATGGTATCGATTGGAACATTTGACTGGTCTTCACTTCGTACGCTCACAAAAGTCCCTTTAACAGATACCGTCGTGATGCTTGTTACGGTGATTACGGTTGTAGCAACACACGATTTATCCAAAGGAGTTATTGCAGGTGTGATTTTAAGCGCAGTTTTCTTTGCGGCTAAAATTTCAAAGCTAGACGTATCAGCAAAGAAGTCGGAAAATCGAACGGTCTATAAGGTAAAAGGTCAGCTATTCTTTGCCTCTGTAGAAGACTTTGTTCATTCTTTTACGTTTACAGAAAAACAAGATCAAATTTTGATTGATTTTTCAGAAGCCCATATTTGGGATGACTCAGCCGTAGCGGCTATCGATAAAATCGTACTGAAGCTAAAAGCACAAACGTCTGCTGAAGTGAAGCTGACAGGTTTAAATGATGTAAGTGAAGAGCTGCTTCAAAGGTTAGCGACTTACAATAAGCCGAATGCAAGAGCATCAGCTCATTGAT
This sequence comes from Priestia sp. VA7, assembly GCF_055710015.1. Taxonomy (NCBI): domain Bacteria; kingdom Bacillati; phylum Bacillota; class Bacilli; order Caryophanales; family Bacillaceae; genus Priestia; species Priestia sp. VA7. The sequence continues at coordinate 122,519 of NZ_JBVQPN010000003.1, forward strand.
AGGGGGACAATGAATGTATCAAAAAATCTTGTTAGCTGTAGATGGATCAGAACATTCAAAAAGAGCCGCGGAGCATGCGATACAAGTTGCTTCTTTCATACCGCAATCAAAAGTAGAAATTATTTCGGTTATTGACTTATCAAAGGCGAAAACCGAAATTTTACACGGAGAGCTGAAACAAAAAAGACAGCAAGCGCTTGAAGAAATAAAGAGCTGCTTTGAAAAGAAGCAGATAGCGCATCAACTTAAAATAGAACGCGGCGACCCGGGGCCAACCATTGTAGCCTACGCCAATCAAAACAACTTTGATCTGGTGCTAATAGGAAGCCGAGGCTTAAATTCTCTTCAAGAAATGGTGCTAGGCAGCGTCAGTCATAAAGTAGCTAAACGAGTACGCTGTGCGGTTATGATTATTAAGTAAACGAACGTAGTTATTTTAGGTGCAAATCGCAGATAATTTGTACCTTTTTTGCGGTTAAATATAGAAGTTAACGTTTATACATCATCACTGACATGTATGATACTTTTTATCGTATACACATACTCGTAATGATCTACCAAGGACTTTTGCTTTTGAAAAAAGAAATAGTTTATAAAAAAACAAAAGGAGTAGATTCTATGAAGATTTCCTTTTCACATTCTATAGAAAACGTTGAGTGGTCGAGGATGAAAGAAATTTACCGCTCTGTCGGGTGGAAGAACCATGATGAAGAAAAAATTAAAAAAATATTTCAAGCAAGCAGCGTAGTAGCGATTGCTTATGATGAAAATAAAATAACAGGGTTTGGCAGAGCTCTTTCCGACGGTGTGTTTAATGCTGCGATTTATGATGTTGTGATTGATAAGGAGTATCAAAACAAAGGAATTGGACAGCAAATTATAGAGAACCTGCTTGCTCAGCTTGACGATATTTCCTGCGTTCATCTTGTTTCCACAGCAGGAAATGAAGAGTTTTATAAAAAAGCAGGGTTTCGTAAAATGAAAACCGGTATGGCTCGCTACTTAAATCCTTCTTTAGCGGAAGAATATTTGCAATGAGCTATGTCTAAGATTGTCACCCATATCAATATAATTCTCAATCGAGTTCTCTAATTAAAAAAAATCAATAAAAGCAGAGAAGGGACAGCAATTAAGCTGCCCCTTCATTTTAATTTCAATACCTAATCCTCATAATTGAAGAAATTTATGGTCTTTTATTATTGATTGTCTTCGTCGCTTTTGTACTCCAAAATATCGCCTGGCTGACAATCCAAAGTCTTACATATCGCTTCTAATGTTGAAAAACGAACCGCTTTTGCTTTCCCATTTTTCAGGATGGAAAGATTCGCCATAGTAATTCCAACCCTCTCTGAAAGCTCGGTTACGCTCATTTTTCGTTTTGCTAACATCACATCAATATTAATAATAATTGCCATATCCTCCACCTCAGACCGTTAAATCATTTTCTGATTTTATGTTAATCGCTTCTTGCAAAAGCCTTTGGAGAACAGCAGCAAAAACTGCGATAACCAACGAAGCAAAAGGAATGACCATTCCAACAAATATAAGACCTGGGGCATCGTCTTTATCTGCCACGAGATAATAGACGGGTAAACCTAAAACATGCAAACTACAGATGGAAATGGCGCAGTATTTGATGCTCATTAAAATTCGAACAGACAATTCGGAGAAAGCAATGTTCTTGTCGATATAACTTAACAGTTTAAAAGCTTGGTAAAGGGCGAAGTAAAAAGGTAATGTTCCTCCATATAAAAGGATGAAAATGATATATTCTATGGAATGAATACCTAAGAAATCCGCTACCGCATCTGCCAGTTCAGGAACCAGAAATATGCACAAAGCGAGAACCGGAATTCCAATGAGAATAACTGCTATCTTTAAAAATAATGTGGTTGCTATCTTCATAAAAAACACCTCTCCTATATTTCTAAATGTTAATTGTTTTTTGGCTGTGAATCCATGACATTCTTTATAGGTTTTTGAAACACGTCCACAATGGCTGCGATGATACTTGTTGCCAAGATGCCCATTAGACCTAGAGATATTGGACCTGCTGCATCATCACCTGTGAATTGAGCATGCACCCTTAAATAAACTATTGCTAACAAAATAAAGAAAATGACAGTAAAAGTGCATTTTTTTATTATCTTCAAAGACTGAAGAGATAACTCAGAGAAAGCATTATTCTTTTCGATATAGGTTAAAAGTTTAAAAGTTTGATACAACGCCACAGAAAACGTGATACATATTCCATATGTACATACCAAAAGTGGATATAACGAATAATCACCAGGACGCTCTACAGCATCTCTTCTGGCTGCTTCAGGCAACAAAAATATACATGCGGCAAGCACTGCAATTCCAATCAGAAAAATTATTACCTTTAAGAAAGTGGTAGAACCTCGTTTAACATTCATAAAAACACCTCGCTTATTTAATGATAATAAGAATTTAACATATGATTTATCGTTTTACAATAAAATATTATCGTTTTTTGTTATACTATTATTGTTATTATTGAAATATGCTTTTGATTTTAAGCAAAATAAAAAGCATTTCTCATCACAAAGAAATGCCCTTACTTTAGAAGGTTAAATTTACAACTTGTTCAACAAAACTTCCAAAATCAACAACGAAAGATATCAGAACCTACTTAAAATAAATAATATCTTTAAAACTAACTAAATAATAATTCACGGTTAAATTCAAATAATTATTTCCATATTCGAGAATTTTTATGCGAATTTCTGCTTGAATTTAAGGGGAAATAGCAAATATAGAAGTAATACCAAGCAAATAAAAAACGTGATTCATGTGTCAATACATACTAGAATGCATTATGAAAGTAAGTTTTGCCCCCCAGAAAAGAACCCGTTAATAAAAATCTATGTCCTTTTTTTCTTTCTGATGTTGAGACTTTGTAATTTGTATATTTCAATTTAGTATTATATGGTATTATTTTCTTTAGTTAGGAGGATATTTGAAATGAGTGTTTCAAAAGAAAATAAGCCAATTTTATTAACGGTTATTTTGTTGGTGGCTGCGTTTGTAGTGTTTTTTGCAGATTGGATATTTCCATCAAATTCAATTTTTCCAAACAGAAGCGGAGATTTGACTATTGCACTGTGGCTGTTTTTTGCAATAGACCTTGGTTTTATTGTGGCATTAGTTTTAGGAGTCCGAACGAAGAAGCCGAGCGTTGTGTGGTTTAGCATTATCGCAAACAGCATCTTTATTGTGTTGCTTTCTGGCTTAATGTTTTTATTAGCAATTGCGAATGGGATTTCCGAGCCCTAAGCCTTTGGTTAACTAAAAATTTCATAGATTGTGATAGTAAAAGCTTTCTTAATTAGGAGAGCTTTTTTATTTTTGTAAATAAAAACCACAACTTTTTATTCTAGATTACGTCTAAGTAACGAATATTAGTTAAAAGGATGGTCAGAACATTGGAAAATACGAAAAAAGAAGAGATTGAGCGTTGGTATGACGAACACAGTAACGCCTTATTAAAATTTATTTTGATGCTCGTAAAAGATTATCAGCAAGCTGAAGATTTGACCCATGAAACATTTGTAAAAGCTTATCTTTCCTATGATTTATTTCAGCAAAACGCTAGTGAAAAGACGTGGTTATTTCGTATTGCCCATAATGTAACGATTGATTATTTTCGAAAACAAAAGCCTACTAGTCTTTTAAAAGACTTTCTTCTTTCGAAAAAGGATCATGCTCGTTTACCTCAAGAAATGATTGAGCTTAAAGAAAGTTCTCTAGAACTGTATCAAGCGTTAGGAAAGCTCAAAGATTCACATCGTAAAGTTATTTTACTGCGCAAAGTTCAAGGTTTTTCGGTTAAAGATACAGCGACTATTTTAGGCTGGTCTGAAAGTAAAGTAAAATCAGCGCAGTTCAGGGCAATTCCTGCTTTAAGAAAGCAGTTAGTAAAGGATGGATACGTATATGAAGAAACCGTTTAATTTTTATATAGATGACAATTCGCTAGAAAAATTGAACGAGGAGTTGATTTGGAAACCAACAAGGAAGCAAAAACATAAACAAAGGCTTTTAGAAACAATTGATCAATTAGAATCTTCACCACCAAAGTCTAAAAGAAATTTATTTTCTATAAAACAAAATCATCTGGTAAGAAATATTGTATATTGTGGGATTGCCCTCTTTCTTTTGAGCGGTGCATTCATTAGTTCAGCTTTTGTTTCTCCAGCAATGGCCCAAGTGGCTGCTAAAATCCCTTACGTAGGACAGCTTTTTAAGCAAAAGCCTATAGCCGATGTATTATATCAAGAGCTTGAAAAAAAGGGATATAAAACAGCTAGCGTGGGGCAGACCTATTATGGAGGGAAAAAAGAATTAGTTGTATCAGTAGAAGGGTCGGAGAAGTATTTTAATAAGGTACGAGGAGACATAACTGATATTGCAACCAACATTTTGTCCAAAAGGCAATATGATGCCTATACGTTTAAAATTGAAAGAATGGAGCCGTATGTCTATACGGAACCGAATGCACAAGAGAAAAAAATTGAAAAGATTCAAACTGATCTTTCTACAGAATTAGAGAAGCATCATTATGATTTTTTAATAGCTAACGTTAGTTTTAATTCTCCGCCAAGAGTAGAGCTGGAAATTCCTAATACAGAAAAGAGAGTAGAAGAAATAAAAGCCCTCATTCATGCTGTTCTGGCTGAAAATAAGGCAGAGAATGCTTTAATAAAAATAAAGAAAATAAATCTTAAGAAACGTGATCAAGATAATCGATGGGGAACTATTGTTACGGATATAGGCGAAGACTTATTAGGAAAAAAGAAATATTATGTCAAGATGGTAGGCTATTCTGTTCATCCCGAACCACAATTATTTATCTACACTTCATTAAACGTTTCCGAAGATAATAAGAAATTTGCCGATAAACTTAAAGGGATTATCGATGAATTTCTTGAAACAAAAGAAATGAAGAATAAAGTGAAAGGTGATTCTTACACAGTTGTGATTTACGGGAAAGGGAATAAAAAACTAAACTAAACACAGCACTTAAATATTTCTCTATACATGCTCCTCAATAACAGATATCTTGAAAGGTTGATAGACGATGATGATAGGCGGTCCTTTACTTATTGCACTGCTGCCAGGTGTACTTATACTCGTGTTAACTTGGCTATTCAGAAAAATGAAATGGAACAAAGTCGTTAGAATGGCTCCTTCAATTCTAACCGTTATTACTGCGGCTGTACTTTTTTATATTGGTTATGGAGAAGTAAGAGGCTTTGAAAGTGCGGGCTATTTGTTTTTGCTTTTATTCGCAGTGGTATCCTATATCGTAGCTAAAAAGCCTGTACAATAATTTTTAAAAACTTTATAAATTCTTTATAAATCCCTCCTATACTACGTGTAGGGGGGATTTAATATGAAAAATATCATTTTAGATGTAAAAAGCGTTTCGAAAAAGGTAAGACGCCGTCACTTAGTAAAAGAAGTATCGTTTCGAATTAATGAAGGGGAAATATGTGGACTGTTAGGACCAAACGGAGCTGGTAAAACGACCTTAATTCGTTTATTGACGGGGTTAATTAAACCAACCGCAGGAGAAGTTTTTATTAATGACAAACATATTTTTTCACAAAGAAAAGAAGCGCTGCAAAGCGTTGGCGCAATTGTAGAGTCGCCCATCTTTTTTCCTTATATGACAGGAAAAGAAAACCTGACAAATTTAGCTCGCCTGCATTCATTTCACACAAAACAACAAAGGCAGCAAAGAGTAAAAGAAGTGCTTGATATCGTGGGATTAACCGGCAGAGAAAACGATAAAGTTCGAACGTATTCTCTTGGAATGAAGCAGAGGCTCGGAATTGCTCAAGCGCTCTTAGGTGACCCGGACCTGTTGATACTAGATGAGCCAGCCAACGGCTTAGATCCAATGGGCGTACGTGAACTGCGCGAGCTGCTTTTTACGTTAAAACGCGACTATAACAAAACGATTTTGATTTCTAGTCATTTGCTGGATGAATTACAGCGAGTATGTGATCAAATCGTTGTGATGAGAGAAGGAGAGCTAATATGGGCCGGCGCTCTAGACCAGTTAGCATCCGGTAAAAATCTGGAAGATGCGTTTGTAGAGCTGGTGTCACAATGAAGGAGCTGTTAGTAGCGGAGTGGGAAAGACTTTGGAAAAGAAAAGTGGCGTGGCTGACCTTTCTATTAGTGCCGGTGGTGCTGTTAGCTGCTTCATCTTATCTCCAAAAAGAAAACGGAGCACTCACAGTCGATTTACCACAGTATACGTTTGCGGGAAACTTTCCTGTACTGAGCTTAGCTGAAATGTTATTTACCGTTTTTAATGCCATGTTCTTAGTTTTTATTACGCTCGTTGTTACCGGCGAGTACCGGTCAGGACAGCTGCGAATGGTCATGATACGATCATATTCGTTTAAAGAAATCATCCTAGCAAAAGCCGCAGTGATTCTGCTGTTTAATTTACTGTTTTTTATTACGTATTTTTGTATGAGCTATGTGATAGGCTTTCTGATGTTTGAACATCCGCAAACCTACTTTGTGTTTTATCACAGTCATGCTTTCAACATAAAAGAAGCGCTAGTATATAATCTTTCATTCTATGGATATGCCTATTTAACGACTATTGCGATATGCTGTGTGCTGTTTTTTATCTCTGTTATCAGCAAAACGACCACTACGGCTGTTGGAATCGGTGTTGCTTTTATACTGATCTCGTTTTCGTACCCGACTTTATTAACAGGGTTTAAGCAGTGGATGAGTGAAGAGCTTTTTGGACAGCTGTTTTTTACTTCCGTACCGATGATTCAATGGCAGGGGATCACAGTCATGATGGCAGAAAAACCGCAGTTTGTAGGCTGGAATTTCGGTGTGTTAGGTTTTTATGTTCTGTTTTTTAGCGGTTTAACGTATGTAGCTATTCGAAAAAAAGAATCATTTCTATAAAAGGAGAAAAGACATGATGACAGGACTTTTTATCAGTGAATTAGAGCGAACGTTTAAACGAAAGAAAACAGCGGCTGTATTAGCCGTGTACGCAGGGTTACTTGCTTTTATTTGGTTCTTTTTTCAAAGGGGAGGCATTTCGTTTTTTGATGCAGACCACGACGTGAAAATTGATTCTTTAAATTCAGCACCGCTGCTTCTTCGAGACCTATCCTTTGCGATTACGTTTATTGTCATTCCTATGTTTGTGGCAGATAGCTTCAACGGTGAGTACACGTCGGGAGCGCTGCGCATGGTACTAATTCGGCCGCACCATCGTGTGAAGCTATTTTTTGTAAAGTGGGCGGTTCAATGTTTACTAGTTTTTATTATTCTTTGTATTACGTGGTTAGTGGGTACATGCCTTGGAAGAATGGTTATGCCTCATGTAAATGAAACAACGTTTTTAGGAGGACAGACTTTAGGGACTGTTGGAGCGTTACTATATTCGCTGAAATTTTACGGCATTTGTTTTTGCATCTTTATAGCGGTTATTAGTATCGGGAGTATCCTGAGTGTTCTTATGCCTAATTCCATTTTATCTTACGTCGCAACTATTGGTGCTTTAATTGGAAGTGTGTATGTGTCAGATAAACTAAGCTTCTTTTTCTCCGTAACCGATTCTGTTTTTCATGAATTAAGCAGGCCAAACTCTGAATTTTTAGTAAACCTATTATTTCCAATTTTACTCATTAGCCTTATAATAAACCTATTCGTATGGAAAAAGAAAGAATGGGTAGGGTGAGCTGGAGATGAATCAAACAATTTTACTAGTGGATGATGAAAAAGACATTATTTCATTTATGAAAGATGCGCTGCAAGATGAAGGGTATGAGGTGCTGTTCGCCTACGAAGGGCAAGAAGCGTTAAAAAAGTTAAAAATAAATCCAGATTTAATTGTGCTGGATGTGATGATGCCAGGCATGGACGGCTTTGCACTTTGTGAACTAATCCGAAAAAGCATATCATGCCCCATCATCTTTTTAAGCGCAAAGCAAACGGAGCAGGACAGAGTAAGAGGACTATTGGTCGGTGGAGATGATTATTTAGTTAAACCTTTTAGCATGAAAGAACTAAAAGCCCGTATTTATGCCCATCTGCGCCGTGAGCAGAGAATTAGCAGCAATTCCTATAGCAGGCTTCATTTTGGAGAGTTAACCATTGATTTAAATGGCTATCAAATTTTACATAACAATGAAGTAATTCCGTTTACTTCGAGAGAATTTGAGATCATTCATTTTCTCGCTCTTCATCCAGGTCAGGTGTTTACACGCGAGCAGCTGTATGAAAAAGTGTGGGGCTACGACGCGGAAGGAGATTCATCTACGATTACAGAACACGTGAAAAAAATTAGAGCAAAACTATTAAAATGTGACGAAACACCTTATATCTCGACCGTTTGGGGCATTGGCTACAAATGGGTAAAATAAAAAAATGGATGAACCGGGCAACGTTAAAAGCGCAGTTTGTTTTATCTTTTCATGTGATTTTGCTGTATAGCCTGCTTGCTACGCTTTTAACGTGGGGAATTGTCATCTCAGTGAACTGGTTTTTTATGCCCGGAGCACTGAATCCAGCAAATTATTATGAAAAACAAATTCCCGATATTCTTCAGTTCGTTAAGAAAAAAGAAGACGCGCTCCTTTCTAAAGATGCTAAAAACCAAGTAGAATCGGTTATTCCGCTAGAAGGCATGGATTATCAAATTATGAATAGAGAAGGACAAATCGTGTATGGCTCCATGTCCACTTCATATATCAAGAGCAAACGCGATTTTTATTCTCAGGTTAATACAAATATCCATTCAGGTAAATATATTATAAAAGTCTATCCGCTTTTTGATTCAAAAGACGAAGTAAACGGGGCCATTGCGTTAAGATATCAATTAAACATGGCTTCGGCTAACCCAAATATTAAATGGATCGTTGCGCTTGTAGCGTTTTTATCTCTAGCCAGTCCGTTTCTTTATTTTTATTTGTTTGCTTATTTATTTGGAAGACGATTTAGCAAAAAAATTGAACGACCTTTTAACGAGCTGATGACAGCCGCAAAGAATATTCAACATAATAATTTGGATTTTTCGCTGTCCGTGACTCAAGACGCCAAAGAATTAAGTCAGCTGCTGCACGCCTTTGAAGAAATGCGAAAAGAATTAAAGCAATCGCTAGCTAAACAGTGGCAGCTAGAAGAAGACCGTAAGGATATGACGGCTGCGATTGCGCATGATTTACGAACGCCTCTTACAATCATTCACGGTCACACCGAAATTTTAGTAGAAGGAAGCAAAAAGGACGCGGAGAGGCTTAATCGATATTTACATACGATCTACACAAATACACAGCGTTCGATTCAACTATTAAATCAGCTGCAAGAAGTATCTGTCATAGAAAACCCGGGCTTTACCGTAAAACAGGAACCTATTGATATCTACACATTTGTTCATGAGAAAGCGGACGAGTTTCAGCTTTTATGTCAAAAAAAAGAGATTACCTTTTTATCTTCAATTAGTGAAGCAGACGGACCAAATCAATTTTACGGAGATCCTCAGCGCATTTCTCAAGTATTAGATAATGTCATCACAAACTGTATTCGGTACACGCCTGAACGAGGGGAGATAGCTTGGAATACCGTCATTCATCATAGCGAAGTAATCTTTGAAATACATGATACGGGTCCTGGGTTTACACTATCCAACAAAGAACAGCTGTTTAAAAAGTTTTACAGAGAAGATGCGTCGAGAACAAGCGGGCACGGGAATTTGGGGCTAGGTCTTTATATTGCTCATTCCATTGTGAAAAACCACGGAGGAAGCATCACGGCCGATAATAAGGAGACGGGAGGATCATTGTTTAAGATTGTTCTTCCGATGGGAAAGAAGTAAACGCGTAAAAAAAGAACTCTCAAAAAAGAGAGTTCCAAAAAGGGTAAGTAAGAAAGAAATGTACATGTTCCTTTAGGGGGACTGCATCTGTACAGTAAAATTTATACCCCGTATACCTCCATTAAAAAGTTGAAAAATAATCCAATAATAGAAATTAATAGTTGACGATATGTTTTATAATTTATAAAAAAGACTGCAAAGCAGCTGGCTGTATACCGTGCTTTGCAGTCTTTTTCTAGTTTATTTGCTTAAGAAGTCTCTCATAAATTCATTTACCTTTTGGGGCTGCTCATGCTGAGGCGCATGTCCTACACCGTCTAAGCGATGAATCGTTACGTTTGGAACGTACTCTTCAATACCATCTAAATTACTGTTTTCAAACGCTTCGTCCGCATTTCCCCATACAATTAAAGTCGGAGACTGAAATACTTTATGCGGCAGTGCTACGGGTTTACGAACGCGCTCTTCAAATGGGTAAAGGGAAGACGCACGATAGTAGTTAAGCATTGATTTCATTGCATTTGGCTGATTCCACGCCTCTACATATTTAGCTTCTTCTTCTTTAGTTAAATAGCCTTTTTTAATGCCGGGCTCCGTCAGCATATTTCTTAGCTTTTCGCTATTATTTGCGAGTAGCTCATCTTGAGAATTCGACTGTTGGAAAAAGCTCATATAGCTGCTTGCTTCTCGTTGAGCAGGATTTTCAGCAAGCTCTCTTATAAATGTGTAAGGGTGCGGTGCATCAAACATCACTAACTTTTTGAGATACTGCGGGTATGTATAAGCAAATGCTTCAATTAACTGTTTTACATCTTCCATTAAGTGAGGCATGCTGTAAGAAGAAATTTCTTCCGGCTTATCTGATAAGTTATAGCCTCGCATATCTGCAGCTACCACGCGGTAATCTTTCGAAAACTCTTCTAACTCTATTTGTTTATTACTTATATATAAAGAACTATATCACATAAATGGAATATTTATCTTATTATAATTTTAGCATATTCTAATTAGGTGTGAAATTCCCTTTAGATAAATCCAAAAAAGTATTATAATGGAATTTGTGAAAAAAATAGTATTAAACGGAGGAATCATCATGAAAGTAAGACTGCTGCTAGGAATACTCTTAGCATTCTTGTTCATTCTGGCTGGATGCAACAAGGAAACGGACACTGCCCAGCATAAGAAAGAGAAAACAAAGGATGAAAAAATAAAAATAGTAGAAGAAAAAAGTTATACACTTGCAGATTCGATCACTCATAATAACGTACTGAGCTATTCTGCGGTTATAAAAAATGAAAGTGACCAAACGCTTAATGTAAACGATACAACAATAAAATATGTAAACAAAACTGGAAAAGTCCTTGATCCGCATATTATTCCAAGTGACCCCGACGTTCATCTTGCTCCCTATGTACTAAAGCCGGGCGAGGAAGGGTACATTTCAGCGGAAGGAATTATTAATAAAGAACCAGATACATATAATGTAAAGGTCAAGATTAATCCGATAAAACCTGCAAGTAATGTACAGAGCTTGAAAATTAAAGGCGACGCAATGAGTCAGGAAAAAGAGAATCACATCTTACATATCAAAGGAACAGCTACAAACAATACCAAAGAATCTATTGAATATATTCTGGTTGGTGGAGCCTTATATGGAAAACAAAATGAGTTTATAGGAACTACATTTCAATCGGAAGAAGCGCAGCTGACTCCTGGAAAATCCATTTCTTTTGACGCTGCTTCATCGCAAATCCCTGATAAAGAACTAGCAAAAGTGAAAAAATATAAAGTAGTAGCTTCTACGTATCAAGAGTAAAAGAGTCTTCACATTAGACTTTTTTTGTGATTAATTAGACTTTATTTAAAGGAGGAAATCAATATGCCTGGAATTGTTAAAACCCCTGATCCTCCTTATTATGCTGTCATTTTCGCTTCTGAAAGAACAGAAGGAGAGAAGGGTTACGGGATAATGGCAGATAAAATGGTGGAGCTTGCATCTAAACAAAAAGGCTTTTTAGGAATAGAAAGTGCTAGAGATCAAGATTTAGGTATTACCGTTTCCTACTGGGATTCCTTAGAATCAATAAGAATGTGGAAAGAAAACTCAGCCCACCGCGCAGCGCAGCACAAAGGAAAAAAAGAATGGTATCAAACGTTTTCGCTTAGAGTGTGCAAAGTGGAAAGGCATAGCTTTTTTGAGATGTAGGGCGTATATGGTTGATTGTTTAAAAAAGGGGAGAAGCCTTTATATTTTTAGCTACTGTAGGATTTATAGCCGTTTTTATCACTTTATGTTCATTAGAGGCAAAGCTAGGAAGATCCTTAAACAAAATGATAGAATCATTGAATCACTTGAGAAACAGAATAGAAAGTAAGCAAACCCTAATGAGCTCAACGTTTATGATATCATCTCCTGACTTTAATTACGGGAGATGTTTTATTTTCAGTTTAATATCAAAACAAAAGTTTAGGCATGCACAAAAAAACCTCAGTAGGAGGTCTAGTTATTCCTTGTTAATAAAACACTTATAACAAGCTCATCTACTGTCGGATGTCATCTAGAGGCTGTATTAAAAGCTAATTATAAAGTAAGGCTATATTTATCGTTTCATCAGGAAAGATGAGCTGAACTTCTTTATTTCTTACTTGTGATCTTTCATTTAATCACCGTATTTTTTTCTGTAGGTGAGAAACGTTATCAAATATACAACTGAAATCATCGTTAGAAATATTAGCGGCGAAATGCCAATGCCATCATAAGAATTTTTTCCTTGAAAAGTCCGATAAATGGACTCTATAACTTCTAAAATCAGCATACCTATAACTACCACAAATGCGTATGATTGAGCCTTCGTGCTGATAAACTTCTTTCTTTCATCACCTTTTCGAGAAGATGATGTAAAAAAAATCAAAAGTCCGCAAACTAACAGGATGAATGAATACACAATTTTAACCCAATCCATTCTTACTCCTCCTTATAATAAATGTAAAAAGTATTTTACATTTATTATTTTATCATCAGTTCCATAAATGTCAAACTCTTTTTACATTGTAAATTATTTGTATAAAAGAATTGGTGAAAAAAATGATTTTATAACATAATGTCACGCTACAAAGTGACTTAAATCAACTCCACTGGTAAAATGGAAGTAACAGGAATTCACGTGTTTCACTAACTAAAGTGAGGTGGGTTGTTTGGTTCTTCATAAAAAAACAGTTTCTTTTGTTGCTCTTTTTTTACTGCTGTTAGTCATAAGTTCAAATTACGTGTTGTACCACTCTTCTTTTGGTCTTCAGTCGCTGCCTGCTGATCTCAACGGAGTAGTAGTAGGTTCTATTTTAGACTTAAGTCTTGTGGCTCCGCTCTTATTTCTAGCCTGGCAGCGTAAGTTCAGTTTAAAGCACTTTATTGTGTTAATGGCTATAGGCCTTATTGCTGCGCGTTTTATCATTCCAAGTGAATACTTGGCTTCTTTTCAGACGGTTATGTGGCTCGGTGTTGGAATAGAAGGAGTACTCATTTTATTTGAACTTTCGCTGCTGTTTATGCTAGTTAAAAACGTACCGCCTATTTTGAGAAGGATCAAATCAAGCTCTTTACCGCTTTTATTTTCTTTTTCGCGGGCTGTAAACGAAAAGTTCCCCAAACAAACGTTTCTACACATCCTTTGTTCAGAAATGCTGATGTTTTACTATGCATTTGGAACGTGGAAGAAGCAGCCCAGTAATGAAGGGAATACGTTTACTCTGTATAAACGCTCAAGTTTTATTACGTTTCAAATTATGATTATTCATGCGATTGTTATTGAAACATTAGGCCTTCACTGGCTGCTGCACAATACGTCTATCATTCTTTCAATCGTTTTACTGATTCTTAATATTTATAGCATTGTTTTCTTTTTAGGAGATATTCAAGCATTAAGGCTTAACCCTTTGCGAGTGGACGATGATTGTCTATACGTTTCTTTTGGCTTAGCCAAGCGTATGAAAATCAGATTTCAAGATATTGAAGAAATAATTGAAGATACTCACATCCTCGAACAAAAAATACCTAGCACCACGATTGAATTTATCGCACGCGATTTTGAAACCGTGCATCCTGATCTTTTACTAACACTAAAATCTCCAATCGAAGCAACGCTTTTTATGGGAATCAAAAAGAAATACAAGCAGGTTGCCATTCGCGTGGATGATTCTCACGCGTTTAAAAAAATAGTCAAAGAGCGTTTGGAGAAAGCTCAGCGGGATGAGTTGATCTAGAACTTTAGAAAAACAAGATCTTATAGGAGTATCTATAAGGTCTTTTTGCTGTTGATCAGCTATTGGACATAAATAGTGAAGTGTTAGCTGTATTTTAGTAAAATGGAAGTAATAGGTAACTTGGTGAAGGAGGATAGAATATGGGGATTTTTTCAAAAGGAAAAGAGAGGTATTTAAACTCTGTGGAGTGGCTATCTAAAAACTCAATCCATTTAAGCGAACCGGCTGAATGTACGCCTCAAGAGTTTGAATTTCTCCGTCATATCGTAAAAGATAAGAGAATTGTGTGGTTAGGGGAAAATGGTCACAACATAAGAGAACATAATATGATGAAGTCAAAAATAATAGAATTTCTACATAAAGAAATGAATTTTACCGTACTGGCATTTGAAAGCGGATTAGCTGAATGCTACAGCGCTAATGAGTTAAAAGAAGAGTTTACAGATGAAGACTTTTTAAAAAACGCCATTTATTCTTTATGGGCAACAAAAGAAAATCTATCTTTGTTTCAGCTAATGAAAAAATCAGATTTAAGTTTAATAGGAATAGATATTAATCCTTCTTCTAATCGTGATCTTTTCGTGAAATTCGTTCAGCAGCTGAGTCCCGTAGTGTCTGAAGACATGATAGAAAAGATAGAATACATTGAAGCAGGCGTGTATAAATGGTATTACCAACTAGGGCAATATAAATCGAGAAGAAAAAAAGTTCCAGCAGAAATGCTACGTGAGTTTGCAGAGTTTAAAGAAAAAGCAAGCGTAGTAATAGGAGATTTAGAAGCTTATCTACTTGAAGAATACGTTTTGCATCTTGAAAATCAAGAGCTTGTATGTAAAGTTAAAATAATTATTCGATGCCTGCAAAACCGTTTGTATTTTATCAATCATATTCACCATAATCACCGGATGTATAAAAAACTAAGAGAAAAACGAATGAAGGGAAATTTAGAATGGATTTGTCAAGAGCTGTACCCTAATGAAAAGATTATTATCTGGGCACATAACCTTCATATTTTCAAACAATATAAAACGTTTACAGGCTTTGAACCTCTAGGAGCGATTGTCTCTAATGAAATAAAAAAACAGTCTTATTACTTAGGCTTATTTATGTATGAAGGTGAAATACATACGGATACAGGGCAGCCATATAAAATAGAGAAGCCGCCTAAAAAAAGTCTAGAGGACTATATGCATCAAGTGCAGTCACCAGCTTTATTTACTGATTTCTCACAGCTTGAAAAAAAATCAGACAACAAATGGATATTTACTAAAACGATCTTTTTAGAAAGTGGTACTATGCCAACTTTATTTGTACCGCGTGACCAGCTAGACGGTGCTTTATTTGTTGAGTCTGTGTCTCCGCCTGAGTATCTTAAACGCAGTAAAAATAAATAAGAAAACGTGATGGACAAAGAGGGTATGTATATTGAAAATCTACAAATTCAGTAAAGAACATAGCAAAAAAGTAGAAAAATATCAGTCGCGTTTAGCCACTTACGTAAAAATGGCACGAACAAATGAAGCAGCTACGATCGGTTATATGTATATAGAAGGAGAAGGAACGATAGGGCATCATCAAGCTCCTATCTCTCAGCTATTTATCGTAGTCGAAGGTGAGGGATGGGTAACAGGAGAGAATCAAAAACGAATATCCATTAAACGTGGAGAAGCAGTACTGTGGGAAAAAGGAGAGTGGCATACATCGGGAAGTGAAACCGGCATGACGGCCATTGTCATTCAATCAGAGGAGCTACATCCTGAAACATTTATGGAAAGAAAAAAGCACGCTTAGATAAGTTATCTAGGCGTGCCACTTTTCTATAGGACTTCAAAATTTTTAAGGGCAAACTCAATCCCGTCTTCACCCGATTTCTTCGTGACAAAATCTGCGGCGTTTTTTAACTTATCAGATCGGTTCCCCATCGCAATTCCAAGGCCGGCTAATTCTATCATATCGATGTCATTTTCTCCGTCTCCGAATGCGATAGCCTCAGATTGATCGATGTTAAAATAGTCTAAGACCTTCAGGATAGCTACCGATTTTGTAATTTCTTCTTGAAGAACACTTACGACAAAAGGGTGCCATCTTTTAAACATTAACTGGGGAAATCGTTGTTTATACTGATCAGCCGTTTTATCATCAGCGTATAAGCACATTAAATAAATGTCTTCATCATAAATACGCTCATTCATTTGAGGATAATCACTGAGAGATAGCGTTTCCTTCAGTGCTTTTAAAATATTGTCATCTTTGACACCGTTCGTGCTGAGCTCTTTTGTATAAAATGAAAGACCGTGATTTTGCCAGGCTGCGTATTCAAAGACTTCGCGCGCAACGTGCTTATCCATGGACAGCTTATGAATGACTTCTTCATTATGTACAGTATACGCGCCGTTTGCGGTAATGAACGTATCTATACCTAATTCTCTAATTTCTTCACAGAGAGATAAAGGCCTGCCTGTTGCGGCAACAACTTTTATTCCTTTATCTTTTAAGCTTTTTACAATCTCTCGAGTTTTAGCGGAGATAGTCCCGTTTTCGTGGTGCGTAAGGGTTCCGTCCACGTCAAAAAATACAATTTTATAGCTCATAGTATTCTCCTTGCTTAAACAGCTCGATCTTTTTTTACATTTATAAATAATAATGCACAAATTAAAATAGCAGCTGCATATAAAAATGCAGAAACAACCGGTTTATGTAAAAAAGCAGTATGATTATATGAAGAGTCATACAAATAAAGAGCGGCTAAAAATAAAAAAGGCAGTAGTTTCTTCATGTTGTCACCTCCTGGTTTTATTATACATATTTTTCTTGTATTTGTATGTAATCTTAATAAGAGTGATAGAATAATAGTATTTTATAAGCAAAGAGAAAGCGAAGTGACGAATATGACCGTACATCACTATATAGGATCTCCCTATGAATTGCCTACAGGAAGTTTTGGCACTAAAGAAACGCTGGTGCCTTTACCCGAAGTTTCTCTTTTTAATCGAAATCAAAAGAAAGATCAGCTGATTACAATCTATGAAAAAGAAGAAGATGCGTACGGTATTAGTATCAATTACTTAAATGACGGGTACAGTGACATAGAGCACGCATTCACCTTGCCCTATATCTACGAATTATCTTGTGATGTACATTCTAAATCAATAAGAGAGTTGTTTACTTATATTGAGGAATACCTGATAGAGGGGTGTCACATTGAATTATATTCTTGCTTAGATGGTGAAGAAGCCAAAGAGAAAGATCTCAATTTAAATATAAGTATTAACTTAAAAACGCTTTATTTTGGAAAGTATTATAAATTAGACAAAAAGAAGTACATCTATGAGTTAGGGGAAATGTTTACATTTGAAGATAAACAATTTGTAGCGGTGGTGAAATGAGTGGGTTAGCCTGTAGCTTTTGGGTAAGAGTTATAGGCTAACCAGTTTAAGCAGAATGATATTTATAAAAAAAGCTTAATATACGGAAGACTTAAAGCAAAATAAATAACAAACGACATAAGCAAATAACAGCCAATAACACTTCGTTTAACGGGTTTAGAAGCTTTTTTTAGCCAGCCCCAGTGTTTGTCATCATAGTCAAAAATAAAGTAGTCCAAGATAACCGATAAAGTGATAATGGCAGTAATCATTAATAGACCCATATGTATCCTCGCTTTCAGTTTATAAAGTAATTTCCTATTTATAACAATATACCTTGTTATCCAATTAATTACAAATAGATAAAAGTATTATGAATGGTTTATTGTAACTACCGTATTATAGTAAAATTTACAGAGTATATTAAGAAAGATGTGAAGAAGTTGGACGTAGTAAAAGAAGTAAAGCTATTAAAATATCAAATGAGTCTGATGAAACATATGATTAACGCAGAGGAACACCTTTTTTTATGTTCACGATTGATCATGAATTTGAAGAAAATCAAGTCAATGCATTCTTAAAAATACTAGGTGTGTTTAGCTACCGAATAAAAGGTGAAGAAATTTTCGAATGGTATCAAAATGATCAGCTGTTCTCTCAATTTAACCTTTCGTTAGATAAACTATATGCGTCAGAACCACCTACGCTAGAAGAATTAAAAATGTATGTGACTAAAATTTTTTATCAGGAATTTGAACTAGAATATTTATTGTGCAGTTTGAAGAAGCAGTTTATTCAAACCGAAGTTTGTGATTTTTTCTTGAAGCGTTTAAAAACAGATTTGAAATAAATGATTTAAGAGGGTTTTAAATATGTAGAGTTTAAAGGGAAGGAAGTTTAATTGAAGTGGCACGAATTATCAACTTTTGGTCATTTATGTGTGCGTTACTGTGCGTTGTGTTCTTTTTCATCGCTTTTAATCACCCAGCGTTATTTAATATAAATTTTTGTTTAGCAATGATTCTATTTTTCGTCGGCATTATAGGGTTCTTTGGAATAAACAATTGGGCATCGGCTCTAAGAAGTATTCTAACGGTGGTAATTAGTGCTGGATTAATTCTAGTGACAGGATTTATTATCTTCATCGGCAATCTTTTTTCATAGCAGATACATAAGAGGTACAGCGAAAGGTTCTCGTGTAGAGAATCTTTTTTTATGTACACGCAATTATCTAGAAAATAAAAATGAAAATATAAAAACCTTTTGACAACAAGCTTCGTCTAAGAACAAGAAAGGAGAGGCAGAAGTGAAAGAACTGACCGTAGAATGGATACACGTACAAGACAAAGAATTAGTTATAGATGAAATCATGGATCGATATGGACAAGAAATTTTGCAGCTTGCTTACTCGTATGTAAACAGCGTAGCAGTTGCGGAGGATTTGACGCAGGAGATTTTTATTAAATGCTACAAAAATCTTTACAAGTACAGCGGTAGATCCAAGTTTCGGACGTGGTTATGGCAAATCGCAATTAACCACTGTAAAGACTTTCTGAAAAGCTGGTACAACAAAAATATCATACCGGCGACAGACTATTTTCCAAATCATATAAGTGAAAAAGAAAACATAGAGGAAGCTGTTATTCAAAACGAAGAAGACCACGAGCTGATGTCAACTATTATGAAGCTGCCGACTAAATATAAAGAAGTGATTTACCTCTTTTATTATGAAGAATTATTGATTAAAGACATTGCGTTAGTAACCAAAACCGGAACAAATACAGTAAAAACGAGACTGAGGCGGGCCAAATCACTTTTAAAAGAAATGCTGGAGGAATGAGTCATGGATAAACGTCTTAAAAATCTTAGAAAAACAATGGATCGTGAAGTGTTTGCTCATCTGAAATTTACAGAAAACCATAAGAAAAGTATTCGAGAAAAAATAAAGCAAGAGACTCATAGTGATGAAGAAATTTTGATTGCTATGATGCAGCTGCTCGTGCAGGAGAAAACAGGCTATCAGTTAGTCAGCTTACTGCAAAGCCGAGGAATTTTAAACTTTAAAGAAAACGAAGGTTCTTTATATGTCATCCTGCATCGACTAGAGCTAAAAGGTATATTGACGAGCAGTTGGCAAGAAGACGGAGCTAAGTTTTATCAATTAAATCAAAAGGGCCGCAGGCTACTTAAAAAAGTGGAAGAGCAGCCGTTATCTAATCATATGAGTTTTAAAGAAATATTAGAGGGGTGAAGAAGGGTATGAGTGAACAAAGAAATTCATTCTTGGAACAAGTGAAGGCACAAATAAAATCAAAAGAAGCCAAGGCATTTGTTTCCGCAGAATTGCACCATCATTTAAATGATGTAAAAAGCTATTGGCTGCAAAAAGGTATAAGTGACGATCAAGCAGAAGAAAAGGCCGTTAATCAAATGGGGAACCCCATCAGCATTGGTCGAAACCTTAACCGTATTCATCGTCCAAAAGTAGATTGGGTTACGCTAGTTTTATTTGCTGCCGCTCTATTTTTAGGGTTTTTGCCACTATTGTCTCAAGGGTATATGAGTGGTAACCATTTTCCTATGTATAAGGCTATCTTTGTGGTTTTGGGTGGAATTTTAGCTCTTGGCATGATGTTTATAGACTATAGAAAGATGGCCAACAAGGGATGGATATTCTATTTACTAGGTACCGTACTCTTATTATTTTTGACAAGATATTTTAATACGCTCGTAGAAGGACAAGCCGTTTTAAAGATAGGTCCTTTGAAGATAGAAGGTTTGATGGCCATTCCTTTTTTCCTTATGGCATGGGCAGGGTTCTTTCAAAGCAATCGCTTTAAAATGTGGCAATTCTTGCTTTTATTTGTTCTATCATCGTATTTCTTTTTACAATTTAGCCTTACAACGCTCTTTATACATGTAACTATGACTTTTACGATGATTTGGTGGAGTAAGCTAAATAAAAAGAAAATAGCCATTGTTTTAGGATCTGGCTTTGTATTAGTTGTTGCTTGGGGAATAATTGGATGGATGACCGTTGCTTATTATCAGAAGTATAGAGTTCTCTCATTTTTAAATCCCTATAACACTGAATATTTGACGTCCAAATTTGGACTCTTAGAAATACATCATCTATTTGTAGGTGCAGGTTGGTTTGGGAAACATTCCTTTGCGGATCAATTTATCCCTGAGGCCCATACTAACTTCGTCTTCTTAAGTTTTACGTATTACTACGGATGGTTATTCGCAGCAATTCTTATTTTGGCTCTTTCTTTAGTTGCCTTGAGAATTATGTTTATTGCCCGAAACCTAAACGATACGTACAGCAAGCTTTTGTTAGTAGGAGTTGTAATGGTTTACACCATACAGCTAGTTGGAAACGTAGGGATGATTGTCGGGTTCTTTCCTATGACAAACATGTCACTGCCGTTTATTAGCTACGGATTAATGCCGGTTTTATTAAATGCCTTCTTAATCGGAATTGTGTTGAGTATTTATAGACGCAAGGATTTTTTGGCTACAAACACTTTGCGTGATTAGCAGCAATAGATTATGAATGATAATGCTTTAAAATCTGTTAGTGTGATAAACAGATGATAAACTAGTTATTTCGTAAAGACAGCAAAACGCTGGCATTCACTTGCCAGCGTTTGCTTATAGATTTCTTAACCCTTTGGTGTAGCAGCTCCATTCTCGTATATTTTCTCGATAATTTTATACGTAACTCCAGTTAAAACGGACAGGATTAGCACCTTTCCTATAAGGTTAAAACCATAGTTATATTTTAGATATTCTAATAGTACTGCATATACAAAGACGCAGATACCTAATATGACATGTTTCATACATAACTCCTTTGTCATTGACTTAATACAGCTATATTTAAACGTATAGAAGAGGGCTAAATCGTTAGCCCTCTGTTAAGTAAGCTTGTTAAGTGATCAGCTGTTTTTTTACTCAGTTATTTACATTCAAAAGAATAGTCATTGGTAATTGAATTATGTATTTCTACTATGGTTTTTCCGCCATTATCATAACATCTTGAGGTCAAAGTTTTTATCTCTGAACTATTAAAATAGCTAGAGAAGTTAATCAATACAGAGATTACTAATAGTAAAGTAAGTAGAACAATTAGGATTTCTTTTATTCTAGATTCAACGATAGATTTAATTTTTTATTCTCCTTTGCAAGTTACATTAAAAGCTATAGGTGTAGTAACAATGAGTCATAGTTAACGTTTGAATTTTAAGAGCTTGATCTTCGGATAGTCGAAAATCAAGCTTTTATTCTTTCATATAGAAATTTCAATAATCTTATCTACACCCCGATTTTCTTACGTTTTTTAATTGACCTGGTTTATTCATAGTCAACCGTCGTTCCGCCAAACATAAACGTAATAATCCCCAGTACAAAAAACAGCTGAGAAATTACGCCTACTATACTGCAAATCAGCCCAGCAATAGCGAGTCCTTTACCGCTTTGATTGGTAGCAGCTATTTGATTTGATGCTTTTTTGTAGAAGATAATTCCAGTAATACCTGTAATAAACCCGATGATTGGAATAAAAATAGATACGATACCTAGAGTTAGAGAAACAATAGAGTTGGTGTTTACTTGAGGTTTTGTGTTAGTTTCCAACGAATTCACTCCCTATAAATAATATTTTTTGATTATACCATAAAAAGGAAGAATATCCTTTTTACTAATAAAAGTAGAAATTTTTAGAATTATATGTGTCTCTGTATATTTTCTATGCGTCGTTTTATTAAACGTAGGATGATATGTACAAAAAGAAACTTATTCTTTGACGTTCCTATAAGGAAATCAGCTTTGTAGAGTATATTTACTGAGATAGCAGATTCTGCACCATAAAATCAATTAACCTAAATTAAGGAAAATATGATATAATAATCCACAAGGATGTGAATAAATAGAATTGTTTATACCAGATGCTTTTCTGTATTTGTCATTTGCGATTATGACGGCATTCTTTGCACATGCTGCTATTAAACTCGCTACCTTTCAAACGCTACATAAGCATGTTTTTACAAGGAGCTGTTGGCTATTTAGTCGAGATATTAGCGGCATCAAGCTTACCGATCGCTTCTTCTTTGCATGTTCCTATTTTATATACTCTCTTTGGAATGGTGATGTATATTGCTTCTTACTTTATTGCGCTGTCTATCTACCGGAAGAGAGAATTTTAGTGTGAATTGCTTTTGAAGTAAAGACTACAAAGCATTCCTCAAGGCTATTTATCAACAAATAATTCAAACAAAAAAACAGCCACAACATTTGATAAACTAAGCAAACAAGACCTTAAAAATATAACCGATATCATTGGCGGTAAAGCTTAACTTATGGGGATTTTTACAAAAGTTAATTGTGTCCTCTAAGCACATGTATTATAGTAAAAGATGCAGTTTTAAAATGAGAAAGGAGATTATATGGGGAATTTGTTTAAACGGGCTTCAAACGTATCGAAAACCGCTTTTATTGCTACACTGATTTTGTATATCATTATTGTAGCATCTTTTATTCCGTCAATTGTATTTGCTGGAGCTTTCTTTGCTATAGTAATTAAAATAGCAGCAGCACTTTTAATCTTAGTAACAATCCTAGGAATGATTTATTCGCTCTCCATTAAAGGCGGTCAAAAGTTTCTTTTTTTAATGTTACATGCCGCTTCTTTATTGATTGTTTTGTTTAGTATCTCTGCTTTTATGCTCGCTAAAAGCGCTGAGTTGACATAGTAAAGAGGAATTACATATGCAAAAAGGCAGGAGAAATCCTGCCTTTTTTATTTTTGTATGATTTCAAGAGGACTCGTATGTTCTGGAGAGGCGCCGCTGACTATTTGGTTAAACTTGTTTAACAAAAAGAAAAGAAGGAAAAGAAAGAAAAAGAAGATGTGATAATTTGGAAATGATCGTAACCTTGGAAGCTGGGGCTGTTCTAACTTTGTCCTGTTATAAAAGAGGAGAGATTAATACAATGAAATGGTACAAACATGCGCTCATTCCTTTCGCCATAGGATTTTTAAGTTTTGTATGTTTTATGATTTATAGTAAAGCAACAGGAAATACAAGTCTTCAGCTGAACCAAGCGCTGTTTATTTCCATAGGTATATGTATTGGAGCAGTCCCAGTCTCATTTTTTGTAGAGTATCAAAAGAACAAAGAAAATAAAAAGTTTCATAGCTGATTTATTTACCAATTGGCCGTTCGTTCTTTATTTTGTTTGTTAACAAGGATGTGATGACCTGTTAATTCTCGTAAAGATTGGTATGTTGGTTTTTATCATTTTACTGCACGTTGCCTTTCGAAAACTGATTTTTTACGCCCATAAAAAACAAAAGAAATCCCCAAAAGAAGCAAGCAGGGGATGAATAGGAGGAGTTTTGGTTATTTTGATCATCTTGTTATCTATCCGAAACCTTTTGGAGTTTTATTATGGTGATTAAGATATAGAAGTAAAAGAATTGCCTCTTAGCAAGTAGGAGGCAATTCTTAATCGCTGTCTAGGTAAGATAGCTCCGGCTTTAGTTTAAGCTCATGCTACAATCATTTTACTTTCTTTATTAGTAGGGTTGAAAGTCTTAATTAATCTTTCATTTCTTGTTTCGAAGGTAAAAACATTTATCTTTAATTACTCTTACTATACAAGCTGAAATGTAGATGGTACTTATTTTAAAAGGGAGCTTTCTGCTGAGTCGGAATATACCAAGTTTGGCATTGTAATTTCAAGGAAATGCTTAATTACTAATGCGCATGCACCCAATTCATATGCCTTTTTTCCAGTTGAGGAGATTAATAATTCACGGTAGTGACTTATAGAGGAAGAAAGGCTGCTCTTAATTTTTTGTATAGAATCTGGGTATCGAGAAAGTAATTCACTATCGATAATTAAAATTTCAGGATTATAGATATTAATGACATTATTCAAACCAATTGAAAGGTAATGAATAAAATTCTCCATTTCTTGATGGGTTTCAATATCTTTTCTATTAAGCTCTTCTTCAATATGTTTAAAAGACATATTGCGAACTTGTTTTCTTTGGGAAAGATTCTTTAGAAAGCTTGACTCAGATGCATATTTCTCCCAGCATCCTTTGTTTCCACAGGCACAAAGCTCTCCATTTGGTTGAACAATCATATGACCAATCTCTCCTGCATAGCCATCATGACCTTTAGATAATTTGTTGTTTATTAAGATTCCAAGACCTATACCTGAACGAAGCGTTATACATACTAAGTTATCAGATTTATGATGTGTATAAGCACGTTCAGCAAAAGCTAGCAAATTTGCATTGTTTTCAAGATAAACATTCACCTTTACTGCTGTTTCTAAGTCCTCTTTCAAAGCAATATCACGCCACTGCAACCTAGGGATGTAGTGAATAATTTCATCAGTGGTAACGAGACCATGTATCGAAATAGCTATACCAATCAAACCGTATCTAGACATAAGACATTTATCTTTATATTCATTAATTTTTTTTACTAATACACTAAATATACTCGAGTAATTTGTATCGTGTATTTTGATTTTATCTGAAGAAACTGGACGTCCAAGAAGATTAGAAAGAGTAAATGAGATTTGACCATAATCTAGATCAATTCCTAGTGCATATCCTACCGTTTCGTTCAAAGATAACATTATAGGCTTTCTTCCAACGTTTGAATAGTCTTGTTGTGTCTCAATAATAATATCTTCTTCAAGTAGACTTGCAACTTGTGCTGAAATAGTAGCTTTTGTTAATGCTGTAGCCTTAGACAATTCAGCTCGTGAGATCATTCCTGCCTCTACAATTTTGCTAATAATTAAAGATCGATTTAATTTTTTGATATAAGCTGCATCACCGTTGGGCATAAATATATCCTCCAAATTTTTGTTGACATTGTTTTTTTATTATAGCATCTTCGTGTGGGAAAATATTAATTGTAAAATTTAAAATATTTAATTGACTGAATTTTGTATACATGCTAAATTATTTTTATAATTAATTAGTTTAGTAAACGAACAAATTAATTATAACAGAAAATGAAAGTGTTTACATATCTTTTTAACCATAAATCAATTTTGTTTCCTTAGGAGGAAAATAACATGAAAGAGTTTTTAGCAGACGATTTCTTACTATACACACCTACAGCTGTTAAGTTATATAAATACATTGCTAAAGAAATGCCGATCTTTGATTTTCACTGCCATTTAGACCCAAAAGAGATTTTAGAAGATAAACAATATAAAAATCTTACTCAGCTGTGGTTAGCAGGAGATCATTATAAGTGGCGAACAATGAGAATGAATGGTATAGCTGAGCATTTTATTACGGGAGAAGCTAGTGACTGGGAAAAATTTTTTGCTTGGACAGAGACGGTGCCCTCTTTAATTGGAAATCCGTTGTACCACTGGACTCATATGGAATTAAAGAATTTTTTTAATATTGATAAAAGGCTTAGCCCGGATACGGCACTTGAAATTTGGGACGAATGCAACGAAAAACTGCAAAGTGCCGAGTTTACACCTCAATCGTTAATTAAGAAATCTAATGTACGATTTATAGGGACTACGGATGATCCTACTTCTACTCTTAAATACCATCAATTGCTAAAGCAAACTTCTACGTTTGAAACAAAAGTTGTTCCAACCTTTCGTCCTGATGGAGCAATGTTTATTGAACGTCCAACTTTTCAGAGATGGATCAAGAACCTTGAACACGTAGCTCAGAAACAAGTAACATCTTTAGCAGAATTAATAAAAGCGCTTAAACAGCGAGTCGATTATTTTCATGATAATGGGGGGAGAGCAGCGGATCATGATATTCCTTACATGAAATACCAAGAGGTGACTCTAGCAGAAGCGGAAATGATTTTTACGAGACGTATGAATGACGAACTTCTTTCACAAGATGAGTTAATTAAGTACCGATCGTTTCTTTTAAAAGAACTAGGAAAAATGTACGCTGACAAGCAATGGGTAATGCAACTACATATCGGTGCTATGCGAAACAACAATACAAAAATGAAAAATCTTTTAGGAGCGGATGCAGGGTTTGATTCAATTGGAGAAGCTGATATCGCACGAGGATTATCGGAATTTCTGAATGCGCTTGATCAAGAAGATGCGCTTCCGAGAGTCATATTATTTAATTTGAATCCTAAAGATAATCCTGTACTTGCCGCTATGATGGGGAATTTTTATGAAACTGGTGTTCCTGGAAAAATTCAGTTTGGGACAGCTTGGTGGTTTAACGACCATATTGATGGAATGGAGAGACAAATGAAAGATTTTGCTAACGTTGGGTTACTCAGTCATTTTATCGGTATGTTGACAGACTCTCGCAGCTTTCTCTCCTATGAAAGACATGATTATTTTCGTAGAATACTATGCAACTTAATTGGCGAATGGGTAGAGCAAGGAAAGGTTCCCGATGATTCTACAGTTCTGCAAGCGCTGATTGAAAATATCTCTTATTACAATGCAGAGAGATACTTTTTACAGCGTTAACATGAATAAAGTTCTTTTTCTTATTATGTACGGATAATTCTAATGTTACAGGTTAAAAGAAAGGAGAGAAAAAGATGGGTATTTTGCAAGATTTATTAAAAGATGTTCCTATTCCTAAAATGGCCAAGGTACAAGTGGCATTTGATGATACAAAAATTCATGACGTTCAACATGTATTAACGGAAAAATTAAATCAAGAAAACATAAAAAGAAGAATAACACCTGGAATGGAAATTGCCATTGCAGTAGGTAGTAGAGGGCTTGATCAAATAGTCGAAATGACAGCTACCACAGTACAATTCTTAAAAGAACTTGGAGCTAACCCTTTTATTGTTCCAAGCATGGGTAGTCATGGCGGAGCAACTGCTGAAGGCCAGCAAGAAGTTTTACGCCATCTTGGAATAACCGAAGAGAGTGTACAATGCGAGATTCGTTCTTCAATGGAGGTAGTGGAAATTGGACAATTATCCAATGGATTACCTGTCTTTGTAGATAAGCATGCTTCAAAAGCTGATGGAATTATCGTTGTAAATCGAATAAAACCACATACAGCTTTTCGCGGTCCAGTGGAAAGTGGTCTCATGAAAATGATTAGCATTGGTTTAGGAAAACAAAAAGGGGCAGAAGCTTGCCATCAGCTAGGATTTAAATATATGGCTGAAAACGTTCCTGCAATGGCTAAAGTTATTATGCAAGAACTTCCTGTTCTATTTGGCATTGCTAGTATTGAAAACTCATTTGATAAAGTAGCTGTAATAGAAGTATTGCCGTCTGAACAAATTGAGGATAAAGAGACGAATCTACAAATTATAGCTAAACAGCTTTTACCGAAACTGTACTTTGATGAGCTAGACGTGCTGGTTATTGATGAAATTGGTAAAAATATTAGTGGGGATGGAATGGATCCTAATGTCACAGGACGCTATCCAACTCCATATGCTCATGGCGGACCGGCCGTTAATAAGATGGTTGTTTTGGACTTGACTCCCCAAACAGAAGGAAATGCAAATGGAGTCGGAACTGCAGACTTTACGACTCAAAGATTAGTAGATAAAGCAAACCTAGAATTTATGTACGCCAATGGCTTAACTTCAACAGTTGTGGCGCCTACAAAAATACCTACTACGTTGCCTAATGATCGCCAAGCCATTCAGGCAGCTATTAAAACGAGTAATATATTAGACTTTACTCAAGTAAAGATGGTGCGAATTAAAAATACGTTAGAGCTAAGTGAAATTGAGGTTTCTGAGGCATTGCTAAATCATATCCATTCTCATCCTCATATGCAACAAAGTTCAGAGCTGTATTCTATATCATTTAATAAAGAAGGCAATTTTTTGAGAGTGGAGGACAGAAATGAAACAATTATTTGATTTAACTAAAAAAACTGCAGTCGTAATTGGTGGAAATAGTGTCTTAGGTTCATCTATAGCGATAGGACTAGCTAACCATGGAGCAACAGTTGCTATTGTAGGACGTAATTTAGAAAAAGCAGAAGGTGTAGTGAAGGAAATAGAACGTAATGGAGGAAAAGCAAAAGCTTTTCAAGCTGATGTCAGTGCTCGTGAATCCTTAATCGAAGTAGCTAGTGCAATTGAAAAATGGTCAGGAGGATGGGATATTCTTCTTAACGCTCCTGGTAAAAATAGTGGAACGCCTTTTTTTGAGCTAGATATGGACGAATGGGATGATATTATGGATGTCAATCTAAAAGGGGTTGTACTTACGTGTCAAATTTTTGCTGAAAAAATGATCCAACAAAAAAGAAAAGGCAGTATTATTAATATTTCTTCTGTTTCTTCAACTACTCCGTTATCTAAAGTATTTACGTATTCTGTGTCAAAAGCCGGTCTTAATAGTGTAACGCAATTTTTAGCTAGAGAGTTAGCTCCGAACGGTATTCGGGTCAACGCAATTATTCCTGGATTTTTTCCAGCAGAGCAAAATAAAAAATTACTAAGTTCACAGAGGGTAGACTCAATTATGGGACATACACCTATGAAGCGGTTTGGTAAGCCAGAAGAACTACAAGGAGCAGCTGTTTGGCTTTCTTCAGAAAAGGCTTCTAGTTTTGTAACAGGAACGCTAATACGGGTTGATGGTGGATTTGGAAGCATGACAATTTAAAAGTAAGAAGATTGTCAAAGACGGGAGGATAAGAACATGTTGGGCAAAAAATACGAGATTTTAACTTCTATTCTTCGAGATATGGAATCAGTTGTTGTAGCTTTCTCCGGAGGAGTGGATAGCACTTTCTTATTAAAAGTGGCTGTTGAAACATTAGGAAATGAAAATGTGATTGCAGTAACTGCAGATTCGGAGACCTATCCATCAAGTGAACTAGAAGAAGCCAAGGTGTTAGCAAGGCAAATTGGGGTAAGGCATCAGATCATTGAGACATCAGAACTAGCCATTCCAGGCTATTCGGAAAACAACAAAAATAGATGCTATTTTTGTAAAAGTAGCTTATTTGATCATCTGAAGCCAATTATTGAAGAATACCAATTTAAAACGATTGTATATGGTGCTATAGCGGATGATATGAATGAACACCGACCTGGCATGAAGGCTGCAAAGGAAAAGGGAATACGAGGACCTCTACTGGAGGCTAATTTGTTTAAAAAAGAAATTAGAGAGTTATCTCGGCAATTAGAGTTACCAACTTGGGATAAGCCTTCATTTGCTTGCTTATCTTCTAGAATTGCTTACGGTGAGTATATTACGAAAGAAAAATTAACCAAAGTAGAAAAAGCAGAAGCCTATTTAAAAGAACTAGGTATTGGTCAAGTGAGAGTTCGAACCCATAAAGAGATCGCTAGAATTGAAGTGGAACCTCAGGATATGAACTTTATTATGAAAAAAAACGATATCATTACTAAGAAATTGAAGGGACTAGGCTATAAATATATTACATTAGATTTAACTGGTTATCAAAGTGGTAGTATGAATCAAGCTTTATCCAAAGTGGAGTAGTGACACTAAACTTCACTGAATAAACAATCTAAGGTGTGTGACGAACAATGATAAAAGAAATTTTGAAACAAGTTCAGCAAGGGAAACTAACTGTGGCAGATGCTGAAAAAGAGTTAGCTACATATGAGGATTTAGGTTTTGCTAAGGTAGATTATCATCGAAAAAAACGTCAAGGTTTTTCAGAAGTAGTATTTGGTGAAGGGAAAACAGCGGAACAAATCATTTCTATTATTAAAGCGCTGCAACTGAAAGATAAGTCGGTGCTTGTGACGCGAATATCAAAAGAAAAAGCAAATCAAGTGCTTGAAGCATGCCCGAGTTTTGCATATAACGAGGTAGCAAAAATTCTCTTTTGGAAGGACTCAGATCAGGATTCTTTTTTTAAAGGATATATTGCCATTGTTTGTGCAGGAACCTCTGACTTGCCTGTGGCAGAAGAAGCTGCAGTAACTGCAGAAATACTCGGGTGTAAAGTTCGCCGTATTTATGATGTAGGAGTAGCTGGTATTCATCGACTCTTAAATAATATTGATGAGATTCAAAATGCTACTGTGACAGTGGTAGTAGCTGGTATGGAAGGAGCTCTTCCAAGCGTTGTTGGTGGATTGGTTTCCCATCCAGTCATTGCTGTACCTACTAGCATTGGTTATGGAGCAAATTTTAACGGATTATCAGCTTTATTAACTATGCTAAATTCATGTTCTTCCGGAATTAGCGTAGTTAATATTGATAATGGGTTCGGCGCTGCTTACAACGCTGCTTTGATTCACCGATTAATTCAAAAAGGAGCTAAACATAATGAGAACGCTTTATCTTGACTGCTTTTCAGGCATTAGTGGTGATATGTTCATTGGTGCACTTATTGATGCGGGAGGAGATTCGACTCTTTTAGAAGATGAGCTTCAAAAACTAAATATTTCTGAAGAGTATAAATTGAGCTGGAGAAAAGTTGTGAAAAATGGAATCTCTAGTACAAAGTTTGATGTAGAACTATCGGAAACAGCTGATCACAAGTATGATGATGGACATCAACATAATCATAAACATGAAGGTGTCGACCATAATCACGAACATGAACATAGTGACCATCATCACAAGCATGAACATAGCGATCATCACGAACACAGCCATCACCATAGTCATCGTGCTTACCAAGATATTGTAAAGCTAATCGACGGAAGTCAATTATCTCAAGAAGTGAAAGAAACTTCGTTAAACATTTTTAAAAAAATTGGGGAAGCTGAAGGTCTCATTCACGGTATTTCTTTAGAAAAAGTACACTTTCATGAAGTCGGAGCTGTAGACTCGATTATAGATATTGTAGGAGCTTCTATTTTGATAAACAAACTAGAAATTCAAAAAATAAAATCATCACCTGTTTGTGTAGGTGCTGGGAAAGTACATATTGATCACGGGATTTATCCAATCCCTGCACCTGCTACTTTAGAAATATTAAAAGGTGTTCCTCTTCAGCAAAGCAATATAAAAAGCGAGTTAACCACGCCTACAGGTGCAGCTATTGTATCAGTGCTTTCAGAAGAATTCTGTACAGTTCCTTCCATGACGGTACAATCAGTGGGGTATGGAGCAGGAACAAAAGATTTTGAAAAACATCCTAATGTGCTCCGAGTAATTATTGGTGAGGAAGCTTGAAAGTCTGAAGTATCGTATCTCAAAGTAAACAAGAACTAAAAGAAAGGAGAGACTATTTTGTCTTCACACATTCCTCCTAACTTGGAGCACATCGATTGTAAAATGATAAAAATGGAAGTGAATCTTGACGATATTTCTGGCGAATTACTGGGATATATTATGGACTTGCTTTTAGAGTCCGGAGCTAACGACGTCTTTTACACGCCTATTTACATGAAGAAAAACAGACCAGGTGTTTTACTTCAGCTGCTTTGTGCAGAGGCATATGTAGATAAAATAAAGGAGATTTTATTCCAGGAAACAACAACTTTAGGAATTCGCTATTATCCATTGTCGGTTCACCGGCTGGAACGAGAATTTCATAAAGTAGAAACTGAATGGGGAAGCGTTACGGTGAAAACCGGAATTATGAAAGGTGAAGTTGTACAAAGGGCACCAGAATTTGAAGATTGTAAGTTGATTGCTGAGACTTACAGCGTTCCTTTAAAAAGAGTATATGAACAAGTATGGAAAGAGTTAAAGAAAAGAGGAAATTGATTCTTTAAGTTTGTGGGCTACTAACTTAAAAAGAGACATCTGAAAGGAGTGTGATAGATTTTAAATATTGAAACATCTATGTCTACTTCTTAATGAAAGGGTTTACAAAAAGGGGATTGTAAATGGGAGAAAGAGGGGATAGTTATATGGCATTACCAGTGGTTCCAAGTAAAAGGCCAGTAGTTACGGTTTCTAAAAAGCTAACTTTCAAAGAAAAGATGTCTTATGGTTTTGGTGATATTGGTAACGGACTTATGTTTGATATGGGACAGTTATACCTTCTAAAATTTTATACAGATGTTTTGGGAATCTCTGCTTACTGGGGAGGGCTAGTATTTTTAATTTCTAAAATATTTGACGCGTTTGCAGATACAAGTGTTGGTGCATTTGTAGATTCAAGAACAAATATCTCAAAAAGAGGAAAGTTCCGACCTTTCATTTTATGGGGAACAGTTCCTCTAGCATTAATGACGGTCATCTCGTTTTTGGCTCCAAACTTTTCAGACACCGGAAAGATTGTTTGGGCATTTGCCACCTATATGGGATTTGGGCTAGCCTATTCATTTGTTAATATCCCATATGGTTCTTTATCTGCAGCGATGACACAAGATCCAATTGATCGTGCATCTTTAGGTTCATTTAGAGCAATTGGTAGTCAAACAGCTCTTCTTATTTCAGGAGTAGTGGTAATTCCTATTGTGCTACAGTTTGCTAATAAAGAAGTCGGGTACATCGTGGCTATATCTGTAATGTCAATATTCGGAATTTTTTTTCATTTAATTTGCTATCGTAATACTAAAGAAAACGTTATTAGAGCCCCAAGAAAAGAAAAGTTGCCTTTATCTAAGCTATTCAAAGCATTGTTTTCAAACCGTCCTCTTATTGTATTGTGTTTAGCAGCGTTATTCATGATTGCTTCTTCCAATATTCGCAACGCTGTTCAGTTGTACTATTTAGAGTATAATTTAAAAAGTCCAGAATTAATGTCAATACTTTCCTTTTTGAGTATAGGGCTTGCTGTAGTTGGTTCGATGTTCATCCCAGCAATGGTAAAAAGAATAGGGAAGAAAAATACATTCATGCTTGGGCTTTTAGTTTGCATTGCCTGTGATGTTTTAAATTTTATATTACCAACGAGTACAGTAACGTTTTTAACTGTTTTTTCATTAGGAAACTTTGCATTAGCATTTGCGCTTGGTCTACCGTGGGTAATGATTGCTGATTCCATCGACTATCATGAGTGGAATTCGGGAGAACGTACAGAAGGCATTGTTTACTCAACATACAGTTTCTTCCGAAAGCTTGCACAGGCTTTGGCAGGTTTTATTCCAGGGGTTGCACTGAGTTTAATTGGGTACGTTCCAAATATTCAGCAGTCTTCAGATACGTTGTTAGGTCTTAAGGGGTTATTATTTCTTGCTCCGGCGGCTCTTAATATTATTGGATTAATCATTTTATTTTTCTTTTATAACCTTACAGATAATTTATACAGTAAAATTGTTGCCGACTTGAAAGAGAGAGCAGTTTTAACTAAAAAAATTTGATAAAAAGTATTTTGAATAGGAGCTACTAAAGACAATATTTATACACTTTTATTAGGAAGCAGCTTGACATACTATTTTATAATACATGCACAGTTAAGGAGATGCGACATGAGTATTAAGGGAAATTATCAATTTACTTTCTTAAATGAAGCTAATAATGTTCTTCAATTTGAACTAGCAGAGAGTAACATATACGCGAAAATTATGGTACTTGAAACGGACATTATCAGGGTTTTGTTTACAGAAGGTGAAGAGTTACAACTAGATAAAACTTGGAGCGTTGCACCAGGACAGACAGATGTTCCATTGGAGGGGCGCAAACGTTTGGATACAAGCGGTTTTTCACTACCAAGCTATGAATTTAGTAATAATAACGGTGAATGCACCGTAGAAACTTCAGCGTTAAAGCTTAATATTGATTTAAATGGATTTAAGATCAGCTGGTTTTACCGTGAGGATTCTGGGTGGGTAAATTTTGCGAATGACCGAAAAACTCAGGCGTATAATTTTGATGGTTCACTTGGTGAGGGGATCGTTCATTATTTAAAGCGTGATTTAAATGAACAATATTTTGGATTGGGAGAAAAGACAGGATCAGTTGATAAACATGGAAAGCGCTATCGAATGCAAGCAATTGATGCAATGGGGTATGATGCAGAATATAGCGATCCTCTTTATAAACATATTCCTTTTTATATCACAAGGCATAGAGAAACAGGATTCTCATTTGGGGTCTTCTATGATAATTTGTCCAGTTCAATTTTTGAACTAGGTACGGAACTCGATAACTATCATGAGCTATACAGATACTATCAAGCTAAACAAGGTGATTTAGATTACTATATTATTGGAGGCCCAAAAGTTAAAGATGTTACTCGGAAATTTTCATGGTTAACTGGACAAACGATCTTTCCACCGAAGTGGAGCTTGGGGTATTCTGGATCGACAATGAGTTATACCGATGCTCCAGATGCACAAATGCAGTTAAACGAATTCTTAAAGCTGTGTGAAAAACATGATATCTTATGTGATTCATTCCAATTGTCGTCGGGTTATACGTCAATGGAAGATAAGCGTTATGTATTTAATTGGAACCAATCGAAAATTCCTTCACCAAAAAAGATGGTAAACGACTTTCATGATAAGGGTTTACGTTTATGTGCAAATATTAAGCCCTGTTTATTAAAAGATCATCCCTTATTTAATGAGTTAAAAGAAAAAAAGATGTTTATAACAAACAATCATAACGAAGAACCTGAAATGGCCCAATTTTGGGATGAAATAGGTGCTTATTTAGATTTTACCAATAAAGAAACCTACGACTGGTGGAAAGAGCAAGTAAAAGAAAAGCTATTGGATTATGGAATTGATTCCACTTGGAATGATAATAATGAATTTGAAATCTGGAGTAAGGAAGCCATCTGTCACGGTTTTGGGCACAATAAAGAGTTTGAACTGATTCGCGCACTTCATCCACTGCTTATGATGAAGGCTTCCTATGAAGCACAGTTGGAACATAATCCTCAGTTGCGTCCTTATTTAATATCACGATCCGGCTCTGTGGGAATGCATCGTTATGTGCAAACTTGGACAGGCGATAATCGCACCAGTTGGAAAACGTTAAAATTCAATATCAAGATGGGGATAGGGCTAAGTTTATCCGGTATTTATAATTTTGGACATGACGTAGGTGGATTTTCTGGCCCTGCTCCTGAACCAGAATTATTCGTAAGATGGATACAAAATGGAATTGTTCATCCGAGATTCACGATCCACTCTTGGAACGATGACGAGACAGTTAATGAACCTTGGATGTATCCTGAAGTTCTAGACTCAATTAGGGAGTTAATCAAATTTAGAACAAAAATAATTCCATATATTTATAGTGAGTTGCGCGAAACCTCTACTAGCTACCACCCTATTATAAGGCCTACTTTTTATGATTTTGAACATGATGAAATTACCTTTGAAGAAAATGACGACTTTATGCTAGGCGATTCTCTGCTGGTTGCTTCCGTTGTTGAAAAAGGAAAGAAAGAGCGAGAAGTGTATTTGCCAAATAATCCTGGAGGATGGTACGATTTTCATATTGGGACGTGGTATGAAGGGGGAAAAAAGGTTGAAATTCCTGCACCTTTACACTATACGCCGCTGCTAGCTAAGGCGGGAGCAATCATCCCGATTAATGAAGCAGAAGTAACTTTTTCAACGAAGAATATGGATGAAAGAGGATTTTTATTATTTCCTTGTAGAGGGAAAGGGAAATCTTCTTATAGCTTATACGAAGATGATGGGTTAACAAACGAATATTTGCACACATTTGCGTACATTCATGTTGATATGGAAACTACAGAAGATGAGATTCAAATAAACATTAACAAGGAAGGTTCTTATGAATTACCTTATAATCAGATTACGTTTCACCTTCCGGAAAAAGAGCAGCGCAAGCTAACTATCAATGGATTAGACCAAAATGCTGGAAAAGGAACATTTAGTTATAATCTGAGCTGTTAATAAATATAACCATTGACCCTATAGCTACTATAGGGTTTAGTTGTTTTTATTTCTACATTTATAGCGCAGTTGAGTAAAAAAAATTTATTTACTAAAAGCGATAAGTATCAAAAATTGTATGCCTAGGAGACTCTGTTTCAAGTCTTTACCTAGGGTCTGCGTGAACAAAGACTCCATTATTCCCTCAGTTTATAGCTCTTAAAGTCTTATATGGGGAAAATCGTAACGGTTTTACCTAGCTCTATCTAAAAAATAACTAAAAGAATAAAAAGTAAGAATTTTTAAGAAAATTTTAATAACTGTCTAAGAAACTTCTAATTTCTCCTTTATTTTTTTGTAAGTTGTCTCCTTTAAGATAGAAGTAATCGAGTAGCCCACCTTATTTTGAGAAAGCTCAATAAGGTTGTATGACGAAAATACGAATGGGTAACCTCACTACTTAAAATGGAGGCTGATGTACACTTATGAATCTAGAGGTTTTTCGAAATTACTCCTTGCAGCATTTGAAGAAAGATATACTATCGGGTATTGTTGTTGGCATTATAGCTATACCTTTAGGGTTAGGATTTGCGATAGCTTCTGGAATATCGCCTGTTACAGGACTTTATACAACGATTGTAGCGGGCTTGCTAATTGCTATTTTAGGTGGATGTAGGTTTCAAATTGCGGGACCTACCGGTGCTTTTGTTCCTGTTTTATTAGGAATTGTGTTGCAATATGGCTATGAAAACTTATTAATTGCCGGCTTTATGTCCGGAATTCTCCTCATTATCTTTGCGCTATGTAAAGTAGGAGCTTTAATCAAGTATTTTCCGTCCTCTATTATTGTAGGATTTCAGTCAGGAATCGCGTTGATTATCTTTAGCGGGCAGATTCCAAACTTCCTTGGGCTGCACGCGATTGACAAATTTCAGTATTTTCATTTGAATATAAAAGAGATTTTTGGTAATTTACACTTCATCAACATCTATAGTATCGCGACAGCAGGATTGTGCTTAGCTACGATTTTAATTGTTCTTTACTTTTCGCCTAAGTCGCTGGGAATGTCTTATTTACTCGGAATTATTGTATCAACGGGCTTGGCATCTTTTTTCTTTTCCAATCAGTTTGAAACCATTGGTTCCATTTACGGAGAGATACCTCGTCATTTTCCGGCGCCAGCGTTTCCAGATATAACAGTGGAGAGGGTGGTCACTCTTTTACCTTCTGCATTTGTGATTGCTATACTTGTAGGGTTACAATCTTTACTGACAGCTCGCGTTGCAGATGAAATGACAAAATCAAAGCACAGCAGCAAAAAAGAACTGATTGGCCAGGGAATCGTAAACATGGTAACGCCGATGTTTTCAGGTATTCCCGCAGCAGGAGAGATTGCAAGAACTGTTACCAATATTAAAAATGGTGCTTCCTCTCCAATTGCAGGAATCACGCATGCTATCTTTGTGTTGATTGTGCTGCTAGTGCTCGCTCCGTACGCTTCATATGTAGCGCTTGCCAGTCTCGCTCCAGTTTTGATGGTCGTAGCGTGGAATATAAGTAAAAAAGAACAGTTCTCAAAGGTGGTAAAAGAAAAATCATTTCATTCATTGGTTTTACTTACGACATTTTCATTAACGGTGTTTACAAACCTGACGATTGGAATCGCCGTTGGATTATGCCTGTCGGGTGCACACTTTATGGTGAAAAAGAGTCAAGAAA
The DNA here is from genome assembly GCF_055710015.1 of Priestia sp. VA7. Lineage (NCBI taxonomy): Bacteria > Bacillati > Bacillota > Bacilli > Caryophanales > Bacillaceae > Priestia > Priestia sp. VA7. Next base: position 160,459 of record NZ_JBVQPN010000003.1, read on the forward strand.
AACAAAAGCTATTAAGAAAAACTGGTTAATATAAGCATATAAAATAATACGCGTAAAAACCCCCACGGTCGGCTTAGACAGTGGGGGTTTTAGTAGTAATGAAAAAGAATATCCCAATTACTTTCCTTCAAACCAGCAGCGGGCGTTATCAAAAAGCATATGCTGAATCTGCTGTTCGGTTACGCCTTTTCTTTTTAATTCCGGCACGACTTCTTCTAACACAAAGCTCATTGACCATTTTGGAAAACGTTCTTCAATTACGCCTTCTGGAAACCAGTCCATTGTACAGCAGTAATCTTGTGATAGAAACATGCGGTTTGAGTATCCTTGTTTGGCTAACTCAATGACCGTGTTATTTCTATTTACAGTTGAACATTCTCTTGTCAAACCGTAGCGGTCCATTCCAATAAAAGCACCTTGACTTAATATGTTTGAAATGTACTCAAGATTATCCGTATCTCCCGTATGTCCAATCAGAATTTGGTTCGGATTAGCGCCTTCTTCGAGTAAGATGTCGAGCTGCTTTAAGCCCGTGCCGCTTGCAGGATGTGAATGTGTCATAATCGGCACGCCCGTTTTTTCATGAGCTCGTGCGACGGCGCGCATTACTTTTTCTACATCAGCCGTTACGCCAGGTGCATCCGTAGCGCATTTTAGAAAGCCTGCTTTGATCGACGTGTTTTGAATGCCGACTTCAATGTCTCGAACAAACAGGTCTGCCATATAGTCAATGCTTCGAGTTTGAAAATGGGTAGGGATGTAGTTATACGTATAAATTCCTGTAGCTGCGATAATTTGAGTGTCTGTTTCACGGGCAATTCGCTCAATAAAACGAATATCGCGTCCTTGTTCCATCACCGTAGGATCACAGATTGTTTTAACTCCGAGCGCCTTCGCACGATTTACTTGTTCGACTGCTTTTGCAACTTCTTGTTCTTCATCATATAAATGAAGAAACTGTGCGTGAACAGATTCAGAACGAACGCGCATATGCTCATGGATTAACGTTAGCCCTAGTTCTGACGCGTTGACTGGGCCTGTTACAGAATTGATAAATGTCATAGTATGATTCCTTTCATAATCTACCTGTAAATTAAAAAGCGAGTGACCAGGTACATTTTTAATTTAATCTGTTTTATTTTTATATATAGACTACCGTTATAAAAAACACATATTGCGTTATACAATATATGTGTTGTCTTACACAACAGGCGGGACTTTTACTCACTATAACAAAAAATCCTTCTTTCCAAGCAGAAAGAAGGACCATTCATATTGATGATTACCCAGCGTTTACGCTGTAATTATCATCGTTTAATTTACGAAATTTTAGATAGCTGCCAACTCTCCAAATAACAATATATATAAAGGCTAGCGTCATCGTTAAGACCGCGAAGTCTATGGAATCTAACCCTTTAAAGTACTGGCTCAAAGCCATTCTTATGAAGATAATAGCAATAATCACATATTTAAAATTTTTATTTGGCTTTGAGTAAATGAAGCCGTCTTCTCTTACTTCATAGTCTGTTTGGCTAAGCATAATAAGTCCAAATATAACACCTAATACACCAGCAATCAGCATTTCCCAGTAGGGAGGTAAGTGAAAGGGCTGGCCCGGTATGTGCATCAGCTGACTTAGACTAAGGGAAAATGCAATTAATATGAACAAAATAGGAGCTAATATACCAAGTCCATTCCTTTTAATGGGTCTATGTCTCCTTTTAACCCTTCTCCAAATAATGAATCCAATAAGAGCGATAACCAATATATAAATAAATGGCATTTCCATCGTCATGTTTCCTCCTTTTTTATGTGGATGTTCGTACAATCCACTATTTAGTATAAACAATAAAAGGATGGAGATAAAAGTGCATTCTTTCATTTTTACACATGAGAATTCTCACTATTTTTCATTACTGTCGTTTTAGGTTTTGGTATACGCCTTATTAACTGTTTCTTTCTTTTTTACCACAATATGTTAGAATTGTAGAAGACGAGAAAACGTAGTGCAAGCAAATTTTGTTTACACGCTGCTGTAGTCATAGAGGTGAATGAATTGAGGTTAGGAAATAAGTTGCAAAAACTAAGAGAAGAACAAAAGATGTCTCAAGAAGAGATTGCTAAGCAAGTAGGGGTATCTGTACAAAACATACATAAGTGGGAAAATAATCAGGGCTATCCCGAAATTCACCATCTTTTAAAGTTAGGGGACATCTATGGAACAACCATTGATGAATTTATTAAAAGTGATGCTGCATTACAAAGCAGAATAAATATTCGGGAAGAAGAAAAAGAAGACGACGATGAACTGCTTCACCCAGGTTTTTATATTGGAATAGGCATCATGTTTCTTGGTACTTTACTTAGCCTGATTATCGGCAATCTTACAATCACGATGGTGACCAACATCGCTGGAATGCTAATTGCTTGTTTTTATAAAGGTATCTTAAAACTTTTGCGAGATATCAAAAAGGATTTTTACGAACAAGGATAAAAGAGCAAGCTGCGTAAGCCATCCGATGAAATAGTAGAAAAATAATGAGGTGTACCAGGTGAAAGAGTTAAATTTAAATTTTATGACCATATCTTTTTTATGTTTAGTAAGCTATTACTTATTTCGAGTGGGAGCATACGCTTTAGCCAGTAGGTATATAGACAAAACGTCTGAAGGAAGTGTTTCCAATTGGGCGCTTAGTGTGCTTGTTAGAGGCGGTAAAAAAATGGAGTTCAGTGATTATGTCACGTGGGCAGGGTTTTGTGTATTTTTGTACCTTATGTAGTCACATTAAAAAAGTAAGGAACTATCTTCTTATTTAAAAGGAAGAAACGTTGCTTCGCATGGTCTTTGAGCTCAAATGATAAAAGGGTGAAAATATATAAAATACTTAAAACGAATAGTATAGGTTATCAATGAAACCTAAAGCAGAAAGGTGGTGTAGTGATGATCAAGTCAAAGCTTTTGTGGAAAGTTAGTGGCCTAGAAATCTTAGTTATCTTTTGGTTTGTGGTAAACGGTGCATCCGTGAGCATGACGCATCCTACTACACATTATCTTCAGTTTTTAGGAATCGTCCCTTTGGCGATTGGAATAGCATTTTATCTAACAAAAACAAAAAAGTGGCCGCATTTTTTCTCCTTTCAACAAAACATGTCGTTTAAAACGAGAATCCTGTTTCTTTCTCCGCTTCTTTTATATTTGCTTATTATCCTCATTGGGAACAAAGGTGTACACGGAAGTTCCATTGTTGATCTTGTTCTTATTTTGCTTACCCAAACTCTAGTCATAGCATTTGTAGAAGAGATGGTATTTAGAGGATTTATCCTTAATCTGCTGTTAGCAAAAAGCTATAAAGTGGCGGTTCTTCTATCATCGTTTTTATTTGCCTTTACGCACAGTTTGAATATGCTAAGCGGTCAATCGGTAGCAAATACAATTTTTTAAATTCTATTTGCATTTGTTATTGGGTTGGTACTGGCTTTGCTGATCGTTAACGGTCAATCGATTGGAGTGACGATTGTATTTCACGGCTTAAATAATCTTCTCCAGTTTACAAGCCCTGTTGAAGCTAACGATTCTTTACTTATTAATTACACGCTGCTTTTATTTTTTAGCGGATATGTACTCTATTTATGGAACCGAAAATCTACTTTATCTGTTTCTCATCATCAAGTTAGTGGCTAATTAAAAGAGGCTGTGACAAAAGTAGTCCAGTTGAAGGTGAATCCGAACAAGGAATGGAGATTCTCCATCAAGAATCTCCATTCCTTGTTCGGATTTTTTGTTGTTGTGATGGACGTAGGTTTCGTTTGTGTGGGTAGGTGCTTCTAGTGATTGGGGGGCAAGGTGAAGACTCCCGCGGGAAAAGCGAAATAGGTGAGACCCCGCAGGAACGTAAGTGACGAGGAGGCTCACCGGCGGCCCGCGAAAAGCGAAGCCTTGCACGGAAATCAACAGCAGTGTAGCAAGTGACCTATACTAGCTCCTTTCTCCAATTTGCTCGCTTTTAGATTGAATTGCTTTAGTTGTGGTCTCACTCTCTTTTTAGAGTTCCGAAGCAGGTATTAATCTACCCAAAGCTGAATAACTCTTATGACTAATGCTGCTAAATTTAATTTGTTGTGATCTTATTAAACGCAAAAGGGGAGAACTATATGTTTGAAGAAAAAGTAGGGATCATTACGGGTGGAACGTCGGGTATTGGTTTAGCAACAGCGGAATTACTCGCAAAAGAGGGCATGCATGTTGTGATCGCTTCTAGAAATAGTGAAAAAGGAGAAGAAGCTCTTTCTAGATTAAGAAAGTGGTCTCCTCGATCTATTTTCATCAAAACCGATGTAACGAATAGTCAAGATGTTAAAAACCTTGTTAGCCAAACATACTCTACATTTGGAAAAATTGACGTGGGCTTTAATAATGCGGCTAACACGGAGGCAGCTTCTAATGCTACCCATGAATTCAAAGAAGAAGACTTTGACCATTTAATAAACGTTACGTTAAAAAGTGTATGGCTTTGTATGAAGTATCAGCTGCAGGTAATGACCAAACAAAACAGCGGTGTTATTGTGAATACATCGTCAATGGACGCGATTTTATGTTCAGCGGGGACTGGCGTATATGCCGCTGGGAAAAGCGGTGTGATTGCTTTAACGAAATCAGTTGCTCAAGAATATGGCCATCAAAATATAAGAATTAACTCTTTTTGCCCAGGTGCATTTCGTACGCCTATGTTAGAAGAAAGATTTTCAAATCTATCTTCAGAGGAAAAAGCAAAGCTCAATGAATCCTATCAAAAGCTAAACGCGCTGGGCAGAATTGGTGATCCGATTGAAGCCGCAAAAGCAGTAAAATGGCTCCTTTCTGATGACGCATCTTTTGTTACGGGTCAAAACATTATTGTAGACGGTGGGATTGGATTTAGGTTTGAGTAAGAATAATGGAATAAAAAGATATTTAAGGGGATACGTATGTCTTTCATTCTTACTAATTGTATAGCCATTAGCATAATTTTTGTCTTAATACTGTTTGTAAGTATCGTATGTAACAAAAGAATAGTCGCTCTTGTTATTTCATTCGTTACTATGTTATTCGGTTCATTTTTACTTCTTTATGCTTTTGCCAAAATAAGCGGGTTTGATGCTCTAGATATTCAAATAAAAGGTTTAATGATTATCGGAGAAGGTTTCATCTTACTCGTTATTACAAGCGTATTTATTTCCGTGCAAGAGACAAAAAAGAAAACGCTGTAAAGTAAAAGAGAAAATGGCTGCTAAAGGCGGTGATGAAATGGCAATTGGAGTGGCATTAACAGTTTTAGTAGTAGGGCTTATGTTTGCAAGCGGACTAAGCCGAGGGAAAACAGCTAAAAGAAAATATATAGTGTGGGGAACAACGATTATATTAATCATAGCTCCGTCCTTTTCATGGGCCGTTTCAATTTTGTTTACCATTAGCCAGGAAGAAGGTTTTGCAGGAGTTGCATTAATGATGTTATTGTTCCCTTTTTTCTTTTTAGTAGGAATCGTTACGCTGTTAATAGGAGTCTTTAAGAAAGAGAGTACGAATAGATCTATTTAAAAAAGAAAGAACAATCAAGAGTACAGCTGATGGTAATATGACTCAGAAATAACTAAAGTGAAATTTTTAATCTATTAATAAAAAAAGCCAATTCGATTTAAATTCGAATTGGCTTTTTCATTTTTGGAAACGACTGTTATGCAAATACACTTTTGACTACAGTATGAATCTCTTTTATTCCTCTTCTGGTTTTGAAGATAGCACTTCTTTTTTTAGAAAGAAGCATAAAACAAAGGCAATGATCGTAAGTACAAATGCGTAAGTATAGATATGCTGAAACGATTCAATAAATAAAACTTTGATTTTTATAAATAATTCTGGAGTAAGACCGTTTGGAATTCCTCCTGCTGCCAGGCTATTCATGTTATTTGCCATACTTTTAGGCAATTCATCGCCTAAACTGCTTAGATTTGACGTAAGTGTGGAAGATAATAGCGTCCCAAACATACTTACTCCGACAGTTGCGCCAATAGACTGAAACAATGGAACGGTTGCCAAGGCAATTCCTTTGTGTTCTTTTTCTACAGATTCTTGAACAATTAAGTTATCTCCACCGAACATAACGCCTAAACCAAGACCGGTGATAAAAAAGAAAATAATGACCTGCAGGGTAGTGGTACTAATATTTAATTTAGAAAATAAATAAAAGCCGATAACAGGCATAATGAAAGAAATCACAAACAATTCGCGGTACCGAACTTTTGTTAATAGAAACCCAGAAACGATTGAAGTTGCAACAGCACCTACCATCATGGGCAAGGTTAAATACCCAGATTCAGTAGGGGTAAGGCCTAATACGTTCTGTGCAAAGTAAGGGAAAGATGAGAATGATCCCATTAATCCACAGCCTACAGTAAAAACAAGCAGTGATAATACTAAAATATTACGGTTTTTAAATAGATGCAGCGGTACGATAGGTTCAACCACTTTTGATTCTACCCAAATGAAAAATCCAATTAAAAGTACGCCTACACATAGTAGCGAAATGATGAACGGGGAGCTCCACGCATATCCTTCATTCTCGACTAAAACAGGCGTAATTAATAACGAAATGATTGCAGCTACTAGAAGAATAGCTCCTGCCCAATCAATTGTTACTTTTTTTCTTTCATGTACTTCTTTTAACCCACTTGCTAAAAAAATGACTGCTATTAATCCCACTGGAATATTCACGAAGAAAATCCAATGCCAGCTTGCTTGATCTACAAAAAAGCCTCCCATTAGCGGGCCTAAAAGCATAGGGATAAACATAACTGGTCCCATAAACGCTTGAACTTTTGCTCGTTGTTCAACAGGGAACAAATCACTCGAAATTGTCATGACTAATGGCATGAGGCCACCCGCGCCAAGTCCTTGAATTCCTCTTCCAATTAAAAGCATAATCATTGAATGAGAAAGACCGCATATAATGGAGCCTCCAATAAAGAAAGCCATAGAAGCGAAGTAGACTTTTTTTCGACTAAATAAATCGGCTAATTTTCCTAGTATAGGCATAAAAGCAGATAGAGCTAGCATATAGATGCCTGCAACCCAGCCATACATAGATAATCCGCCAAGATCACGTATAATCGTTGGCATGGCTGTATTTACAACTGTTTCATCAAGCTCAGAAAAAATAATTCCAATCATTAATCCAGTCATTACTAGTATTTTATTGTTTTTATTATTTAAAACTTGTTCTCCAACATTTGAGATGTTTTCCATATTGCGTTTCCTCTCGTGAAATTATTAGAAATGATCACTAAACAGCATGTGAATCATTTCTCGTTATTATCTCTATTAGTCTCTCGGGGATTTCGGTTTCTAAATCTCGGTGTTCTAAATTCAGCACCGTCTCCCCAAGGTCCGCGCCCAAAACTTCTTGGACCATGCTCTGGATCACCACCAAAAAATCTATGGTGAGGTCCAAATCCTCGTAGGTCATTATGGCGTCGAAATTCTTGATTTTCATCATGACCTTGTTTTAACATTTCTTCATCTAAATAAGTATTTAACTTTTGCATTAAATGTGAAAGAGTATCTTGCTCTTCTTCTGAAAGAACATCAAAGATGCCTGAGTTATTGTCTTGTTCCTCCGTAGCCTCGATAGCTTCTAGTCCCGCTTCTGTTAGCTCAACGGAAAGTACTCGCCGATCTTTCTCAGATGGCGTACGAACAATGTAACCTTTTCTTTCTAACTTACTAAGTAATTCACCTATTGACTGAGGTCTCATATCCAGTAAGTACGACAGCTCTTTTTGTGTAGTTTTAGGCTGCAATTTTAATAATTTTAATATCCGTCCTTGCCCCCGGTGCTGATCACCTAGTGCTCCAGTACCTCTTCGATTAACAAAGTAGTGTCGCTGGTATCTTGCCAGCTGTCTCTGGAATCTGAAAAATTGATCAATCAAATCTTGTTCGTATAAATATTCGTTATCTCTTTCACTCATGATAAAAACCTCCTTGCTAATTAACGTTATCCTTATCTGCACAAAAAATGTTATTTTCTCAAAAAAAGATAAGGTACCTTATCAAATAATAAAGGTACCTTACTAAAATGTCAATATCTTATGAAAAAGATACTTTGACAAAGTTAAACATATGTATAAAAGCTGGATAGAGTTCTGTAAGTAGACACATTGCCGAATAGTTGAAGAAAGGTTTTGCTAAGAAATTTCGTTCTGAATAATAGTAAAGTTTTTGGTGGTGAAATCCGAAGGGTAGTCACTGCTTCTTACATAAGTGCATTTGGTAAGAGATCTAAAAAAATATTCCTATAATTAAAGTATGAATTACGTTTGTTTTTCGCGTTTTTATTTAAAATTACTGAGATTAACCCTAGAATAGTAATATAACTAACCTAGAAAGAAGTATAAAAACCCTAATTTAATAGAGTTTTTATACTTTTTGAATATTCAATAAAAGGATGGGTAAATCATACCTTACAATTCTGATAAAAATAATATAAATTATAGTGTATATAGTATGTTTCAGAATTTAAAGGAGTGTGTATGATGGCGTTTAGTTATGTTTCTCACTTATATTGTCCTAAATGTAAAAAAGAATATAGTCCAAAAGAAAAACATCAATTATGTGAATGTGGTTCACCTTTACTAGTAGCGTATGATTTAGAGAGATTAAAAGCTAACCTGACTCCAGAAGATGTTCAAAGCAGGGAACCAAATTTATGGAGATATCATGAGCTGCTTCCAGTAGAAGATCCTAAAAACGTCGTTTCCTTAGGAGAAGGGATGACTCCGCTTATAAAAATGCCTAAGCTAGGGAAAGAAATGGACATTCCAAACTTATATATGAAAGATGAAGGTATTATTCCAACGGGATCATTTAAAGCTAGAGGCGCCGCTGTAGGGGTGTCAAAAGCAAAAGAACTGGGCGTTGAACAGTTAGCGATGTCTACAAATGGCAATGCCGGAGCCGCTTGGTCGCTTTATTCGTCACGCGCTGATATAAAAGCAACCGTTGTGATACCAAAAGATGCGCCTGTTATTACACGAAATGAGTGTGCTGTCGCTGGAGCTGACCTTTACTTAGTAGATGGACTCATTAGCGATGCGGGTAAAATTGTCGGTGAAGCTATTAAAGCCTGGGGTCTTTATGACGCTTCTACGCTTAAAGAGCCGTACCGAATTGAAGGTAAAAAAACAATGGGGCTGGAAATTGCTGAACAGTTTTCTTGGAATCTTCCTGATGTGATTTTATATCCAACAGGAGGAGGCGTTGGTTTAATCGGCATCTATAAAGCGTTAAATGAATTAAAAGAGCTTGGCTGGATTAAAGGTGACCTTCCTCGTTTAGTTGCGGTACAAGCTGAAAACTGCGCGCCTATTGTAAAAGCGTGGAATGAAAGAAAACAAGAATCTGAATTTTGGCCGGATTCTTCAACCATCGCCTTTGGTATCAACGTACCAAAGGCGATCGGAGACTTTCTTGTTTTAGAGGCCGTATACAATACAAATGGATGCGCGATTGCGGTGGACGAAGATAAGATTGTGGAAGAACAAAAAAAGGGTGCGCAGCTTGAAGGTTCGTTCATTTGTCCTGAAGGTGCTGCTACATTCTTAGCTGCACGCCGCTTAAGAGAAGAAGGCTGGATTAAAGAAAACGAAACGGTTGTTGCTTTAAATACAGGGCTTGGAGTTAAATATCCAAACACGGTAGATATTGAAGTACCTGTTTTAGAGCGAAATGGCAGCCTTACTAAAAAATAAAGCAAGTAAAAAAATAGATCTTCTTCTAAGCGAAGGTCTATTTTTTTATGATAACGCAGATAAAACTTTTTGAATGTAAAAAAATGTAATAAGTGTGAATCTTTATGTTCAAAACTATACGGGGGTATTTAGGTTTAAAGTTCGTCTTATGGGGTATCTAAGAGAAGAAAGAGAGTATCTTTCTATCCGGAAAAACAGCGTGGTGACGGAGTGGAGCTGGCATATTACGCAAGTTGAAGAATATGCCAAAAGTAGCACTGTAAACCAGCTTGCTTTTACAGTAGAAAACTTACTTGAAGCCACGAACGATTATACGGAGAAAGGAGTTGAATTTTTATCCCGCGACCCCCAGCCAACTCTTAAAGTTTTATTCTATGGACCGAATCATCCATTGCTGCCTTGTTAGAACGAGCTTTATATTTATTTTTAAGGCTACATAATTTTTGTAATAGAAACAGTGTATCTATTACAAAATAAAGCTTATATCTAAGGGGTTGTAACAATAATTGTCAGATAACCTGAGTGGAAATTGCTACCAAGCACATTGTAAACCAGATGCGCTCTCTTTAACGACAAGTTACTATTTCAGCGACTGTAATTCCGTCGAAAACGATCCCTATTTTAGGCGAAAATCGTTTTTTAAATAGCAATAAATTGTACGTTGAAATAAAAAAAGTTTATTTTGGTTTTAATTCATTTATTTGTTAGCGTTCCTTTCTCAGCATTTTTTGGCTTCAATCCCTTTAGCCATAACCTTTTTTAATATTTAATATCACATGAATAGTTTTTGTTTTTTACTTAAAAATAAAGAGTGTTACAACACATTTAAGTGTGAAATACAGTAAGTCAGATTTGACTTTACTACTCAGTCTTGTATAATCGTATACCGCGGAGGTGACGTGATGAAATGAAGTTTAATAAGAAAAAAATTAACGTCGTAGATATTGACAAAGCTAAAAAAAGCGTCTTTGCTACAGGAGTAGGAAACGCGATGGAATGGTTTGACTTTGGCTTGTATTCATATTTAGCGGTAATTATTAGTCAAAACTTTTTTAGCGCAGTTGAAAATGATCAGCTCAAATTAGTGTTCACATTTGCCACATTTGCGATTGCCTTTTTAATGCGTCCATTAGGCGGTGTTATATTCGGTAGAATTGGGGACAAGTTAGGAAGGAAAGTCGTTTTAACCACCACCATTATTTTAATGGCCTTTTCCACATTACTCATTGGGTTGTTACCTACATATGATCAAATCGGTATATGGGCACCCATCCTTTTATTAATTGCACGAATCATTCAAGGTTTTTCAACTGGTGGTGAATATGCTGGTGCGATGGTGTATATTGCGGAATCGTCTCCAGATAATAAGCGAAATGTGCTTGGAAGTGGACTGGAAATCGGTACACTTGTGGGCTATATTCTTGCTTCACTGCTAGCTAGCTTACTATTTTTTATTCTGTCGGATAAACAAATGGCCTCATGGGGCTGGAGAATTCCCTTCTTATTAGGATTGCCTTTAGGACTTATTGGTTTTTATTTACGAAGAAGTTTAGGGGAAACACCTATTTTTGAAAATGAACTTTCCAACGAAGACGAAGTTGAAGAAGAAAGCTTCCTCTCTATTTTAAAAAATCACAAAAAAGATGTGTTTGTTTGTTTCGTAGCCGTGGCTTTCTTTAACATTACAAACTATATGCTATTATCGTACATGCCTTCTTATTTGAATGAAATTATTGGTTTATCAAACACAGTTGGTACAGTATTAATTACGGCAGTTATGATCTTAATGGTGCCGCTTGCTCTTATGTTTGGAAAACTGAGCGACAAAATCGGAAACAAGAAAGTTTTCTTAATCGGTTTAGGCGGATTGAGCTTACTGTCAGCCTTTTCGTTCTATTTAATCAACTTAAATGGTTTAGTATTTGTTTCAATCGGTATTCTTATTCTAGGTGTTTTACTTGCTACGTATGAAGGAACAATGCCAGGAACGCTGCCAACAATGTTCTACACAGATATTCGCTACCGTACATTAGCGATTACGTTTAATGTTTCAGTTTCTATCTTTGGTGGAACGACGCCATTGGTTGCGACATGGTTAGTTCACGCAACGGGCAATCACTTGGCTCCAGCGTTCTATTTAACGATTGTGAGTATCATTGGATTCTTCGTAATCTTGTTCCTGTTTGCGAACACGGCAGGAAAATCACTCAAAGGTTCATACCCAACGGTTGCTTCTAAATCTGAATACAATGAAGCCGTTGAAAATCCAAAAGATTCATTATGGTGGCACACAGAGCAAACAGAAAAATAAAGTAAATAAACAGCAGCTGCATTAACTGCTGCGCAAAATATGAATACTTAAAAAGAGCCTTCTCCTTGTATCGCATAGAGAAGGCTCTTTTTATCATTCAATCATTTATCCCATTCCCTGTATTTGCTATCTTTGATTCTGTATGTTACGATTAAGTTAATTATTTTTGTTCGGTATAAAATTGAGAGAAGAGAAATGTCTTCCATAGAATTTTTTATCTTAAGATAGTATGGTTGGACAAGGGTAGTAATACAAGCGTGGAGTATTCCACACCAGGAGGCAACAATTATGGAACAAGGTACAGTGAAATGGTTTAATGCAGACAAAGGCTTCGGCTTTATCGAAATCGAAGGCGGAGACGATGTATTCGTACATTTCAGCTCTATTCAAGGTGAAGGCTTTAAATCATTAGAAGAAGGTCAAAAAGTAACGTTTGATATCGAACAAGGCCAACGTGGAGCACAAGCTGCTAACGTTCATAAAGTAGCATAATTAAAACTAAAAAAGACTCCACATAGGGGTCTTTTTGCTTTGGATTTTAATAATTTAAAAAGATTACTTAAAAAATAAGTAGAGACAGTGGAGACAGAATGCTATTAAAGCAGAGCTACCTATATGTAAAATTCCGTGTCCCAAAAAAATAGAAAAAACCCCTTATGGTTATAGAACTGTATGCTTTAGGAGTACATATACGCCTGAAGGTTTCAAAAATAACTATCCTTCGCTGGATTAACACATTATATTTCCCGATAAATAAAGTTAAAAATTTGATTATTTTTGGTACGAGAAAGGATGAGGAATATGAGTATAAGCTTATTTTCCAATGGAGAAATTGTAAATATAAAAGCATCTAATGAAAGAGTGATCATCTTAAAAAGCCATTATGTAAAAAACATGAAAAGATACTCTTATACAGTGGATAAATATCCAAGTACGTTTTTCTTTGAAGAAGAATTAATGAAACATGAATAAATATTGATTTATAGTTTGGATTTTGTCTATATTATGCTATACTGAATTTACCATTTGTATTACCGATTACTATTTTTGTATTAATAAGCCCTATCCCTCAGTGGATAGGGCTTTATTATGACATTTTCAAGGAAATGAAAAAGACAGACTCCATGGAGTCTGTCTTTTTATATTTATGATGGATTACGCTTTTTGAACGTTAGAAGCTTGAGGGCCGCGTTGACCTTGTTCTACGTCAAATGTAACTGCTTGACCTTCGTCTAAAGATTTGAAGCCTTCGCTTTGGATTGCTGAGAAATGTACAAATACATCGTCTCCGTTTTCGCGTTCGATGAATCCAAAACCTTTTTCTGCGTTAAACCATTTTACTTTACCTTGTTCCATAATTGTTGCCTCCTAGTGTGACACGCACACATTGTGTTACTATCCTTGCTCAAATCTATAGACGAAAGTTATGTAACTTATCAATCTTTACCGAACAAAAATAATTCTTCTTAAACTTAACAGAAATAGGGACTTATTGCAAGGATAGAGTCTGTAAAGCTAGAATTTCTCTTTTATCTATGTTTGCACTATGTGAGCTAAAAAGCGATACGTAAGCCTCCTTAGTTCAAATAAAGAGAATGTTTGTGGTACACTTAAATAGTAAAAAACATTTAAAAGTGAGGAATTATATGAACACACCTAAAAAACATCACAGGCCTAAGCGGCTAAAAATTGCTTTCCGAGCGTTAATGGTCATTATCGGAGGAATTATTGCAGCTTACGGCTTAGAAACTGTCTTAATTCCAAACCATGTTTCAGATGGAGGGGTAACAGGCATTAGCATCGTTGCTTCAAACCTATTTGGCTTGCCACTTGGGGTTCTCATTGCCGTTATCAACATTCCTTTTGTATGGTTAGGATATCAACAAATTGGGAAAAGCTTTGCCATATTTTCCATCCTCGGAATTGTCTCATTAGCTGTCGGTACTAGCCTCATGCATCACACTCCAGCAATTATTGAAGGAGATACACTACTCGTAACCGTTGTTGGCGGTATTATCCTCGGGTTTGGAATGGGAATTGCACTTCGTAACGGCGGGGCCTTAGATGGCATCGATATGCTGGCCGTACTGCTTTCTCGAAAATTGCCGTTTGGAACAAGTGATCTTATTTTGTTCTTAAATGCATTTGTATTTATTTTCGTTTCATTAGTATTTGGTCTGCAAGGCGCGATTCTTTCTGCAATTGCATACTTTATTGCATCCAAAGTTATTCACATCGTAGAGGTAGGGCTAAGCGGATCGAAAACCTTCCAGATTATCACTTCTCAGCCTGCATTAATGGTAGAGACAATACGTGATCGTTTAGGTCGAAGCGCTACATACAAAGAAGCTTACGGCGGTTATTCTCATGAAAAATTTAAGGAAATCACATGCGTAATCAACCGTTTGGAAGAAAGTAAAATGAAAGAAATCATCAATGAAATTGACCCGACGGCTTTTGTTACGGTATATGACGTAGCGGAAGTTAAAGGCGGTAATTTCAGAAAGAATAATATTCACTAAGTTCACAAATCACTACATTCGTACGAACACTCTGCAATAATTCACTTTTAGGTTGGAGTGTAGAGATAAGAAAAGCAGCGTGATGTTTTACATCCGCTGCTTTTTTATATCGTAAAATTTATTTAGTACAGGGCGCCCGTTGTATAGCTAAATTGCTTAGGGGCGGGTTTTAAAACCGGATATGCTGAAATAGTGAAACGGTCAGAATTAGGGTGGATAAGGTATCAGCAGACATTAATGTGATGATTTCCCCTCGATTTTTCTCTTCATCTAACAAATCCAACAGAAAAAATCTCTGAACATAAAAGAACAGAGATTCAACAGAATGATGATTCTTATATAATACAAAGGATGACTTTTCCTGTCTCAGAAAGGGCATTTTTATTGTAACACCAGCAAGGTCTTAACGCTGTGAGATATCTCACAGCTAGGGAAGAAAAAACCTGCTATTATATAGAGGTCGGAGTAAACTTTCTTAATTATGTGCGCTTCTTTCATATGTATCGAACCTGTTGACTGAGATCAGCAGGTTTTTTTATGTTACCAGCTAGCTGTCATCTTTAAAGGGGCAAGATCGTTTAATCTTTATAAACAAATAGACTTTATACCATTTTACCTATACGTAAAATAGGTTAAAATAAAGGGGTGAGGCGTGGAGAGAAAAGAGTTAAATAAGAGGTGCGTTACATTATGATCACAATTTATCTTACAAGGTTATAACGGTGATTATACTAAATGGTGAACGTTGAAAGGGGATACATAGTTTTGAACACAAAATACCTAGATTTACTTGCACAAAAGTATGATACGGAAGAAAAAGTGGTAACCGAAATTATTAACCTTGAAGCTATTCTTCATCTGCCAAAGGGGACCGAACATTTTGTCAGTGATTTACACGGCGAATATCAAGCCTTTCAGCACGTGCTGCGAAACGGTTCGGGAAATGTAAAAGAGAAAATCAAAGACCTTTTTAAAAATGTATTATCAGACAAAGAAATCAATGAATTTGCGACATTAGTGTATTATCCTGAAGAAAAATTACCGTTGATTAAAGCGCAGTTTCGAAACAAAAAGGAACTCTATCAATGGTATACAGAAATCATTGATCGTATGCTTAATCTCATTTCGTACGCTTCTTCTAAATACACGCGTTCTAAACTGCGTAAAGCATTGCCGGATCAATTTGTGTACATTATTGAAGAGCTGCTATATAAAACGGATGAATTTACAAATAAAGAACAGTACTATACAAAGATTGTTCAGCAGATTATTTCTCTGGGACAAGCCGATAAGCTTATTATAGGGCTTGCTTATACGACGCAAAGATTGGTTGTGGACCACCTGCACGTAGTAGGGGATATTTATGACCGTGGACCTGAACCGGATAAAATTATGGATACGCTGATTAACTATCACTCCGTTGATATTCAGTGGGGAAATCACGATGTGCTATGGCTAGGGGCTTTTGCGGGTTCGAAAGTGTGTCTTGCCAATATTATTCGTATCTGCGCGAGATACGACAATCTAGATATTATTGAAGACGTATATGGCATTAACCTGAGACCGCTGCTTAACCTGGCGGAGAAATATTATGATGATAATCCTGCTTTTAGACCAAAGGTAAGCTCAAGTGATAAACTATCCGATCACGAGCGACTACAAATTACGAAAATTCATCAGGCTATTGCGATGATTCAGTTCAAGCTTGAAAGTCCGATTATAAAAAGACGACCTTTCTTTAATATGTCAGAAAGGCTGTTGCTTGAAAAAATTGATTATGATAAAAATGAAATTACGATATACGGAAACACGTATCAGCTAGAAAACAGCTGCTTTGCAACGGTTAATCCGGCGCAGCCTGATCAGCTATTAGAAGAAGAAGAGCAGGTAATGGAAAGACTGCTGCTTTCTGTGCAGCATTCGGAAAAGCTGGCGAGACATATGAAGTTTCTGATGAAAAAAGGCAGCCTTTATTTAAAATACAACGGAAACTTATTAATACACGGCTGCATTCCTTTAGATGAAGAAGGAAACATGGAAAAAATGACGATAGAAGATAAAACGTATGCGGGACGCAACTTGCTTGATGTGTTTGAACATTATTTACAAGAGGCTTTTGCACATCCTGAAGAAACGGATGATTTGGCAACAGATATGGTCTGGTACCTATGGACAGGAGAATATTCATCACTTTTCGGGAAACGCGCAATGACGACGTTTGAACGATATTTTATCAGTGATAAAACAACGCATAAAGAGAAGAAGAATCCATACTACTATTTACGGGAAAATGAAGAAGTCTGCCGAAACATTCTGGAAGAATTTAAGCTGAATCCGGATCATGGTCATATCATTAATGGTCATACGCCAGTCAAAGAAATTGAAGGAGAAAACCCAGTCAAAGCAAATGGAAAGATGATTGTTATTGACGGCGGTTTTTCAAAAGCGTATCAGTCTACAACAGGGATTGCTGGATATACATTATTATATAATTCTTACGGCATGCAGCTAGTCGCTCACAAACACTTTAATTCAAAAGAAGAGATTTTATTAGAAGGAACGGACGTCTTATCCGTAAAGCGATTGGTTGATAAAGAACTAGAAAGAAAAATGGTTTTAGAAACAAACGTCGGAGAAGAATTGTTAAAAGAAATTTCGATTTTAAAAGATTTAAGAAAATATCGCTATAGTTAAAGGTGAAAAAAGAGCAGTATGCCCCGGGGCTTCTGCTCTTTTTTATGTAGCCACTACACTGTCATTTCCCAGCTCGACATTTCCAGCCAGTTCTCTTGTTCACGATAATCGGGCATGATTTTACCGACAAGACGCCAAAACGACCGGTCGTGATTCATATGAACCATGTGGCACATTTCATGAACGACTACGTAATCAATGACGTGCTGCGGTGCCATTGCCAGCCGCCAGTTAAAGGTTAGCTGACGCTTGGAATCACACGTGCCCCACGCTTTTTTGCTATCGGAAATCGAAATGGAGCGCGGCTTTGTTTTAAAATATTTTTGATAGGAGGAGATACTCTTGGTTACTAGCGCTTTACATTGTTGATAGTAAAAGCGTTTGAGCGCTTGTTTTATCGCTTCATTGTCGTGTTGATTGACATAAATCTGAAGCGTGTTCGCTTCAAACACTACAGAATCCTTTGTAATGGTCGAATCGTGATGAATCTGTATCGGATAGTTTTTTCCTACATACAAAAAGCGTTCTCCGGGTTCATAGACTTTTTTCTGTGGTCCATGCGTTCTATCTTTCATTTCGTTTATTTTTTGCTGAATCAATGCCCAGTTGTTCTCTAATAACATCCGTACTTGTTCAGTAGAGGTTCCTTTAGGAGCAAGGACTTCGACCGTTCCGTATCCGTCTACTTTGATTGCAAAAGAACTTCGGTTTTTATATCGTATTTCATAATGAATACTCTGATTTGAAAAAGTGTGTATCATTTTATCCTCTATATTGTACGGTTAAGCCTCTTAGGAATTTCCGAGCAAAATTCTCTTTGCACGGTTTGTAATTTTTGTGGCCTTTTTTTCGTAATAAAGCACCTAATTCTGCTTTAGATACACGTATGCCACCGTCGTCGAATACTTCTAACATCTCTTCACTGGTTAGGGACAAAGCAATTTTTACTTTCTTTAATAAGACGTTATACATATTTTGATTGCTTTGAACCGGCGCTGGAGGTGCTTGCCCTGGTTTAGGGTCTTGTTCTCCTCTTTTAAAGGTAATAAAACCGTTTAAAAAAGAATCTAACATATTGTTACTGCACGAGATGTGTTCGTCCGCATGAATTGCATCCTCGTCCTCTTCGTCCGGTGTTCTCGTAAGGATCTTTAATACGTCTTCTTTTGTTACGTCTACTCCGCCAAGATTAAAGATCTCTACCATTTCTGTGTTTTTTAAATCCAAGGCATATCGTAATCTAATTAAAATATCGTTATTATCCATTCTTGCTCCTCCTATAACTTGCTTGCTGTATGTAAAAATCATGACTGCCACAATCTGAACGAACTTGGTCAATATCAGTACAATTATAGTAACAGGTTTCGCTGGAATTCTAGGTTATTCCATTCATTTCTACAAACATATAATTTCTCATATTTATCAGCCTTCGTCAACTCTTGAAAAAGAACGATTTGCTCATATTATGCCCGAACAGACTCTTTACCATAACAAAAATTAGGCGCCGCAGTCTGCTAAAGGAAGCAGAAGCAGCTTTATTTTTTTAAGAACAGATAGGACAATTTTTGAAGTTGGCGGATCCCTGTGTGCTGCTAGAATGATATACCTTACTAAATAAATAGTTTTACGTATTTATTAAGTGTGTAATTAGGAGTATGATAGTAGTAAAAAAAGAAAGAGGTCAACAGATGAATTCAACATACTCACCCAGAGAATCAACCAAAATTAAAGCTTTATCTATGCATGCACTTTTTATCGCACTGACGTTTGTAGCGACAATGTTTATCAACATCAAGCTTCCAATCATGGGTAACGGAGGCCTCATCCATTTAGGCAACGTTCCTCTTTTTATAGCAGCCTTTATTTACGGCAAGAAGACAGGAGCCATCGCCGGGGCTTTTGGAATGGGGTTATTCGACCTCATCTCCGGCTGGACAGCATGGGCGCCGTTTACGTTTATTATCGTAGGGGCAATGGGCTTTTTAGCAGGTCTTATATCTGAAAAAGCACCTGGTAAAAGAGCACTTGTGAACACACTGGCAGTTGTTGCTGCGCTGATTGTAAAAATCGTGGGCTACTATTTTGCCGAGGTGATTCTTTACGGTAACTGGATCGTTCCGCTTGGCTCTATACCGGGGAATGTGATGCAAGTTGTTATCGCTGGTATCATCGTCGTTCCGCTTGTAGGACGCTTAAAGAACAGAGCTGTACAGATTTAATCGCTTAATTGAAAGTCGTTTTACCATTATCCTATTCTTAAGTGATATACTTGATAGATATTCATCAAGTGAAAGGAGCGGAAAACACCATGAAATATTTAAAATCACAGATGAAACAGCTCATTAAAGACAATCAGGAACTGCAAGGTAAGCTGAATGGACTGATGAAAGAGCACAGCCTTGAAAAAAACTTTGCTCTTAAAGCTCTGTACCATGCAGAAGTGGCTGAAGGCGGGAAATATCAGCTTGCCTATCAAGCATTAGACGCACCGAAAAAGTAATGGCCTTGTTGCTCATTCGTATATTTCTTCATTATAAAAAGGCAGCCGAATCGCATATTTGGCTGTCTTTTTTAGCAAGTAGAATAACATAGCATTATGTTGGCTTTTGCACAACTTCTTTCTAACTGCTTAAATCTTGATAAATAGGGTATTAAAAAATAAATGCTACCGATCGTTCTAATTATATAAGAAAAGAGGAAAATAGCGATGACCGTATCTGCTTTAGAACAAGCAAAAGTAGAATTACCGAATGGAGAAACAGTAAATTACCGAATGAAAAAAGGCGGAAAAGAGGTACTTTTGTTAATTCACGGAAACATGAATTCTTCCCTTAACTGGGATGTGTTAATGAATGAACTTCCAGAACATATCACAGCTTATGCGATCGATTTAAGAGGATTTGGAGACTCCACTTATCATACACCTATCCACACAATCAAAGACTTATCAGGTGATGTCAAACTGTTTGCGGATGCTTTAAAGTTGTCTGCTTTTACAATAAGCGGATGGTCATTAGGAGGAGCAGTTGCTATGCAATATGTGATTGATCATCCGAATGATGCCAAAAATTTAATTCTCTTAAGCTCCGTCAACATTAAAGGCTACCCCATTCCAAGAAGAACGTTCCTAGAACTGCCTATTCCTAACAACTTTATACAAACCAAAGAAGAAGTAAAAGAAGCATTTAGAATGGTAGAAAACGCAAAAGAAACAAAAAACACATGGTTTTTAAAAATGATGCTGCGTCAATTTTTATATACAAAAAATAAGCCGTCTGCTGATCAATTTGAAAAATATTTAGAAGGAACGATCAAGCAGCGAAATTTAATTGATATCAATTACGCACTCATGAGATTTAATATTTCAAACGATTTTAATGGTGTTGTGGAAGGGACAGGAGAGGTGGGAAAAATTATGATTCCTACTATAGTTATTCAAGGCGATGAAGATAAGATGGTTTCCACAAGAGATGCATCTGAAATCGCGAAAGGCATAGGGGAAAACGCGACGTTAAAAATTATGAAAGGCGTAGGCCACTGCCCGTTGTTGGATGATTTAAGCAGTTTAATGGACTTATATAACGCTAATTTAAGCAGGGCTTAGTTTGCTGCTAACAGAAGTTTTATTATTGCTAGATGCAGCATGTTCTAAATCTACACAAGCAAAATGGGCTGCTTGCAAAAGAGATACTGCGAGATGAAAAAAGCGTGTTATCTTTTGAGGAAGCAGACAGCGAGCAAATAAAGCCACTACAAAAAACGTAAGGTCTTTTTAAAGAAGCTTACGTTTTTTTACATGCATTCAACGTATTCAATTCTGTTTTTCAAAATAAAGAAAAAGGTTGGTAATCCATTTTGACAGCAGCATCACACCGAGATAGAACACGAATAAATGGCCGTAAGTGACCCATTCATGTAATTGAAAAAAGCCCATCATTTCTAACAGCGGTTTAAAAATAAAAGCGAGAAAAAGACAAAGGCCCGTTGCGTATAAATAGTAACTTTTATGATAGTTAATTGTCCATTGATAAAGAAGCATAAAAGAGACCGGAATAAACGAAGCATCTAGGCTAAAGCTTACGGGTATAACGGTATTCATTTGATAAGGGTACGTCCACAGCCCGTTATAAACGCCAGCGGTATCACTATAGTGAAACCAAACGTGCACGTTAAATCCATAAAACCCTAAGTGAAAAGCTTTTTTTCGATCGATTAAAAAATAAAGAATAACTAAAGGTAAAATAAAGGCACCTACGATAACCCAGAACTGCCAAGAGCCTGGAGTGGAGTAGTGATGCCAATATTCTGTCCACGTTTTAGCTAACTTTTCCTGTATGTCGTTTATTTTTTCAAGATATTCCTTTTGATTGGTTGTCAATGTGATCCACCCTTTTTCAGTAAGAAAAGTTCTTTTATTTTTAAAATGCCCTTTTCTTAAGGTTTGGATACCTTTTCCTACTAAGATGTTTGTAACTTTCTGAGGAGAAATTATACTTTTGACACATTAAGTGTAAAGGTTTAATTATTCTTTCTTTATCTCGATCATTATCCGATGAGTCAATAAAGCGGATTCGGATTAAAGGGCTTCTTATCCCGATGTATTGGATAGCTAAAGGAATACTTTAACGTCCCGTTTGAACGATTTGTGCGTAAATGGTTATATGTATTCGGGATTGTCTTGATGCTCTCATCGATTTGGCTACTTGGAGTTGCCGTTTATCAGCTCATCATTAAAAAAACAGTTACAGCGACTGCTTTTTTTCCATTTCTATGAAACTTTTAGCGCGGTTTTTACGTATAAAAGGTATCACTAAAATAGTAAAAAAAGGAGTGCAGAATGAAATATTTTGACGAAGCAAAAGAGCTATGGTTAAACTATGTTCCGAGAAATGGCCAGTCGGATATCGTAGAAGGAGAAGTCATCCGGGCCATTGAAAAGCTTCGCTGTGAAGCTCAAGGCAACGGAAATGCCAATTGGGACGGCGGATTTGAGATGCTGGTGTTATATATACTAGACGTATTGAATGATCCGGACGTATTCAGCACAGCTATGTTAGCCGAAATAAAAGCCGATGTTCACACCTTGCTCACTTCGGCAGAAGATCCGTATTTAGAAGATGACTTATACGATCGTTTGACCGACCGCGTCATTGAGTGGCATATTGCCAAAGGCGGACCTATCAAACGAGAGAAAAATCCTCAATTGTATAGATAAACGTGAGAAAGGAGCTGTTTTAAACAAGCTCTTCTTTTTTTGAGTTTCTGAAGCTTTATTTAACAAACATGTATCTAATTGCATCATGTGCTAAATAAATACATATAAAAAACAGCGGTTTACATCGTAGCAGTGTAGCATAAGCTTCTTAAAAAATCCATTCATAGATGGTAAAATGTTTGCTGACCTCCATAAAAAGTTCATAACTGACGCTGTTGCAAACACGTATAGTATTATATCTTTTACTAAATAAGAGATAAAGGGGAAGCGCTGATGTATATTCCAAAGTATTTTAAAGTGAAAGAGGAACAAATAATGTATGAATTTATTGAAGACAATGGATTTGCCACTTTGTTTTCGTATCATAATGAAAAGCCTTATGCTACTCATTTGCCCCTGATGTTAAACCGGAAAGAAAAAGCTTTATACGGACATTTTGCTCGTCCGAATCTGCAGTGGAAAGATGCTGAAAATCAAGAAATTTTGGTTGTTTTTCAAGGGCCTCACTGTTATATTTCACCGTCTTGGTATGAAACGAATCAAGCTGTACCAACATGGAATTATGAAGCTGTTCACGTGTATGGCACCATGAAAGTGATTGAAGAACCAACAGAACTGCTTGGGCTGCTGAGGAAGATGGTGGAGAAATATGAAAGCCCGAGCAGTACATATACACTAGATGACGTTGATCCTGCTTATATGAATGGTTTAAGCAAAGGAATCATTGGGTTTAAAATCGACATCAGCAAAATGGAAGGCAAACAAAAGATAAGTCAAAATCATTCAGTCGAAAGACAGCAGTTAGTCATAGAAAAATTAGAGCAGACGTCTCGTGAAAATGAAACAAAAATTGCGGAGCTGATGAAGCAAAATGTGCAGCGCGTGCTTAAGAAGTAACCGCTGTTGGAAAAGATCAGCAGTTTGTTAAAGGGAAGATAAAGAGAAACTAACTATGTGTTTAGTTTCTTTTTTATGTTCACAACATTTTCTTGTTATTGACAAACAGGCTGTATATCCTTTAAAATTATCTTTAATTAAAGATAATTAAATTAAAGATAATTTTAGTGGAAGTTAAAAAATTTATATATTATGAAAAGAGGCGGAGCAGATGGAATTGTTAGGGTTGCATCATGTATCTATTTTGACGGGGAAAGCTGAGAAAAACTATCAGTTTTTCACCAAAGTTTTAGGCATGCGATTAGTAAAAAAAACGGTGAATCAAGATAACACTCAGTCTTACCACTTATTTTATGCAGATGGAGAAGGGACGCCAGGAACGGAAGTAACGTTTTTTGATATTCCGGGACTTGCAAGAACGCATCAAGGTGCATCTGACATTTCGACTGTTTCGCTTCGCGTTAAAAGTACGGATTCTTTACACTTTTGGAAAGAGCGCTTTGAGCAGTACGGAGTGGAATATGAAGAAATAGCTAAACGAGCTAATCGTGATACGTTAGCATTTAAAGATTATGAAGGTACACGTTTGCTTCTTGTCGCGGACAATGGTGAAAAAGGGGTAAGAGCAGGCGTGCCGTGGAAGTGCGAAGACATTCCGTTAGAACATGCGATTATCGGCTTAGGACCGGTCACGCTAACGGTGGTTACGCCAGAACCAACTGTTGACGTACTGACAAATATTATGGGATTTCGCTACGCGGGTTCTTATCCATCTCTTGCAGGAGATCATAGAGATATTTTGGTTTATGCAACAGGTGAAGGCGGAAGCGGAGCCGAAGTTCATATTGAAACGAGACCCGATTTGCCGAAAGTTCGCTTAGGGCGCGGTGGTGTTCATCACGTTGCCTTCCGTGTTCCAAATGAAGAAGAATACAATAAGTGGGCAGCTCGATTAAATGAAAACAGTCTGCCGAATTCGGGTAAAGTAGAACGATACTATTTCAAAGCACTTTATTTCAGAGAACCAAACGGCATTTTATTTGAATTATCAACGGACACACCTGGATTTGCGACCGATGAACCGCTTGAAACGATGGGCCAAACATTAGCCCTGCCGCCATTTTTAGAGCCGAAGCGCAAAGAAATCGAAGAAAAGTTGAGACCCCTAGATTTGGATGAAACGCTATAGTATTCTGAAGGTGCCTGCCGCCTATTAAGACATGAAAAAACTCCAGTATTTATACTGGAGTTTTTTAGGTTAACACTCATCGTGCCAGAAACCGCAACCACATGCACCAATAATAATGAGTAAAATAAACAGTACGATGATAATGGCGAAACCATTACATCCATGGTGAGGAACGCCGTACCCACATTCAGGAACCATATATCCATAGTCAGGCATTGAATATCCGCAGTGTGGCATCATATGCTCATAAGCAGGAGCTGTATGGCCGTGGTGAGTCATAGCAGGTGAGAATGGCATATTTTCATTAGAACTAAAAGGTGCGTTTACGTTATTATGCATTTTGATATCTTCCCTTCATTTATAAAACTTTTATAAAGCTTTGATAACTTATTCATATGTTCTAAGGTCTTCATATGAAGCTTATTCACAGCCCAATTATGGTTGATTAACTATATTTTACGGTGAATGGAAATGAAACAGTGAGTTTTACGATGCTTGTGGCCTTATAAGTTATGTCAGAAGGGAAGGGGTTTACCTGTTTTTGATTGTATACTGCTGTTTCTAGAACGGGTTATGATGAACGTTTTGATTTTCTTAATTCTATATCGTATACGTACCCAAGCTTTCGATGGTTCATAACGTCTTCAGGGGTTGTATTCCAAGGGTACATCGGATCTCTAAAGTTTTGACCAAATGGCCCGTTTTTCATCGGCTGATAGTTTTGATTACGATGAATAATTTGCCATACAGCCCAAATACGATCCACATTTGCGTGGTGTAAAAAGAAGACAGGATCATTCGGAGCAGTAGGCACAACGCCCATCTGTCCGCCAACCCAACGGTGTACGCGATTGTGAAGCTGTGGCCCGTTAATAAATCCTTCAAGCTGATTACGAAAGCTGTTTTGGCTGGTCATATCCCAAGGCGGCGTATCATACTGAGTTATTTTTAAAGCATTGAGGACATCATCTCGAGTAGGGAGTGTAGGTGCCTCTTTCGTTGCTCCAAAATTACGTTTTAGCCCTCCGGAAGGATTTCCTTGTTCATCGATCGTCGTCCAGCGCCCAGCTGCAAATGGCCCGGTATCGACGATAAAATCTTTTATGGGATTTCCGTTTCCTCCCATAAAATCTGCACTCCAAATTTGTGATTGTGAGGGATCCTGCATCTGTGCGTCCGTTTCCCATTCCCAATAAGGAAGGGTTACTTCTGGATTGATTGACTGAAGGTCACGTTCGAATCGTAAAAGGTATTCACGATGCCACGGTAAAAAAGCAGAACTCATATGTGCTGCATTTCGATCGCTGCCCGGAGGAGTATGAAATTTACCTGCTGCACCATGCCAGGCTATATAGCGGTCATATATCCCTTTTTCCTTTAGTATTAGCACGGTACGAACAAAATCTCTTTTTTCCGTGTCGGTAAGATGTAATACGTTTTTTCTAACTCTGTACTTGTTACTCATTTTTTAACCTCTTTCTAAAAAAGAAGCAAGGGGCTGTTTCTTTTTTATATTTAGAATATGTCCAAGAGGTAAAAGTGCTACTGTAAATTTACAGAGACTTTTTTAAAGGTGTAAATCATAAATAGAGGTAAAATAAAAAAAACAGGCATGCGCCTGCTTTTATTCACTGCATTATTATTAATGACCAATTGGATACATGGTCGTTACGCTGTAGTCGTAGTCTTTGCCTCTGTAGTCAGTATACACAACTCTAACTTCTTGGTTTAAAGAACTAATATACTTTTCTTTAACGTAGTTGCCAGATTTATTGTTGGTGCCGTCTTCGCCTTCGTTGATGACTTCTTCAGCAACAGACATCGCTTGTTTTTCATTTAAATACTTACTGAATTGGCTTTTACCTTGATAGTTGTCAACGCCTGGTTTTTGCATATGCGCGATAATGTGGCAATATCCGTATTTATCATTTCCTTCTTGTAAGACAAGTTCTTTGCCGGTAAATAACCTGTCGCTTTGAGTCTCTGCAGAGCATTGGTTGCTTGATGTAGTGTCCGATGTGCTACTCGATGTGCTGCTTGAATTTTCATGCTGCTGAATGAGGGAAATGGGCGAATTGTTGGTAAATACAGCGATGAGGGCAATAACAAGTGCCACAATAGTGTATAGTATTTTGCTGTTTTTAAAAAAATCCATTCCTTTATGCGTCTCCTTTTTGAATCAACGTTAAAATCAAATCGACTTTCTTTTCTAGCTGATCAATTAAGTTTTGTTTTACTTGTTCTGATTGTAATAAAGCGCTTCTGAGTTCGTCCATATCTTTTTGCATATACGCACGGTTTTCTTTTTCTTGCTGCAGCTCTTTTTGAAGAGCGTGTATCGTGGACAGCAATTCTTTATCTTGGTTCATTTCTGCGTTCACCGCCTCTGTGTTGATAAAAAGGAACTTATGCCCACTATATAAAATACCACTATCTCCGCTGTAAATCGACTATTTGGATAGGAAATGAGTCCTCCCGGGTAGGATTTTAGCAGGATATTGCTAGTTGAGAGGAGAATAGTATGGTTTACCGTAGATAGATAAGCTGCGCAGAAAAGAGGGAAGAAAATGTTTCCGGAATTAGAGACAAAACGGCTGATGTTAAGAAAAATTGTAGAAGATGATGCCGGTGAGATTTTAGAATGCTTTTCTGATGAAGAGGTTCTGCGCTATTACGGGCAAAAACCTTTAGAATCGATCAACCAAGTGAAGGAGATCATTAAGAATTTTTCCAAAGGCTACGAAGAAAAGCAATTGATTAAATGGGGGATTCAGCTAAAAGGAAAAGAAAAGCTGATTGGAACAATAGGGTTTCAAGAGTGGTCTTCTGAGCATAAGAAAGCGAACGTAAGCTATGCTCTTTTTCCGGAGTATTGGAACAAAGGATACGCGACAGAAGCCGTTCATGAAGCGATTTCTTATGGCTTCAACGAACTTCAATACAATCGTATAGGAGCGATTGTATTTACGCAAAATAGTGGATCTATCGCCTTGTTGAGCAAATTAGGATTTAAAAAGGAAGGGACGCTAAGAGAGTACCTGTACCAAAACGGCATCCCGTTTGATACATATGTTTATTCGCTGCTGCGCGGGGAAGCAAAGGTATAAATGCAAGCATGAAAAAAAGGAACACGGGGAGATGTTCCTTTTTTTATGCTTATATTTGTTATTAGAATGTACGTGCAGCTTCTTTAGCGCGAGCAATGCCGTCTTCTTTAATTTCTTGTGCTTTATCTGGCATTGCAGCCTGTCCTTCTACAAATAGGCTTCCGATAGAGGGAACGCCGAAGAAGTTCATCATAATGCGCATATAGCGGTGACCCATTTCTAATTCACCAGCAGGGCCGCGAGAGTAGATACCGCCGTTTGCTTGAATATGATACGCTTTTTTATCTGTTAATAGACCTACAGAACCTTCTGCTGTATATTTAAATGATTTTCCAGCTACTGCTACAGCATCTAAATATGCTTTCATCACTGGTGGGAATGAGAAGTTCCACATTGGTGTAACAAATACATATTTGTCCGCTTGAGCAAATTGGTCACTTAACTCGTTTAAACGAGCAACTTTGCGCTGTTCTTCAGGAGTAAGCGCGTCAAATTCTGCGCCGCTTCCAAGTTTACCCCATCCGCTGAATACATCGCCGTCGATGTGAGGGATATGTTCTTGATATAAATTAACGTGAACAATCTCATCCGTTGGGTTTACTTCTTTATACTCGTTAATGAATGCATCTCCCGCAGCCATACTGAATGATTGCGTAGCATCGTTAGGGTTTGCTGTAATATATAATACTTTTGCCATAATTCTTTTCACCTTTCTGTCTTCAATATATAAATGTTGTTTCATGAATTAAAGATAATGTGTTCGAAAACATCTACTACGTTATTAATAGTAACTTACGTAACGAATTTAGTCAAAGGTTTTTTATTGGATTTTATCATATTCACAAACGTTTTTAAGAGTATTACGCTTTTAGGTTTTGCAGCTGAACCCTTTGAAAACAAGGTTTATTTCAGCATAGAGCGTCATTCTAAACGTTATTCATTTAGAGGAACTATCTTTTTTGAACGCAGATAATTAAAAAACGAA
Source organism: Priestia sp. VA7 (assembly GCF_055710015.1). NCBI lineage: Bacteria > Bacillati > Bacillota > Bacilli > Caryophanales > Bacillaceae > Priestia > Priestia sp. VA7. The sequence continues at coordinate 189,162 of NZ_JBVQPN010000003.1, forward strand.
AAAGAAAAAGCGTCTATTTTTGTTTTATTCGTTATTAATAGTAACAAAAAATAACAGCGTTTCATCTTTCCTTTAAACCTATTTTGAGCGTAAAACGAGCAGGAAGGTGATGATTATTTCAAGGGAAATATAAGGGAGGAAAGAAAAGAAAAAGACCTCGATCTGCTTCGAGGTCTTTTTGATTTTTATTGAATTTAAAACGTTTTGGCCATTGAGTGGGCTTTTTGGAGTGCTTTTTCTTTAATTTGCGGAATTTGATCCGGGAATTTTACTTGCCCTTCGATAATAATGCTTTCAAACGCTTCGATTCCAAAGAAGTCCATCATGATTTCTAAGTAGCGGTGGCCCATTTCTCTTGCCATTTCAGGGCCTTCGGAATACACGTCTCCGCGGGACTGAATGTGAATCGCTTTTTTTCCTTTAAGCAATCCCTGAGCGCCTTCTTTTGTATATGTAAAGGTTTTACCTGACACGGTAATCGCGTCAATGTACGTTTTCATAATCGCAGGAACGGAGAAATTCCACATTGGCGTGACAAAAATATATTTGTCAGCGAGTACGAACTGTCCGCCTAGTTCGGCTAATCGTCCCACTTTTAATCGTTCATCCGTTGATAAATCCTGGATGGAAGAGTGAGAACGAAGCTTTTTCCAGCCGTTAAATACGTCTGCATCTAAGTATGGAATATCTGCTTGATATAAATCTAAATGAACCACATCATCATCTGGATGCGTTTGCTTATATACGTCGATAAATTCTTTCCCCACAGCCATGCTAAGTGATTCGTCTTCAGCTAAAGGGTGTGCAGTAATATAGAGAACATTTGCCATGATGCTCATCCTTTCTATGGAGTAGTTTTATTAATCTTGCACCCAGCTTTCTGCCCACTGGCTAATCGGCCCTAATATTTTACCTAACTCCGTTCCTTTTTGAGTCAGCGAATATTCAGAACGAATAGGGCGGTCCGGAATGACATTTCGGACAACAATTCCGTGGTCTTCAAGCTCTTTAATTCGTTCTGTCAAAAGCCTTCTGCTTAAGGCTGGTATACTTTCATTTAATTCACTAAAGCGTTTAGGACCGCTCATAAGCACATAAATGATTAATCCTGTCCACTTCTTGCCAATCAGTTCGAAACTTTTTTCTACTTTAGGTTGAATATCTTTTGGTTCGTCCATATTACGTATCCTCCTTCAAACAATATGGATGAAAAATAACTTATGCATTTATTGTAACAGAAAAAGCATAAAAACATGTGGAAACTTTGGGTGAAGCAGGGTGAAATGAATAATTTCACTAGTATTTGTACCTTGCTTTTCACTTCTTGAAAACTTTTCACACATAGGCTTGTCAAAGCATACGATGTACGAATTCATTTTAAGAAAAGGTGGTATGGTCATGGCAGGAGTTATTAACATCTGTAACACGAGAATTAATGGTATGGCAAGAAACGGATCGATGAATTTTGGAGAAGTTCTTCACAACGGACACACAGCGGATGTTAAATCTGTTGGAATCAACTCAACATATGGAGACATTTCAGCCGCTTGTGCGCGAATGAAAAATACGAATTTGGATCAGGACGTATTTGATCAAACTGAATTGGCGAATGTTGATAACTCATATGGCAATCAGATATAAAGGTGTGCTGCTTATAACAAATGAAGTTGTAAGCAGCTTTTTTATGTTGATAAGTAGGTACTTATTCATGATAAGAGAGTGTTTTGATAGTGACAATGAAGATAGATTGACCTGATAAAAGTTCGCAAATCTATTATATAGGCCTTTTCTAAAACTTTTTACATAATGTACAAGCATCTTTTCACTTTTTGAATAGTATATAGGGGAAAACAGAGATATGACCTTCCTCCTGGGTCAGAAGAAAGAATAAAAACTCATCAGCAGTTTGAAACACTGCGTCCTCGCGGATTTGACTACTTGGCGAGTTCTTTTGAACAAATTTATTACCTATAGCAGTATTACATGCAGAAAAAGGAATGATTCTTAGTCATTCTTTTTTATATGTATGAAATAAGATAAAATGAACAAGGATTACATGTACTAGATTATAGAAAGAATAGATAGAGAAACGTGTTTGAGAAATGAGGAGTTTGCGATGAGAGTAGTATAAAGGGATTGATCGTTAGTAGATGCTTCATCTACAGTATGCGTTCAAAACAAATAAAATTGGTAAAAAATGAATCTTTTTAGGGTATGATTCGTACTAGTAAGTAGATACATAATTTTGATGAAGAAAAGAGGTAGTACATTGAAAAACAAAGGTTTGATCGCTACGATCATTGTGTTAGTGCTTGTTGTAATTTACGGAGTGAGCTCTTACAATAGCCTTGTTAGCGCAGAGGAAGATGTAGATAATAAATTTTCCCAAATAGATAATCAATTAAAAAGAAGAGCTGATCTAATTCCGAACTTAGTGGAAACGGTCAAAGGCTATGCTAAGCATGAGCAGGAAGCAATTGATTCAGTCACTCAGGCAAGAGCGCAGCTAGCGGGAGCGAAAACTCCTGGAGAGAAAGCTGATGCTAATCAACAGTTAAGCGGCGCATTAAGCCGCCTGCTCGTAGTGGTTGAAAAATATCCGGATTTAAAAGCGAATGAAAACTTCAGAAGCTTAATGGATAGTTTAGAAGGAACGGAAAATCGACTCGCTGTAGCACGTAAAGACTATAACGATGAAGTTGCGAAATACAATAAATCGGTTAAGAGATTTCCTAAAAGCATGTTAGCGGGTACGTTCGGCTTTGAAAAAAAACCGTATTTTGAAGTAACAAATGAAGAAAAAGAAGCGCCGAAAGTTGATTTTGGGAGCGATAAGTGATGAAATTTCTTGCTTCGTTTGCTTTATTATTGTCTCTTTTATGTAATATGGTAAGCGTTGCTTTTGCTGCACCTGATATTCCAAATCCGGTAGGCGATATTTACGTTCAAGATTTTGCTCATTTATTAAACGATCAGGAAAAAGCTGAAATAAACCAAATGGGCAGAAAATTGGATGATGAAACGAAAGCTCAAGTAGCGATTCTTACCGTGAATTCATTAGGTGATGCGGATGTAGAAGAGTACGCGAATGAAGCGTTTCGAAAGTACAAACTAGGTGATAAAAAGCTGAACAATGGCGTTCTTATTTTGCTCGCTAAAAAAGAACGAAAAATCCGAATCGAAGTAGGATATGGGTTAGAAGGAGCTATCACCGATATCAAATCGGGAGAAATTTTAGATTCTTATGCTATTCCTAACTTGAAAAATGGAAAATACGATACGGCGCTAGAAAGCACATACAAAGCTGTTTATAACCAAGTGGTGAAAGAGTATGATTTAGGAACAGATTTTGAACAAAAAGTGCCAAAAGCATCTCCGCCCTCTGATAGCGGTGTTCATTTAACAACTCTTCAAACGCTGCTGATTGCAGCTGTTATTGTGGGCTTACTTATTCTAGACTTCGTCTTTTTTAAAGGAGCGATCACGCAATTTCTGCTAAACTTCCTTGTCATATTTGGAGGAAGAGGCGGTGGCAACGGCAGCGGTCCTCGCGGAGGGGGAGGCGGCAGCTCTGGAGGCGGCGGAGCGAGCCGGGGCTGGTAAAAAGATAAGAGTAAAAAAAAGCTGAGATAAGATTAGGTTACTTGAAAGAAAATCCGAACGAGATGGATTCTTGATTGAGAATCCGACGCGTTCGGATTTTTTATTTGCGTGGTGAACATAGCTTTCATATATTCATTCAGTTACTTCTAGCAGTTGATTGAAGGGCAAGACGAAGTCTTGGACGTAAATCAACTGCGGTGTCACAAGCGGTCCAGCTCATGTATCCTATTTGTGCGTATTTAAATCGAATTAATTAGGTATGTCTCAACCTCTTTTTTTTCTTTGTACAGTTATACCTTAAAAAATAGATTTTTTCCATTATATAAGCATAATTAGAAAAATTAAGGGAACTAAGAAAAAAGCTAGAGATTTACAAATAAAAAGGAAGGTTTTATATGAATACATTTAGATGGATAGCGGCAAGGAAACAGCTTTCTCCTCGTGCTTTTAAAGATGAATTAACTAGTCAAATATGGTTTAGTCCCTTAATTTATGCTTTTTTTTCTGTTCTTTTAGCTGCGCTGACGCTGTTTCTCGACTATTACTGCAAAGTAGGAGAGAAGGTTCCTTCATTTTTTTCAATCAACATGGATTTAACCAATACGTTAGTAAGTACGATTATGCCGGGAATTCTATCGATTACGACGTTTACCTTCAACTTAATGCTTGTTGTGTTTACATCATTTGCAGCTCAGTTTTCTCCTCGCGTGTTAAAGAACTTTGCTTCTTCTAAGTCTACTCAGCGAATTCTGGGTATTTTCATAGGGAGTTTTTTGTATACACTTTTTGTGTTTTTATTTTTAAACAGCTCTCAAGTAAACGGATATTTTGCGATTCCGTTTGTGACGACAGCCCTGTCTGTTTTTAGTGCGGGCACGTTTGTCTACTTTATTAATCATTCTGTTAGGTGGCTGCAAGTAAATCATATGACTCAATCGATGAAAACAGCGTCCATAAAAGCGATTAAGACAACGATTCGAGAGGAACTGGAGATTCACCGAACAAAGTCTAGTCATAGCGAACAATTTTCTTTTCCAGAAGGAGAGAAAAAGCCGGTATGTATTCAAACATCCGGCTATATTCAAACGCTGAACTACAGCCGATTGATTCACTGCGCCAAAGAGCATAATTTAGTTATAAAAATGGAGCGTGAAGTAGGGGATTATGTGCTCAGCGGAACCGTATTGTTTTATTATTGGCATAGAGATTCGACAGAGCACGATGAAATGGATTGTACCGTCTTTCACCAATATATCCATGTAGGGAAATCTCAGACTGATATTCAAGATACTACGTATATCATTACGAAGTTTGTGGAGATGGCAGTTAAATCACTGGGGAATGATGATTTCAAAACGGCGGTTAACTCCATTCATCAAATTAGCGATATTCTTCGGGAAATTTGTGAAGTTAGTCAATTTTCTTCTTATTTAGTGGATGACAGCGGCGTGATACGAATGGTGATTCCTGATAAAAAATTTGAGGACTTTTTATATGATGGATTCGCTAATATCCGGCACTATGCGAGACGGAATATTATCATCACGATGGAGCTGCTCAAAACGCTTGGAAATCTCGCTGAGGCCATTGGACCGGCTTATTACGACGATATTTGGGAGTTTGCTGTATACATTTCTAAAGGCTTTGAAGAAGAGTATTTATTTGTTCAAGATAAAAAGTACTTTTTGCATATTCTTTGTGATTTAGCGGTTTCTACAAAAAAAGAAGAGCAATATGAACAAATCGCCAAACAGATGAAGCAATAAAAAAATCGAAGTCAGACGCTGACTTCGGCTTTTTATTTATTTGAACGTTTTAAGATGCTTTTAGCATGTGAAAATGTATCAAAGCTTGCTTTTCCGTGATACGCACCCATTCCGCTGTCACCAACGCCGCCAAATGGAAGGTAGTGAGACGTCATATGGTTAATCGTATCATTGATAGAGCCGCCGCCGAATGACACGCTGTTTAAGATGTGATCTTGGACTGCTTTATCTTCAGAGAAAAGATAAAGTGCTAATGGTTTTGGACGTTTTACGATTGCTTGGATTACTTCTGAGATTTCATCGTATACGATGACTGGAAGAATTGGTCCAAAGATTTCATCTTGCATCACATTGTCTTCCCATGAGATGTTGTCAAGAACAGTTGGTTCAATAAACAGACGAGAACGATCCGTTTTGCCTCCAAAAACAATATCTCCGTGTGTTAAGAAGCTGCTAAGACGATCAAAATGCTTTTCGCTCACTACGTGAGGGAAGTCTAGATTTTGTGAAACATCTTCGCCGTACGTGTTTGTTACGACTTGTTTTAGGTTAGCTAGGAGCTCGTCTTTTACATTTCGCTGAACAAGAATGTAGTCTGGCGCTACGCAAGTTTGACCAGCATTTGCAAATTTACCGCGCGCAATGCGTTTTGCTGCTTCTTCAATATTTGCATCTTCGTGTACAATTGTAGGACTTTTTCCGCCTAGCTCAAGCGTCACAGGCGTTAAATGTTTAGCAGCAGCTTCTGCCACAATTTTGCCGACCATTGTACTTCCTGTAAAGAAGATGTAATCAAAGTTTTCTTTTAGTAAAGCCGTGCTTGTTTCCACTTCACCTTCGACTACCGTCAAGTATTCTTCAGGGAAGTTTTCATTAAACATCTTAGCAAGAAGGCTTGACGTATGAGGTGTTAATTCAGAAGGCTTTAACACCACGCAGTTACCTGCAGCAATCGCGCCTACTACTGGTGATACAGCAAGTTGGAACGGATAGTTCCAAGGTGCAATCACTAGAGCTAAACCGTATGGATCTTGATAAATGTAGCTTTTTGCTCCTGCGTGAGTAGATGGTGTTTCTACTTCTTTTGGCGCTGCCCATTCTGCAAGGTTTTCAACTGCAAAGTCGATTTCGCTTAGCACAAGACCAACTTCTGCACGTTTTGCTTCAAATTCTGGTTTGTTAAGGTCAGCTTTTACTGCTTTTAAAATGTCGTCTTCATGACGTACAACAAGTTCTCTTAATTTCTTTAGCGTTTCGATACGGAACGCAACGTCTTTTGTTTTACCGCTATTAAAGAATGAAAGCTGTTTTTTTGTAAGTTCTTGATAGTTATTCATCAGAAAATCTCCTTTTACTTCACAATTTTAGCCCTTTATTTACTAAATAGAACTAGCTACTGCTTATTTCCAAGTTGTAACCGTATTGACTGGTAAACGGTAAGAAGCATGGCCTTCGCTTGCCGCTTTCCCGATTGAGATAAGCATAATTGGAAGATAACGTTCTTTATCTAAACCGAATTCTTCTGCGATTAAGTGTTTTTCGTATCCGCCGATTGGATTTGTATCATATCCGTGAGCGCGAGCAACAAGCATAAGCTGCATAGATACAAGACCTGAATCAATTAGCACGATGTCTTTCATATCTGCTTTTGGCATGTTTTCGTAAATCGGCTTAAAGAAATTTAGCTGCTGTTCTTTAATGTCCTGAGGCATATAGCCAAGCTCTACTGCTTTTCCGAAAATTTCGTCTGCATATTCGACGTTGTTCATGTCACCAAACACGGCAATAACAGCTGAAGATGTATGAACTTGTTCACTGTTAAATTTCGCAAGTTTAGCTAATTTTTCTTTGCCTTCCGGCGTTTCAATTACAACAAAGCGCCACGGCTGCATATTAACAGAAGAAGGAGCACGCATAGCTTCTGTAAGAATTTCTTCCATTTCCTCACGGCTGATTTTTACTGAAGGATCATAATTTTTAATTGAACGGCGTTTTAAAGCAATTTCGTTAAAGTCTTTTGTAGTCATAGTCATTATTCCTTTCTTTTTAGGCGTTAAACTTATATATTGTCATTCCTATATTTTTGATTGTGGACAATTGTTTGAGCTATCAATAATTGATACATCAACAATATAATACATTGATTTAAGAATTGCAAGGGAAAAAGTTTAAACTTTTGAAGTGGGGTTAATGGGAAGTGTGAAACCATATCCTGCGGGGAATAGAGATGAAGAGAGTAAGTGATAAAAATAAATAATAAGAATGATAAAACAAAAAGTTTGACTACTTTATTTCTCTTAGTTACGATAAGTAACGAAAAGAGGCAAAAGTGAATTTGTTACTTTTTAAATTAATGACAGTTTAAGAAAGAAGAGATAGAGAAATGTTTATTCTCTTTTTAAAACCTAAACTGTATTCATAATTAGTACAGTACAGCAAGACATATCAGGCAGAAAAATTAGGAGGACTTCAAGATGTATACAGATTTAAAAGATAAAGTAGTAGTTGTAACAGGTGGATCAAAAGGGTTGGGTCGCGCAATGGCCGTTCGTTTTGGTCAAGAGCAGTCAAAAGTGGTTGTAAACTACCGCAGCAATGAAGATGAAGCGCTAGAAGTAAAAAAAGAAATTGAACAAGCTGGCGGTTAATTTGGTTATCAGTGAAAAGCTGAAGGATTCTAGACTGGTCGAAACGGGCATCTATACAACGATTGAAACTATTATTCAAGCTCAGCAAGCGGCTATGCTAGCGGTTATTGCGAGCACTTCAGCGGTTGCTACTACGACTACTACTTGATAAATGAAACGGCTATAAAAAGAGGCTGGGGCAAAAGTATGTTAGTTGAAGGGTGACCTGAACGATGAATCGGTCGAATTTTTTATTGGCAGAGGGAAGGTAGGTTTACTCAATTTAGTTACTTCTAGCCGTAGATTGGAGGGCAAGGCGAAGACTTCTCGGGAAAAGTGGAACAGATGAGACCCCGCAGGAGCGCAAGCGACGAGGAGGCTCATCGGTCGCCCGCGGAAAGCGTAGTCTTGCACGGAAATCAACGGCGGTGTCATAAGCGAGCGATTCATGCGATCTCATTTGTCCGTCTTTACATTGGAATGATTTTGTTATGTCTCAATCTCTTCTACTTAAAAATATAAACCTCGCCATCATCTGGAACAAAGACGTGAGATGTCATGTCTTTTTCTTTGATAAAGCCTTTTAATTCTTCCCTTGATAGCGTCCAGTGGTTTACAGCTTCCATATGGACAGAAATAATCGTAGCCTTAGGAGCTGCTTTGTATACTTCGTAAATATCTTCTTTCCCCATTACAAGAGAACCGCCTTCTAAAAACTGATTATCACCGCCATTTACGACAATGACATCCGGTTGATGGGTGTTGATTTCTTCTTCAACAGCGGCATACCATACCGTGTCTCCAGCTACATAGAGGGTTTTTTCACTCTTATGTTTAAAAACAACGCCGCACACTAAACCAGTACGCTTTAAAATTTCTCCTCTTCCATGCTCGCCTTTTGTTTTGATTAATTCAACGCCTTCAAAAACCGTGTTTTGCGTAAGTACTTCTACATTTTTAAAACCAGCTTCTTTTACTACTGCGGCATCTTCTTCATTTTGAACGAACATTTTGATATCGTTTGGTAACGCATGTTTAGCGGCATCGTCAAAATGGTCTAAATGGAGGTGAGTGACAATAACCGCATTTACATCAGCAATAATTTCTTCAACGGATATCGGTAAGTTCACTAAAGGGTTGTTTTGATCTTGTCTGATCGAATTTGAAAAAGGGGGGTAAGTTCCTTTTTCCGCTAACATAGGATCAATTAAAAACGTTTTTCCCTCGTATTCAACAAGTAAAGTAGCATTTCGAATATGTGTAATCTTCATCTCTATCTCTCCTTTTTTTGATCTACATACAGTTTATAAGATGAGCGGTTTTCAAATACATAAACAAAATCAAGTCTTTTAGCCCTTTTACTTTATAAATGAAAGAATATTAGTCAAAAGCAAAAAGAACCGAAACAATGATGTTCAGGTTCTTTTTAGCATTTCTTTTTTCTCTTCATACAAACGTACTTGGTTGCGTCCGTTTTGTTTGGCAGCGTACAGAGCAATATCTGCTTTATTTAAAAGGTCATCCAACGTGTCGTTTTCTTGTTTTGCTGCTTGGGCTACTCCAAGGCTTAGCGTAACAGAAATGGTTTCTTCATTGATACGTAAGGGCTGAGTCTCAACGTGCCTGCGAAGCTGATTGGCAAGGACCTCAGCTTCTGATGATGTATAGCCCTTTAGCGTGAGTACAAATTCTTCACCGCCGTACCGAGTAAAAAGCGCTCCTTGCGGTAATACGGACTGGCAGGCTTTTACGACATGTAAAAGCACCTGATCGCCGGTATAATGACCATACGTATCGTTCACTTTTTTAAAATAATCAATATCAAGTATAAGAAGCGTAAAAGAAGATGCAGACTTTTTTGCTTCTTCGAACGCTTGCTTGCTGTGCTGAAAAAATGCCCTGCGGTTATAAATTTGCGTCAGCTCATCGTAATAAGCTTGATTTTCAAGCTTTAGCTGAAGTCTTTTTAGCTCCGTGATATCCGTAAAAATAAGCAGCAACCCGTGACTGTTGTTAGCATACTGCAAAGGAGAGGTGCGAACTTGATACGTATACTGAGATTGGTCCGCGAAAAAAAGCTGCAGCTCTTGACTGCTGTTTTTATTTTCGAATGTAAAAGGAAATGAACTGCCCGATAGCGTGAACCAAATATCAGCAAACCGTTTTCCAAACATCGCTTTTTTCAGCTGCGGAAACATGTTCTTCGACGCTAAGTTAAATTCAATTAATCTGTAAGCTTCATCAAGCACGATAACACCGTCATTAATGCTGTTGAATATCGCATCTTTCGCAACGGGCATAACTGTAAACATACGGGATGAGTTAATGGACCATAAATATAAAAAAGAAGAAACCCATAAAACCATAGGAACTGGATCAATTCCCTGCGGCGTAAAGCCCATTAAATAGACAAAAGCTGTGACGATAGGGACTAATTGCCCGACCATTAATGCAATTAACTGCAGGCGGTAAGCTTTGGCTGTTTCTTTCCAGCGGTAAACGGCGAGCAAAAAAGCAACGAACATAGACGAAAAGATGAACATGCCGTGAATCGTATACCATGGTCCAATTTCTTGATGAATGTAAGGAGCACCTAAAACTGGGTCAATTTCAAACACGCGGTAATGAAGGTGATGCCAGTCATTTGTTGCGACCATTATCAAACTAATAAAAGGAATGATGAAAAGCGCAAGAATATGCTTTTTCCTTACCTTTATGCCGACATACTGCATAACAAACAGCAGCCCTGCAGGAGGCGAAAAAGGCATGCCCACATATTGAACGACGGTCCAAAATTTCATTTCCTCAAGATTAACAGATAGTAAGCTAAAGGCCGCACCCATACAATAAATAGCGGTGAAACCTGTATGAAGAATAAATAAATGCGCAATATTGCTGTAGTGGTGACGTTTAATAAACACGTAAAAGCACAAGTATAAATTAAGAACACCGGACGTACAGATAAGCGTTATATAAGCTGTTAAATCTAAATTCACAATCGTGTCCCTCATTAAGAAATCATTTTTAGTTAAATGTAGCACAATTGAAATGAAATGTGGATATTTTATGTAGGAAATTAGTAGTGTTGGAGATAGTAGAGGGACTATAAGGATAGGTCTGGACGATGAAAAAATGGTGCCTAAACAACAAGTAATTAAAACGAACGGAGAAGATTTATCTTCAGCTACAAAAGTCAAAGTTTCTCGGTGAAAAACACATGCCTGAAAACACGGGATGTTCCTTCATCTGCGTGTCTTCAGGCATATTTGTATTTAAGTTTACTGTTTTACAAAGGTGTCACCTGCATTTTTTTCTGTCTAAAAAAGACCCAATCCTTAAAGCCGATTTCTTTAAGGCGCTTTTTTACGAGTTCAAAGTCGTCGCCAATGCGCTCCGGATCATGAGCATCGGAGCCAAATGTCATGCGTACCCCGTAGTGCAGAGCTCTTTCCAAAATATCGTCTGCAGGATACCAGCCTCCGCAGTCTTTGGTTTTGCCTGATGTATTCACTTCTATGGCAATGTCATGTGCTGAAATCACTTTTAGCGTTTGATCAATAACAGCTGTCTGAATAGAAGAAAAAGAAGGATAGAATCCTTTCATGGCATCAATATGGCCAAGAATCTGAAACATTCTGCTTCGGGCGGATTCTTCGATCAATTGATAATACGTTTCTTTCGTGCGCTGCTTTTCTTGCTGAGAAAGGCCTTCCCAGCGCGTTTTATGAAAGATGCTGACTTCATCAACTTGATGGACAGAGCCGATTATGTAGTCAAACGGATATTTTTCATAGTAGCTACGATATATTTTTGCATGATCGGGAAAGAAATCAGACTCTACGCCTAACAGCACTTCAATTTTTTCTTTATATTCTTCTTTTAGTTTCAAAATCTCAGCTACATATCCGGAGAATGCGCTTTTTCCCATCGCAATGTGAGGATACGGCTGGTCTTCTTCGCTTGCGAAATAAGGAGAATGATCCGAAATCCCAATGATATCAAGGCCTTTATCAATAGATGCCTCTATATAATCTCGAATCGTTCCGCGAGCATGTCCGCATCGGTCGTGATGGGTATGAAAATCAAATTTTAAATCAGCGTTCATTTTTCATCACCTCTGTTACCTTTTTCATGTAATGTATAAAATATTCTACAAAGAAACAAAGTATCCCCCGTAGAAATGGATGGAGAGAATATTTCTTGGCTTGCTGGTGATTCATCTATTAAAAAGATTGTACAGAAACAAGTTATTTTATTTAATTTGCTGCAAAAATTGAAATGGAATCCATACCAAAAGTTACATTTGATTCGGCAAGCTAAAACGCATATACTACTCATACACGATCTGAAATAACGTTCAGGTAATCGCTGCATCATTTGATGTAGAGGAAAGTCCATGCTCGCACGGTGCTGAGATGCCCGTAGTGTTCGTGCCTAGTGAAAAAATAAGCTAGGGCAGCTTGGCTTATAGCTTAGCTGACGGCGGGAAAAACCACCTAAGTCCTCGGATATGGTCGAGTATCCCTGAAAGTGCCACAGTGACGAAGCTTTGCTGGAAACAGCAAAGGTGGAACGCGGTAAACCCCACGAGCGAGAAACCCAAACAATGGTAGGGGAACTGTCTCTAAGGAATTCAACGGAGAGACGGACGGTTACATGTGTAATCGTAGATAGATGATTACCGCCTGAGTACGAGAGTAAAATCGTTTGCAGTACAAAGGTACAAAACATGGCTTATCGAACGTTGTTGAAACAGAGACTGACTATAAATATGTAATCAAAACAAACCAATTGGGTTTGTTTTTTTGTTTATTATTTTTCAACTCGTAGCTGACTCATTGGTAGAGTGCTTGAATTTCTTTACATATGTAAATACATATTGCCTAAATTGTTGTATAGTTTACTTGTACTTACTAAACATGAGGAAAGGGAGAAGATGGATGATTAAGAAAATGGAACATACAGCAATTATTGTTGGAAATATGGATGAAACGATTCACTACTACTGTGATATGTTTGGCTTCAAAGTTCGCCTTCAAGGCTCTAACGAAAAGAGAGAGATGGCTTTTTTGTATCTTGAAGAACAGCCGGGTATTGAAATTGAGCTCATTCGAGATATTGATCCGATTGGAGAGTATAACAAAAGCGGGATTGTTAACCACCTTGCCTTTACGGTAGAAGATATAAATAAGGCAATTCAACATTATAAGAGCAAAGGAATTGAATTTTTATCACCGGAACCTCAGCCAACACTTGAAGGCGGTCGTATGATTTTATTTCACGGACCTAATGATGAATTGCTGCAGTTAGTAGAACGGGTTAAACTTTAAAAAGTTTACTTTAAGAGGTACATATAAGAAAAAATGTGTTTTACATTCTCAAAAAAGACCTTTCTTTTATGGTGATAGAAAGGTCTTTATGATGTATAGTTACTATGATATCTTAGTCAGCTTTTTAATAATTCCCTTACGGTTCAGGACAAATTCTTCTTTCTGCTAGAAAATGATGAGTATAAAATTTTAATAAGTGCCGTATACAGCAATCGACAAGAGGAACTAAAAACATCCTCAAGTATGTTTCCGTTTTTTATAGTAGCATCTTCTATTTATAATGTATAATTCATTATAATCATATTTTTCATACATCTATGTAATGAATAGAGCCGCTTGATAAGGAGATGGTACAAAATGGAATGGCAGCAGTTTAAATATTTTCAAACGCTAGCACGTACGCAGCATATGACGCGCGCAGCAGAAAAGCTGTTAATTACGCAGCCTGCGCTCAGTCGTTCAATCGCTCGTTTTGAAGAGGAAGTAGGAGCGCCGCTATTTGACCGGCAAGGACGTTCCATTCGATTGAATCAATACGGTAAAGTCTTTTTGAAGCGTGTAGATAAGATGATGAAAGAATTTGATAAAGGACAAGAGGAAATTCAAGCGCTGCTAGATCCTGAGAAAGGGCAGGTGTCACTTGGATTTTTGCATACGCTCAGCACGGATTTAATTCCAGATTTAATTGCGTCGTTTCGCAGCTTATATCCTAAAGTGAATTTTCTGCTGAGGCAAAGTCCTTCTCACGTTCTTCTTGAGCAGCTGGAGCTCGGTGAACTGGATCTTTGTTTGATTGCGCCTATGGAAGAAAAATCGTTCATTAAGTGGCATCATCTTTGGAGTGAAGAGCTGTTTGTGATCGTACCGAAAAATCACCGGTATGCTGATCGTGAAAGTGTTGCACTAGAAGAAATTGCTGAGGAATCATTTATTCACTTAAAAGAAGGCTTTTCTCTTCGTCTTACGTTTGAGCAGTTATTTGAAGAGACAGGGGGAAAGCCTCACATTATGTTTGAAGGAGAGGAAGCTGACACCGTAGCGGGACTTGTAGGAGCCGGTTTAGGAATTTCTATCCTTCCAGATTTACACGGAATAGATCAAAGCAAAATAGTGAAAATCCCATTAGCTAAAGCCAACTGTCACCGAGTAATTGGACTAGCATGGATTGAAGGAAGATATCTATCACCGGCTGTTAAACAGTTTAGAAACTTTGTTTTACATAAATTTAATGACCAGAAATAAAGATGTTTCATGGCCTAGGCTTGTTTACAAATTTAGTCCTTTTTTCGTTTGAATAATCGTTTTAAAATCGATCTTTTTTTACCTACTACGCTGCTTTCTTTTGAAGCTTCTACTAATTCTGAAATGGCCTGCTGCTCACGCAAGCTTTTACGCAAAGATTGAATAAGCTGCTTGTCTTTTTCCTGAAGAATTTGTTTTGTATCAGGCTCTTGTTGGGGTGAAGGCTGTACAGGAAGTTCAGAAGTTGTCGGCTGCTGGTCGTCGGCCTCGGGCTGGTCAGCGGTTTCTGCTGTGTTCTCTATGTCCTCTTTGTCTTCGGCTTCTTCTAGAGACACGGCAGCTTGATCCTCGCTTGTAGTCAAAGAGAATTCTTTTTGCAGAGATTCATTAATTTCTTCTGCTTGATAACCCTCATCATAAAGCTGCTTAATTTTCAGTAAAACGGTCGCAGCCGAAGCTTCATATTGTTTTGGCCGATGATCCTCTTTTTGTATAAAGAAATATTGGAATTTATCTATATATCTTCTGATGGTTGAAGTAGGAATACTTGTTTCTTTAGATAATTCTTTTACACTAAGCCATTTTGTCATTTTCTCACCACTTTTTAAATGATTACTTATTCGTCAGCATCAATTTGAAATTGTATTAGTATCTACTGTTTATCTTATCATGTAACGCTTCTACGTACCTTGCTGTGTTGGTTTCTGTAACGTTTTTATAATCACAGTGTCATAAATGAGGTATAAGCTGCCACTCGCACAAAGATTTGTTAGTTGAAGAATAGGAAATAATCAGTAAGCATTTGTTTGGAGTATGTTAAACAATGATGAGCGTACTTCTTATTATTATCTTATAATGTTGCTGAAGAAAAATCGAGTGATTCCTTCACTGTTTATTTAATATGGTAATGTTGTACTAAAGAAGAAACGAAAGGAGGAGCGACTTGAGTTTTACAGAACGAGCAGTAGCACTTATTAAACAGATACCATCCGGGAAAGTAATGACATACGGACAAATCGCCCGCCTGGCTGGTAGTCCGCGAGGTGCAAGGCAAGTTGTACGAGTATTGCACTCGATGAGTAAGAAACATAAACTCCCTTGGCACCGAGTTATCAACTCCAAAGGAGAAATTGGATTTAAAGACGAAGAAATGCACCTTGTTCAAAAACATTCACTCGAAGCGGAAGGAATAATCGTTTCTTCGGATGGAAAGCTTGACCTTAAAGTCTATCTCTATGAACCTGACGTACATAAATAACAAAAAAGCTATCTGAAACAGATAGCTTTTTTGTTATTTATGTTTTTCAAAAGCGAGCTTTAATCCAAATCCAATTAACACCACGCCCGTTGCTTTGTCCATAAAGCGCTGCACGCTAGGTGTTGTAAGCCATTTTCGTAAATAGTTAATAAAAAAGACGAATACGAAAAACCACGTGATAGCGAGGATCGTATACGTTATTCCCATAAGAAGTAATTGAAGAGTTACGTTTTGATCATTTTGAACAAATTGAGGTAAAAAAGTTAAGAAAAATACCGCCACTTTTGGATTAAGGACGTTTGAGACCAGACCTTGACGAAAAGCAGATGTTTCTTTTGTTTTTTCTTCTTTCGCAGAAGAACCTGTATCGCTTTTTTTAGAAAGGAAAGCAGAAATTCCTAAGTACATTAAATAGACCGCTCCTGCGTATTTTACGATTTCAAATGCAAGAGCTGACTGAAGAAGAAGAGCCGATAAGCCAAACGTAGCGGCAAGCGTATGTACTAAAGAGCCGCTTGCTAATCCTAACGCCATCTTATAGCCGCCCGTTTGGCCGTCTGCCATCGTTCGTTTGGTAATAAGAGCAGTATCAATACCAGGATTCATAATCACAAATAATGTAAGAACCAAAAAGGTCAAGATGTCATTCATTTTTTTCTTCCTCCTTACTGTGATAGTATTAAATTATAATTTATTTATTAAATATAATTTAACATAAGTAACGTCGTTTATTAAGTTTAATTTAATAAAATTAAATGTAATTAAACATCTTTTACGGAGGAATCATCATGGAAAACATAGATATTGGAAAAAAAGTAGAGAAATTTCGAAAAGAAAAGGGGCTAAGCAGTCGAGAATTAGCAAAATTAGCGGACATCACGCCATCTATGTTAAGTCAAATTGAACGGGGATTAGCTAACCCGTCCATTTCAACGCTTAAACTTTTAGCAAAAAGCCTCGATGTGCCTACCTTCAGCTTTTTGCTCGAAGAAATAAATACATCTCATTTAGTCGTAAGGTCGAATGAGCGTAAAACAATGAAGGTAAAAGAGCTAACGTATTCGCTGCTATCGCCCGATTTCACAGGGAATCTAGCTACGGCCATTATGGAAGTACCGCCGATGATGGCTTCATCAGAAACTCCTTTAGCACATAAAGGAGAGGAAGTGGCATACGTCTTAGAAGGGAAAATTAAAGTGTATTTGGACGAGGAAGTATACGTGTTAGAAAAAGGAGATAGTGTCAAAATTCCTTCGCATCTGAATCATAAATGGGAGAATACGTTTGAAGAGAAAGCCGTTATTTTATTTTCCGTTACGCCGCCTATTTTTTAAAGTACTTACGGTTTTTATACTGCTCATCTTCAGTGTGAGACACTTTTATTATATAAATGTGATAAAACTATCATGTTTGTGAGAGTAAACAATTGATAAAATAGCATTGTTGGTAATCTCTACCTAAGAGAATACATACTAAATACTTTTTTTGAAAGGTGTTGAAGGGTAATGAAGACATGGAAAAAGATGTTTCGCGCTTCAAAGCTCCAAAAAATGCTGCCTGTATTCGCTCTTTCGTGCGCGGCGGTTGTAGGCTTTTCAAGCAGCGAGGTACATGCTGAAACGGTAAAATGTCAAAGACAAGAAACAAAGAGTGATCGAGAGTTTGCTAAGCTTGAAGAAAAATATGATGCGAATCTTGGCGTTTTTGCATTAGATACGGGTACCAATAAAACGGTAACGTATCACCCGGACGAGCGTTTTGCTTATGCGTCTACTCATAAGGCTCTCGCTGTCGGTGCACTTTTACAGCAGAAGTCAATTGAAGATCTCAACGAACGAATCTTTTATACGCGCGATGACCTTGTAAACTACAATCCAATTACAGAAAAACACGTAGATACAGGCATGACTCTTCGAGAACTCGCGGATGCATCGCTTCGCTACAGCGACAATACGGCAGGGAACTTAATTCTGCAGCAGCTGGGCGGACCGGATGGATTTAAAGAAGCTTTAGAAAACATAGGAGACGATGTGACGCTGCCTGAGCGCTTTGAACCGGATTTAAATGAAGTGAATCCAGGAGAAACCCACGATACAAGTACACCGAGAGCGCTCGCTACAAGTCTTCAAAAATATGTACTTGGACAGGCACTTCCTGAAGACAAACGTGCACTTTTAACAGATTTGATGAAGCGAAACACAACAGGGGATGCTTTAATAAGAGCGGGCGTACCGAAAAGCTGGGAAGTAGCCGATAAGACAGGCGCAGGCTCATACGCAACGCGAAATGATATTGCTATCCTTTGGCCGCCCAAAGGAGATCCAATTGTTTTTGCGATCCTCTCCAATCGTACGGAAAAAGATGCAGAGTATAATGATAAACTAATTGCAGAAGCGGCTAAACAAGCGGTGAAGACTCTTAAAATTACTCGTAAATAAAATTGGATAATAGTAGTTTAAATGTAAAAAAAAGATTTAAAAGATCGATAGAACATTCTATTATTAATTAGAAAAAATACAGGAAGGAAGTATCTCTTATGAAAAAGATTTTTCCAATTGTTCTATCTTTCGGTTTACTAACGAGCGTATCTTTTAGCACAGTTTCAAACGTAGATGCGGCAGTTAAATCTTATAAAAACTGCACGGAGTTAAACAAAGACTACAAAGGCGGCTTAGCTCGTGCGGCTAATGTAACAAATAAAGGCGGCAAAACAAAGTACAAACCGTATGTGTCAAAATCACTGTATGATGCCAATACAAAGTTAGATCGAGATAAAGACTACATTGCCTGTGAAAAATAAATACTAGCTCATCACTCATCCAAGCGTTTATTATAAGCGCTTGGATTTTTTATTATCATCGACTTCTGTATGTTGCGAGCTGAGGTCAAAAATTAGTCAAATCGCACAAAATAATATCAGAAAATTCACATAAATAATAATGAACTTGCATTGAAATTCGTATACACTATGTACATGTTAAGTTAACTAACATTAAATGTTAGTAATAAGAGTGGAAACATCATAAAAAAGGAGTTGAGTGTATAGTGTCTACAAATGCAACAAGTTCCGTTATAGAAGAGGTGCATTCTCATCAAGATGCAGGTCTTGATCCGTCACTAAAGCCAAAAGCGGAAAGTGATCGAAAGCTAACTCCGATGTCCTATATGTTTATGTGGATTGGAGACGGCGTTAATTTAGGAAATATGACGCTTGGCGCAAGCTTAGTAGTAGCAGGTACTGCGGTATTAAATCTTTTTCAAACGTTTGTGGCAGCGATTATTGCCATTGGTATTATTTCTACTTTTTTTGTGTTAAACGATCGAATTGGCTATAAGACGGGCATACCGTATGTGATGCAGCTTCGAATGTCTTTTGGAATAAAAGGATCCATCATATCGTCTCTTTTACGAGGTATTCCAGCTATCATTTGGTATGGTTTCCAAAGCTGGACAGGCGGTACCGCTTTAAACGAAATCGGGAAAATTGTGACTAAAGGGTCTTTTGATAATCTTGTTCTTTGCTTTATTATCATTCAGCTGCTGCAAATCGTGCTTTCTCTGTACAGCTTCCACGCGGTTAAATGGGTAGAGATGCTTGCTTCAATCATCATATTGCTTGGCCTTGTTTACGTATTTGGCGTTCTTTTAACTTCTCATAGTGAGGTAGTAGGGGAGAAGTGGGTACATACAAAAGGTTCATGGGGACTTCCGTTCTTTTCTTTCATTATGATGTTCATGGGGAATTATGCAGCGATTTTTCTAAGCGCAGCCGATTACTCTAGAGAACTAAAGCCAGGAATTAGCGACACAAAGCGTGGGTTCTTATACTTTACACCAATTCTAGTAGCCTACGGATTCGTTCTTACAATCGGGGCAATGCTTGCTTCTGCTACGGGTATTTCCAATCCAGTTAAAGCGTTCGCGGTTGTAGTGGATAATTCATATATTACCGTTGCTGTATCGGCTTTTATTGTGATTGGCGTTATTGCCGTAAATATGGTGGCAAATATTATTCCGCCTACGTATGTAATTACGCTGCTGACAAAAGCAAATTATAAACTGGCGGTTACCATTACTGGACTGCTTGCCTTTTGCTCGTTCCCTTGGGTGCTTGTTCAAGATTCATCAGCTGCAGGTCTTGGTTTGTTCATTTTGATTTACTCTGCTTTTTTAGGTCCAATTGTTTCTATTTTACTGGTTGATTACTATATTTTACGAAAACAAAGAGTAAACGTAGAAGAATTGTATCAAGAAAAAGGGCCGTTTTCCGGCTACAATCCATGCGCCATGCTTGCGATGCTCATCGGCGCAGGTGCTGCATTTATCGAAGTCGATTTAGGCTGGATTATAGGAGTGGTAGTTGCAGGAGTTGCGTATATTCTTTTAACGAAATTTGCTTTTAAACATTCAAAATTTAAAAAAGGAACCATCTTTGAATACTAACATTCCATCGATAAAAGCCTTTGCTTGCTGCAAAGGCTTTTATCACGTCAGATTAAATCTCTTTGTCTAGTTTCCTAAAAAGTGGGTAAAGTAAAGAAGAGAAAAAAGTTACCTCTATTATGAGTTGCTTTTACAGGAGCGCATCTAATGTATCGCATCAATCATAGCTTAAAGGAGAGGGTAGAGTATGTATGAATTTAGAGTGTATACTCTTCGGGATGGAAGCGAAAAGGTAATCAAAACGCTGAAACATGAATCGTTTGCTGATGAAATTCAACGAGCGGGAATTAAGCAAACGGAAATTGCGCAAACACAGTTAATAGATAAACCGAGATAACGTATTTGCCTTTATTTTTACACGTTTTAAAAAAGCCGGATTCCTATGTTTTTACGCAGGAGTCCGACTTTTTCTAATTTCTTATAATTCTTCACCATTTGTTTCAATTACATGTTTGTACCAGTTAAAGGAATCTTTTTTGTAGCGCTTCATTGATCCGTTTCCTTCGTTGTCACGGTCGACATAAATCATGCCGTATCGCTTTTTCATTTCGCCTGTTGTAAAGGAAACAATATCAATAATTCCCCATGGCGTATAGCCCATTAAATCAACACCATCGTACGTTACAGCTTTTTCTAACGCTTCGATGTGCGATTTTAAATATTCAATTCGTGATGCGTCATGAATGGATCCGTCTTCTTCAACCGTATCAATGGCACCAAATCCGTTTTCTACGATGAACAGCGGAATTTGATAGCGGTCGTAGAAGCGGTTTAACGTATAGCGCAAGCCCGTTGGATCAATTGACCAGCCCCAATCGCTTGATTTGATATAAGGATTTGCTACGCCGTTTGGCAATCCGCCGTTTACGATATCGCCCGTGTTATCAGCTTCAACGTCGCTTTTAACCGTTGTGGACATGTAATAGCTGAAGCCTAAATAATCAACTTTTCCGTTTCGTAAAATTTCTTCGTCGCCTTCTTCAAACGGAATATGATAGCCTTCTCGTTCGAATTCTTTTAACGCATAACTTGGGTAATAGCCGCGAACTTGAACGTCAGGGAAGAAGTAGCGCTGTCTCATTGTTTCTTCTGCTAACATCACATCTTCAGGATTTGAAGAATACGGATAGATTGGCACATGTGAAACCATCGCTCCGATTTGGAAATTCGGATTAATTTCTTTTCCTTTTGATACGGCAAGAGCGCTTGCAAGCAGTTCATGATGTCCTGCTTGATACATCACTTCTTTTGCATTTTCACCCGGCTTTACAGAAACGCCGGAGTTCGTCCATAAGAATAGAGGGTTGTGTACGTCCATTTTGTTGTTAATTTCATTAAACGTCATCCAGTACGTGACTTTGTCTTTATAGCGGTCGAAACAAACTTCAGCGAACTTCACAAAGCAGTCCACCGTTTTTCGGCTTCTAAATCCGCCGTATTCTCGAGCTAAATACAGGGGCATTTCAAAGTGAGAAAGCGTAATAACCGGTTCAATTCCATGCTTTAACAGTTCATCAAATACATCATCGTAGAATTTTAGTCCTTCTTCGTTTGGCTCAGCTTCATCGCCTTTAGGGAAAATACGGCTCCAGCCAATAGACGTTCGCAAACATTTTAAGCCCATTTCTGCAAACAGTGCGATATCTTCTTTATAGTGGTGATAAAAATCAATTGCTTCGTGATTTGGATAAAATTTATCTTCTTCCACTGTTTCAGTGATTTGTCGCGCTACACCGTGTGCACCTGCAGTCATAACGTCTACTACGCTCGGTCCTTTTCCGCCTTGGTTCCATCCACCTTCAAATTGATGAGCTGCTAATGCGCCGCCCCATAAAAAATTCTTTGGCATCTTTGTCATTGTTAGTTCCTCCTTATTTCACTACGGTAAATAATGTTTGATTCAGCCCGCTATTTTTAATATCTTCAACGATTACTTCTCGATAATCGCTTGAATTTGTGATAATAACCGGTGTGATTCTTAACACCCTTGTTGATTATACGCTTTCAGTATAATTGTATCGATACAATTTATCAATACCCTAATAAAATAATAATTAATGAATAATTAAAGTTTATGGTATAGAGTTAGATTATGGTATAATCGTGTTATTCTTGAGACAAATTCAGTAAAGAGGTATAGCTATGATTAAATACCAACAAATTGCAATTGAAATTGAAACCTATATTGAAGACCATAAGCTTCAGCAAGGAGATAAGCTGCCGGTATTAGAAACGCTGATGGCGCAGTTTAAGGCAAGCAAAAGTACGGTAACAAAGGCCTTAGATCTGCTTGAGAAAAAAGGCGTGGTTTTTCAAGTAAGAGGAAGCGGCATTTTTGTCCGCCGTCATAAACGAACAGGCTATATTGGCTTGCTTTCCAATCAAGGATTCACGAGTGAACTTGAAGATTTTCAGTTAACGTCGGAAGTGATTGAGTTAGATGTACGAAAGCCGACGCAAGAAGCCGCGTTAAATTTAAACATAGAAGAAAATAGTGACGTCTATTATGTAAA
The DNA here is from genome assembly GCF_055710015.1 of Priestia sp. VA7. Classification (NCBI taxonomy): domain Bacteria; kingdom Bacillati; phylum Bacillota; class Bacilli; order Caryophanales; family Bacillaceae; genus Priestia; species Priestia sp. VA7. The sequence goes on from NZ_JBVQPN010000003.1 coordinate 211,944, forward strand.
AAGAGTACGGTATATCAACGGTCAGACGCTTTGTCTAGAAGAATCGTTTTATAATAAATCCATCGTTACGTACTTGAATAACGAAATTGTTTCTCAGTCTATTTTTCATTACATTAAAGAAGGACTTGGCTTAAAAATCGGGTTTTCTGATCTATATCTTCACGTTGGCAAGCTGAACGAAGAAGAAGCTACGTACTTAGGATTAAAAGAAGGCGATCCTAAATTATTTATTGAAACGCTTTTCCACTTAGCCAACGGCCAGCCGTTTGACTTTTCAAAAGTGACGTACAACTATGAACAATCTCAGTTCTTTTTACAAGCAACAAGTCATGTTTTATAAAAAAGTGTCTGTCTCACAATTAGTAAGGAACGAGAGGCAGGCACTTTATTTCATTTTTTCGATAAAAATATGAAATAAGATAATTATTGTAATAAATAGGAAATTACTATACGATAAAATGGTTACAGGGTTTATAGAGATAAGGAAATGAGGTGCGAAGTTAAAAAAATGCTGAGCTATCTTATTCCCATGCTTTTTATGTTTGGTTTGCTTTCCATGAATTTATTTCAGCCGACTAAAGGAGATTTTATCGCTGTAGGTGTGATATCAATTCTTGTAGGTGCGGTGATTGGTTTTGTAATAAACATAGGTTATACATTATTAAAAACAGTCAAAAGCAAGGTGGAGTAAAGTAATTAGAGGGGGGAGAGTTTTTGAGTGAAAGTATCATTATTCAGCCATATACGAGCAAGTATCAACAGCAAGTAGTAGATTTAATTCTTCATATTCAGCAGCAAGAATACCAAGTTCCAATAACGGAAAAAGATCAGCCTGATTTGTTTGAAATCGAAAGCTTTTATCAACAGGGAAACGGAAACTTCTGGGTTGCTGTTTGCAACGAAAGAGTAGTAGGAAGCGTAGCTTTAATAGACATTGGCAGCCGTCAAGTAGCGCTGCGGAAAATGTTTGTAGCAAAGTCTTATAGAGGAGCGAACTTCAAAACAGCTCACCGGTTATTGTATACAGCCATCGCGTGGGCAAAACAGAGAGAAGTGGAAAGAATATATTTAGGAACCACATTACAATACAGAGCTGCTCATCGATTTTATGAGAAAAATGGGTTTCAACATATAGAGAAAGAAAAGCTGCCTGAGAATTTCCCGGTGATGAACGTAGATAAAAAGTTTTATACATATAAGGTATAAGCTAAGCCTTTGTGCAAAATCATATCGGTTATTGTAATGCACGATAGATATGAGAGCTGTGTTTGTAGCAAAACATATAAAAAAGACGGTCTATGCATATTAGATCGTCTTTTTATATAGCCTGTTTATAAGGATGGATGATAACCCAAACGGCAATGAGCAGCTCAACGTTACAATGAGGATTCGCGGGAAGAGACTAAAAGCGGATATCCCGTCGCTTAGCAAAAATAAAGTTAATACGGCGAGTGCTCCAACGATACCGAAAAGAAGATATAGAATTAGTTCAATTAATATCTTAAGTGAATTTATGTATTTCATGATGCTTGTTATAGCTATTGAACAAGGGATGCCTACTATAATGATGAATGGAGCCGTAAGATATACACCAATAAGCAAAGTCGATAAATAATCTAATATACTTGTATAGCCAAGGGAATTTAATTCAAATATTTCGATGCAAACTGCACCGCCGCATATCGATGAAGCAATAGTTGCAAGTATTCGTTTAATAAGCTTCACAGTCGTTCTCCTAGACGTGCTTTTTTATCTAGAATAGCAATAGACTTTGAAAAATACTAGCATCCATTAAAAGAAAAATAGAGATAGGTGTTGGGACTGCTAAAAGAAAGCTTATACTTTAGCTTAATAACAAAAGCCGCTAGGTAAACGAATCTAGCGGCTTTTACTTTGGCAATGTCTCTTGATAATGAACTCTTTTTTTTAGTAGCAAATTGTCTAACTGAGCAATTAAAATCCCCGCAACCACAATAATAGAACCAATCAGTTCTTTAAGCGTAAACAGCTCATGCAAAAAAAGAACGGCAAAAAGCGCAGCAAAAATAGGCTCTGTTGCAAAAATAAGTCCTGTGTGAGTAGGAGTTGTATAGCGCTGCGCAATAGCTTGACAAATGAATCCAATCGCGCTGCAAAGAACGCCAAGACCTAAAATCGCAATCCATGATGATAAAGTAGCTGGAATGCTGGGATGTTCAAATAAAAAACTGCAAATCAGTGCAAATAATCCAGCAAAACCCAGCTGTAAAATGCCGAGAGCAATTGGATTTTCGTTTTTCGTAAACGTGCCGGTCAGCGTAATATGAATGGCATAACATAGCGCCGTTCCAATGCAAAGTACATCACCAGTATTCATATGAAAGGAGTGCTTTAAAGTTAAAACACCTATACCGGTTAGAGTAGTGATAATACCGAGCCCAATCGGCCAAGAAGGAAGCTTCTTTACTAACAGGCAGTTGAGCAATGGAACAAAAATGACCGTTAAACTGACAAGAAATCCGGCATTTGAAGCAGACGTCATGCTGACGCCAAACGTGACAAATGAAAAAACTGAAAACAGTAAAAAGCCTAAAATAGCGGATGATAAAATCATTTTGCGCGTGATATGTAGTAAAGGCTTATAGAAAAACAGTCCGGCAATCAAAAAAGCAATTAAACATCTAAGTGCAATGATAGTAAATGACCCGAGCGAACTCAGCCCCATTTTCATAAACACGTACGACATGCCCCAAAATACATTTACACCAACCATCATCATATTTGCTCGTGTGCGGTAACTCACGTTCAACCCTCCATTGTTTATGATGTACTCACAGTATACAAAGGAATTTGATATTAATAAAATGAATCTTTATAATGATGAACGTGAATTAAATTCATGTTAAGGCGGGAGAAAATGAGTTTAGTAAAATATGAAATTTTAAACAAAGTAGCGGAAGTGAGAAGCTTTACAAAAGCGGCAGATGCGCTGGCGCTCACGCAGTCAGCGGTCAGTCATGCCATTACAAATCTTGAAACAGAATTTGGATTTCCGCTTGTGAATCGAAACAGATCAGGTATTACCTTAACAACAGAAGGCGAAGCGATGCTTCTTGCTATTCGGAAGGTGCTCCAAGAAAATGAAAAAGTTCATCAAGAAGCAGCCAGTCTCTTAGGACTTGCGAAAGGAACCATCAAAATCGGTATTTTTAAAAGCGTATCGACCAAGTGGCTCCCCGAAATTATTCAGCTGATGGAAAAAAACTACCCTGAGATTCAAATTCAGCTTAAAGAAGGCGATTACCTTGAAATTGAACAGTGGCTGCTGAGCGGAGAAATAGACTGCGGCTTTATCAACATTACGCATTCAAGTCAATTTCATATTATTTCTTTAAAAAAAGACCGGCTGCTGTGCATCGTATCGAATCAAAGTGCTCTATACCATCAAAAAACCGTTTCCTTTAAAGATTTAGAGAAAGAACCGTTTATTATGCCTACGTACGGCGGTTATCATGATATTAAGCAATTGTTTGAAGAACGTGGCATTCAGCCTGACATTCGTTTTGAATTAATGGATGAAAGTGCTATTTTATCGATGGTTACGCATCACTTAGGAATTAGCATTTTACCTGAAATGCTTTTGGATTCGATCCCGCAAGAGCTGCGTGCGATTCCGTTTCAAGTAGACAGCTACCGTTCAATTGGTCTAGCTACTCGTTATCATCTTTCACCTGCAGCCGAAAAATTTGCTGAAACAACGCAAGCATGGCTGCAGGATTCGGATAAGTAGAAGATTATTTATATAGCAAAATCGGTTAATTCATAAGACTCTTAGGAACTAAGCGCATCTTTGTGCTATAATAAAGCTATACAATTACCTATTAGTCATCATTGATGACTAATTTTTTTTGGAGGATAATATGGAAGATTTATTACAATTAAAGAACAAGAACATTGTGATCATGGGAGTTGCCAACGACAGAAGTATTGCTTGGGGTGTTGCAAAAGCCCTTCATCAAGTAGGAGCAAACTTAATTTTTACATACCGTAAAGAACGTTCACTAGGAAAGTTAAACAAGCTGCTAGAAAAAAATGAAATTCAAGCATCATTAATTGCAGAATGTGATGTAAACAGCGACGAAAGCATTGAAGCAGCGTTCAAAAAAATCGGAGAAGAAGCAGGCATAGTTCACGGAGTGATTCACTCTGTTGCGTTTGCTCATTCAGAAGATTTAAACGGCGAGTTTATTAATACATCAAGAAGCGGATATGCATTTGCTCAAGATACAAGCGCTTATTCACTTATCGCGGTAGCAAAAGCAGCAAAACCTCTTATGACAGAAGGCGGTTCTCTTGTGGCAATGAGCTATCTTGGTGCAGAACGTGCAGTTGAAGGCTATAACGTAATGGGCGTAGCGAAAGCAGCGCTTGAGTCTTCAGTAAAATACTTAGCATTAGACTTAGGAAAAGACAATATCCGCGTAAATGCGATTTCAGCAGGCCCGATTCGTACGCTTGCAGCGAAAGGCATTTCTGACTTTAACCAAATTCTTCACCATGTTGAAGAAAAAGCACCTCTTAAGCGTAACGTAACGCAAGCAGAAGTTGGCGACATGACGGTTGTATTACTGAGCCATCTTTCACGCGGTGTAACAGGAGAAATCGTACACGTAGACGCTGGTTATAATATTGTAGGTTAATTCCTAAACACCTTCTCGAATGAGAAGGTGTTTTTTTGTGGGAAGCTTAGAAATCTATCGTTTCCTCTAGTGAAAATTATGTGTTAAAGGACAAGCATCCAAGCATTATTCCTGCGAATGAATAAAATAGAGAGACACATAACGAAAGGATGATTACAATAAAAAAAGATGATAAATATTATGTAGAAAAGTCTCATTTTTCTAAGAAACATCATCATTGTTCTTCCAAACAAGGAAATACAAGAGACTCAGCATTTCGTGCTCTTAACCTTACAAACCAGCCCGTATCAGCAAACACTCCTGTAAAAGTTTCTTATCAGTTTAAACAATTTGATTTAGCAAATGAATACAATCCTGTTACGTCTATTTTTCGCCCCAAAAAAGATGGCGTATATTCCCTTGTTGCTACAATTGGATTTCTTCCTAACGATACGACTGTCGATTATCGAGCGCGCGTAGAAATTCGTGTCAATGGCACGGCGGTTATCGCGATTGATAACGATTTCTTTGGAGAAAACACTATATTTGTTAACGTGGTATCGGTCTCTACTATTTACAATTTAGAAAAAGGAGATCGAGTTGAAGTCTTCGCGGAAAGTAATGTTGACGGCACAATTGTCACAACAGAAAATGTGTCGCATTTCGAAGCAGCGAGATTTCCATCTCCTTCCGAATAAAGAGCTACATTCATCTTTTGGTGTATAGAAGTCGAGAAAAACCAGTTCAATAAAAACAGGAAAAAGAAGCAGATTTCTTATAAGAAACCTGCTTCTTTTGCTTATGTTCATTTAAACGTTTCTTTTAGGTTTTTCTCAGCCTTTTTCATAGGAAGGTAGACAAATTCGTGTAAAGAAAGGCCAATCACGGCAGTAATATTAGCAATAAGACTGATCATAAGAAATACCCATTCTATAATTCCAGATAAGTTTGCGCTTCCGCTTATAAGAGAAGAGCTCATACCTATAAGTAAGATGGTCATTAATAAGGGTAAGAAATGTGTAATTTACAAATAATTAACCCCCTATATTTTAAAAAAGATAAGCTCTAAATCAAAAAATGAACATATGATGTGGCAAAGGAAAAGGAGTTGACGAAATATGCATCAAGGACAGCAACATTACATTCCATGGGAACAATGGCATCACCAGCATCCTCAAGGCACGTGGAATCAATGGCATCAGCAACATCCTCATGTACCTTGGGAGCAGTGGCATAAACAGTATCCGCACGGCACATGGAATCAATGGCATCAACAACATCCATATACACCTTGGAATCAGTGGCATCATCAGTATCCGCACGGCACGTGGCATCAGTGGCATCAGCAAAATCCATATGTGCCATGGAACCAGTGGCACCAGCAGCATCCACACAGTTCATGGAATCAATGGCATAATATTTATCATCAAAGCTAATCAGCTTTTTAACACAAAAGGTCCAGTTCCCAAGGAGAACTGGACCTTTTGTGCGCAGATGGTGAATGGTGCAGTAAGCTTATTTTTTATTAATTTATATGAGCCCAGGTGATGTATGAAAACGGAAAAGTCTGTTTAGTCTATAGGGGAGGGGGTACACACAATAAAGCAGGTTAAAGAAAACATTCATGATTTCTAAGGTGGATAAAGTGGGTTGGTTCGTATGAAAGGATTCATGTAAATCATCAAAATTAAATATAATTTTCTCGCTTGACAATATACCTATAGGGGTATAATATAGAGCGTGTAAACAACATTAATTCAATAGCAAGGCGGTGATGGTTATGCTCTATATAGCAGTGTTGTTGCTTGCTATTTTATTTATTGCATACAGACGTTATTATCCCGTTAAAAGAATACAGTGCATACGTGAATCTGAAGCAAAAGAACGTGGGCGAACGGTTGTAGATGTTCGTCATTATCATGAAGTTCGCGATGTGATTAGTATAGTTATTCCGTATGCGTATCTCAAACGCTTTTATTCAGAAATTCCACAGGGCAGCGTTCATCTGATTGCCGGAGATAGAGTGGAGTTAAATTTAGGCGTACGGGTCTTACGAAAAAAAGGTTTTGAAGTACGTAGCTATGAGTTAGCAGCGTGTAAAAGAAAAGGAAAGAAAGGGGTATTCGATTATGGAGTATAACCAACAAGTGAAAAATCGCCTGCGCCGAATTGAAGGGCAACTAAAAGGCGTGCTTAGCATGATGGAGCAAGGAAAAGACTGCCGAGACGTCGTGACTCAATTATCTGCTGCAAGAAGTGCCATTGATCGCACAATGGGAGTCATTGTGAGCAGCAATCTTGAACAGTGCGTCAGAGAAAGCCTGGAGCAAGGAGAGTCAACGGAAGGTTTAGTGAAAGAAGCTGTACAGCTGTTAGTGAAAAGTCGTTAATCATTGTCACCTTGTTTAAGGTTGACGAATATCATTATTTAGTATAATATACCCTTACAGGTATATGTATATAAAAAGGAGAGAGAAATACGATGAAAATTGATCAAGTTTTAGATGCAAAAGGATTAGCTTGTCCAATGCCAATCGTAAAAACAAAAAAAGCAATGGATACTTTAACAACAGGTCAAGTATTAGAAGTGCAAACGACAGATAAAGGTGCTAAAAGTGATTTAACAGCGTGGGCAAAATCAACAGGACACGAGCTTATTGATTTTAAAGAAGAAGGCAGTACATTTATCTTTTACATTCAAAAGAGCTGATTTTTTTAGAATTAAATATACCCCATAGGGTAAGAGGAGGAACAACATGAGTGAACAAAAGAAACGAACAACAATTGTATTATTTAGCGGTGATTATGACAAAGCAATGGCAGCTTATATTATTGCTAACGGAGCGGCTGCTTATGACCATGAAGTGACGATATTCCATACGTTTTGGGGATTGAATGCGCTTCGTAAAGAAGAAATGGTGCCGGTGAAAAAAGGATTTTTAGAAAAAGTGTTTGGTAAAATGATGCCTCGCGGTGCGGATAAAATGGGCTTATCTAAAATGAACTTTGCAGGTATGGGACCTAAAATGATTAAAAATGTCATGAAAAAGCATAATGCCCTAACGCTGCCGCAGCTTATCGAAATGGCACAGGAACTAGACGTGAAGCTAGTAGCTTGTACAATGACGATGGATCTTCTAGGGTTACAGGAAAATGAGCTGCTAGATAATATTGAATATGCAGGCGTAGCGGCGTATTTAGCCGACGCAGAAGACGGAAACGTAAACTTATTCATCTAAAAGATAACTCATGAAGCGAGGGCCAATATGATTATCAATGCGCTTATTATCATCTTTCTGTTGTGGTTTTTGTATCTGCGTTTTGCACCAGTAAAAGGAATACAGCAAATAGCCACAACGGAGTTAAAAGCAAAGTTAAAAAATAAAAATAACCAGTTTATCGACGTGCGAACACCGCATGAATTTCGTACCAAACATATTAAAGGATTTCGAAACATTCCTTTGTCAGAACTGCCAGCGCAAACAGGCCAGCTTTCAAAAGACAGAGAAGTAGTCGTTATTTGTCAAAGCGGCATGAGAAGTATGAAAGCGAGTAAACTGTTGAAAAAGCAAGGTTTTACATCTATCACCAACGTTAAAGGCGGCATGAATACGTGGAGATAAATCAAGAAGGAGGAGACGCAGGGTGAAGGCAATAGCAGCACAAGAAGTAGAACAATTAGTAAAAAAGCAAGAACAAGTTCATATTTTAGACGTGCGTGAAGTAGAGGAAGTAAAAACAGGTAAAATACCAAACGCGTTAAATATTCCGCTTCCTTTATTGGAATTCCGTATGCATGAGCTAGATAAAGCAAAGAATTATATTGTTGTCTGTCGTTCTAGTGGCAGAAGCGGAATGGCAGCTCGTTTTCTTGAGCAGCAAGGCTACAGTGTAACGAATATGACCGGCGGAATGATGGAGTGGAAAGGGGAAACGGTCTAATTTTTTTAGATAAAAATATACCCCTACTAGTATTTAAACCAAGGAGGAAAAAGAAATGATGCAAGCAAACTTCGTATTAGATGCAAAAGGGCTAGCATGTCCAATGCCAATTGTGAGAACAAAGAAGAAAATGAATGAATTAGAAGCAGGTCAAGTACTGGAAATTCAAGCAACAGATAAAGGCTCTACGGCTGACTTACAAGCGTGGGCAAAAAGCACAGGTCATGAGTATTTAGGTACAGAGACAGAAGGTGACGTTCTTCATCACTTTCTTCGTAAAGGCGGCGCTGAAGAAGACGTAACGCCAATTCCTGAAATTTCATTAGAAGAATTTGCGCAAAGAGTAGAAAATGATGAACATCTTCATATTTTAGACGTTCGTGAAGTAGAAGAATACGATGAAGCTCATATTCCAGGTGTAGTTCATATTCCGCTTGGTGAAGTAGAAAAACGTTCGAATGAGCTAAATAAAGAGAATGAAATTTATATTATTTGCCACTCTGGAAGACGAAGTGAAATGGCAGGGCAAACGATGAAAAAGCAAGGATTTAAACACTTAGTTAACGTGGTTCCTGGTATGCGTGACTGGACAGGTAAAGTAGAATAACTAATGAATCATAGTGAATTAAAAAATTTTGATATTTTATATACCTAAGGAGGTATTTTAATATGACAGTACATGTTCTTACTGCAAAAGAAGTTACATCTAAAATTATCAATAAAGAAGCGTTATTTATCTTGGACGTTCGTAACGAAAGTGATTTTAGCGATTGGAAAATTGAAGGTCATCAATTTCAGCATTTAAACGTGCCGTATTTCGATCTTTTAGACGGAGTAGAAGAAATCTTAGAAAAAATCCCTTCTGATAAAGAAGTGGTAGTTGTCTGCGCCAAAGAAGGTTCATCAGTGATGGTAGCTGACATGCTTTCAGAAGCGGGTCTTACCGTATCTTACCTTAAAGGCGGTATGAAAGCGTGGAGTGAATATTTAGAGCCTGTTAAAGTCGGCGATTTGAAAGATGGCGGAGAGGTCTATCAGTTTGTTCGTATCGGTAAAGGATGCTTATCATATATGGTCGTATCGAACGGTGAAGCGGCTATTATTGATGCGACGCGTATGGCGGATGTGTATATTAACTTTGCCAAAGAACTTGGTGTCACAGTTAAGCATGTGTTTGATACTCACCTTCATGCAGATCACATTTCAGGAGGAAGAGTTATTGCTGAAGCAACAAATGCAGCTTACTGGCTGCCTCCAAAAGATGCAGAAGAAGTGATTTTTGACTATAAGGCTTTAGAAGAAGGCAGTGATGTCGTGATTGGTAACACAGCGATTACGATTCAGCCTCTTTATTCACCGGGGCATACGATTGGATCAACTTCTTTCATCGTAGATGATCAATACTTACTTTCAGGTGATATTTTGTTCATCGATTCAATTGGACGTCCTGATTTAGCTGGTATGGCTGAAGACTGGGTAGGCGATCTGCGCGAGACGCTTTATAAACGCTATAAAGCATTATCAGATGAGTTAATCGTATTGCCAGCTCATTTTATGATTATTGATGAGCTAAATGATAACGGCAGCGTAGCTGAAAAGTTAGGTACTTTGTTTGCAGAAAATCACGGATTAAACATTAAAGACGAAGCAGAATTTAGACACTTAGTAACAGATAACTTACCGCCGCAGCCAAATGCATATCAAGAAATCCGTGAAACCAATATGGGGAAAGTAAGTCCAGATGAAGAAAAACAGCGTGAAATGGAAATTGGACCAAACCGCTGTGCGATTCGCTAAAACCTAAACAAAGGAGAGAGAGAAATGGAATCAACTAAAGTACTAGATGCAAAAGGGCTGGCATGTCCAATGCCGATTGTTAAAACAAAAAAAGCAATGAATGAACTAGAAGCAGGTCAAGTGTTAGAAATTCATGCAACGGATAAAGGGGCAAAAAACGATCTTGCAGCCTGGGCAAAATCTGGTGGTCACGAGCTTTTTCATACAGAAGAAGGCGACGTTTTTAAGTTTTGGATTAAAAAAGGATAAGAAATAATGGACGAAAAGGGTATCTCTTGTAAAAGGTACCCTTTCCTTATATGAAACGGAGCGACTATAGATGGATCTTACATTTATCATCACGCTTTTTCTTATTGGATTTATTGGGGCGTTTATTTCCGGTATGGTCGGTATTGGAGGGTCTGTTATTAATTATCCGATGCTGTTATATATTCCTCCATTAGTAGGAGTAGGAGCATTAACGGCTCATCAAGTCTCAGGTGCAGGAGCTATTCAAGTGTTTTTTGCGACAATAGGCGGCGTATGGGCGTATCGAAAAAGCGGATTTTTAAACAAACCATTAATTATATATATGGGCAGCACCATTCTAATTGGAAGTATGCTCGGAAGCTATAGCTCGCATTATATGAGTGAAGAAGGATTAAACGTTGTGTACGGGGTTTTAGCTCTTATTGCGGTTATTATGATGTTTATTCCAAAGAAAAACTTAGATGGAATTAAAAGTGGCGAGCTTCAATTTAACAAAGGGTTAGCTTCTATTTTATCGCTGCTTATCGGAGCCGTAGCAGGAGTGTTAGGAGCAGGAGGAGCCTTTATTTTAGTTCCTGTCATGCTCGTAGTGCTTAAAATTCCAACTCGGATTACCATCGCAACTTCACTAGCCGTTACCTTTATTTCCTCTATTGGATCAACGGTTGGAAAACTGGTCACTCACCAAGTCCCGTTCATCCCTGCACTTATTTTAGTTGGTGCAAGCCTGATTGCCTCTCCAATCGGTGCAAAAGTGGGGCAGAAAATGAATACAAAAGTGCTTCAGTGGATCCTTGCCGGTTTAATTTTAGCAACGGCAATTAAGATTTGGTGGGGGCTGCTATAAAAAAAGCTAACGCTATGGGAATCCATAGCGTTAGCTTTTTTTATAGTACTTCATCACTTTCCACAAACATTTCAAGCGCAGGATGAAATTCTTTTTGATAGTGGTTAGACGGACATACTTTTACAACAGTAGAGCGAAGCGCATTGGATTTTGATGTATTTAACACTTGCTTGCATTTAGGGCATCGTTCATTAAACAGCAAATGAAGCCATTTCACTTTTTATCACTCCTGTACTAAAACCTTTAAATCTTATCGAGTTAATAAGGATTATAAAGAGTTTTACACGGAAGGTCAATGAAAAGGGAATTTTTAAATATTACGAAGTTTTTTCAACTTACGCTGATACGCTAAGTAAGGAAGTCCTGGAAATACTAGAAGCACTGTTGAAATTATTAATAAAATGTCGCTAATCATTCCCACTGCTTCTGGCAACCAACCGTATGAGCTCATAGCGTTAAAAAGCAGAAGAAACATCATAATGGCAAGAATAGATAGCGCTGCTTTCCCTACGAAATGCTTTTCTCGTTTGTATCTGTCAATAATAGTCTCTATATCGGAATAGATAGGTTTTGTTCCCGGAGATGCGCTGAAAATGTGCATGGCATGCCCCTCTGAACAAACGTGCTGCCATCCAGCATCTTTAAAAAGGAGAAAATATTCATCATCTGCATTTTCCTGAAAATCCAGTGAATATTGAAGGTCTTGAGGCTCTCCTTTTTTTAAGGTATATCCTAAAAATGCGAAACGATCTAAGAGCCAGCCTTTTTTAGCATAGTCGCTGAGCTTTTGTAAATCTTCTTGCTCTGCAAAAGCCGTTCCCCCGCTCATTATGTATTTTGTCTTTTTCATTTATAAACCTCCTAAAGCATCTTCAGCGTGTTTAATCATTTCTTTACGGCGCTGAATTTCTTTTTTTAAAAACTGAATTCCTTTTTCCGTTGCAACATACGTTTTCTTTTTGTCTTTGCTTTCGCTAAAAAGCATAATTAACTCAGCTGCAAGAAGCTTTTTAATCGTGGTGTACATGGATGCAGGTCCAATTGAAAACTGTTGATTGGTCATGTCTTCAATAGTTTTCATAATAAGATACCCGTGTTTTGCTTCTATGAGAGACACTAAGATGTAGTAGGACGTATCGGTAAGTTCCCCTGTCTCTAATGAATCGTTTCGCGGCATATTCAACCTCCTTATATCATTAAACGATATATCGTTAATTAATATATATCATTTAATGATATATATAGTCAATAGAAAATGTTAAATTTTAGGTTTGCGATTCCCTCATAAAACGATTTAATGAGTATAAAGGGGAAGGGATCTTACAAAATAATTTACTAAGATAAATATATTTGCATAAAAAATTAAGAATTTATAGAATTTATTGTTTATTTATTTGATTTTTATGTTATCCTTTTTAACATACATTAAATACAAGGCCATATTTATCGTACGACCTTTGATTTGTATTACAAATAGTGAATAAGAAAAATATGTACCGAAAGGAGAACATGACATCAAGAAGAAATGAAGAGTCAGAGAGCAAGCAGATGCTGGTTGTCTATTAAAAAGGCATCTTCCAAGGCTTAAAAGAAGCCTGAGCTCATAGGGAAGGTTTTTGCTTTAATTTTTCTGACTATTCGAATAATTAACTCGTTATTAAAAGTTTAAAATCTAGAAAAGGAATGATCATCAATGAAAGATAAATTTGCCCAACGAGCTAGTCTTGTAAAATCCTCTGAAACGCGTGAAATCTTAAAAGTAACGGAACGACCAGAAGTCATTTCGTTTGCAGGAGGACTTCCAGCACCGGAGCTATTTCCCGTTGAAGCAATGAACGATGCGTGCCGCGCCGTATTAAGTGAAGACGGAGCCGCTTCGCTTCAATATAGTACAACAGAGGGGTATATCCCTTTACGAGAAGCAATTTCTAAACGAATGCAGGACATCGGCATTGAGTCCACGATTTCGAACATTTTAATTACGTCCGGATCTCAGCAGGCAATCGATCTTACCGGAAGACTGTTCCTTAATGACGGAGACGTGGTAATCTGTGAAAGCCCAACGTACCTAGCGGCCATTAACGTATTTAAATCCTACAATGCGACGTTTGTAGAAGTAGACATGGACGAAGATGGAATGATTATGGAAGAGCTAGAGAAAAAGCTTCAGGAAAATCCACAGGCTAAATTTATTTATACGATTCCTGATTTTCAAAATCCTACAGGGCGCACCTTAACGCGAGAAAGACGTCAGCGAATGATCGAACTTGCGAACGCATACGACGTGCTGATTGTAGAAGATAATCCGTACGGAGGAGTCCGATTTGCAGGAGAAGCGCTCCCGCCGGTTAAGCATTTTGATACAGAAAACAGAGTGATTTACATCAGCACATTCTCTAAAATTTTTGCACCAGGTCTTCGAATCGGCTGGGTATGTGCAGACGAAGCTTTCATTGATAAGTACGTAGCGTTTAAGCAAGTGGCTGACTTGCATACGGACAGCTTTGCTCAGCGCGTAACGGCTAAGTACATGGAGCTTTATGATATCGAAGAGCACATTCAAAAAATTAAAGCCGTATACAAAGAGCGATGTACCCAAATGCTGTCGTGCATTGAAGAATTTTTTCCGGAGAATTTGTCTTACAGTAAGCCAGAAGGCGGATTGTTTATTTGGGTAGAACTGCCCCAAGGTATCGATTCAGCACATATCTTTTCAGAGTGTCTAAAAAATAACGTAGCCTGTGTGCCTGGAACGCCATTCTTTCCAAACGGCACAAGAAACAACGCGCTGCGCTTGAATTACTCTAACATGTCTGCTGAACAAATCGTTGAAGGCATGAAGCGCATGGGAGACGTATTGCACCGTGAACTGGCGAGAGAAACGACTGTTTTATAAAAGAAATGAAAAAATCAAATAAAGCCATTTTATTAATTCATGAAATATACGGTGTGAACGATCATATGAATTTTATGAAAGAGAAATTGTCTAAGTTAGAGGCAGATATTATCTGTCCTAACTTATTATCTAACGACGTTCCTTATAGCTATAAAGAAGAAGGAATGGCTTATCAAAACTTTGTTCAAAACATTGGTATGGATGAGGGTTCAAGACAAATTACTAACATGTTAATTCAACTAAAACAAGAATATGAAGAAGTAGGAGTTATAGGCTTCAGTGTAGGAGCAACAATGTCGTGGGTATGCAGTGAAAGCAATTTGTGTAACTTTGTGATTGGCTGTTACGGATCACGTATTAGAGATTATGTAAATAGAAGTCCTGTTTGCCCAACTCTTCTTATTTTTCCTGCTGAAGAGCAAACATTTGATGTAGACTGTTTAATAAACTCACTAGTCCAAAAAAGAGAACCGCTTTTGGAAATCAAAAAGTTTTATGGCGTTCATGGTTTTATGAATCCTTTTTCACAAGCCTTTAATAAAGAATCAGCGGACCAAGCCTTCCAAACAATAAGTGAGTTTCTCAAAAAACACTTAGCTGATTAATAGATATATATGCTGAAAGTGATACCTTCCAATAAGCAGAAACTGACCCTTTTTCAGTACATATACACGTATTAACATTTACTTTAAATGTATCGAAAAGGAGCGAGATTATGTTACAGTCAGTTGAGCTTGCAGGAACAGCGGTAAAGCTAATGCCGCTTGAAAAAATACATGAACAAGAATTATATGAAGCTGCAAAACCGAAAGAAATTTGGGAGCATCTCCCGATAAAAGTTCATAGTCTAAGTGATATGAAACGGCTGATTGAAAGTGCTTTAAAAGCCAAGCAAGAGGGAAGCGAGCTGCCTTTTGCTGTATTTGATATAGAGTCACATTCAATTTTAGGAAGCACAAGATTTTTAGATATATCACTTCCCAACAAAAGTGTCGAAATAGGGTGGACGTGGTATCATCCATCCGTGTGGCGCACCCGGGTCAATACGGAGTGTAAGTATTTATTATTAAAATACTGTTTTGAAGAGCTGAAGCTTCACCGCGTTCAATTCAAAACGGATGTGCGAAACAATCGCTCTAGAGCGGCTATTAAACGCTTGGGTGCCACGCAAGAAGGTATCACCAGAAAACACATGGTTTTACCTGATGGATACGTACGAGATTCGGTTATTTTCAGTGTAATTGACGACGAGTGGCCGTTTGTCAAAAAGCGACTAGAAAGTTTTTTACATGCAGCCAGTCAGGGAAATAAAGAAAATGCCAGCAATTAGTGGCATGTAAAGATCAAAAGCACAAGCTATAGCTTGTGCTTTTAATCTTTAAAGAGCTTCTTTAATAATTTTTTTATAGTAAAGAACAGATAAAATACCAAAAATAGAGTAGAGTGCCGTATAGATAATCATAACGATAATCATTGGTGTCCAAAGCTCTGTTCCAAATAAGAACCACCCGGATTGTACGGCAAAATAACTGTGTAGTAAACCTACGACTAACGGAATGCCGAAGTTAAAAAGCTGCTTAATTATTATGCCGGTTAATAAGTCTTTGTCGGTAAAGCCTAATTTTCTAAGAATCGTATAGTTAGGTTTTTCATCTTCACTTTCATCCATTTGCTTAAAGTAAAGAATGCACCCTGATGTGATTAAAAATGCTAGCCCAAGGAAAGCGACAATGAACATAATTAGACCCATAGTCTGCTTTTGGCTTTTTACCGTTTCGATACGCGAATCATTGAAGTTATGATTCCCCAACTTCATTTCTTTGAAAATCTCGTTTGCTTTTGGTAAGTCATTTTCTTGTGATATATCTACCCCTGTGTACACAGAAGATTCTTTTTGAATAGAAGGATCCACGTCTTTTTTCAGTTCATTAAACACGGAATCGTCTACAATCATAGTAGGCATACCGCTCGTAAAATAAGTAGATAAGAGAAATTTTCGATTTAAGCCTATATACTTTTGCGGAATGACTTCTTTCTTTCCTTTTAGCTCAATTTCTCCGGAATCTTTAAATGAATTTACTCGTTGAAGCATATCATTATAGCCGGTAAACAAAGTTTCATTTTGAGCTACATTTACACCATTAACAGATTTTTCACTAACAACCGAAAAAACCATAGCGGACGAGTCTACCATTGGGGCTTCTAAATTATTTTCTAAGATGCTTTTTACGTTTGCTTTTACTTGGGTGACGTCGATCTTTTTTTCCGTGTAGGCTATTTTCTTCCGATTCAGCGCAGCTTTAAACGAAGCAGCGTCTTTTGTATTATTGATAGAAAAATCGTTAGGTACATAATCTTCAGCCGACTTTTCAGCAGAATAATAAGAGATGTAGCTCAAGCACAATAGGCCAATAGCCAGAGCGGATACGGTTGTAATAACCGTTAGCAACAGTGCGTTTGATTTCATGCGAAACATAATCGAAGAAAGAGATAATACATTGTTAATCGATAAATAGCCTTTTTTGCTTTTCCGCATCAGATTTAATAAAAAGCGAACTGAGCCTTTATAGAACAAATAGGTTCCGATGATAACCGAAGCTAAAATGGATACCATTGCGATGGACAAAGCATTCATGCTTGTAAAAGATCCGTCAAACAATTTAGCAGAAATATAGTAGCCGGAAGCAATAAAGGTCATGCCAAGAATTCCAATAATAATTTCAAGTATACTAATTTTTTTTGTTTTGCCTTCTGTTGATGACGTAACGCGGAATAGGGCTAAAATGGTCTGTCTTTTAATAAAAAGATAGTTCATCGTCATAATCAGTAAATAGATGACTCCGAACACAATAAGCGTTTGAATCAGGGCTTCTTCAGAAAAATGAAGTTTTGCGATACCTTTGGTGTCCGTAATTTTAAATAAAATCATAATGATTACTTTTGAAAACGAAAACCCAATTAAAATGCCGACAATCAGCGAGCTAAAGTACAGCATAAAATTTTCAGCGGTCAAAATACGGAAAATTCTTGTTTTGGTCATGCCAATTAGCTGAAATAAGCCAATTTCTTTACTGCGCCGCTTAATAAAAATCGTATTTGCATATAATAGAAAGATAGAAACGATGGCTACAAGTAAAACAGAAGCGGCCCGAACGGCTGCGCCTCCTTTAATGGAGCCTTTGGTTGCATCAAGAGCAGGATCATACTGAAGCGTGACAAAAGCAAAATACAAAGCTGCGCTGAAAACCAGTGCAAAAACGTATAAATAATAGTTTTTTACATTCTTTTTGAAGTTGCGTAAAATGAGCTGATTAATATTCATCTTGCACTCCGCCTAGTACGCCTTGCGTTTTCATAATATCTTCAAAGAAGTCTTTTCGCGTTTGGTCGCCTTTGTACAGCTGCGTATAAATTTGTCCGTCTTTTATAAAAATGACTTTGCTGCAGTAGCTGGCTGCCACTGGGTCATGCGTTACCATCACAATACTTGCGCTTCTTTTGTCATTAAGCTCGGTCAGTTTGTTTAACAAATCGCTGGCTGCTTTTGAGTCAAGTGCACCCGTTGGTTCGTCAGCAAAAATCATACTTGGCTCATGAATAAAGGCTCTTGCGGCAGAGGTACGCTGTTTTTGTCCGCCCGAAATTTCATTTGGATATTTGTCTTTCAGCTCGTAGATGCCAAGCTGTTTGGCCAGCGCATCAAATTTTTTGTGAGCTACTGCTGAAGGAGTTTTGACAACAGAAAGCGGCAAGAGGATATTTTCTTTGACTGTCAGCGTATCGAGCAAGTTATAGTCTTGAAAGATAAAGCCCAAATGTGTTTTTCGAAAGTTTGCTAACTGCTTTTCTTTCATTCTGCTAATTTCATTTCCTTCGATTTTGATGGTTCCTCCGTTGATTTTATCAATGGAGGAAAGCACGTTCAGAAGAGTCGTCTTGCCTGAGCCTGAAGCGCCCATAATTCCTACAAATTCTCCTTTCATAATGGTAATATCTACACCTTTTAATACTTCTTGTTTATTAAATTTATTTCCGTAGCTTTTATGAATATTAGTAGCTTCTAATATGTTCATATGTATTCACTCCTTTAATTCGATACGTTTATTATAAAAAAAGGGACTTTCGTTTTCCTTTGATTCACCGAACAAATAACGAAAGCATGTGACATTTTTGTCACATGCTTTTCATCTCAACAAAATCATTTGATTTAGGAAAGGCAAGCGTAAATGTCGTGCCTTCGTTAAGAACGGACTTCACGCCAATATGAATCGAAAGAGCGTGCGCCGCTTTTTGAGCGAGATACAGACCCATGCCTGTGGCACGGCTGTCTTCATGCTGAGTAGTGGAGGTAAAACCTTTATCAAAAATGCGCGGCATATCTTGAGGAGAAATGCCGCGTCCGCTATCTTTTACCTCGATGTATACTTGACCGCGGTGCTCGTAGCTTCTAATCATCACATCAGATTCTTCACTGTACTTAACTGCGTTTGTTAACAGCTGTCTCATAATAAACGAAAGCCACTTTGCATCACACAGTACACGTTCTGCCTGTAGGTCCACATCAAACCCAATATTTTTTTGCATGCACCAAGCTTGCAGCGTTTTGATTTCAGTGAAAATAAGGGACTCTAAATCCAGATGTTCAATATACATATCATTTTGGATAAAGAAAATGCGCTTTTGATGCAGCTGTTGATCAAGTAAAAAATGAATACGTAGCCACTCGAACGTCAAGTTTGCTTTAACTTCTCGATTTTCTAAGCGTTCAATTATTAAATGCATCGCAGTTAACGGCGTTTTAATTTCGTGAATCCAAGCTAACAGTTCATCTTTTTCCTGCGTCACGTGCAGCAGAGTTTGCACGCCATCTTTTTTCGCTTGTTCTAATTGTTGCATCAGATTTCGCTGAACAATCTTTTCAAACGGACGCAGCGGATGAGAAAGAGTAGAAGAATCAAAGAAGTCTTCTTCATCTTTTAACTTTTGATAAAATTTCGTTTCTTTGTGATAGCGGAAGACGCAGAAAATAAGAAAGATAATCGATGATAAAAACACGATATAGAGAATCGAAGACAGAGGAATGGATTCATCAATATACGCGATAAAAAACATAAAAAAATGTATGATGAAAAAGAAAAGAATCCAGCTTAGACGCTCCCGAATAAAGAGTTTAATCATAGCGTTCCTCTTCAATGGCTACGTAGCCTTGGCCGACTTTTGTTTCAATAAAAGCTCCAAGTCCAATTTCATCTAATTTTTTTCGCAGGCGATTGACGTTTACCGTCAGCGTATTGTCACTGATAAACCGTTTATCTTCCCACAAACTATTAATCAGTTCATCTCGGCTTACAATCGTATTCTTTTTATGTATTAAGCATTTTAAAATAAAGATTTCATTTTTGGTTAAATCAATAGCTGTAGATCCCGCTGATACTTTATTTTTTTCATAATCAATCGTAGCTCCTTGCCACGAAAGAAGGTTTACTTGTTCAACGCTGTAATTATACACGCGGCGGAGAAGGGCCTGTATTTTTGCTACAAGCACATCAAAATGAAACGGCTTTTGCACAAAGTCGTCTGCGCCAAACTGCATAGACATTACCATATCAGAAGGATGATCACGTGAAGATAGAAAAATAATAGGGATTTTTGAATGAGAACGAATCATTCTGCACCAGTGAAATCCGTCATACTTCGGCAGCTGAATATCCATAATAACTAAATCAGGTTTTACCTCGCTAAACTCCTGCATAACGTTACTGAAATCACGGATGCCGTAAACATCATAAGACCATTGCTCCAACCGTTCTTTCAGTTCGTTAAACAGCGTTACATCGTCTTCAATTAAAAGAAGTTTAAACAATAACACGTACCACGCTTTCTGTTTTTATACTTATTTTATAGCAATATCCTTTTATTTACCATATGTGATAGTAGATTCACCAGCGTTCTTTATAAAATGTGAAAGAATAGCTTTCGACGAGCATAGTTTATAAACATATATTGAACTCTAGTGAAAAAAGGAGAGCTGTTATGAAAGCAATGGTATGTACAAAGTATGGTAAACCAGATGTTCTTCAGCTTGAAGAAGTGGAAAAGCCTATTCCAAAAGAGAATGAAATACTGATAAAAATTCATGCCACCACGGTCACATCGGGCGACTGCAGAGTGAGGAGCTTTAACAGTCCACTGCTGTTATGGCTTCCAATGCGAATAGTTTTAGGATTACGGAAGCCTAGAAAATCAATACTAGGCGTAGAGCTGGCCGGAGAAGTAGAGGACGTCGGAAAGAACGTAACGCGGTTCAAAAAAGGCGACCAGCTTTTTGCGATGACAGGCATGAAGTTCGGAGGATATGCGGAATATATCTGCTTACCAGAAAAGGGGACGATAGCCGTAAAGCCAGAGAATGTAACCCATGAAGAAGCCGCCTCTATTTCTTTCGGAGGCACGACGGCGCTGCATTTTTTTAGAAAAGGAAACATTCAAGCCGGGCAAAAAGTGCTTATCTACGGTGCTTCAGGTGCTGTAGGAACTGCCGCTGTACAGCTTGCGAGCTATTACGGAGCTGAAGTGACAGGCGTGTGCAGTGCTAAAAATAGTGAACTAGTAAAATCTTTAGGAGCAGATTACGTCATCGACTACCAAAACGAAGATTTTAATAAAAAAGAAGAAAGATATAATCTTATTTTTGATGCTATTGGAAAAATCACAAAAAATCAGTGCAAGGGAGCGTTAGCCTTAAATGGACGCTTTGTTTCAGTCGAAGGGCAAGGAATTGCCAAAGTGCAGACGGAAGATTTATTACTTCTTAAAAAGCTGATGGAAGAAGGGAGGATAAAATCAGTGATTGATAGATGTTACTTTTTAGAACAAATTCCAGCAGCTCATGAGTACGTAGAGACCGGACATAAGGTAGGAAATGTGGTTGTAGTTTTAAAGGAATAAAACTACATATTTGAAAAGATGATTTGATTTACCCGGATAGTAGGTATAACATGCAGATAAGTCAATTAAACAGCTATTTAAAACCGATCGACCAGACGACTGGAGATGCTTTGAACAATCAAAGCATCTCTTTTTTTTAAGTATTGATTTAATTATAGGAGATAGCAAGGAAGATGTAGAAAGAAGATATAGAGAGAAGATATAGAGAGAAGATATAGAGAGCTTGCCGCTTTAATTCCAATTGATCATGCCATTACATATCTATCTCGTTTTTTTGATGACTACGACTTTCATCAATTTGACGTAGACGCACCGTTTCCAGAGGTAGGGGATATCGGAGCCAATGCCTTTCAAAGTACGACAAATAAAATTAAACAAGCGGCGGCTGCTAGGAAATTAACGTTAAGAGAAGTCGCGCTTGAAACAATTTTGCCTCGTTCGCCGTTTTCAGGAACACCTGAGCACGTAGCGGATGAAATGCAAAAATGGCATGAGCAGGAAGCAGCTGATGGATTTGTGCTTCGTCCGTTTATGAGCGAGACGTTTCATCAATTTGTGGAAAAAGTGGTGCCTATCTTACAGGAGCATGGGCTTTACGATACTTCGTATGAAAGCAATACGCTGCGCGGAAATTTAAATCTTTCCGTTCCAGCCAATCGATATAGTCAAACAAAGGGGGAGTTTGTTTATGACAGTCAAATCAATCGGTGAATACAGCGTAACAGAAAGCTTAAAAAAGCAGGTAATTGAGTGGAGAAGACACTTTCATCGCTATCCTGAATTATCGTTTCAAGAGCATCGAACGGCTCAGTTTGTTGAAGATACGCTTCGTTCGTTTGGAAGCTTTATCATTACGCGCCCTACACCAACAAGCGTAGTGGCTAGATTAGTAGGAAAAGAGCAGGGAAAAGTGGTTGCGATTCGAGCGGATATGGACGCGCTGCCGATTGAAGAAGAAAACACGTTTGCATTTGCTTCGGTTCATAAAGGCGTGATGCATGCATGCGGCCATGACGGTCACACGGCTATTTTGCTAGGAGTAGCCTCTGTTCTTTCTCAGTTAGGAAATGAATTTAAAGGAGAAATTCGCTTGATTTTTCAACACGCAGAAGAGCTGCTGCCCGGGGGAGCGCAGGAACTTGTGAAAGAAGGCGTGATGGAAGGTGTGGATTATGTAATTGGTACACATTTGAATTCTGGTCTTCCCGTGGGAGAAATCGGCGTGCTTGCAGGTCCTATGATGGCTTCGCCTGACACGTTTAATATATCGATTAAAGGAAAAGGAGGACACGCCGCAGCGCCTCATGAAGCAGTTGATGCCATCGTTGTAGGAGCGCAAATTGTTACGAACCTTCAAACCATCGTTTCAAGAACGACGAATCCAATCGATAAATTAGTCGTATCGGTTACACAATTCCACGGTGGAACTACGCACAACGTACTTCCTGATAAAGTGGAGCTCAACGGTACCGTTCGAAGCTTTGACGCCGCTCTACGAGAAAAAGTTCCGGCACAAATTGACCGTATCGTCAAAGGACTAACAGAAGCCTACGGTGCAGAGTACACCTTCACATATGAAAAAGGCTACCATCCCGTCATTAACTCTAAAGAAATTACGCGTTTAATTGAAGAAACGGCTATCGAAGAATATGGAAAAGAACGTGTTAAAACGCTGTCTCCTAAAATGGGAGGAGAAGATTTTTCAGCTTACCTGCAAGAAACGGAAGGAGCATTTTTTAACATCGGAGCGCGAAATGAAGAACAAGGCATCGTTTACCCTCATCATCATCCGAAGTTTACAGTAGATGAAGCCTCGCTTGAAGTTGGAGTAAAGATGTTTTTGCGCGTTACTGAAAAGCTGTTGGCTCGTTAAAAAAAGAGGTTCAGACATACAATTACCCAATCTAAAGACGAAAAAAGGGACAAAGGAGCTCGTATGAATCGCTTGTGACACCGCTGTTGGTTTCCGTGCAAGACTTCGCTTTCCGCGGGCGGCCGGTGAGCCTCCTCGTCGCATACGCTCCGGCAGGGTCTCACCTATTCCGCTTTTCCCGCAGGAGTCTCCGTCTTGTCCTCCAACCAACAGCTAGAAGCTACTACATAGATTAAATTTAAGTTCGCCAACACAATGAAAAGATCCCAACGGTTTATGGTTCGGATCTTTTTTCAACTAAACTACGTTTGCCCCACCCACTCTTCTTTACAACGTCTTACTTCGTATCTTTATAATTCGTTGCAAATCCTGCTGCAATTAAACCAATTAGACCCAGCACTCCTACAATAACCGTTATAACCACTATGCTCACCTCAATCGCTCTTAATAATACGCTTTCATTTGTTTAATTTCACCATGAGTCTTCGTATGAAAGAAGCTTTTCTTTTAAAGACTCTAGCTTTTTAAATTTTTGATCATAGCTTTGCCGTTTTAACATGTCGTTGATTATTATCAGCGCATCTTCTTTACGCCCCGCATACAAGTAGGCTTCAATGACTTCGTCGAATCCTTCTGAGTAAGGGAATTTTTCATATTTTGCTAGTTTAAATGAGGCGTCATAGTGTTTCGTTGCTTGTTCATACTGCTTTAGTTTCAAAAGCATACGCCCGTTTGCTAAATGTAAATCAGCTCGTTCTAAATCGGTAAGGGTATGGAGTTCAATTCCTTGGTTACGTATATCAAGCGCATCTCCGTAACGCTTTTTCTCTTCCAGATCAAACGCTCTCTCGTAAAAATGATCAAACTTCGTTAGCGGTCTCCTTGATTTATAGAACTTGTAAATGCCGTATAGGATCAAAAGCAATAACCAAAGCAACTTGTTCAACTCTCTTCCATCTCTTTATGTATAAGATTTATAATAAAGGAAATAAAACCAAATTAATAGATTGAATGAGAGAAAGACGTTTGGAGGTATACAATGGTTATCAACCCGCAGATTTACAAGGTAAAAGGACTTCAATACATCATTCGCTCAGCTGACACTAGCGATGCAGACGAACTGTCTCATCTAAGAGTTCAGCTAGACGGAGAAACGGAAAATTTAGATCGTGAGTCAGGAGAAGGGTATATGGACGAATCCGATTTTGAAAAACTTATTCAACGTGACACAGAAAGTAAACGAAACTTATTTTTAGTAGCAAGTGTACATAATGAAATTGTCGGGTTTTCAAGATGCGAAGGCAACGAGTTGAAACGATTTGTCCATAAAGTAGAGTTTGGCGTATGCGTCGCAAAAGCATGTTGGGACTACGGAATTGGCAAAGGTCTTTTACAGCAATCCATACTGTGGGCAGATAGCGCGGGCATGAATAAAATGACGCTGAACGTGCTAGAGACCAATAAAAAAGCGATTGATTTATATACAAAGTTCGGGTTTGAAGTAGAAGGAGTATTAAAAAATGACAGGCTGCTGTCAGACGGCAAGTACTATAATACGGTTGTGATGGGGCGGTTTAATGGATAAGAGAACAAGGCGCTGGAAAAACAGCGCCCCGTTCTCTTATTTTTTCGTTTCACGAACCCATTTCACAATATCATCAATGATATAAGAAGGAATGTTGGCTGAAACAGCATATTCATCGGGCGTGCTTTTTTCACCAGTTCCTTCTGTGAAAAAGTGGTTGAGCTTTGGATAAAGCTTAAAAGAAGTTTTGGAACGCTGAGATAAGTTTTGTTTCCAGCCTTCAAAATCTTCCGTCGTTACTTGATAATCACGCGCTCCTTGTAAAAAAAGCAGAGGCGTGTCCTGAGATTTTGCGACTTCTGCAGGGTGCCAGTGAGCTAAGTCATACCAAAAATAAGGCGTGCCAAGCAGGAACTCTTTTGGCGGCTGAGCTGGCGAAAAGCTTGGGTCTTGTAAAATGGCAAACTGCTGCTGAAAAAAAGTAAGCTGCTCTTTTGGAAGCTGATTCAGCGATACAAGATAGGCAAATTGTTCAAGCATTAACTCTGGAAGTGTGCAGCTCGGTGCAGCAAGTAAAATAGAGCCGCGCACGCTTTTGTCCTGCGTTTGCTTTAAAATTCTGGGCATCATCATGCCGCCTTGACTGTGTCCCAGTATAAAAATATTGCGGCTGTCGATACCTTTTTGTTTCGCCATTGCTTTGACTGCGAGTACGGCATCATCCGTTGTTTCATCGTCAACGTTTATTTTACTTTCACCGGACATTTTAGCTGTATGTTCGTATGTACGCTTGTTGTAGCGTAAAACGGCGATTCCTCGAGAAGCCAGTCCAGAAGCCAGATCTCGAAACGGCTTTAAGCTCATAAACGTTTCATCTTGATCAGAAGGTCCTGATCCGTGAACTAATATGACAACGGGTACATTTTGATGTTTTGAACGTGTTGGAAGAGTAAGCGTTGCTGGAAGTTCGTAAGGTGCTTTGCCGATTGAAAGCTGTTTTTCACTGTAGTTCTTAGGGGTGTCATAAGACGGTGTGGAAAACGAAAACTGGCGCTCCTCCGGTACGATTCGCCAATCATCAATTTGACGATTTTGACTAAATCGAACGGTTAAAGTAGCTGATACGTGTTCAAATTCAATTGGGATTTCTATATTTCGATGAACGGTATTGACTTCACCTTGTACAGATGTACCAATCTTTTTTACAGAACCAAACTGAGCCGTTAGAGCTGACCACCATGTTTTTAGGTTGTCTTCACTCATTTTGGACTGCAGGCTGCGGGAAAAGTAGCGCTTAGCTTCTTTTGTTTTGCCGTTGGCGACATTCGTTAAAAATGCGTTTGCTCGTTTGACTTCAACTTTTGCTGAATGATGAGCAGCATTTGCCGCTGCTTCAGCTTGAACAGGTGAAGTGGACATAGGGAGTACTTGAAGTCCGAGTGCTAAAGAAACAGCGAGTGGAAGGGCAGCTTTTACTTTTTTCATACATCATCCTCCTTGGCGATTCTTGTACTCTATCAGTATACCAATTTTAGGTAAAAGGCGTCATGTCATTCTAAGATAAAAAAAGCCGATGCGTTATGAATATGGTAAAAAAAAGAAGTTATATTATTTAGAAAATTTAAATATCTAAAAAGGGGCGCTTTTATGACCTATGATCCGCATTATCATCCATATCCATCTTACCGAGTTCCCGTTTATGCAAAAAAAGGAATGGTATCTACATCTCAGCCGCTCGCAGCGCAGGCAGGCCTTGATATTTTAAAAAAAGGCGGCAATGCCATTGATGCAGCAATCGCGACAGCAGCGAGCCTTACTGTATTAGAGCCCGCATCTAATGGAATCGGAGGAGACGCGTTTGCGCTTGTTTGGACAAATGATCAGCTGTACGGACTAAACGCTAGCGGACCTTCTCCGCAGTCTATTTCCATTGATGCGCTAAAGGAAAAAGGATACAGAGATATTCCTAAGGACGGAATGATTCCCGTTACTGTTCCCGGGGCTCCTGCTGCTTGGGCTGCTTTATCGAAGCGATTTGGCAAACTGCCTCTTTCTCAAGTACTGCAGCCTGCCATTCAGTACGCCAAAGAAGGATTTCCGCTAGCGCCTACTCTCGCGAAACAATGGAAACAAGCGTACGATACGTTCAAACGAGTACATACAAGCGAAGAATTTGAGTCATGGTTTCAAACGTTTGCCCCAAATGGACGAGCACCAAAAGCAGGAGAAATGTGGTCATCCATCCATCATGCCCATACGCTTCAGCTCATTGGTGAAACAGATGCAGAAGCGTTTTATAAAGGCGAGCTTGCGAATCGTATTGATGCATTCAGCAAAAAATATAGCGGCTTTTTATCCAAGGAAGATTTGGCTGCTTATGAGCCTGAGTGGGTGAACCCGATTTCCGCTCACTACCGTGGATATGATGTATGGGAAATTCCTCCGAACGGTCAGGGGCTTATTGCGTTAATGGCATTAAATATCGTCAAAGGCTTTGAGCTTCAAGAAAAAGATGCCGTGGATACGTATCATAAACAAAGCGATAAAGCTTGCGTTTGCGGAAAAATACATTACGGAAGAAGCAAAAATGAGCGTGTCTGTTAGTGAGCTGCTGTCTGATACATATGCAAGCTATCGCCGAAGTCTTATAAAAGAACATGCTCTTCAGCCTGAAGCGGGAGAACCTGTCGGAAGCGGAACTGTGTATTTAGCAACGGCTGATGAAGCAGGAAACATGGTTTCATTTATTCAAAGTAATTATATGGGCTTTGGTTCTGGAATCGTTGTGCCAGAAACGGGAATTGCCTTGCAAAACCGCGGCCATAATTTTTCAATGGACCCTGATCACGATAACTGCCTTGCTCCTAATAAAAAAACGTTTCATACCATTATTCCAGGCTTTCTCACTAAAAATAATGAGCCCGTAGGACCGTTTGGCGTGATGGGAGGTTTTATGCAGCCGCAGGGACATATGCAAGTTGTCATGAATACGATTGACTTTCAGCTTCATCCTCAAGCCGCTTTAGACGCGCCAAGATGGCAGTGGAAAAAAGATAAAACGGTGCTTGTGGAGCCAGCTTTTCCCTCACACGTAGCACAAGCGCTTGAACGAAAAGGACATAAAATTGAAGTAGCTGTTGATTCAATGGCATTTGGGCGCGGACAGATTATTTGGAGAGATCCTGAAAGCGGCGTGCTATGCAGAGGAAGTGAATCACGAACGGATGGATTTGTAGCTGGATGGTAACGTTTAAAAAAACACAATAGGTGGAGGAAGAAGCCCGTACTGATTAGAGTTGGGCTTTTTTCATGTCTCAACCACATGTATAAATCTCTTCAAGGAACTTAAAACTAAAACAAACATTTACGTATGTATGGATAACGTGAACTTAGGGGTTATGTACGGGGAATTTACATTAGACGCTGCTGCGTATCTTTATAAATTAATATAAGCAATAATTGAGAGTGGTGAGAACAGCCGTCTCAAGCTGCCAATTGACATGAGGGTAGGCTAACAACACTTGGTGAAAGGAGCGAAAAGGTGATGAGAAATAAAAAGTTTGAAGTGAAATTTTTACGTGTAATGCTACTTATCGCCCTGGGAATTCTCCCTTTTTTATTTAGAAAACCACCGATTAAAGACTGGCTGCTGGCCTATGTATTTAACGCCTTAACAAATGGTATTATTGATAAATTTATTGTAACTCACGGCCTTCTTCGATATCCAACTCGCTTATTGAAAAAACAGTTTAGAATTAACGTGTTGTTCGACTTTTTGCTGTATCCTATGATATCCGTCATGATTAATCAAGCTACGTATTACGATAAAGGGTTAAAAGTTTTATATAAAATTGTGCTTTTTACGATTCCAATGTTTTTTATTGAATTATGGGCTGAAAAACGAACGAAGCTCATTGAGTGGAAAACAGGCTGGATGTGGTATCACACTTTTACTAGCGTAACGTTAAAATCGTATCTTAACCGAATGCTGATTGGATGGATTCGAAAAATTGAAAAGAAGCAGGAAGAAACGAAAATACAATAGCAGAGATTCTAAAAACGACGTTAGAGAGGTGAACAAAGGTGCATATTTCTATCCTTCTATGGCTGA
This sequence comes from Priestia sp. VA7, assembly GCF_055710015.1. Taxonomy (NCBI): domain Bacteria; kingdom Bacillati; phylum Bacillota; class Bacilli; order Caryophanales; family Bacillaceae; genus Priestia; species Priestia sp. VA7. Next base: position 240,790 of record NZ_JBVQPN010000003.1, read on the forward strand.
TTTTTCAAAATATCCATAAGAAAACGTGGAACAAAATACGCGAGCTGTATGCTGGGGTTTTATACGTGAGCTTTTTTAATATTCTCTACTACTTTTTATGTAATGATAAATTGCTTTGGGATTTTAAATCTTCTCATCTTTCATTAAAAGTACTGCGTGTTTTACACCTTATGTTCATTACGCCCCTCATGATTTTGTCGTTCTTAGCTACTTATCCGTCTACACTTGCTAAGCAGGTGAAATATATTACAAAATGGGTGTGTACAGCTTCGTTTGTAGAATGGATTGGGCTCAGGTGTAAGGGAATTACATTTAGGCACGGCTGGCATTTGGGGTGGTCAGCACTTATTTACGTAATGATGCTTATCTTCTCGAGATGGTTTCAAAAAAAGCCTTTTGCGGTCTTACTGCTCTCGGTTTTAGCAACAGTGGTTCTCAGCGTTATCTTTAAAGTTCCCGTGAGCAAACGGATGCTAAAACATCCCCTGAAACGAATATTGACTCGGCCTTTAAAAGATCATGTGACTCAAGCTGTTGCGAATAAAGTAAAGCGAAAATGCCTGCTTCTCAAGCTGTTCTCGTAAGTTCCTGCTCTTTGTGAAGAGCAGGTTTTTTAGCTTACTGGAGGAATAACGTCCGTCAGCAGCAGAACGAAAAAAATCAGGCCCACTCCCGTAAAGCTTAAAGAAGCAAAAAAATAAGCCGTCCAGCGCAGACGAAACGGGTTGTGTTCAATATTGGCCCCAGACATTAACCTCATGGAATGAGTTTTATAGTGAGAATGAGCGCTGTTGCTTCCGCTGCTTGAAAACCAAAAAGTCAAAACTGAAAACAAAAGTCCGCTAAAAAACATAAGCTCAATAAAGCGGATAGACAAAAATGATGAGCACGCATAGGTTAATCCAGTTTCAATAAGCAGTGTAATAACAAAAATAAGCTGAGTTCTCTTCAAAAAATTCTCCCCTTTTTTCTCTGTGTCTACTTTTTATTATACAATAATTTACATATATAAAAAGTCTCAAAAATGCTTTTATTATGATATAATGGTAATAAATGTATGTATGAAAAAGTATTCAAAGTTCGTATGCATCACGATTATAAGCTTTTTTATAATGATGAGACTTACTATATACGCTGCGCTTAGCTTCAGGTGCGTAGAATGAAAGTGAGGAGTAAGTATGGACTTAGGAGAGACTGTGATTGCGATACTAGCAGCGGGAGCACTTTTATTATACGGCACGTTAGAGCTTTGGTTTGCGCCTCGTAATTCTTCTTTTTTTAAAGGGTGGAAGCAAAAACTAGCCGTCATTTTACCGTTATATGCGGTTACATTCGGCATATGGTTCGCGTTTTTTTCATAACAAAAAAGTCTTACAAAAAGGAGGAATGAAAGATGGAAATCAATTCATACCTCATTCGGTTTTCATGTATGCTGATGCTCATGTTTGGAGGATTATTTATTATACGGTATGTAAAAACAGGTAACTTTTATTTAGATCAGCTTCTTGTCTTTGGAGCGGGTTTTGTTCTGTTTATCGGCTCACTTATTTGGAAAAGAAAACATCAGCAGCAAGGAAATAGAAAAGCTTGTTAATCTCATGAAATTGTGACAGTATAAAACAGATAAAAAATGTAATCTCGTGATCGTACCATTGGTTACGAGCTGCTGCTGGAGGAAAAGAAAATGAATGTACCTAATTGCCCAAGTTGTCAATCACAGTATACATATGAAGATGGAAACCTGTTCGTCTGCCCGGAGTGTGGGCATGAATGGGGACAAGATGAAAAAACAGAAAGCACGGAAGAACAGCTGACTGTAAAAGATGCAAACGGGAACCTTTTAAAAGACGGAGATTCAGTTACTGTCATCAAAGACTTAAAAGTAAAAGGAAGCTCATCGGTTGTAAAAATCGGAACGAAAGTAAAAAGCATTCGTTTAGTAGAAGGCGATCATAACATCGACTGCAAAATTGACGGATTTGGAGCGATGAGCTTAAAATCTCAGTTTGTTAAAAAAGCATAAGAATTAAAAAAGCCAGGATGAAGAACAACTTCACTCTGGCTTTTTTCTATGTGTTTTAACTGATAAAGCGAAATATATAGACCAATTTGTCTATTTCAGAAGGAATCTAGCTAAATGTCCCGAACTTACTTAAAGTGTCTGAGTGTTTGGATATTAATGGAATGGATGTCCGTTTCATGAAGGCGAAAGGGAGGTAGAAATGTGAAAAAGTTTTTAGCGTTTCAAATTTTAATTGCATTAGTAATCGGAGCTGTTATCGGGCACTTTTTTCCGGATTTTGGGATGGCTTTAAGACCGGTAGGGGACGGGTTTATCCGGCTCATTAAAATGATTGTGGTGCCGATTGTCTTTTCAACCATCGTCATAGGTGCTGCGGGAAGCGGCAGTATGAAACAAATGGGGAGTCTAGGGTTAAAGACGATTATTTGGTTTGAAATCATTACTACCATCGTATTAGGAATCGGTCTGTTGTTAGTGAATTTGCTAAAGCCCGGAGTAGGCCTCGATCTTTCTCATCTTGTTAAAAAAGATATCGGTGAATTGTCTCAGTACACCGACAAAGTCGTAGACTTTAAACAAATGATTTTAAACATCATTCCAACGAATATCGTAGATGTGATGGCAAAAAATGATTTGCTGGCTGTGATTTTCTTTGCTATTTTATTCGGTGTTGCCGCTTCAGGAGTCGGTAAAGCATCCGAACCTGCAATGAAGTTTTTTGAATCTACGGCTAAAATTATGTTTAAATTAACGCAAATTGTTATGGTCACAGCGCCTCTTGGTGTACTAGCGCTAATGGCTGCATCTGTAGGTCAATACGGCATTGCACTTCTGCTTCCAATGCTAAAGCTAATTGGAACCGTCTTTTTAGGTCTTTTTATTATTTTATTTGTTTTATTTCCGCTTGTTGGGTTTTTGTTCAAATTCAACTACTTTGAAGTATTCAAAATGATTTGGGACTTGTTTCTTATTGCGTTTTCAACAACAAGTACGGAAACGGTGCTGCCACAGCTGATGGAGCGGATGGAAAAGTACGGATGCCCTAAACGAGTTGTGTCGTTCGTTATTCCGTCGGGCCTGTCATTAAACTGTGATGGCTCCACACTGTATTTATCCGTTTCATGCGTCTTTTTAGCACAGGCTTTTAACATCGATATGCCATTAACTCAGCAATTATTTATGATGCTTATACTCGTGATGACAAGTAAAGGAATTGCGGCTGTCCCGTCAGGTTCACTTGTTGTTCTTTTAGCAACAGCCAACGCAGTAGGTCTGCCGGCTGAAGGAGTGGCAATTATTGCAGGAGTAGACCGCATCATGGATATGGCCAGAACAGGAGTCAACGTTCCAGGCCACGCGATCGCCTGTATCGTCGTCTCGAAATGGGAGAAAGTATTCCGCACCCAAACGCCGATCCCGCCCGGGTCGCACACGGAATCTCTATAAAATGAACCCCTGCTTTAGTCCATAAAGCGGGGGTTTTTGTTTACGTTTCAAAGATACAGACTAGAGTGGTTTGTCATACTCATCCCTCCACAAAAAGAGGAGCAGCCGCTTACAAGTGTTCACAAAATGTTCACTTACGAAGAAGGAAGATAAAAAGCTATACTAAGCCAAGTAAAAAGGATGAGGAATGTGCCCACAACTAAAAAAGAGAGTATGTATTTTGGAATGATGATGTGCGGAGGGATGGTGCTTGTGATGACGATGTATAACATGTTAATGAATGACGTCATCGGGCATATCACTCTTGCAGAAGGTATTTTGAACTTGGTTATCACGTTTGTAGTTGCCTTGGCTGTCGAAACTTTTTTCGTTGGTCCCGTAGCAAAAAAAGTAGCATTTTCACTGCCGCTTGATAAGTCTAAACAGTTAAAAGTCGTGTTGATTTTGTCATCATGTATGGTGATCGGAATGGTGCTTTCCATGTCGGTATACGGATTAATTACAATGTCGCTTACGAAAGGTTTAGGCGGAGAGTCGCTTCTTTCAAGCTATGCATGGATCGTGATGAAAAACTTTATCGTAGCCTACCCGCTTCAGCTTCTCATCATGGGACCTCTAGTTCGCTTATTGTTCATGAAGTTTGTGAAAAAGAATCCGGCAGCGGCTTAAGTCAAAACCCTAAGAACGCCTATTTTCTTAGGGTTTTGTAATGTAAAGCTGTTCGGTAAGAAGAGAAGAAAATTCACGTAAAGCCGCCGATACAAAAGCATCTTTTCGCGTAATAAAAAAAGTGGGAACCTTTCTATATGGCTGCGGCAGCGGAGTTAAAGTTAATGAATGGTCGTGATTAGATACAATGGATTTCATCATTACAGCTACGCCCATACCTGCTTTTACACACCCAATAATCGCTTCAATCGTACCAAATTCTAATATTCGTTTTGGAAACACGCCTTCTTTTGTCAACAGCATTTCTAACGTATGTCGATATGCGCATCCGCTGCTGAATGCTAATAAATTCATATCGTTTAGGCTGTAAAGAGAAGGAAGAGGGTGGCGGCTCACAAGTACAAGCTCTTCATCTTGAGTAAATAAAGAGTTTAGATCAGGATGTGCACAGCTGCCTGCAACAAATGCGCCTTCAAGTTTTCGGGTTAAAACCAGGTGAATAAGAACATCGGTTGTATGTGTTTCTAAAATGAAGTCTACATCCGGATAGGCAGTGCAATAAGTAGAAAGCAAAGGCGGTAGCCGAAGAGCCGCGGTGGATTCAGTTGCACCTATTTTTAAAGGCCCTATCGGCGTGTGCGCACTGCTTTGAACAGTTGCCGTGGCTTCATTGGTTAAACGCAGAATTTGTTCAGCATAACGATGCAACAGCTCTCCGCTAGAAGTTAACGTTACGCCTTTACCGCTTCGTTCAAATAGCTGTGTGCCGAGTTCAGCTTCTAGCTGTTGAATTCGCATCGTCACATTCGACTGCACGTAGCTTAAGATTTTGGCTGCCTTTGAAATATTTTTTTCTTCTGCTACCGTTGTAAAAACAAGTAAATCTTTTATATCCATAAAATCTCCTCCTTCAGCTATCATTTTTATTGATGACTTTTATCTTTATTACTTATTTTACATGATACTATTCCTTCTCTACACTGAAAGTAGAAGTGGAGGAGAGAAAATGAGCAGACAAAAAGCTTCTTATAAGTGGATGATTTTATTTGTTGCCACTCTTTCTCAGGCATGTGCAACATTTGTCACGTACGGGGTAGGACCGTTGGCAGCGTTTTGGCAAAGACTATATGATTTATCGCAGTTTCAAACAGGACTGCTCGTATCATCTGTTCAAATTGGCCCGATTTTTTCCATGCTGCTTTTTGGGAACTGGATGGATCAATATGGAGAAAGGTGGCTTGTAGGAGGAGGATCTATTTTGCTGGGGATAAGCATGCTTTTTGCCTATAGCGCTGATCATTATTTGTATCTAACAGGCGTACTTCTCGCAGCAGGCGTGTGGTATGGAACAGCACAGCCAGGAGGAAGCAAAGCAGTGGTGAAGTGGTTTCCTTCTCATCATAGAGGGCTTGCCATGGGGATTCGGCAAACGGGAATACCGATTGGAGGCGCTGTCGCTTCAGCAGCATTACCGCTGCTGTTTTATCAATACGGATGGCATGGGGCTGTTCTCGTACAGGCAGCGGCAGCTATCGGAGGAGGCCTTCTTTTTTTTGTATTCTACCGAGAGCAATCATCATCGTCAGAAAAAAAGGAAACATTTACACTTCTTCAAAAAATCAAGGGCATTTCTCAAGATAAAGCGCTCTATCCGCTGTTTTTTGTAGGTGTTTCAATGATTTCTCTTCAAATGATTCTCGTTGCGCACTTTATGAGCTATTTAACGAAAGCCATAAAGATGGATTTTGCTTCAGCTGGCATCATGCTGAGCATCACACTGTTAGGCGGAATGGTGGGGAGAATTGTTTTAGCTTGGATAAGTGATTATGTGTATAACGGAAATCGAAGAACTCCTTTGCAAGTGACGGTTTGGATGGCTGCAGGACTAATAATAGCTATTTCTTATATTGGATTTACTTTGCCTTTTTGGCTACTAACTGCAGTTTGTTTTAGCCTCGGTTTTTTTGCAATTGGCTGGTTTAGTTTGTTTATCGTGCTAATAGCAGAAAAAGCGGATGATCGTTTTATTGGTTTAACGGTAAGCATTGCGTTAACGCTCAATCAATTCGCCATCGTGCTCGCACCAATTTGGTTTGGGCTCCTTGTAGATTGGCTCCGGAGCTACGCGTTGGCTTTTAGTACGGTTGCATGCTTCATTGCTTGTGGAGGAATATGGTTAAAAAAAGAGCGAGTTCATTCATTTTTAAATAAAAACGTCACTAAATAAAAAGTGATTTAGGGCTATTTATTTAAGAATAGAGAAGACCTCTTATCCTCTAAAACGTTTCAAAGCCATACTCCCGGGTACACACAACATTAATGAGGAGGAGATAGTATGGAAGCAAAAGCAAAGAATGTTGTGGGGGTATACGAAACGGAACAAGAAGCAATTCAAGCTGTAGAGAGTTTGAAAAAAGAAGGATACGCATCAGAAGAAATATCTATCATCGGCAAACATAAAAAGACCAAAAAAGTTCAGAAAGAAACGAATACAAAAGCAGAAGGGGCAGCAACTGGAGCACTTACCGGAGGTACGCTAGGGAGCTTGACCGGAATATTAGCAGGTGCCGGGGCTCTTGCCATACCAGGAATAGGTCCAATTGTGGCGGCTGGTCCTATTGTAGCTACATTAACAGGTGCGGCAGCTGGTGCGAGCGTAGGAGGTCTGTCTGGTATTTTAGTAAGTATGGGAATTCCAAAACAGCAGGCCGAACAATATAATGATTCAGTCAAAGAAGGCAGCTTGCTTGTTTTAGTAGACAAAGAAGACTCAGATCATGATGGAAACCCGAAAGCTCCTTTAACCGGAATGATTTTATAGAACGTATGATATGGAGGAGAAATCTGTCGCAGTGCGGCAGATTTTTTTATGCACTGATTTAAACACACTAATCTAACAATAATATTCCATAATAGTTAAAAATATCAAAATATGTCATGGTGTATCGAATAATAATATCCCTTAAATTATAACGTAATATTATTGTAACAATAATGTATTTATTGTTTTATTTTGGGATTGAAATCTTGATGAAAGCTTTAACAGAAGGATTTAAGCGCAAATTTCATCCAATAATTAACTGTTAATTATTATACGTAGTAGAATAATTTTCTAATTTATTTTCAGGAATTACTTTTTAGTAAATTATTCATGTTTGAAAGAGGGCTAAAAAGTATATTTCAAAAGTATGTTTACTTGAAAAGTTAAGCAGGTTGATTAGTAGCATCATTCATTTAGCTAAATTTCGAAAGGAGCTGCTAAAATGAGTATTCAAAAAAGTACAGATAGTTCTAGTTTAGCAGAAGTGATTGATCGAATTCTCGACAAAGGGATTGTCATCGATGCTTTTGCCCGAGTATCACTCGTAGGAATTGAAATTTTAACGATTGAAGCACGAGTCGTTATTGCAAGTGTTGATACGTGGCTTCGCTATGCAGAAGCCGTCGGGTTATTAACCGACAAAGTAGAGGAAGAAGGGCTGCCTGGCCGAACAGAGGAGCGAGGAGCAGGGCTTAGCTTTTAAGTCTTTTAATCATTAGAAGATTCATTAAATAAATAATAATAAGAGAAAAGAGGATGGAACATGACAACAACTGATCAAAATGAAAAACAACAAAATCAGCAGCAGGAAGAAAAACAACAAAATCAGCAGCAGGAAGAAAAAACGCAAAACTCTTTAAATCTTGCTATTTTAGGAGGCGTAGTAGGAGCGGGAATTGGACTTCTTTCAAGTCCTCAAACGAGTAAAAAAGTACTCAGCCGCTTAGGACAATCAGAAATTGTACGTGCGACAGGACAAGAGTTAAGAAGAAACGCACAGGATATTCTAACGCAGCAAGCGATGGGAGCATTAAGACAGACGGCTACAGGCTATCTTGAAAAAGACAATTTAAGCAAGCTGCTGGCACCTAAAAAGAAAAAAGAAGATGCATCAAATGAACAGGGAAATGCGCAGGAAGAAGTCAGCCAAAGCGCAGAAATGGAAACGTCTCAGTACGAAGAGCTAAAAGAAGAAAATAAAAATATGAACGACCAGCTGCAGCGCATTGAAGAGATGCTAAACAAACTCATGGACGCGAAGAAGTAAGATATCCGTCCTTAAGGGGAATTTCATGGATAAAAAAGATGTGGAGAAAGCAGCCTTAAAAGCAGGAAAAAAGATCATCGATCATACACCTGAACCTGTTAAGGAAAAGGTAGAAGAAAAGGTTAAAGAAAAAGCGAAAGAAAAATTTGTCGAAAAAACTGAAGGGAAACTGCAGGAAAAAGCAAATGAAGCATCAGAAAAACTGCAGGAAACAAAAGAAAAAAATGCCCAAAAGGTACACGGCAAAGGGGAAGACGCAAAAGAAAAGCTCCAAGACGTCTTACTATCAGTAAAAGATAAGCTTAGCGATGTGAAAGAAGCTGGAGAAAACTTTCAAGAAAAAGTTTCTTCTTCAGACGATAAAGAGAAGTCAAAAAATAAGCGGAAAATAAAAGGCGCAAATCAGATTAAAAAAGCAACGGATATTAAAAGCTCTACTAAGATTAAAAGTTCCAATGATATTAAATCATCTACAGATTTAAAAACAATGGGCTCATAAGCGAAAGGAGAAATGAGATATGTCTATTCAAAAAAGTACTAATAGTTCAAGTTTAGCAGAAGTCATTGACCGTATTTTAGATAAAGGAATTGTTATTGATGCTTTTGCAAGAGTTTCTGTTGTAGGAATTGAGATTTTAACGATTGAAGCACGAGTGGTTATTGCCAGTGTTGATACATGGTTACGCTACGCAGAAGCAGTAGGGCTTCTTCGTGACGACGTAGAAGAAAACGGTCTTCCTGAACGTTCAAATTCAAGTGAAGGACAGCCGCGTTTTAGTATTTAATATGAAGTGATATGGAACCTTCCTTTTTTGAGGGTGGTTCCAGCTTTTAGATCTAACTATTGGAGGCTACTAAAAATGGAAATTAAAAAAATTATGCAAGCCGTGAACGACTTTTTCGGTGAACACGTAGCTCCTCCTCATAAAATTACCTCGGTGGAAGCTACTGAAGATGAAGGCTGGAGAGTTATTGTTGAAGTCATTGAAGAACGAGAATATATGAAAAAATACGCCAAAGATGAAATGCTCGGAACGTACGAGTGCTTTTTAAATAAAGAAAAAGAAGTCATTTCATTCAAACGACTCGACGTCAGATATAGAAGCGCCATTGGCATTGAAGCATAAACGATAAGATGGCAGGAGGAACGTAAAAATGACCGTCTTAACAGACAAAAGGAAAAAAGGCAGTGGAGCTTTTATACAAGATGACGAGACAAAAGAGGTTCTTTCAAGAGCGCTGAGCTATTTGAAGTCCGGCTATTCCATTCATTTTACAGGTCCTGCCGGCGGAGGCAAAACCTCTTTAGCGCGAGCGCTTGCTAAAAAGAGAAAGCGTCCTGTAATGCTGATGCACGGGAATCACGAGCTCAACAATAAAGATTTAATTGGCGATTTTACGGGATACACGAGCAAAAAAGTAATCGATCAGTATGTTCGTTCTGTCTATAAAAAAGATGAACAAGTGAGTGAAAACTGGCAGGATGGCCGATTGCTTGAAGCTGTAAAAAATGGCTATACGCTGATTTACGACGAATTTACTCGGTCTAAGCCTGCAACGAATAATATCTTTCTATCAATATTAGAAGAAGGCGTGCTTCCGCTGTATGGAGTGAAAATGACCGATCCTTTTGTGCGCGTGCATCCTGATTTTCGCGTCATCTTCACAAGCAATCCAGCTGAGTATGCCGGCGTATACGATACGCAAGATGCGCTTCTTGATAGGTTAATTACCATGTTTATTGATTATAAAGACATCGACAGAGAGACAGCGATTTTAACGGAGAAAACGGACGTAGAAGAAGACGAAGCGCGCACAATTGTAACGCTCGTAGCAAACGTGCGAAACCGCTCTGGAGACGAAAATAGCAGCGGACTTAGCCTTCGGGCTTCGCTTATGATCGCTACTCTCGCCACGCAGCAAGACATTGCTATCGATGGAAATGACGAAGATTTTCAAACGTTATGTATGGATATTTTGCATCATCCGCTTACCAAATGTTTGGATGAAGAAAATGCAAAAAGCAAAGCCGAAAAAATCATTTTAGAAGAGTGTAAGAATATAGACACGGAAGAAAAGTAAAGGAGCTTGAAAACATGAGTGAAACAAACGAAACAGGTATTTATATTTTTAGCGCCATTCAAACGGATAAAGACGAAGAATTTGGATCGGTAGAAGTAGAAGGAACAAAAGCTGAAACATTTTTGATTCGCTACAAAGACGCAGCTATGGTAGCAGCTGAAGTACCGATGAAAATTTATCATCCCAATCGCCAAAATTTATTAATGCATCAAAACGCAGTAGCAGCGATTATGGACAAGAACGATACGGTTATTCCAATCAGCTTTGGGAATGTATTCAAATCAAAAGAAGACGTAAAAGTTCTTTTGGAAAACCTTTATCCGCAGTTTGAAAAGCTGTTTCCAGCGATCAAAGGAAAAATTGAAGTCGGTTTAAAAGTAATTGGGAAAAAAGAATGGCTTGAGAAAAAAGTAAACGAAAATCCTGAACTTGAAAAAGTATCAGCATCCGTAAAAGGAAAATCAGAAGCAGCCGGTTATTATGAGCGTATTCAGCTTGGAGGAATGGCTCAAAAGATGTTTACTTCCCTGCAAAAAGAAGTCAAAACAGATGTGTTTTCACCGCTTGAAGAAGCAGCGGAAGCAGCAAAAGCAAATGAGCCAACGGGCGAAACGATGCTTTTGAACGCGTCTTTCTTAATTAACCGAGAAGATGAAGCGAAGTTTGATGAAAAAGTGAATGAAGCGCATGAAAACTGGAAAGACAAAGCCGATTTTCATTACAGCGGTCCTTGGCCTGCTTATAATTTTGTGAACATTCGCCTAAAAGTAGAAGAGAAATAACGTGCTTCACAAATTAGTAACCGCACCTATTAACCTTGTAGTGAAAATCGGCGAGAAAGTACAGGAAGAAGCTGATAAACAGTTATATGACCTTCCGACGATTCAGCAAAAACTCATTCAGCTTCAAATGATGTTTGAGCTTGGTGAAATTCCGGAAGAAGCGTTTCAAGAAAAAGAAGATGAACTGTTAATGAGGTACGAAATTGCGAAGCGCAGAGAAATTGAACAATGGGAAGAGCTAACAAAAAAAAGAAATGAGGAATCCTAGATGGGAGAATTACTGTATTTATACGGTTTAATTCCAACAAAAGAAGCAGCAGCCATAGAGCCGTTTCCATCTTATAAAGGGTTTGACGGAGAACATTCACTGTACCCAATTGCATTTGATCAGGTGACGGCTGTCGTTTCTAAACTGGATGCTGACACCTATTCAGAAAAAGTGATTCAAGAAAAAATGGAGCAGGATATGAGCTGGCTGCAGGAAAAAGCATTTCATCATCACGAGACGGTAGCCGCTTTGTACGAAGAATTTACGATCATTCCATTAAAATTTTGTACCATTTATAAAGGTGAAGAAAGTCTGCAGGCAGCTATTGAGATTAACAAAGAAAAGATAGAGAATTCACTGACGCTGCTTCAAGGAAATGAAGAGTGGAACGTGAAGATTTACTGTGATGATACGGAGCTTAAAAAAGGAATCAGCGAAACGAATGAAAGCGTGAAAGCGAAAAAAGAAGAAATTAGTCACTTATCACCAGGAAGACAGTTTTTTGAAAAGAAAAAAATAGATCAGCTGATTGAAAGAGAATTAGAACTTCACAAAAATAAAGTGTGTGAAGAGATACATGACAAGCTTAAAGAATTATCGCTTTATGACTCTGTTAAAAAGAATTGGAGCAAGGACGTAACGGGCGCAGCTGGACAGATGGCGTGGAACAGCGTGTTTCTTCTCCCGTCTTTGCAGATCACTAAGTTTGTAACCGAAATAGAAGAGCTTCAGCAAAAGCTTGAAAATAAAGGCTGGAAATTTGAAGTGACGGGACCATGGCCGCCCTATCATTTCTCGAGCTTTGCGTAAAGTGAGGAATTAACATTATGTCTCTTAAACAATCCATGGAGAATAAAGATATTGCTCTTATTGATATTTTAGATGTCATTTTAGATAAAGGAGTGGCCATTAAAGGAGACTTAATCATTTCCATAGCCGGCGTCGATTTAGTGTATTTGGATTTGCGGGTGCTTATTTCTTCGGTTGAAACGCTGGTGCAAGCAAAAGAAGGAAATCGCAAACCAATCACTTCTGAACAATTTGATAAACAAAAGGAGGAATTAATGGATGCAACCGGTCAGCCAAGCAAATGGACGAATCCACTTGGATCCTGATCAAGCTGAACAAGGCTTAGCGCAGCTTGTGATGACAGTTATTGAGCTATTGAGGCAAATCGTTGAACGTCATGCCATGAGGCGGGTGGAGGGTGGAACGTTGACGGACGAACAAATTGAAAACTTAGGAATTGCACTAATGAACTTAGAAGAAAAAATGGACGAGTTGAAAGAGGTGTTCGGTCTGGACGCAGAAGATTTAAATATTGATCTTGGACCGCTAGGCAGCCTGCTTTAAGCGGTCAGTAGGAGGAACAGTATGGCAGTCGAACATAATATGCAGTCAAGTACGATTGTAGATGTGCTCGAAAAGATTTTGGATAAAGGAGTCGTCATAGCAGGGGACATCACCGTAGGAATTGCAGATGTCGAGCTATTAACGATAAAGATCCGCTTGATTGTGGCTTCGGTTGATAAAGCAAAAGAAATCGGCATGGACTGGTGGGAAAATGATCCCTATCTCAGTTCAAAAGGAGCCAATAACAAAGCGCTCGAAGAAGAAAATAAAATGCTGCATGAGCGGTTAAAAACGCTTGAAGAAAAAATAGAAACGAAACGTTAAAAACTGTATGCTACTTAAAAAATGGAGGGATTTACAATGGCAACTGAAACAAAATTAGATAACACACAGGCAGAAAACAAGGAAAATAAAAATACGGAAAACGGTTCAAAAGAAAAGAACGGTTCAAAAGCAAGCAAAACAACAAGCAGCGGGCCAATCAAACGAGCGGTAGCAGGAGGCATCATCGGTGCAACGATTGGATATGTATCGACTCCTGAAAATCGAAAAAGTCTCCTTGACCGCATTGATACAGACGAATTAAAAAGCAAAGCATCTGATTTAGGAACAAAGGTAAAAGAAAAATCAAAAAGCAGTGTGGCCAGCCTGAAAACATCTGCGGGAAGCTTGTTTAAAAAAGATAAAGATAAAGATAAATCAAAAGATGATGAAGAAAACGTAAATTCTTCTAGTAGCGAAACAGAAGACGATAACGTTCAAGAGTACGACGAGTTAAAAGAAGAAAATCAAACTCTTCAAGATCGCTTATCACAGCTTGAAGAAAAAATGAACATGCTTGTTGAGCTTAGCCTCAATAAAAATCAAGACGAAGAAACGGAAGATACAGATTCCGACGAAGAAGAGAACGATGAAAACGAGCAGGACGATGAAAACGAAGAAGAAACATCTAAGGCTCGTAAAAAGGATAAAAAAGAAGCTGAGCAAGAAGAGGAAGAAGAAAGTGAAAGTGACGAAGACAGCGAAGAAGAAGAGGAAGATTCTCGCTCAAACAAAAAAAATAAAAAAGTAACAACAGAAGAAGACGACGAAGATGAAAACGAAGAAGAAAAAAAGGAAGCGAAGCCAAAAAAGTCAACAGCTAAAAAATCAAAAAATACAAAAGCAAAGAAAAACACGGATGATGAAGATGATGACGCAACATCTCTTTCTAGTGAAGACGACACAACAGCCTAAGGCGTAAAGGAGGAAAGAAAGACATGAGTACAGGCCCTTCTTTTTCAACTAAAGACAATACGCTTGAATACTTTGTGAAAGCTTCTAATAAACATGGCTTTTCACTTGATATTTCATTAAATGTAAACGGCGCTGTGATTTCCGGTACCATGATTTCAGCAAAAGAATACTTTGATTACTTAAGCGAAACGTTTGAAGAAGGCAGCGAAGTGGCTCAGGCGCTAAGCGAACAATTCTCTTTAGCAAGCGAAGCGAGCGAATCAAACGGAGAAGCAGAAGCCCATTTTATTCATTTGAAAAATACAAAGATTTACTGTGGAGACAGTAAATCTACTCCTTCTAAAGGAAAGATCTTTTGGAGAGGGAAAATAGCAGAAGTAGACGGGTTTTTCTTAGGAAAGATTTCTGATGCAAAATCAACGAGTAAAAAGAGTTCATAAAAAACGGCGGGGTGATTGCTCCGCCGTTTTTTAGTGATGTGATGAAATGTGCAGCTTCTTTTTTCGATACATGAGCGGAGTCATCTTCATTTCTTTTCGAAACTGATTAATAAAATAGCTTGTACTATTAAACCCTACTTGATAAGCGACATCCGTCACATTTGCTTCTGCTTGCTGCAGCATAACTAGGCTTTGCTGAATTCGATAGTTTAATACATAGGTCAAAGGCGATTTTTTTAACATTTTCTTAAAATATCGACAGCATTCAGAACGGCTCAATTGTCCGGCTTTGGCAATATCATCAAGCGTAATCTTTTCAGCAAAGTGCAAATGAATCCAATTGAGCATTTGCTTCATCCGCTGATTTTTGATCATTTCTTTTTCATTGTATTTCAGCTGCAACCCGTTAAGAATTAAATTTTTCCACAATATGTTGAGTTCAGAGGCAATCTCTATTTCATAGTGGTGCGGCTGCTTATGAATCCATGTGTGTATCTTATGTATAGACTCTAACACGTTATTTCCCCAGGATTGCTTTGGACTGATGAATAAATGTGATAGATTCGTTGCATGAATGTAGGGATAAACGTAATTTGTAAAAAGCTCTTGCGGCACAAGAAAATGAGGAGAAACATTTAAACAAATGTACACGCAGCCGGATTTGTTTATATCTTCAGTCATATGAAGACATCCGCTGTTAATAAACAGTCCGTAGCCTTGTTTTACAGTCACTGTTTTTTCATTTATTTGAAAAGACGCATCTCCTTTTATAACTAATACAAATTGAAGCTCATCATGCCAGTGAAGAGGGATGTAGCCGTTTATATGATCGCCGATCGTCGTTTGATAACATGCTACTGGCAGCTCAACGGTGCGATGGGTCGTTAGCTCTTTTAAGTTTTCATCAATTTTGAAATGGGCTGCTGGCATACATAGTCACCTCAATATATTTATATTTTTTAATGTAATATGCGTATTTTCTGCCCCGTTTTTCACTTATTATAACACTATTCTTATAATAAAAGTGAGGGATAAAAGATGAACAATCTCAGCCGAAAAAAAGGGTTCTTCTTTGCCACAACTGGAGCTATATGTTGGGGGATGGGAGGAACGGTTGCTCAAAAGCTTTTTCAAGAATTTGAAATCAGTGTAGACTGGCTTGTTTCAGTCCGGCTGCTCATTGCGGGTTTTTTGCTGCTAATGATTTCATGTATAAAAAGTAATCGTTCTCACGTACTTGGAGTATGGAAAAACAGAAAATCAGCTTTTCAGCTCGTCGTTTTTTCCATAGTTGGTATGCTCGCCGTTCAGTATACGTATATGGCTTCTATTAAGCATGGAAATGCAGCAGTAGCTACGCTGCTGCAGTATTTATCACCGGTGATGATTATCATTTATTTGCTTTTGCGCAAGCAGTCTATATTTACGCGACAAGACGTCATCACTGTTTTGCTGGCACTGGGGGGCTGCTTTTTTTTTATTAACAAACGGCTCTATTTCTCAGCTGTCTGTTCCTGTATCTGCCGTTGTTTGGGGAGTGCTGTCAGGTGTAGCAGCAGCATTTTATACGCTGTATGCCGTGCCGCTGATCAAAAAGTACAGTTCGCTTGTCATCGTTGGCTGGTCAATGGTAATTGGGGGAAGCGTAATGAGCTTTATTCATCCTCCTTGGGAAGCGTCAAGCTTATCACCAATAACCTGCGGATATATTTTATTTGTCATTATTTTTGGCACGATGCTTGCTTTTTGGTTTTATGTAGAAAGCCTGCAAAGTCTTTTACCTAAAGAAACGAGTTTGCTTGGAAGTTTAGAGCCTTTAGCCGCGGTTATTACAACCGTTGTTTGGCTGAAAGAACCTTTTGGTTTTTATCAATGGATAGGCACAGCTTGTATTATTGGATTAGTTCTATTACTCACACGAACGAAACAAGCATCATCTAAGACGACACTTTCAGCATAAATAGGGGCTTGCTAAAAGAAGAAGCAAACCAATGTCACTTTGCCGCCGAATCTGTAGAAACTCGTTTGACTTTTAAAATCTTTACATATTGAATAAACACTCTTTCTTTTGTAGAAACATTTAATTTAGCAAGTCTTGATGCGTCATCTCGGTTTTTAGCAGATTCTATCACAAAAGTTCCTTTGATTTTGGCTTCATCTTTTAGAACTGAATACTGTATTTCAAATCGTTTTGCTTTCGTTTTCTGCATAGTAATTGATAAGCTCCTTTGCCTGATAGATTAATGTATTGCTATGAAATAAGCTTCGATAAAAAGGAAGAAAAGAACGTAACATATACTACTAAATGAAATGCAAAGCGGCAGTGACTTTTATCACACCACAACCTAGTATTTCATCTTTTTACCAAAAAAGATAGGGTGTTTTACCGTCGCTGCTTATAAAATCTTTTATTCTTTCTGCTTGACCTAGAGTTAACTCTATGGTTTATCTTGTAGTAGTATCATTTCAAGGAGGGGCTTTATATGAAGTATCATACAATTGCTAATACTGACTTACACGTATCAAATTTGATTATGGGAAATATGCGTTTAACAGAGCTTTCTTTACAAGAAGCAGAGAAGCTAATCCGCACAGCGATGGAAGAAGAAATTAACTTTTTTGACCATGCTGATATTTACGGTCCTGATTATGTGGGACAATGCGAAGAGTATTTTGCAAACGCTATACAAATGAATTCAAGTCTTCGTGAGAAAATGGTGATTCAAAGTAAATGCGGCATTAACGCAGCGAAAAATTACTATGACTTTTCAAAGAAGCATATCATAGACTCTGTTAACGGCAGCTTAGAGCGTTTAAAAACAGATTACTTAGATCTTTTATTACTTCATCGCCCAGATCCGCTAATGGATCCTGAAGAAGTAGCAGAAGCGTTTAATGAACTTCAAAGCAGCGGAAAGGTACGTCACTTCGGTGTGTCGAACCACAACCCAGCGCAAATTCAGCTGCTTGAAAAATATATCAACCAAAAGCTTGTCGTAAACCAAGTGCAGTTCAGCATTGCACATACGCCAATTATAGACTCTGGTATTTCTTTAAATATGGGCATCGACCAAGCTGTGAACCGCGACAGCAGCGTGCTTGAATATTGCCGCTTAAATGATATAACGCTTCAAGCGTGGTCGCCATTCCAAAACGGATTTTTCGAAGGACCTTTCCTAGGCGACAAAGAGAAATTTGGAAAGCTAAACGAAGTGATTGATCGCATCGCAAGTAAGTATAGTGTGACGAATACAGCGATTGCCGTTGCGTGGATCACAACTCATCCTGCAAATATTCAAGTGGTGCTTGGTACTACAAATATTCAGCGTATGAATGATGCAAGTAAAGGTTCAGAAATCAAGTTAACGCGCGAAGAGTGGTACGATATTTATAAAGCCGCTGGCAACATGGTGCCTTAAGAGCTGCAGTTCTTAAAATAAAGCAGGTAACTCCGTTCGGATATGGAACGGAGTTACCTGCGTTTTACGATAAGTAACTACTGGTTAAGCTAGAAAATAATTTAGCAGCAGCTCAATTATTTTTGTAACGCCAAGACCTAACAAAAAGGCAATAAAACCGCCAATTACAATGGTAAGCATCATGTGAGCAGTATTCATCGTATTCATCCTTTCGGGTTTAAATATATGTTGCTGCTTGTACAAAAAAACTGCAGCATAAAGAGCGTAATGAAGAAGACTATAAAAGAATAAATCCTCGAGATAACTAGAGGTCAAGACAAACTCATCATGTTTTTTTGAAAAGTTTAAGGTGTAGGAGGAAGCAGTATGACGTATACCATTTCACAAATGGCAAAAAAATTGAACGTGACAATTTATACCATTCGCTATTATGATAAAGAAGGGCTTTTTCCATTTTTAGATCGTACAGCGTCAGGGAATCGTATTTTTAAAGAACAAGATATTGAATGGATTGATTTAATCTGCTGTTTAAAAAGCACAGGTATGCAAATCAAGGACATTCGGACGCTTATTGAAAACTGTACGCTTGAAAATGCCGTGCTTGATAAAAGTCTGCAAATGCTGATGGATCATAAAAAAGCGGTACAAAAAGAAATCGAAGAAATCCATCATAAGCTTGAGACGATTGATTATAAAATTAAGCACCTGCCGGAAATGTACGAGCGAATTGTTAACAAGCCTTCAAACTAAACAAAAAAGGAAGCGTAAAAATGATCAAAAAAGTAGTGCCTCTCACTGCAGAGAATATACAGCAGTGCATTAATTTGTATATGAATGTATTTACAAAAACACCTTGGAATGAGCCGTGGACAGAGAAATCAGCTAGAGAAAGGCTGACTGATTTACTGAACACACCTAAATTTATGGGCTATTTATTTTATGACCAAGGAGAGTTGATTGGAATGATTGCAGGTCACGCAAAAAAATCATACAGCGGTATGACCTTTTACGTGGCCGAGCTTTGCGTCAGCGCAAGCGCGCAGGGAAAAGGGTACGGTTCAGCTATCTTAAGCCGGTTTGAGAACGAACTTCAAAGACACAATATCAACAGTTTGTATCTCTTGACGGCGACTGGAGGAGCTGCACAGGCTTTTTATGAAAGAAACGGCTATACTGTCAATGATCAGCGCGTTGTCTTGAAAAAAACGTTTGTTTAATGTTTAGCATCTACATAGAGCAGGAAGAGAGTTGCAGAGTGACTCTCTTTTTAATTAATCTTTTTATCTATTAATATGTAGAAGAAAAGGAAGTATGAACAAGAAAAATAAGGCGATGGGAAGAAATAGACAAGAAACGGCAGATTAAAAAAGTCTATTTTTTTATAATGGCTAGTCTTATTATTACCTGGTTCATAAGCACATTTGAAAACAGTGCCCATTATGTGGACACTGCTTTTTCATAATAAAGTGGAAAGCTAGCTTTTGGTAAAAAAATTAGCGGAAATGAAGCTGTTCATCACTATTTCTAATGATTAGCAACCGCCAAATCCTCCCCAGCAAGCACAGCCGATGATGATTAATAAAATGAATAATACGATGATTAAAGCAAAGCCACTGCCAAACCCGCAGCCGCCGCCGTAACCGTAACCGCCATAACCACAGCCACCATAGAAGCCCATATATTTCACCTCCAAGTTCTGAGTACATTTTTAACATATGCCTGAAATGCAAAAGTGCTCCAAAAATATCCAATGATTTCAATGAAAATAAAAAAAGATAAGAAAATAAGATGGACACGGTACTTTTTTTTACTTTCTACATAGGATGAATCATCCCAAGATCTCATATATGAGCCCCCATGTTATAACGAAGCAGGCTAACACCACTTCCTCCTTAGCCTGCGTACATAATGAAGGAGAAGCCGAAGAATTTTTTCTTCGGCTTCTTATTTTTTACTATGAAATAAACACGTTAGTACTTTCCCTATACCATTCTAAGTCAGGATCCGCTTCTTTTTGTATGTATTAGGTACTAAAGAGAAATCAAGCTCATTTTCATATAAACCTAGTAATTTTCTTTTTTTCGTAATTCTTTTCCCTTATTTTCAGCATAACCAAGATATTTGCCCAAGACAGCGAATAGGTAAATGCATATTCATGGGTGAAAGCAAAAACAAAAAAACGGAGGTTTCTCTTATGAATTCAGAAATGCATTTTTTACCTACTATATATTCTCAAGATCATCATCAACTTCAACAAGCAGATGAAAGGTTTATTGGCAGACCGTTTGGCTTTGGCAGACCATTTGGTTTCGGACGCCCGTTTGGCTTTGGCTTTGGAGGTCCATTTTTAGGAGGATTAGCAGGGGGGCTAGTAGCAGGCTCACTGTTATCACCATATGGCTATGGCGGCTACGGTTACGGTTACGGTGGTTACCCGTATGGAGGCTACGGCGGATACGGCGGCTATGGCTTTGGCTGCGGCTGTTAAACGCAAGTAAAAGGAAAATCTCAGAAGAAATATTTTTCACATCATTCTTTTCTATAAAGAAGTCTGTTTTGGAACGTAAGGCTTTATATCCATCCACAGTTAATCAGAGCGTGCACCCCACTTAATATAAAAAACCATCTGGTGAGTTTCCAGGTGGTTTTTGCGTGGAATTTTTTATGTAGTGAAGAAGTTATATATTTACGCACTTACTGGGGTTCTGTGTCTAAAGCAGAAGATCACGACATGATGTTTATCAATACTTTAGTCATGGACTTTATATGCTCATGGTATTAAGAGTCATGATTACTTCTATTGTATAGAAGATTAGTTTTAATGGATGGCTTCTTTAATCACCTGCTTACTATCCTCAAAAAGCTTAACCCACATACTTTCACACTGCTGCATGCAAAAATTAGTTTATATTGGGCATAATACAGAGAAGAAAGGAGGCGTTTGCATGGATTTGTTATCTGGAAACCCTTATTGGCAAACAACTGTAGCGAAGCCGCCTGTATACCCATCTCTAGAGGAAGATATTGAGTGTGATGTTCTTATTATTGGAGGAGGAAGTTCAGGGGCACAATGTGCCTACTATTTATGCGAACAGGGACTTGATGTTGTTGTGGTTGATAAGCGCAAAGCAGGGCATGGAAGTACAATTGTAAATACCTCTCTTATTCAATATTTGGGAGATAAATTGTTTTACGAATTAGTCAACACGTTTGGAGAAGAAAAAACAGTCCGTCATTATAAGCTGTGTGAACAGGCTATTACAGATATTGAGGAAGCAGCTAAAAAACTTCCGATTAATGCAGAATTTATAAGAAGAGACAGCTTGTATTATGCAAGTTATGAAGAAGATATCACGAAGATAAATAAAGACTACTTTTATATGCAAAAGCATGGATTTGAAGCTGAAATCTTATCAGAAGAACAAATTGAAAAAGACTATGGATTTAAAAAACGAATGGCAATGCTTATTAAAAATGATGCAGAGCTGAATCCTTACAGCTTCACACTCGGTCTGTTAGAGTATGGAAAACAGCATGGGGTTCGGATGTT
The DNA here is from genome assembly GCF_055710015.1 of Priestia sp. VA7. Classification (NCBI taxonomy): domain Bacteria; kingdom Bacillati; phylum Bacillota; class Bacilli; order Caryophanales; family Bacillaceae; genus Priestia; species Priestia sp. VA7. The sequence continues at coordinate 262,146 of NZ_JBVQPN010000003.1, forward strand.
TGAAGAAACAGAAATTGTCGGTCAAAAGTTAGAAAAAGATGAAGCTGTATTTTTTACTAAAAATAAATCACAAATCAAAGCTAAACATGTCATTATGGCAGGAGGCTATGAAAATCAAGAATTTAAGAGGGAGAAAAAAGCTGTACTCACAAGTTCCTATGCTATCGTTACGACTCCTGTAAAGGATTTTACAGGATGGAAAAATCGAAATTTAATTTGGGAAACAGCTCGACCGTATATTTACATGAGAACAACTTCCGATAATCGAGTCATTATAGGCGGTCTTGATGAAAACACGATTGTGCCGCAAGAACGTGATGCTAAACTCGTTCATAAAAGAGACAAACTTTTAAAAGAGTTCAATAAGCTTTTTCCTCATCTTCAAGTCGAAGCTGATTATTACATAAGCGCTTATTACGGAGGCACTCATGACGGCCTTCCCCTCATCGGAATATATGACGAAATGCCTAACTGTTACTTTCTAAGCGGATATGGAGATAACGGAACGGTGTATAATATGGTGCTAGCTAAAATCATAGCAGAACATATCACAACGAAGAAAAGCAGTGATTTAGAACTTTACATTCAAACAAGAAAAGTTTAATATGTGAGAAAATGGAAGGTTTTTAAAAAAGCCTTCTTTTTTTACATGCATTTCTTGAAGTAGAGGAGAGACATAGTATGATAGAGGGTCACGCTATTTATTTACGCCCGTTAACTGTCAGCGATGCGCACGACAGCCTTCAGTTGCAAAAGGACAATCGCGGCTTTTTTGAACAGTTTTCTATGGTTCGAGAGGACTCTTTTTATACGTTAGAGAGCCAAGTAGAAAAAATTCAGCGTCACGAAGAGAAGAGGAAAAACGATGAAGAATACTATTTTGGTCTTTTTCAAAAAGAGAATAATAAGTTAATTGGCACCATTAGTCTTTTTCAAGTGATGCGCGAATCTTTACAAAGCGCGTTTATCGGCTATTTTCTAGATCAGCATCATAATGGAAAAGGGTACGCAACAGAAGCCGTAAAAGCACTTGTTGGCTATGCGTTCGAAGAGCTGAATCTTCACCGCATTGAAGCCGGTGTCATGCCTCGTAATATGCCTTCTCAGCGAGTACTTGAAAAAGCAGGGTTTCATAGGGAAGGAATAGCTAGAAAAAATGTAAATATTAACGGCATATGGGAGGACCATCAAGTCTTGGCTACCCTTAACCCTAACGATGAAATAGAAGAAATAAACGAGTTCTTAAAATTTTGATATACGTTTTCGGATTTAAAATTTATAATGAGAATAAGAGAATAGAACAGTCTATATTTAAATAGTAGGTGACTAAGGTAATGGAAGAGAGGAACATCAATGAAAAAGCCGTTTGGGATGTATTGCAGATGGCTAGCGAAGTAGTCGGAAGCAGGACGCTGTTTGTAGGGATTTTCGACGAACAATTTTCAGTTATGAAAGCCTTTAATAAAGAAGGGGGAAGCCTTGTAGAGGATGGACTGACGCTGCCGTTAGAACTTGCGGTATGCAACTTAGTCACATGTGATGAACCCCTTGTTATTCCCAATACAAAACGCGATGTTAGAACGTCTAATTTAGCCATCATTGATGGTGCCCGGGTAGGTTCTTATTTAGGAACACCTATTGTGCTAGAAGACGGGAGAATGTTTGGTACCCTATGTGCAGTCGATCCGGATCCTTATCAGTTTAGCGAAAGTGAAATTCAAGGGTTAAACCGGCTGGCTGGTATTTTGTCTCATATTATTTATAAAAATCAAGCGGCTGTTTTGCCGAAAATTGAAGAGAAAATTCTGCAGCTTGATAAACTGGCGCTCGTAGGGCAGCTAGCAGCAGGGTTAGCGCATGAGATTCGAAACCCGATGCAGTCGGTGCGCGGCTTTATTCAATTTTTATTTAATGAAAATGAACAGGCGGAGCCTTTTCAAAAAATTGTTCTTGATGAACTGGATCGTATGAATGAACTTATTAACAACTTCTTGCTTGTCACGCAGCCAACAGCGCCCAAAAAAGAAATCGTATCGATTGTAGAAGTTATTCATGATACCGTTGCTTTCTTGAAAAGTGAAGCTGCGCTGTATAATGTCGAAATGAACGTAAGAATAGAAGGAGCCATTCCGCTTGTCTCAATCGATCCTGCTCAAATGAGACAAGTGTTTATGAATCTTTTGAAAAACGCCATTGAAGCAATGGAGAAAAAGAAACGCGGGGAAGTAAATCTTATTATTAAAGAATGGGAAGGTTGGGCTATTATTGACATTCAAGATACCGGCTCTGGCATTCCGCTATCCATTATTAATAAAGTAGGAAATCCATTTTTCTCAACAAAAGATGGAACAGGCATGGGGTTAGGGCTTTCTATTTGTAAAACGATCATCAACGAGCATAATGGTAAGCTTGCGATTGAAAGTGATGAGAACGGGACAGTAGTGACGGTGAAGCTGCCTTTGACGATTTAAGATAAAACAAAAAAGAAAGGAGAGCAAGCACTCATCCTTTCTTTTTTGCTGACCTTTTTAATATGCTGAACTGTCTTCAATCCAGTATTCATAGTCTTCCGCATCTTTTTTATTTAACTTTTTGCCGTTGATGTAAATTTTGTCCCACTCGTAAATTTGTTTATCCAAATAAACGTTAAACACAATGCGTACATGTTCTTTTTCTGTATAATCGTAGCCGGTAAATTGTACAACGTGATGACGGCCATCTTTTTTAATATAGGTCCATTTTGGATGATCGTTGTACGTTTCAAGCGTAATTGCTTCGTCGCCGTAGCGAACTACATCTTTAATATTCGTTTTTGTTGGTAAAAGTGATAATCCCGCTCCGACTCCAAAAGTAATCACAAGCGCTAAGATGCTTAAACCAATAGCAATTCCAATATGAGTGCCGCCTTTTATTTGCAGATAAGCTTCTTTCCGCTGCTCTGGCTGGGCTTCGGCTTGAGCTAACACGTTTTTAACGTGCTTATAATACCAGCGGTTGGCACATAGCCCCGTAATAAGTGAAGCACCGCCGAACACAATTGCATCGGACCACTCTGGTATGTCTACAAAGCATAAAAGGGAAAACCAAATTACCTCAATAAGCGTTAAAATAAAAAAGTGCTTATACATTTTTCGGTATGCAAACCAAGCGCTTGTCAGAAAAAAGGCTGCCCAGTTCCACGTGTTGTTTTTAGCTGGATTGGCTGTTTTTCCCCATTTCAAATCATAATAGGACGTATTTGTTCGAACTACTTTATGCTCTTCTTCAAAAGGCATGAGTTCATTTACTACTTGTTCTTCCATTTAAAACACCTTTCATTGGTTATAATCTATCATCTAAAATGACTCTATTATTATACATTATTTCTATTATTTTTCTATTCTTCCTTAAATTATTTTTAAAGTAAGAATATTTGTGCTATGGGTTTTTCAACAAGAAGTTTCATGAAAAAGAAAAATATGGTAGATTTGAAGAAAAAGGAGGTGCTCCAACGTGAATCGTTTAAAGAAAGCCCTGCATCAATCGTGGTCAATTCATTCAAGCACGAAGTGGACGGCTGACAATCCTTCTAAGGGACAGTGCGGCGTGACAGCTCTTGTCGTTCAAGATATCAAAGGAGGATATATTTTAAAAACTCCGTGTAAAGAAGGCTGGCATTTTTATAATCAGCTTGATGAACAGCGCTGTGATTTTACCCAAGAACAATTTCGCGAGCCTCTCCATTATGCAGACATTTTGTCCAGTCGGGAAGAAGCGTTTATGGATACCAATAAGGAGCAATATGAGGCTTTAAAGAAAAACGTAATGACCTATTTTATACATGAAAATTTGCTTTAGAAAGGAACACATAAATGAAAAGTATTCAGTATTCCATTGTTGATGTATTTGCACAGAGAAAATATACGGGAAATCAGCTCGCTGTTTTTAAAGACGCAGGAAGACTTTCAGACAAAGAGATGCAGCAAATGGCTAAAGAAATTAATTTTTCTGAAACGACGTTTATCACGTCTGCTTCTGCAAAAGGAGAATATAACGTGCGGATTTTTACACCTAATGAAGAAGTGCCATTTGCAGGCCATCCGACGCTCGGTACCGCTTATGTTATCCGAGAAGAATTAAAAGAAAAAGATACAGAGGAGCTTATTCTTCATTATAAAGCAGGTCCTACGCCCGTTACATATGACGAACAAAAAGATGTACTATGGATGACACAAGGTCAGCCGACGTTTGGGAAAGTGTTAGATAAAAAGCAAGTGGCGGACGTGTTAAACCTTGATGAAGTTTATATCGACACGCGTTTTCCCGTTCAAGAAGTATCCACCGGTCTGCCGGTCATCCTTGTCCCGTTAACATCATTAGAAGCAGCTAAAGAAATAAATGTAGACAAAGAAAAATATTTCAAACTGATAGAAAATACAGAAGCGAAAGCGATTATGGTCTTTTCGCCGGAAACTCATCACCAAGATCACCACTTAAACGTACGAGATTTTGCCGACTACTACGGCGTGCCAGAAGATGCAGCAACCGGCAGCGCCAACGGCTGTTTAGCAGCATATTTAGTTAAATACCGTTATTTTAATCAGCAAGCTATTGACATATGTGTAGAACAAGGATACGAAATAGGAAGACCTTCACTGCTGTATGTAAAAGCTAGTTATGATGGAGAGGCTTTTCACATTCAAGTAGGCGGAAAAGTCGAGATGATTGCGCGCGGTGAATGGATTTTGTAACAAGCCGTTCATCTCCTGTTCATAATAAATCCTTATCCTAATAAAAACGCAATAGGACCACGGCGTTTGGTTACACTAGTAAACAGATAGATACTGAAAGAATAAGTGATGGCGGCTAAAAGGCCGCCATTTTAAATGGTTGATAAAAGGAGTGGCAGAAGAAATGATTCACATTTTACTGGCGGATGACGATGAGCATATGCGGCAATTAGTTCGTCACTATTTGCAGCTTGAAGGCTATGTGGTTCATGAAGCAAAAGACGGAGAGGAAGCTTCGGGTCTGCTTGCTAAGCAGCACATTCATTTAGCGGTTGTCGATATTATGATGCCTCATAAAGACGGATATGAAGTTTGCGAAGAAATACGCAGCTATTATGATTTTCCCATTATGTTATTAACAGCAAAAGATCAGCTGGAAGACAAAGAAAAAGGCTTTTTAGCAGGAACAGATGACTATGTGACAAAGCCGTTTGAACCAAAAGAATTGATTTTCCGAATCAAAGCACTGCTTCGCCGGTACGAAGTGGTAAATGAAAAAATGATCGTGCTGAACAACACCTCTATCGACCGAAAAAGCTATGAAGTGCACTGCAGCGGGCGACTGTTAATTCTTCCAATGAAAGAATTTGAATTATTAGCTCAGCTTGCGAGCTATCCAGGAAGAATTTTCACAAGAGAAGAATTAATTCATCTGATATGGGGAGCGGATTTTAACGGAGATAACCGCACAATCGATGTACACGTGAAAAGGCTGCGCGAAAGGTTTGAACATACCGATGATTTTGTCATTACGACGGTTCGAGGAGTCGGCTATAAGCTTGAGGTGACCGCAAAATGAAGACGCTCTATTTGCGGATTGTCCTGACAACCATTGCTGTAATGGTATTTAGCAGTCTCCTCGCGTTTATTCTAGCAAACGTTTATTATCAGTACAGCTTAAAACCTTATAACGATCAAAAGCTTACCCGTATGGCAAAAGACATTGCGAGCTTTTACGAAAGCAATAGAGGCGTGGATCAACAAGCTTATTTACAGCATATTAGTAAATTGGGCTATCAAATATATGTAGTGGACAGCACCCGACATGAGACGTTTTACGGACGGGAGTTTAGAAATCAGCGATTAGAAAAGAGTGCCGTCAAACAAGTGTTAGATGGCAAAATGTATCACGGAATTGCAAACTTTCCTTCACAGGTGTTTGTGACGGGGTTTTTTGATAATGCGTTAGCCAATACCATCGGCGTGCCGTTAAAAGGAGAAAGTAACAAGCAGCAAGCGCTGTTTATCCGCCCTGATATTCAGCTGCAGTTCGGGGAAATGCGCATTTTTTTCTCAATTATTTTACTGCTGATGATTGTATTAAGTATTTTATTTGTACTTATTAGCACGCGTTATTTAGTAAAACCAATTGTCAAGCTAACCGAAGCGACAAAACAAGTGGCAAAAGGAAAATACAACGTCGAGCTGTACGTAAAGCGCCGAGACGAAATCGGCGCGCTTGCTTCACATTTTTCCGAGATGGCTAAAAGTTTAGAGCAGCTTGAAGAGATGCGCCAAGAATTTGTATCCAACGTGTCACATGAAATTCAGTCTCCGCTGGCGTCCATTCAAGGGTTTTCGAAAACGCTCCGTTCTGCTCATCTTTCAGATAAACAGAGAAATGAGTATCTGTCTATTATTGAAGAAGAAAGCCGGCGCATGTCCTCGCTCAGCAAACAGCTGCTTACGCTTGCTTCACTTGATAAAGAAAGTGAGCATATCGAAAAAAGTACGTTTGATGTTGCAGCTCAAATCAAGCAAGTGCTGTTTATGACGGAGTGGAGCTGGCGTGAAAAAGAGCTGGCCATTGAAATGGATCTTCCTTCAACGATGATTTCAGGCGATCAAAAACTGCTTCATCAAGTGTGGACAAACTTGATTACAAACAGCGTAAAGTTCACGGAAGAAGGAGGAACGCTGTCTCTTCGCGTTGGCATGGAAGACACGCATTGCCACGTGGAATTTCAAGATACGGGAATCGGCATCTCAAAAGAAAGCCTCCCGCATATTTTTAATCGTTTTTATAAAGAAGATAAAGCAAGAAGCCGGACGGAAGGAAGCAGCGGTCTTGGTTTAGCGATTGTAAAGCAAATTGTCAAAATGCACGGAGGCTCGATTCACGTTGAAAGCGAAAAAGGAAAAGGCAGCACCTTTCACGTTTATCTTCCGAAAATGTAATGAGCCGTTCATCTTCCATTCATTTTCTATTTTTATACTTTAAATAGAATTAAAAAAGGAGATGAAAGAAACATGTTTTTGGCTTTACGTGAATTGAAACATGCGAAGTTGCGCTACTTACTCATTGGCGTGATTATGGTGTTAATTGTATGGCTTGTGCTTTTTGTATCAGGCTTAGCAAAAGGGCTCTCTTCTGACAATGCTTCAGCTGTTCAAGAAATGAAAGGAAATTATGTTGTGCTTCAAAAAGAAGCGGATCAGCGCCTGACGCGCTCTGTTTTATCCATAAACAAAACAGAAGATATTCAACAGCTAAGCGGCAAGAAAAATGCTGAGCCGCTTGGTGTAATAATGACAGCCGTTATAAATGAAGGAAAACAGAAAAAAATCGACGCCTCGTTTTTTGCCATAAGCACAAGCGGCTTTTTAGCTCCGAACGTAACAGAAGGGAAGATGATTACGGACGATGCGAAACATGAAGCTGTGGCGGACTCTTCGCTAAAAGAAAAAGGAGTAAAGCTAGGTGATATGATAAAAGACACGGCTTCAGGAAAAAGCTTTAGGATTGTTGGTTTTACAAAAAATCAGTCGTTTAGTCACGCGCCCGTCATTCATATTAACTTGAAAGAATGGACTACGCTTGAAAGCACAGGTGCTTTTAATGCGGTTGTATTAAATATGAACAGCCAGCAGGCACAGGATCTTCACAAAAAAGAAGCTGACGTGAATGTAATTAGTAAAGATGAAGCGTTAAAAGGAATTCCTGGCTATCAAGAAGAACAAGGCTCTCTTTTAATGATGGTCGCGTTTCTTTTTATCATTGGAGCTTTTGTCTTAGCCGTTTTCTTCTACGTGATGACGCTTCAAAAAATGAATCAGTTTGGCGTGTTAAAAGCGATAGGAGCAAAAACAAGCTATTTAGCGCGCACGATTTTATCTCAAGTGGTTGTGTTAACATTATGCAGTCTTGCTATCAGTATTGGATTGACATACGGAGTAGCTGCTATTTTACCGGATTCCATGCCGTTCCACTTGGACGTGTCGCTGATCGCAGGGTGTTCGGCGCTGTTTTTAGCTGTTTCTGTACTGAGTTCATTATTATCGCTGTATCGCGTAGCAAAAGTAGATGCGGTTGAAGCGATTGGGAGGGCTGTGTAATGAGTGAAGAAAAACTAGTTTTAGAGAGTGTTAGCAAGTCGTTTGGAGACGGAGAAAACGCTGTAGTCGTGTTAAATAATCTATCGCTGCGTGTAAAAGCGGGAGAGCTTGTGGCTATTGTCGGTCCTTCCGGTTCTGGGAAAAGTACCTTTTTATCCATTGCAGGCGCGCTGCTTTCACCGTCTGGCGGACGTGTGATGATTGATGGAGACGAGATTAATAACATGTCTTCAGCGCAAATGAACAGCATCCGTTTGAAAAAAATCGGCTTTATCTTTCAATCAGCTAATTTAATTCCGTATTTAACGGTTCGCGATCAGCTGCTTCTTGTCACGGAACTAGAAGGAAATCGAGACAAAGAAGCCAAAAAAAGAGCGGATGATTTGCTTGAAAAACTAGGGCTTGCTCATCGAAAGCATCACTATCCTGAAAGTTTATCGGGAGGAGAACGCCAGCGGGTAGCGATTGCAAGAGCATGGATGAATAACCCTGAAATTATCTTTGCAGACGAGCCGACGGCAAGCTTGGATTCAGAGCGAGGAAGAGCGGTCGTGCAAATGCTTGCAGATGAAGTGAAGCTAAGGGGCAAGTCAGCTGTAATGGTTACGCATGACCAAAGAATGCTAGATTTGTGTGATCGCGTTGTGTGGATGGAAGATGGAAAATTAGCAGAATCAAATAACGTGCAAGTTTAAAAAAGTGCTGCTCTTGTCAAGAGCAGCACTTTTTTGCGTTCTTCATTGTACATACATTTGTCGTATCGGTTTGGCGCCTCCATACGTTCACTATCTTATTAGCAAATAAGTTAGTTATTCATATTCCATTTCTTTAAAAAACGTGTAGCGAAATAAAACGATTAACATATGTCTCGTAATTTAAGAAGGAAGAAAATAAGAAACAGGAAATGAAAGAGCTATGAAGAAATAATAAAAAGGTGATGAAATGATGAGAATATGGAAAACAACCGCGTTTGGACTTATCATGGCAAGCATTACGGGATGTTCAAGCAGTGGATTTCTTGAAGAATCCCCGCCAAAAGTGTATCTCGAAATAAACGACCACCTTTACGAAACAAAAACTGGCACTTACTGCTGGAAAAACACGTGTGTGGATAAAGCAGGACCTTTGGAATTATTAAAAACAGAAAAGCCTATTGAAGTTAAAGCAAATGAATCGCTAGCGCTTACTATCAAACATAAGAGGCAGCCTAACGAGAGGCATATGGTACAAATACAAAACAAACACGAAGTGGACGTACCACTAAAGAAAAGTAAGCTGAAAGCACCTTCAAAAACAGGCACTTACTACTACTCATATTCGGTATGGTGGATGGATGAAAATCAAAAAAATGTATCTAATGGAGATGCGTTGTACGCGTTTGTGCTGGAAGTGAAATAAGGAGAGAGCCTATGCAGATCCCTATTATTCTCATTGGACCTATGTGCGCTGGAAAAACGACGGTCGGTGAAAAAGTGGCAACCAAACTAAATATTCCTCAGTGCTCAATGGATGAAGTGCGATTTTCCTACTACGGGGAAATAGGATTCAGCAAAGAAATACAGCAACAAATTGGAGAAAAACAAGGATTTCAAGGCATGTACGCCTATTGGAAGCCGTTTGAAGCCTACGCCGTTAAAAGAATACTAGAAGAGTACAAGCATGCGGTCATTGATTTTGGCGCCGGCCACTCGGTCTATGAAGACATAAAGCTGTTTCAACAAGTAGAAAAAACGTTAAAACCTTACGACTCCCTGTTTTTATTGCTTCCGAGTGCTGACAGAGAAGAGTCCATACAGATATTGCATCAAAGATTGCAACAAATAACGGATGACAACGATATTTTTGAACTTAACAAACATTTTGTAAAACACTCATCAAATTACAAGTTGGCAAAACAAACGATCTACACAAAGGGAAAGTCGGCAGATACCATAGCGGAAGAAATTATTTTATCTATATAAAAGGAGTGAAAGTAATGATTAAAAAAGTCGGTCAAATTATGGTATATGTAAACGATCAAGATCAAGCGGTAAAGTTTTGGACAGAAAAAATGGGATTTCAGGTTATGTCTGAACAAAATAATGAACAAGGCATGAAGTGGATTGAGCTAGCGCCGGTAGCGGGTGCCGAAACAACCATTATCCTTCATAACAAACAGCGAATAGCAAAAATGCAGCCAGAATTAAATGTCGGGACTCCTTCACTGCTGTTTTTTACAGAAAATGTGGATGAATTATATAGTGATTTAACAGCTAAAGGCGTAACGGTGGGAGAAATCGTATCTATGCCTTCAGGGCGAGTCTTTAACTTTTCAGATAGTGAAGATAACTATTTTGCGGTTATGGAAAATGGGCATTCTGCGAAGGGAATGGGAAAGTCATCGTAGTAAGAGCTGTAATAGAAAAGAATACAGAGGTGAACTAAAGCATTGATCAATATAGTCTCATTATTTAAGGCTTCTTCCTTTATGAATGGAAGAAGCTTTTCTTATGTCAATCATGTCATCTGTAAGACCTAGCGTGTATAAAATTAAAAGAAGGAACGTTTATATAAGATCTGCTCAAAACAGTTACTGTGTTAAAAACATCAGGGGGGAAATACATGCGGGTAAACTTTAAAGAATCTACAAAAAGAAGCGTGAAAAAGGAGAGAACGCTGCGATTTACGCTAAATGTAATCGGAATATTTATGTTCATAGGGGTTTTAATCAGATGGTGGACTGTCCCGTTCGCTATTAGTAATAATCTCGGAATTTATTATAATCCATATTTTCAAATGAAGCCCCGTGAGTGCAAGGAATTTCTTGCATTCGCTTTATGCGCAGCAAGCGTATATTTTAGTTTAATAAACGTCTATTTTTTAGGGAAAACAGGTAAAAAACTAGTCTATATCGCTCTTGTTTTACTAGCTGTTTTTAACCTCTATATGATGCTTATGCTTCTCGCTGTAGCTACGCATTAAAGGCGTGCGTGCAGCTTAAAAGAAAGAGGTCAAACTTTCTTTCTCCCTTAAAGTGTTCTGCGATTTTTTTACGCGAAAAATAGATAGGCCTTCAACCATCTTCATTCGTTGAGCTTTCATAGCACTTCCACCTTTTGATATTTTTCCCCGGCACATATGCAAACATTATGTATGTTTTTACTCTCATACAATTCTATCAAATCCATTAAAGCAGTTTTATTTTCTAAATTCAACTAAAAAGAATTTTCATTATTTTTCCATAAACTAACCGAGATAAGCCGCTATAAGGTTTAAAGAAAAAAAAGAAAATTGAAATGATTTTTTACGAGATTAATATCTTGACGAAAAAATATTTCAGGAATAATATAGGTTACATAAAGTAACGAGTGAAAGAAAAGTTACTTTTAAAAGATTATATTTTTCCTAACAGGAGGAAGAGATATGGAAGCGATGACTTTTGTTTTATTCGGTTCAACAGGTGATTTAGCGAAACGCAAAATTTATCCTGCACTCTATAATTTATTTGTAGACGGGAAAATCCCTAAATCAATTTCTGTTGTAGGACTAGGCAGAAGGGAGATGTCCGATGCAGATTTTCAGAAAAAAGTAGAAGAATCTATTCACACTTTTTCACGTCGCGTCGAAAAAGATTCATCTCTTATGCAGCATTTTCTGTCAGCTTTTCGCTACAGCCAATTGGATGCAACGAATGCTGAAGACTATAAAAGTGTGTTAAATCTAGTAGAAGCACGAGAAGCAGAATTAAATATTCCAAGCAACCGAATGTTTTATCTCTCCGTTGCACCAGAATTTTTCGGTACGATTGCCGAGCATATTAAAGACAGTGGCTTAGGTGCTACAAAAGGTTGGAAACGGTTAATTATTGAAAAACCATTTGGCCATGATCTACAGTCAGCTCGTCAATTAAACGAAAACTTAAGCAAAGCGTTTAAAGAAGAAGAGATTTACCGCATTGACCACTATCTTGGCAAGTCGATGGTACAAAATTTAGAAGCGCTGGAATTCGCTAATCCTATTCTTCAATCATTATGGAATAACGAACATATTGCGAATATACAAATTACAGCAAGTGAAACGGTCGGCGTAGAGGAAAGAGCAAGCTATTATGACCATTCAGGAGCGATTCGAGATATGGTTCAAAATCATATGCTGCAAATGCTGATGATGACGGCTATGCACTTACCGGCTCGCATTAGCGCTGATGACATTCGAAACGAAAAAATAAATGTGTTAAAAGCACTTCGTCCGCTTGTAAAAGAAGAGATGGATCTAGACGTTGTTCGCGGTCAATATGAGGCTGGAAAAATAAACGGGGCTTCAGTGCCGAGCTACATAAATGAGCCCGGTGTCTCACCATCTTCACAGACAGATACGTTTTTAGCAGCCAGACTATATATCGATAATTCGCTTTGGAAAGGCGTTCCTTTCTACATTCGTACAGGGAAAAGAATGGCGGAAAAAGCGACGCGAATTGTTATTGAATTCAAAGACTCGCTAAAAGAGTTGTACTTAGACAAAGGAGAAACAACATCTCCAAATCTGTTGATCATTGAAATCAACCCGCACGAAAATATTACGCTGCAGTTAAACAGCAAAAATCCATTTAATCATGGTCATATTGAGCCTGTACAAATTAATTTCTCAGGTCAGCAAGAAGGAGCGCCGGAAGCATATGAGCGTCTTATTGCAGATGCATGTGCCGGAGATTCTACATTTTTTGCTCATTGGAAAGAAGTAGAGCTAGCTTGGGAATGGGTTCAGCCGCTTCTTGAAGCGTTTGAGGAAAATACAGTGCCGCTTTATAAATATGCTGCTGGTTCATACGGCCCTGACGCATCATATGCACTTTTAGAAAAAGACGGTTTTAAGTGGTGGTTGGATGAAGAAACAGCAAGTCAATCACGCGAAGTGCAGCTAGTTTAATACAAACAAAGCGAAAGAAGGATGAAACATGAGTACCAACATAGACATACTTGCAGTTAATACGATTCGCACCCTGTCAATTGATGCGGTAAACGCAGCTAATTCAGGCCACCCTGGGCTTCCGATGGGAGCGGCTCCGATGACCTATGCGCTGTGGGCAAATCACTTACAGCATAATCCGGCAAATTCAAGCTGGTTTAACCGAGATCGTTTTATCTTATCAGCCGGTCATGGCTCAAGCTTGCTGTATAGCATGCTTCATCTAAGTGGATACAATGTATCGGTAGAAGATTTAAAGAGCTTCCGCAAATTAAACAGTAAAACACCGGGTCATCCTGAATTTGGCCATACGGACGGCGTGGAAGCAACAACAGGTCCTTTAGGTCAAGGAATTGCAAATGCAGTCGGAATGGCAATGGCAGAAGCTCATTTAGCGGCAAAGTTTAACCAGTCAAAATTCCCTGTCGTTGATCACTATACGTATACATTAGTAGGCGATGGTGACTTGATGGAAGGCATTTCTTATGAAGCGATGTCCATGGCTGGCCATATGAAGCTTGGCAAGCTTATCGCTTTATATGACTCCAACGATATTTCGTTAGACGGGGAATTAAATCTTTCGTTTGGTGAAAATATCCAAAAAAGAGCGGAATCTGCAAACTGGCAGTATTTGCGTGTAGAAGATGGAAATGACGTAGACGAAGTCACAAGCGCCATCGAAAAAGCGAAGCAAAACACCGAACAGCCAACGCTTATCGAAGTAAGAACCATTATTGGCTACGGAAGTCCAAAAGTAGCAGGAACAAATAAAGCACACGGCAATCCGCTTGGAGAAGAAGAAGCAAAAGCAACAAAACAAGCCTACGGCTGGGAAGCTGAAGAAAACTTCTATGTTCCAGAAGAAGTAAAAGCTCATTTTGAAAAGCTAGAAGAAAAAGGGATGAAAGCAGAAGCAGAGTGGAACGAACTGTTTGCTTCTTACCAAAAAGAATACCCTATGCTCGCTGATGAATTAGAACGTGCCATCACAGGCGAAGCGTTAATTGAAGTGAATGATATTTTAACATTTCCATCAGAAAAAGCGATGTCGACTCGTGTTGCAAGCGGAGAAGCGATTAATTATTTCACTAAATCTGTGCCATCTATTTTTGGAGGCAGCGCTGATTTATCGCATTCTACGATGACAGACATTAAAGAAGACGGTCCTTACGCACCAGGATATTTCGGTAATCGAAATATTTATTTCGGCGTACGTGAACATGCAATGGGAGCGGCCGGTAATGGAATGGCCCTTCACGGAGGTGTGAAGCCGTTTGTCAGCACATTCTTTGTTTTTAATGATTACTTGCGTCCAGCGATTCGTTTAGCTGCACTGCAAAAGCTGCCGGTCACATATGTATTTACTCATGATTCCATAGCAGTAGGAGAAGATGGACCAACTCATGAGCCCGTTGAACATTTAGCTTCTCTTCGTGCAATTCCAGAGCTTACCGTAATCCGTCCGTCTGATGCAAACGAAACAGCTAGCGCTTGGGCTTATGCGCTTCAGCAAGCGGAAGGCCCTGTAGCCTTAGTGCTTAGCCGTCAAAACTTGCCTGTATTTGAAGAAACAAAACAAAATATCAACCACCTAGCTAAGGGAGCTTACGTATTAACCGAAACAAACGATAAGCCGGAGATGATTTTCATCGCCACAGGTTCTGAAGTAGCATTAGCGGTCGGTGCAAAAGCTCAGCTAGAGCGTGAAAATGTATCTGTACGTGTTGTAGCAATGCCTAGCTGGGAGCTGTTTAACAAACAGTCAAAAGAGTATCAAGAGCGTATCTTGCCTGAATCTATTTCAAAGCGAATTTCTCTAGAAATGGGAATTTCACTTGGCTGGGAACGTTTTGTAGGGCCAAAAGGAAAAGTGTTAGCTGTTGACACATTTGGTGCTTCAGGAACCGGAGCTGATGTGATGAAGCTGTTTGGATTTACAGAAGAAAACGTAGTGGCACAAGCAAAAGAATTGCTAAAGGCTTAAATAAAAAGATAAATAGAAGGAGCTGTTCACATGAAAGTAGGATTAGTTGGTTTAGGGAAAATGGGGATTAACTTAGGACAAAATTTATTGGATCAGCGTCATGACGTTGTAGCATTTGACGTAAATTCAAATGCAGTGGAGCAAATGAAAGGGTACGGTGCGTCAGGAGTATCAAGCTTACAGGAGCTTGTTCAGTCACTCGAAACACCAAGAGTTGTATGGCTGATGGTTCCTCATACGGTTGTTGATTCTGTTATTAGTGAAGTGACGCCTTTTTTAACTGAAGGAGATATCGTTATTGAAGCGGGAAACTCTCATTACAAAGAGTCTATTCGACGCTATAACGAGTTAAAAGAAAACAAAATCCGCTTTATGGACGTTGGAACATCTGGCGGAATGGAAGGCGCTCGTAACGGAGCATGTTATATGATTGGCGGAGATCGTGAAGCGTGGGAAATTGTTGAACCTATCTTTCGCGATACAGCTGTAGAAAACGGATACCTATACGCTGGAGAAGCAGGGAGCGGCCACTTTTTAAAAATGGTTCATAACGGCATTGAATACGGCATGATGGCTGCAATCGGAGAAGGATTTGAAGTTCTTGAAAAAAGCCAGTTCGACTATGATTACGAAAAAGTGGCGAGAGTATGGAACAATGGATCTGTTATTCGTTCATGGCTAATGGAATTAACCGAAAATGCATTCTCTAAAGATGCTAAGCTAGACGACATCAAAGGAGTTATGAACTCTTCTGGTGAAGGAAAATGGACGGTAGAAACGGCTTTAGACCTTCAAACAGCTACGCCGGTTATTGCGATGTCTTTACTAATGCGCTATCGCTCGCTTGAAGATGATACCTTTACAGGAAAGGTAGTTTCCGCGCTTCGAAACGAGTTTGGCGGTCATGCTGTGGAAAAGAAATAACAAGTGAAATACTGGGTATAGTAAAAAAAACTAATGGAGGAATGAAAAAATGAAATTTTTTATTGATACTGCAAACCTTGACGATATTAAAAAAGCATACAAATTGGGCGTTTTATCTGGTGTTACAACAAACCCTTCTCTTGTTGCAAAAGAAGGCGTAAAGTTTGAAGATCGTATTGAAGAAATTTTAAAAACCGTTCCAGAAGTAGAATCCGTTTCAGCAGAAGTGACGCCGGATGCCGAAACAGCAGAAGACATGATTGCCCAAGCAGAAGAATTAATCAAAATTAACGGCGGGGATCAAAACATTACGATCAAGCTTCCAATGACACTCGCTGGACTAGAAGCGACTCGCTACCTTGCTAAAAAAGGTGTAAAAACAAACGTAACGCTGATTTTCACTGTGAACCAAGCTCTTTTAGCAGCCCGTGCAGGTGCAACATATGTATCTCCATTCCTTGGTCGCCTTGATGATATTTCAGAAGACGGCGTACAGCTTGTGGCTAAAATTGCTGAGTTGTTCCGCATTCAAAATATCGACTCTCAAATCATTGCGGCTTCTGTAAGACATCCGGACCACGTTACACGCGTAGCCCTTGCTGGAGCTCATATTGCAACTATTCCATATTCAGTAATCGAGCAGCTTGTTAAACATCCTTTAACCGAACAAGGAATTGAAAAATTTGCGGCTGATTGGAAAAATGCTGTTCAAAACTAAGTAAAAGATAAAGAACGTGCGCATTCTAAAAAAAGAATGCACGCGTTCTCTCATAATATCCTTAAAGAGGTAAACACCATGAATACAGTAGACGCTAAGATGATTAAAACCCAATACGGTTTAGAGGTTTATGTAGATGATGTAGAGAATATTAACTTTAAAAGCCTTCATGCGCCTAAAGTTAACCAGCAGCTCTATCGCATTGAATTTGAAATTGGCTACTTTTTATTAAAAGAACACAGATATTACGAATACGAAAAGAACTATTTTTGGCTTGCAGTAAGCGACGATTTTAGTAAGCTAATTATTCAAGAACCTGATATGGAGAGCTTATTTGGAGCTAAAAGCGAAGACGAAAGAAAGGCGACAAAAGAGCTTTTAAGTCAGTGGCTCATTCATACCGAGGCTTATAAAAAGCAATTAAACCAGCATATTAATGATTGCAAAAAAAGTAATGAAACAAATGAGGGCATAACGGCTGTTTTAGAAAAGTTGCTGAATATTTCAGCAGCAGACATTGAACAAGCCCCGATTGAGAAATTAGCTGCCTCACGATCAGTTTAACTTAAAAAAGTAGGTAGGCATTCATAGCTGCACTTAAAAAAGATGCTTCGTTTAAAACGCGAAGCATCTTTTTTTTATTCTTTATAAAGAGCGGGCTTATCTGTAGGAAAGGCTCATTTCGCATAGATTATTTCCTGATAAGAGATGATAAAATACTCTTTCAGGAGGCGGTTTCTCAATGGTTAAAGACATTATGCCACGTTTTCAGACTTCACTAAAGACGAGCAAATTCAACTATTTAACTCTTTAAAATTCCTATGTTAAAACGACTCTATTACTTATTCCGCTAAAGCCCCCGTTACTTGAATAACTTATACCAGTATAAAGTGGTTCTAATAGTAGGATTATATGACTGCTTTAGCGTGTCAACTCCACCTAGTATGAATCCTTGTTTTACATAAAATCTGCATGCACCAAGGTTATCATCTTGTGCTTCCAAGGACATTCCTATAAGTTTTCTTTGTCTTGCCCACTCTTCTGCTTTATTTAAGAGCAACTTTCCGACTCCGCTGCCTCTATAATCTTTTTTAGTAGCAATGTTTTCAATATAACAGAAGCGATTCCAATCCTTACTTATTCTAATCTGTCCTATGCAAGTAGTATTCATATAAGCTAAAAACAAAGCTTTATCCTCTCGGTTTATATATTGGCTCCAATCAAGTTTGTCATCTGGAAAACGTGTTTCTTTAGTTTCATCAAAAAGAACTTCTTTATAAGACCACTTTCCTGATTGCAAACTGGGGACAACTCTGCCATATAACTTAAAATAATCATTTGTCATATTGATGTCGTCTATTAAGTCATTATTTAATGGAGAAATAATGAGTTTACTTTCACTATCCAATAGTACACACTTCCTTTTATGATGTTTTGAAAATATTTTATTTAAGGATAAGTAAATCCTGTCTTATTCAACATGACTGCCCGTTAGCTGAATAAGCCTTTCTTTATACAATACTATAAAAAGGAAATTTCCCCTTGTTATAATTAAAAGCAGCAATCTTAAAAAAGTGCCTTAGGAAAATAAAGGATAGTAATAAAAACGACATAATTGTCGTTTTTATATTGACGAATCAATTCCAGGAGGTTACATTATATTAAAACGACAATGTTGTCGTTTTAATATAAAGAGGCTGAAATTATGCTTATTACGATGTTAACAACAGGAACGCGAGGAGACACCCAGCCTTTTATGGCTTTAGGATTAGAGCTAAAAAAGAAAGGATACCGTGTACGAATTGCGGCTTCAGAAGCTTATCAAAACTTCATAAAATCGTATGGATTCGAATATGCCATGCTTCGAGGAGATGTTTCTAAAATTATAGAGAGCGGAGCAGCAGACGACGCGATTAATGCAGACAATCCTCTCAAATTTTTTTCAAGCTTAAAAAATGAAAAGATGATGGGTATGATGATTGATATACAAGAAGATTTGCACAAAGCATGCAAAGGAGCCGATGCAATTGTATATCATCCAGGTGCGGCAATTGGTTACTTTGCTGCTAAAGAGATGAATATACCAAGCATTTTAGCCAGCCCTTTTCCAATGACACCAACAAAAGACTATCCAGCTTTACTTTTTTATGATCGACCACGATTTGGAAAAATATATAATAAGCTGACGCATCGTATTTTTGAATGGGGATTTTGGAAAGTAGTAAAGGGGCCTTTAAAAAAATATTGGGTTCAGCAGCATGGAACAGGACCTAGCGATTTTTCATGTCCGTATCCAAAGCAGCGTACAGCAGCTAACCCAACCATTATTTCGTCAAGTCCCACTGTATTTTCCTTATCTAAAGATTGGCCTGAACACGTTCATTCCTACGGAAATTGGTTTATGGACAGTGACCATAGCTATCAGCCGGAAGAGAAGCTGGAAAGGTTTTTAAAGGCTGGAGAACCGCCAGTTTATATTGGATTTGGAAGTGTTGGTGATAAAAAAAACGCAGGCGAAACGACTGCTTTAGTGATTAAAGCCTTAAAACTTGCCGGGAAACGAGGTATCATCAATACAGGAGGAAGCGGAATGAATCACACGGAAGAGATAGCAGAAGACATTTTATTTGTAAAAGATATTCCTCATGAGTGGCTGTTTCCTAAAATGTCTGCCGTTGTTCATCATGGAGGAGCAGGAACAACGGCGGAAGGCCTCCGAGCTGGTATTCCAAGTATTATTGTTCCTTATGGAAATGACCAATTCGCTTGGGGAAGAAAAATTCACGAGCTAGGAGCTGGAGCAAAAGCCATTCCGAGAAAAGAATTGACGGCTGAAAAATTATCCGCAGCTATTTCCTGTACGCAAGTTAATGAAATTCGATCCAAAGCACAAGAAATCGGAAAACAAATCCGAGCTGAAAAAGGGGCTGAAAAAGCAGCTCAGGTGATTATTGATGCACTCGAGACATTCGAAAATAAATAAAAAAGTAAGCGAGCGTGAAAAAATGCCAAAAGTAAGGGAAGGATACGCTGAAAAAAAGAAGCAAGAGATTTTAGAAGCAGCCAAAAGAGTATGCAAGAGCAAACCGGTGCATGATGTAGCCATGCGAGATATCGTTTTGGAAGCTGGAATGAGTCAGGGAGGCGTGTACAAATATTTTTCAAACCTTGATGAAGTATTTGTCGGACTTCTTAATCAAGAAAGCGTCAGCTATAAAGTAAAAGATAAAATTGAAGCCCTACTTCAGACAAAAAAAGATTCCTTTGAAATGCTGCATGATTTTATTATGTATATTGGAGAACATATCCAAGAATCGATGACAGCAGGAGGAGAAATTTACTTTGAACTAGTAGCGTTGTATTCAAAAGACCCTCAGCGTTTTATGAAAATTGAAGATCAGCTAGTTGAAGTCTCTAACCTTAAATATATTCAAAAAAAGCTTCACGACTTTATTACGCAGCAAATAGAAGTAAAGAATTTCTCTCCGGCTGTACCAACAGATGATTTGCTAGCTTTTATGGCTACAACGATCAACGGAATTACACAAAATCCAGCGCCGATTTACAACGTCGATGAAAAGAAACAAGTTGCTGAGGCGGGAAACGTAGAACGGCATGTCAATACGCTTTCAATAGCCGTTCGAAAGCTATTAGGAGAATAAGTACAGCTGTAACATTAAAATGTGTCTTATAATATTGCTAGCAGCGTTAAGTACATTTTTTAAAAAGGTTTTTTCACTTCTCCGTCTCCTTTGAATAGTTTTGCAAAAATTAAGCATAATACGACTGCAAACTATATTTAAGGAGATGGAAAAAATGAAAAAAGGACTTATCATTGCTTCTTCAGTTCTTTTTCTTTCAGGCTTAGCTGCATGTGGAGGAAATAAAGACAATAACGCAATGGACAATACTCAAAATGACTTACGCAACACTTCTACAAACGACGGGGTTGATAACAATATCCCAATGGATAACACCGATCAGCCGACAAAGTCAGTTGAAGCAGCGCAAAATGTAGAAGATATGAAGGAAGTTGACGATGCATATGTGCTTCGCGATAATAATAATGCCTATGTAACGGTAGACCTAGCTGGAAATGATGCAGCGGACAACAACGATAATGGCAAGGTGAACACTGTAACGTATAACGGCGATACTTATCATGAAGTTTCAACTGATTTTGAACAAAAAATTGCGGACCGTGTAAGAGAAGCAGATAGTAAAATCGACAAAGTATACGTGGCGTTTGTAAACACGGGCTTAGACAATATGAACAACAACAATAACGTACCTGGCGTAGATAAAAATGACAAGATGTATCGAGATGATGAAAAAGACAACAACCGTGATCCAGAAGATATTGTAGAAGATCCAAAAGATATGATGGACCGTAACAACAAAGATCAATAACATCAAAAAGGCCTCTGGATCACTAGAGGCCTTTGGTTCATTAACTAAGTTCAAGTAAAGAAATAAAAATCGGAAGAACACAGCAAGAAACGGCTGAAATAAAATCAAGCTCGTTCTGTTTTTTTGCAGAAAGCGTGAACTCCATCAAAATAATCGTCAGGATACTCATGAAAAGCGTTGCATAAAAAAGAAAATCGCGCTGACTTTCCACTAAAAACAACACCGCATTTAAAATCAAAATAACGGCATAAAGAAACTTAAGCAGCATGTGAAGCTGCATGCTGAATTTATTCTCTTGTTTGTAGCGCAAGATATACACAAAAAAGAAAATAAATAAAGTTAATTGCCATGAGGCAGGAAGTAGCTGCTGCCATAGATTGTCCAAGAAACTCATTCCTCCTATAAAACAATGATGCATATATGTAACACACACGTTTTTATTTTAAAAGTGAAGAGTATCTTTAGGCAAGAACAATTTTTCTTTTTTTATTCTTTTTCTTATACAGGCTCTCAACATAAAAAAAGAACGGTCGCGATGACCATTCTTTTTACTTCACTTCAATTAAAACCTTCGTGCCGTCTGGAAACTCGTCTACTTGATGTGAGATCCAAGATCCGGCGCCTCGGTTGTCTGAAGGCTTTACATATTCAATGTCTGCACCGTTTCCGCCTTCTTCACAAAAGGCCATCGGAAACTCATCTCGATCGTAGCCGCTTTTAGTCGGAATGCCCTTTAAAGACTCACGGCGGTTTTCTTCAGCACCGTCTCGGTCGATTGTACAAACAGCCGATTTTCCTTTATCGATTGCATGTTGAATGTGCGCTGCAGTTTCAGGGTAACGATCAGCAGGGAAGGTAATTACTTCATCGTAGGAGGTATTCGTTGAAGAGTTCTGCTCTAACGGATTTCCTTCAATCATAACAATAACGGCTAATACTAAAATTAAAATACCAGAAACAATTTTTTTCAATCTGTAAAACTCCTTTATAAAACGTTTATCACTTTTATTTTAAAGTAATAAGAAAAAAATGTAAAAACATATAATGGAACTAGCTAGAATTTATAAGAAAAACATAAGCTCACGTACAGCTGCTGAACGTGAGCTTATGTCTAATGATGAGAGTGATGATGGTGCGTTTCGTTTTCAGCTGACTGCAGTGAACGTAACTCTTCTTTCGATAATTTGCCTACTGCGACTTGCTGAGTAGGAAGGATGTGCTCACCGCGCGCGTTAATATCCGTTTTAATATAGTAAATACCATTCTCTTTAAAAGTTGCTTTTGCTTTATACATACTGCCGTCATAATGTGCCTTTGCTGTTTCAACTTTACCGGGAGCATCTTTTTTCCACACTTTAAACTGAACGATTTTGGCATCATCCACCGTTTTATTTTCTTGCATTACGTGCACTTCTAACATCTGTGTGCTCTGTGGCTCTATATTTTCAGGAAGCATCACATGCGCAGACAGAGGCTTTGGCTGCTTGTAGAGCTGGTCTGCGTTACTGTTTACAGAGCACGCGGAAAGTACAAGTGTACTGAGTATGACCAATCCGGGTATTTTCCATTTGTTCATTGTTACTGCACCTCACATCGTTTCATGCATCATGCGTTTAAAAACCGCTTCAATGCTGGAATTCGTTTGATGACAAAGAAATCTAAAAGCCACACGATAACTAAGGACAGTCCGACTAAAGGAAAGACGAGACCAAACACCACGATTATACACGTCACAATTCGCATTGCATTTCCTTCAGGAACTTTAGGAGCGCGTATGTCTTTAGCTGGTTTTCGTTTCCACCACAGTAAGGCTCCGCTGATGGCGATACCAGCAATTCCGATACAAATAATGAGGCCAATAAGCTGATTTATAAATCCAAACTGCGTACCTTTATGAAGCGTAATACCAAGTGCAATCAATTTTCCCATAAATCCATAGTTGCCGTACCGATAATCAGCTAACACAGCGCCGGTGTATTGATCAAGGTGAATGGTTGCCTCATCCTGAGCTCTTGGTGAAAAAACAGAGAGCGTATACACGCCTTGAGGTTCTTGCGGAATAGAAATGGTATAACCGTCGTGCATATGCTGTTCTTTTGCAATATCTACAATGTCATCAAGCGATACTTTTGTATATTGCGAAGCTGTGGAGCTTGGAACTTCTAACATTTCAGCTCCCCAAGGCACGTCCGCTACATCTTTTGTTTGTACGGTTGAAGTAGGGGCACTGCCTACCCAAATAGACGGAGGGTACCCCACGCCTGCGTTTGTGGCGATTTGCTGAAACGAATTGCCCCACAGTCCTGACCATGGAAGGCCCGTTAGTACGAGAAAAAGCATACCAGCTGAAATCCAAAAGGCCGGTACCGCATGAAGGTCTCGTGCAAGCACGTTTTTACCTTTTGAAAAACGAGGAATCAGCACGCCTTTTATTTTGTCTTTTTTGCGCGGCCACCATAAAAAAGCACCGGTTACAATTAAGACAATCGCCCAGCAGGCCGCAAGTTCTACGATACGATCACCCGCTGTTCCTGCCATTAGCTCTCCGTGAAATTCTTCAATTTGATTCATTAAGCGACGCGAATCATCCAGTTTTCCTACAATGTGACCATTGTGAGGATTAACAAAAATCGTATATGTATGGTCTTTTAATGAGATTCCTACTTCTGAAGAACGAGTGGAGCGCTCACTGGGCTTATACGTCAATACGTCAGCGCCTGGATACTTTTCCTTTACAGCCTGCACTTGCGCTGAAGGGGATGTAGACTGTGATTGAGCTTGAACATGATACAAGTCGTGGTACAGTCTTTCTTCAATTTGAGGCTTGAATAAATACATCCCGCCAGTAACAGCTAATATAAGAAGAAACGGAGTAAACACTAAACCTGCATAAAAATGCCAGCGCCATATGGCTTTGTATAGACCTTGAGAATGCGCCGTGCTTTTTTTAGTTGTACTCGCTGATTCTTCGCGCTTTTCCTGCATCATTTTTTCCTCCTTTTTACTAACTAACGTGCTTTTATTATAGAAGGAAAGGGAGAATTAGCCATCACCCCTGAGAGTGATTGTTGGGGCTTATAAGAGGAGGGAATTGATAAAAAAGCATCTGCTTCACGTAGAAAGGGCAGATGCTTTTCATTTATTTCTTTTTATAATAAGGGCCTAGACGGTCAATACGATTTGTCCAAATTCCACCTGAATAGTTATCCGGAAGGCGTTTTATGTCTTTGGCAGAATCAAATCCAGTGGAAAATTCGCTTCCGTTTCCGCCTACAATAACAGTTCGGGTATTGATACGATCCATTCGGTTTAAAAAGCGGTTTGGCCATCCCCACAGAAAAGGTCCGATTTTTTCAGGTATATGTAGTTCAGTGTTTTCACATGCTTTAGGCACGTATCCGGTCCACCCGGTTGCTATATACGGAATAAGACAAGATTTCATCGTTGCTTTTGACATAACTTTTAGATGGGGCATCGCTTTTTTTAACGAATCAATTGGTTCGTCTCCTCCGTACACAGTAATGGTTTTTAAGCGTTCTCTAGAGAGTTGTGACAAATACTTTGCTAGTTTTTTTCCTTCTTCAGGATCATTGCTTTTCACGTGAATAAGAAAGGATTGGTGCGGAAAGTATTTCATCACTTCGTCTAGAGAAGGCATAAGGTTGACTCCTTTGCCGCGAAAAGGATGCGTTTTTCCTCCATCTGCCGTGTAGCCGTACCCAATATCAAGCTTTTTTAATTCGGCCATCGTGTAATCCCGTGTTACGCCTGTTCCGTTTGTCCGGCAATCAAGAGTCCAGTCATGGAACACAGCAAACTGATTGTCTTTTGTAATATGAACGTCTAGCTCGACAATGTCAGCTCCGTCTTTAAAGGCTTGTTTCATAGAAGGAATCGTATTTTCTAAAAAAGAATGCTCAGGTTTGTAGATGCGTTCCGCTGTACACGTTTCGTTTTGAAGGCCTTTTATATTAAACGTTTGAGCTACGCCTCTATGAGCAAGAAGGAGAGGCTGTCCGCTTCTTTTTGTCAACAAAGAGCTATTGTTTATGTAGACAAAAACAGCGATTCCTATCAAAATAAACCATACAGATTTTCGTTTGAAAAGCGCTTTTAAAAAATTCATAGCATCCCCCAGGTAGTTATTATATGTTAATTCTTACTTCTAAAAAATCCTATAAGAATTCGTTCTTACTTTCAATATCCAGTCGCTAATAACTTCATTATAGTTTTCAGATAATTTGTAGAAAAATAGAATGTTTCACATCTACCCAGACACAAAAAAACAGCTCGTGAAAGCTGTTAGTTCATTAAGCCGTTTTGAAACGCATAGCTTGTCAGCTGCACGCGGTTTTCTAAATGAAGCTTGCTTAAAATATTTTTCAAATGGCTTTTTACCGTGTGTTCAGAAATAAATAACTGCGCGGAGATATCGCGGTTCGACAGTCCTTTAGCCACTAATTGAAGTACTTCAAGCTCTCGTGCAGAAAGGGGAGTGTCGGTTTTTTTTATCGATGTTTCTTGCGGAAACTCTTTTAAAATTTGAAACGCAATTTCTTTTGACATAGGAACTTCATCTAAAGCGAACGCACGCAAATAGTCGTACCACACTTCAGACTGCAGGTTTTTAAGCAAATAGCCCTGTGCGCCTTTTTTCAGCGCATCAAATAAATCCGTAATATCGTCTGAAACCGTGATAACCACAATTTTAACGTACGGAAACTGAAGCTTAATTTGTTTTGTCGCTTCCAACCCGTCCATCACAGGCATTCCAATGTCCATTAGGACGATATCAGGCATTAACTTTTCAGTCAGTTCAATGGCTTCTTGCCCGTTGGTTCCTTCGCCAACAATAATAAAATCTTCATATTCTTCTAAAATATCGCGAATGCCTTCTCTCGCATGAGCATGATCATCTACAATCAAAATACGAAACGGCTGCATTTACATAACCCCCTTTTTAATGCTAACAATGGTTTGGTTCTGTTTTCGCTCAATGGAAAAGTCCCAGTTCATGTCCTTCGCACGATCTTTCATAATTTGCAAACCAAGACCGGACTTGAGAGAGTCGGACGTAAAACCTGTACCGAAATCTGTAATTTCACAAATCCATCCCCCGGCCGTTTCAGTGGCTGTAATCCAGATTTTATTCGTTTTTGCATGTTTGATTACATTCATAGCCGCTTCTTTCACACAGGCAAACAGCTCGTTTTTTTCTTTTCTGGACAGCGTTGTTTCTGACAGTCTCCAATCTAAATCTACATCTAGTAAATGAGTATGTGTTAAATCATCGACGTATTGATGAATGCTTTCAGTCCAGCTTTCTGAAGAGTCTGAAGGAGAGTGCTTTAAATTTGTAATCGCTTGGCGCGTATCGTCATGAACATGCTGAAGGGTTTGTTTCATTCGGATAAAGTCAGGATCCTGTTCTAATTTATTTTTTCTTCCGAACTTGTTCATTTTAACAGATAGGAGAAACAGCGACTGTGCAATGCCGTCATGCAGTTCACGAGCTAATTTTTCACGTTCAATAAGTGCTGCTTTCTTTTCTTTTTCTTGTCTTAGTTCCTCTTGCATTTTTTCTAAAATAGAAAATAAATAGCGGACAAATACAAGCGTTACAAAAAAGACAAGGAGCGGAGAAAGCACATTTCCCATATCCATTGAGATGTAAGGGAGCAAAAAGGCATGACGAATATACTCCCAAAGCGCGATGGTCAGAGTTGGAAGAAGCAAAATCAGCCATTTAATTTGTCTATATTTCACGGTATCCCTTCTTTCGTCCATAAAATGTGTCTATATTTTATCATTTGAGCGGAAAATTACTAGAGGAAAGAAGAGAAATCACTCTTAAGAGTGATTAGTACCACCCCTAGCTGAACGGATAAAAGTAATGGAAAAAAGTCTCATCTGCAATATCATACAAGAAAAATTCTTTAGTCAATGGTATGGTTAAAAAGCTTAGGATGTGACAAGGAGGAATTTATGGATGGTAAAAGAAATTCGCACGGCGCACGGTGACGCCGATTTACATATTGAAGCTTATCGTTTTAAAGGGATTATGCAAAAATTTCCTGCTCATTTTCACGAGTATTATGTGATTGGATTTATTGAAGAAGGTCAGCGCCATTTAATTTGCCAAGGCAAAGAATACATCATTAATCCAGGAGATTTGCTGCTGTTTAATCCGTATGATGTCCATAGCTGTGAACAAATAGACGGCAAAACGCTTGATTATCGCTGTATTAATGTGGCGCCAGAAGTGATGAAAAAAGCTGTTTTTGACATTAACGGCAGTGAAAGTCTTCCGCGTTTTAACAGCAGCGTGGTGCAAAGAAGTGATGCTGTCTCTAGTTTAAAAGAGCTTCATTTGCAAATTTTAAATGGTGAACGTGAGTTTAAGAAAGAAGAGTTATTTTTATATTTGCTAGAAGAACTCATGCAGGATCATTCAAATCTTTCTTTTCTTTCGTCAGCCGTTGACACGTCCCATAAAATCACAACAATCTGCAGCTATTTGGAAGACAACTATACAAACAAGATCACGCTGGATGAGTTAAGTCAGCTAATTGGATGGAGCAAATACCGGCTACTGCGCTCTTTTACAAAGCAAAAAGGAATTTCTCCATATAGCTACTTGGAAACAATTCGAATCAATCAGGCTAAAAAGCTGCTAGAACAAGGAAAAAAACCGATTGACGTATCTTTTTTAACGGGATTCAGTGATCAAAGTCATTTGACTCGATTTTTTAAAAGTCAGGTTGGGCTAACACCAAAACAATACATGAAAATCTTTGAAAGTGAAAAGAAAACAGGATGCTAGTAATAGCTTAAAAGGGAGAGAAGAGCTGTGGATCATTTAGCTGCTTACATGCTGATGGCATTGGTCATGTCCATGATACCTGGTGCTGATACAATTCTTATCATGAAAAATACGCTTCATCACGGAGCAAAAGCAGGACGTTTTACCATACTCGGCATGGCTACAGGCCTCACGTTTTGGACGTTAATTGCTGTGCTTGGCTTGTCTGTTGCTATCGCTCAGTCGGTGTACCTGTTTAACACGATTAAATACATAGGGGCAGCGTACTTATTTTACGTAGGTATCAGAATATTTCTGACCAAAAATACGCTCTCATTAGAGGCCATTTCAGAAGAAACAAAAACTGTAAAGTCTTCATCTAATCGCTGCTATAGAGAATCATATATGCAAGGGGCTCTTAGTAATTTTCTTAATCCTAAAACGGTATTAGTTTATATTACGTTTATGCCACAGTTTATTAACTTGGATGCACACACAAATCAACAGCTGCTGATACTCGGTTTTATTCTGACGCTTATAGCAGTAGGATGGTTTTTAATCTTGGTGTATGTAATAGATTACGTGAAAAAATGGCTTAAAAAACCGGTGTTTCAAAAAGCCTTTCAACGATGCAGCGGAGTGCTGCTGATTGGTTTTGGGATAAAAACAATAGTGTAATCGCAGTTAGTAAGTAAAAAAGCCTTATTGAAAAATAAGGCTTTTTTTACGTTTAAAAACACGTAAACGAAACAATTTGTCGTGTATCCACACCGAAAATGGTCCAGAAACGTCCGTTCCATCTAAATCCTGCAACGGATCGCGGTCCTACAAAAATAGGAAAATACCAGAAGCTAGAGCCGTTTCTAAGCCATATGAACATATTGCGGAAGAGACATAGAGAAATAGCTCCTGGATCAACAGCAAATGGAGTTGCCGTTTGTTGAGCTGGAATAAATGCCGGCGGAGGGGAAGTTGGAGCTTGCTGCGGGTTAGGTGTAGGCAAACCGCCTGGTGGTCTAGGTGGACCGGGCGGGAGTTGAGGTCCAGGAAATCTTGTCGGGTACAAATAAAAATCCATGTAGCTAATGTCCATTTTTTAATCACCTCTATTTTTTATCACTATTTTATAAAGTATGAGAAAGCTGCCTAAAGGGATTGGGCAATTATAGCGTTTTTATATAGGTCTTTTTTACTAATAAAAGTTTAGTTCCTAAGTCGGAAGTAAATTCCTTCATGAACTCGATAAAAGCTGAATAGGATTAAACAGAGTGTGTTTGTTAGAGGAGGACTTCTCATGGATAACAATCCAAAAAAGATGTTTACACCGGTTAAGACCTATCAACCTTTCCACAGTATCTATGATCCTTGCCGGCCGATAGGAGTTAAATATTATTCTACGCCGCCTCAATTATACATGGGATTTCAGCCGCCGAATCTGCAGCAGTTTTCACCGAAAGAAGCCCTAAAAAAAGGAACGCTGTGGCCGGCTTTTTGGGACTACTATGAAAATCCATACAAAGATAAGAAGAGGGATGAAGAATGAAAAATCTACCTCCGGAGTACTATCAGGATTTAGAAGAAATACAGGCGATTGATTTTGCACTAGTAGAATTAACGCTGTATTTAGATACCCATCCAAATGACCAGCAGGCTATGCAGCAGTTTAACGAATACGCGCAGCAGGCTATGCAGTTAAAAAGAAACTTTGAAACAAAGTACGGGCCGCTCCAGCAATATGGAAACAGCTATACCGACGGAAAGTGGAGCTGGGGAACAAGCCCTTGGCCATGGCAAATATAAGCAGATAAAGGCGGGAGCTATATGTGGGTGTATGAAAAGAAATTACAGTATCCAGTGAAAGTAAGCACGTGTAATCCAACGCTTGCCAAATATTTAATGGAACAATACGGGGGAGCGGACGGAGAGCTTGCGGCAGCACTTCGGTATTTGAATCAGCGCTATACGATTCCCGATAAAGTGGTTGGACTGCTAAACGATATCGGGACAGAAGAGTTTGCTCATCTTGAAATGATTGCTACGATGATTTATAAGCTAACAAAAGATGCAACGCCAGAGCAGCTGAAGGCAGCGGGATTAGCAGAACACTATGTGAACCATGATAGTGCACTTTATTACAATAATGCTGCTGGGGTTCCGTTTACAGCTACTTATATACAGGCAAAAGGAGATCCGATTGCAGATCTTTATGAAGACATAGCTGCAGAAGAAAAAGCAAGAGCTACATATCAATGGTTAATTGATATATCAGATGATCCCGATTTAAACGACAGCTTACGATTTTTACGAGAAAGAGAGATTGTTCACTCACAGCGGTTCCGCGAGGCCGTGGAGATTTTAAAAGATGACAGAGACAGGAAGAAAATCTTTTAACTAGTAAAAAAACATCCCCCTTGGCGAATGCAAACGAAAGGAGGGATGTTTTTTGTTGTGACTGCGTTGATTATGCGCTAGAACTGCAGTGACAAGAAACAACCTTTAATTTCCCTTCAACATCTTTCCAAACTCGCGTATAACTGTATTCACCTCCAATAGATTCACCGGTTGCCAGTGCCCCATTTAACGCTACTTTTGTAACGGTAACGGCAAGTTCTTGAAACAGTTTAACTTCTTGTTCCAACACTTCCATGCCCGCTATATCAAGACTTTTTGAACGATGAACATTTATATCTTCTTCTTTTGACAACCATTGCCCAAGGTGATTCACAAAAATAAGCTCATCTGAAAGTAATTCTTCTAATAGCTCTATGTTATTAGAAAGCATGGCTGAGCGAAGCATTTCTTCGTATTCTATAACTCTTGCTTGATTCATTTTTAATCCTCCTTTACGCCTTGTGTAACTCTTTTCTATTTCCACGTTGCTTTTCCTTTAAACTTCTTTCCTTAATAATTCGTGCTAAATTATGTTAATAGAGGGGATAAGTGGACTAATTTTCTGTAAGCACTAAATATTCTGGAAGACTCTGTTAATTACCTTTAAATGGCATAAAATTAGAATGAAAGAACCTTTTCTTTCCACTTTTCTAGTTATCTTTTTACTATTAAGATGCAGTTTTTTATACTTGTAATTGTAGCGGAATGAACGTTCATTCCGTTTTTGAAAAGAGGTGATAAAGTGGAATCTACTCCAACAAAACAAAAAGCGATTTTTTCTGCTTCGCTTCTGCTGTTTGCAGAAAGAGGGTTTGATGCAACCACGATGCCAATGATTGCAGAGAATGCCAAAGTAGGAGCAGGAACAATTTATCGCTACTTTAAAAATAAAGAAAGCCTTGTAAATGAATTATTCCAACAGCACGTAAACGAGTTTTTACAGTGCATTGAAAGCGGTCTGGCAAACGAGAGAGATGGATACCGAGATGGGTTTCATCATATCTTTGAAGGTATGGTGACATTTACTAAAAACCATCCTCGTGCTCTTGGATTTATTAAAACTCATAGCCAAGGAACTTTTTTAACAGAAGAGAGCCGCTTAGCATATCAAAAGCTGGTGGAATTTGTTTGTACGTTCTTCAGAGAAGGACAAAAGCAAGGTGTGATTAGAAATCTTCCTGAAAATGCGCTAATTGCTATTTTATTTGGAAGTTTCATGGAAGTATATGAAATGATTGAAAATGACTACTTATCTTTAACTGATGAACTTCTTACCGGTGTAGAAGAGAGTCTGTGGGCAGCACTTAGCAGACAATCATGAAACTTAACAAGTGAAAGAGGGATAACATGACAATTAAAGAAATGCCTCAGCCAAAAACGTTTGGAGAGCTTAAAAATTTACCGTTATTAAACACAGATAAACCGGTTCAAGCTTTGATGAAAATTGCGGATGAATTAGGAGAAATCTTTAAATTCGAGGCGCCTGGTCGTGTAACGCGCTACTTATCAAGTCAGCGTCTAATTAAAGAAGCATGCGATGAATCACGCTTTGATAAAAACTTAAGTCAAGCGCTTAAATTTGTACGTGATTTTGCAGGAGACGGGTTATTTACAAGCTGGACGCACGAAAAAAATTGGAAAAAAGCGCATAATATCTTACTTCCAAGCTTCAGTCAGCAGGCAATGAAAGGCTATCATGCGATGATGGTCGATATCGCCGTGCAGCTTGTTCAAAAGTGGGAGCGTCTAAATGCAGATGAGCATATTGAAGTACCGGAAGACATGACACGTTTAACGCTTGATACAATTGGTCTTTGCGGCTTTAACTATCGCTTTAACAGCTTTTACCGAGATCAGCCCCATCCATTTATTACAAGTATGGTCCGTGCACTGGATGAAGCAATGAACAAGCTGCAGCGAGCAAATCCAGACGACCCAGCTTATGATGAAAACAAGCGCCAGTTTCAAGAAGATATCAAGGTGATGAACGACCTAGTAGATAAAATTATTGCAGATCGCAAAGCAAGCGGTGAACAAAGCGATGATTTATTAACGCATATGCTAAACGGAAAAGATCCAGAAACGGGTGAGCCGCTTGATGACGAGAACATTCGCTATCAAATTATTACATTCTTAATTGCGGGACACGAAACAACAAGCGGTCTTTTATCATTTGCGCTGTATTTCTTAGTGAAAAATCCACATGTATTACAAAAAGCAGCAGAAGAAGCAGCACGAGTTCTAGTAGATCCTGTTCCAAGCTACAAACAAGTCAAACAGCTTAAATATGTCGGCATGGTCTTAAACGAAGCGCTGCGCTTATGGCCAACTGCTCCTGCGTTTTCCCTATATGCAAAAGAAGATACGGTGCTTGGAGGAGAATATCCTTTAGAAAAAGGCGACGAACTAATGGTTCTGATTCCTCAGCTTCACCGTGATAAAACAATTTGGGGAGACGATGTGGAAGAGTTCCGCCCAGAGCGTTTTGAAAATCCAAGTGCGATTCCGCAGCATGCGTTTAAACCGTTTGGAAACGGTCAGCGCGCGTGTATCGGTCAGCAGTTCGCTCTTCATGAAGCAACGCTGGTACTTGGTATGATGCTAAAACACTTTGACTTTGAAGATCATACAAACTACGAGCTGGATATTAAAGAAACTTTAACGTTAAAACCTGAAGGCTTTGTGGTAAAAGCAAAATCGAAAAAAATTCCGCTTGGCGGTATTCCTTCACCTAGCACTGAACAGTCTGCTAAAAAAGTACGCAAAAAGGCAGAAAACGCTCATAATACGCCGCTGCTTGTGCTATACGGTTCGAACATGGGAACAGCCGAAGGAACGGCGCGTGATTTAGCGGATATTGCGATGAGCAAAGGATTCGCACCGCAGGTCGCAGCGCTTGATTCCCACGCAGGAAATCTTCCGCGCGAAGGAGCTGTATTAATTGTAACGGCGTCTTATAACGGACACCCGCCTGATAACGCAAAGCAATTTGTCGACTGGTTAGACCAAGCGTCTGCTGATGAAGTAAAAGGCGTTCGCTACTCCGTATTTGGATGCGGCGATAAAAACTGGGCTACTACGTATCAAAAAGTGCCTGCTTTTATTGATGAAACGCTTGCCGCTAAAGGAGCAGAAAACATCGCTGAACGCGGTGAAGCAGATGCAAGCGACGACTTTGAAGGCACATATGAAGAATGGCGTGAACACATGTGGAGTGACGTAGCAGCCTACTTTAACCTCGACATTGAAAACAGTGAAGATAATAAATCTACGCTTTCACTTCAATTTGTCGACAGCGCTGCGGACATGCCGCTTGCTAAAATGCACGGTGCGTTTTCAGCAAACGTCGTAGCAAGCAAAGAACTTCAACAGCCAGGCAGTGAACGAAGCACGCGTCATCTTGAAATTGAACTTCCAAAAGAAACTTCTTATCAAGAAGGAGATCATTTAGGCGTTATTCCTCGCAACTATGAAGGAATAGTAAATCGTGTGACGACAAGATTTGGTCTAGATGTATCACAGCAAATCCGCTTGGAAGCAGAAGAAGAAAAATTAGCGCATTTGCCACTCGGTAAAACAGTATCAGTAGAAGAGCTTCTGCAATACGTAGAGCTTCAAGACCCTGTTACGCGCACGCAGCTTCGCGCAATGGCTGCTAAAACGGTCTGCCCGCCGCATAAAGTAGAGCTTGAAGCATTGCTTGAAAAGCAGGCGTACAAAGAACAAGTGCTGGCAAAACGTTTAACAATGCTTGAACTGCTTGAAAAATATCCGGCGTGTGAAATGGAATTCAGCGAATTTATCGCCCTTCTTCCAAGCATACGCCCGCGCTATTACTCAATTTCATCTTCACCTCGTGTCGATGAAAAACAAGCAAGCATTACGGTCAGCGTTGTCTCAGGAGAAGCGTGGAGCGGATACGGAGAATACAAAGGAATTGCGTCAAACTACCTTGCCGAGCTGCAAGAAGGAGATACGATTACGTGCTTTGTTTCTACACCGCAGTCAGGATTTACGCTGCCAAAAGACCCTAAAACGCCGCTTATCATGGTCGGACCGGGAACAGGCGTTGCACCGTTTAGAGGCTTTGTGCAGGCTCGCAAGCAGCTAAAAGAACAAGAAGAGTCGCTTGGAGAAGCGCATTTATACTTTGGCTGCCGTTCACCTCATGAAGACTATCTGTATCAAGAAGAGCTTGAAAACGCCCAAAATGAAGGCATCATTACGCTTCATACCGCTTTTTCTCGGGTACCAAATCAGCCGAAAACATACGTTCAGCACGTAATGGAACAAGACGGCAAGAAATTGATTGAACTTCTTGACCAAGGAGCGCACTTCTATATTTGCGGAGACGGAAGCCAAATGGCACCTGACGTTGAAGCAACGCTTATGAAAAGCTATGCTGACGTTCACCAAGTGAGTGAAGCAGACGCTCGCTTATGGCTGCAGCAGCTAGAAGAAAAGGGCCGATACGCAAAAGACGTGTGGGCTGGGTAAATTAAAAAGAGGCTAGGATAAAAGTAGTTTAGTTGGTTGAAGGAAGATCCGAACGATGAATCGTTCGGATCTTTTTATTGGTAGAGTAAACGTAGATTTCATCTATTTAGTGACTTGTAGCGGTTGATTGGAGGGCAAGGTGAAGACTTCAATCAACCGCGGTGTCACATGCAAGCCATACGAAATTCATTTCTCCCATTTATTCGTCTTTTGTCCCCACTTCATTTTTATAGCGCCTTAACGTTTCTTCTGCGTGACAGCAGATCTTTTTAATTAGCTCCTGAGGTTCTTCAATAAAAGCATGAGCCCCTAAGGTATAGAAAAAAGAAGCCATGTAGTTTAATTCATTTCCATCAGTTATTGTATCGATGTACCCATTTCCATCACGCGCCACCTTCACATGATTTTCAAGCCATGGAACGCTTTTACACTGACGAACGCCTTCGTGTGTCAAGGTTACTTTTAACAAAATTGGCTGTGAGTTTACCGGTTCTGTTTCAAGCCATTCCTTTAACGTAAGAGACATATTTTTGTCTTTTTCTAAAACTTTTAACGAGCGAATACGATCCGCTCGAAACAATAATACTTTTTGCTTATTGTAAGAATAAGCAGGACAGTACCATAAACCGTTATGAGCATAAATTCCAAGGGGTTTGACTTCTTTTCTTGTTTGACCCTCCTTTGAATCATAAAGAAATTCAATATATTTTCCTGCAAGGCTTGCTTCTAAAAGCGCTTTTAAATAAGGAGTGTCAAGGTTTCTTTTAGGATTCCAAAACGCAATATGAGCACTCATTTTATCTGCTTTTTTCTTTGTTTCCTCAGACAGGTAAACATAAAATTTTTGAAGAGCCGCATGAATTTCTGCATCAAACGGAAGGTCATGATAATACTGCAGAGCTTGATAAGCAAAAAAGATAGAAATAGCTTCTTCTTCTGTAAACAAAATAGGAGGGAGAATACGATTTTTTAGCACTCTATAGCCGCCGCTCCGTCCTTTTTCACTGTAAAGAGGCAGTCCTAATTCACTTAAGTCCAGTAAATAGCGCTGGACGGTCCGCACAGAAAGACCAAATTCCTCCGCTAGTTCTTTTGCCGTAAACGTTCTTTTTGTATTAATAAACATGAGCATATCAACAAGCCGTCTAGACTTAGCCATTTATTTTCACCTTTTTCTTTTAATATGACAAAAAGTGTCGTATTAAGATGATATCATACAAAAACAGTAAAGTTGAAAGGAGAAAAGGGAATGAAGAAAAAAATCGTCGTATATATTGCGGCAAGCTTAGACGGATATATTGCAAGAGAAAACGGAGAGATTGACTGGCTGGAAAGCGTAGAAGGAGAGGGAGACAACGGCTACGAAGATTTTTATCAAACGTGTGATGCGGTCGTTATGGGAAAAGCTACGTACGACCATGTGCTGAAGCTCACACCTGAGTTTCCGTATCTCGATAAAAAGTGCTACGTGTTTAGCCGCTCAGCTCAAGGAAAAGATCAATATGTCGAGTTTATAAACGAAAGCGTGGCGTCATTTCTCAACAACCTCAGTCAAGAAACTAAAAAAATATGGCTGGTGGGAGGCGCTGACATTCTCGCTGATTTCTTAACAGAAAAGAGAGTGGATGAATTTATTATATCGATCATTCCCGTTTTGCTTGGGGCTGGTATTCCGCTGTTTAAACGAGGAATTCCCGAAATGAACTTGAAGCTTACCGATATAAAACAGTACGGGCAAATTGCTCAGCTTTATTATGAAAAAGAATAAGCTTTTCGTAATAAAAACTCTTTCTGCAGTGTCAGTGTGCTCAGCGTGTATTTAACATCCAGCTATTGTTATTTTAGGGACAGTGACATCAAGAGCGTCCTTTTTTCATAGTATATTTTTGGGGTGAAAAAATGCCAAGAGTAAATTATCGAGATTCAGACGTTGCTTTAATGGCAAGGATGATGAGAGCAGAAGCTGAAGGCGAAGGAAAACAAGGAATGCTGTATGTTGGAAATGTCATTGTAAATCGTCTTAAAGCAAACTGTTTAGATTTCAAGAATTTAAGATCCGTTCCGCAAGTTATTTATCAGGTACAGGGAGGCAACTATTCGTTCGAAGCTGTTCAAAAAGGAAACGTATTTTATCAAAGAGCAAGAGGTGTTGAAAAAAGGTTAGCCAAAAAGAATTTGGATTATTGGAGAGAACACCCGGGGAAATATGCACTGTGGTACTTTAATCCATCCGCTCCATGCCCTCCAACCTGGTACGGTCAACCCGCTTCTGGTCAATACAAAAATCACTGTTACTACGAGCCAAAGCCCGGAACATGCGCTAGCGTTTATAACGGATAGATAGCTTAGAAAATATGCTGCATTCTCAAAGTCAGGCCTCAAATCCAAACCTTTAGCTGCAGGTGACAAGGTAGTCGTTCTTCATATAATAAGAGAAAGCCCTCTTTTAATAAAGGGGGCTTTTGCTAATTGATGCATTTCTCATTTTGCTTCAAATTTTATGTTTTTACCAGCAGCAAATTCAGATTGATCCTTCGCTTTTGTATCCTTTACCACCCAGGACGTCTTTACCTTAGCTGCTGATAAAATTTCTTTAATTTGCTTATCGGTTAAGCCTTTCGTATAAAGGACAAATTCTCTTGTATAGATGTTTTTATTTTCTTGCTCTTTATCTGCACCGCTGCCAAACCAATATCTTATTTGCTGATCGTCTTTGATGTTATTAAAAGCTTCTTTATAGTTAGGTAGCTTAACTTGAATATTCGACAGGTAATCCGTGCCGCGTAAAGTAAGGATCATGTGTACTTTGTGAAAATCTTTTTTTGAAGAGCTTGTTAAACCTGATGTTCCAACTTCACTAAATTCTTTTTTCGTCAGCGGTTTAACTGTAGTAGAAACAGAAACTTTTGGATCTGAATTATTTGTCACAACGTCTTCGGTACTTCAGGCACCTAAAATGAACAGCGTTAAAAGAGCATAGACTACTCCAAATGCTTTTTTCTTCATGCTCGTTCTCCTTTGTCATTGATAGATAATGGTACTCATTCGCTATGTTCATTGTATTTACCTCCATTTGTTTCAATGTCATGAGTAATGAAGAAAAGTATAGAAACATTAAAAAGAGAAATGCCGAAGCATTTCTCTTTTGGTTCTATGAATCTGGATTAAGCGAAGTATGCGTATACTCCGGCATACGCTCTTCTTTTTCCGTTAGCTGAGTATCGGGGCTTTGCTGCTCTTGTGAAACAGGAGACAGCGTAGATTTTTGTTCAGGATTCATGTTTGTTATTCCTCCTTATATAAAGTGAGCTGTTAATCAAGCGAAAGCAAATCATCTTGAATTCGCTGCGTTAAAGATGCCACTTGCTGCGTTAAACTGTCATTTTCCGCCTGGAGTTTTTGATAAGACTGATTTGCTTTTGAACATAGGTAAGGGTCTGTTTCCCACCAGTCCATGCCAATTTCTCTTGCTTTATCAATAGAAGCGACAAGCAGCCGGATTTTGATTGTTAAGAGTTCAACATCAGCAATTTGCACTTTAATATCTCCAGCAATAACAAGACCTTTATCTAATACTTTTTCCAATACTTCTACAATGGTGCCCAGATGCCCGTTATGTTCCGCTGCCATTTTTCCACTCCTTGTTATAGCACTTTTCCTAGGGGACCTAGATCAATATTTAAATCTTCATTTGTAAAGTTAAACACTGATTTTAGCTCCTCCATTTTGTTCTCTAACTTCATCAACGCCACGCCCAGATCTTCGATTTGAGCGTCCGTCAGGTTTCCGCTGTCCACTCGGCGAATCGCATGTTTTTCAATGAGCTGCCGCAGTAATTCAATGACGGTTAAAACAAGCTGCGCTAGGCCTTGTTCAGCATTTTCCGCACTCAGCTCAATGCGGCCGTTTCGTTTAAGGTTATTTTCCATTTCGCAACGCCTCCGTTTCCTGTTCAAGCTGCTGAGAAGAAATGATTTGACGATCATGAGAGCCTATCAGCGTTTCTACAGAAGAAATCAATACCCGCAAATCAAGATAGACTAAATCAATTCCGGCAATTGAAATCAATAAATCACCTTTAATGGCAATTCCTTTATCGAGGATCACATCTAATATATCAATGAGGGCGATGTCCTTTTGCTCCAGCGTTTGTTTTCGCAGCGATGTCATCCCGCATCTTTCTCCGAGCGCAGAGTGTCGATATGATAAGCAGGCCATGGTCCCGTTACTTCGATGTTCAGTCCCATTTCACTATAAAACGTTTGCTTGTCGCTAATGGCTTTTAAAAACGATTCTACATTGTTCTTTGAAAGAAGGTAGATGCTGTTCCAACACATGCTGTAGCTCGCGCCGGTTATTTTTTGACTCCAGTTATTTTTGATTGTGTGGTAAGCGGCGTAGGGGCTTATCTCACTGTGCAAGTGATCACAAAGCGACAACTGTTCTTTTTCTGTTTCTTCTTCGATCAGCCTTTCTATCTTTTTACGTTCAAAAAACTGCCTGCCTGGAGGCAGCGTATTTATTTCTTCTTTTTTCTTTTGGATCGTTTCATTGTTCGTTAGCAGATAGTTCTTTAAAGAATTCGTATGGGCATATACTTTTATATTCCATTCTTCAGATCTTTTTAAAAGCTGAAGAGAAGAGAGGGTTTTTTGTTTGTTATCAGCAATACTTTTTTGACAGCTATCCTTGCTTTTGTAGACCGTACAAAATTTCATGGGAAGAAGCGTGTAGTGACTTTGTAAGAAAAGAAGAATCTCATGGTGATGCATGGCTTTGTCCTGCAGCCATTTCATATCGTGCTCGATCTTTTCTTTCAGCATTTCTTCTGAATACTGAGCGCTTGGCAAGTCGCATACAAATGCGGTAATGTCATCAAAGTAAAGAGCATAGATAGGGTTGTTCTGATCCATGCCCTCAAGTGAAGGAAAGGGCATTTCCTTAGCTTCTTCGGTTGGAACTAGACCATATAAATAAATGAGCTTTTCCATGTTTTAACCTCACTTTTGTTTCTTCGTCATTGATTCCCATCTTTTTAATTCATATTCCTTTGCAGCTTCATATCTCAGCAGCAGTTCTTTTTCTTTTTCCATATATGCATCTTCTGGTATTTCTCCAAGCTCATACATCATTTGAAGATGAACGATTTTTTGCTGAATAAAAGAGACATCGTAAAGTTCTTTATCCGCTTCTTCCTTGATTTTCTGTCCGACTTTTACAATGAGCGTAACAGGAGACAGCAGCAGTTTATGAATCATACATTCTCTTCTACTTTTAGTTGAATATTAATAAAGTTATAAGCAGCCCACGGTCCGGAATATTTAAAATCGGCTTTGTCCTTCCATTTTTCATACAGGTCATTTACACGTTCATCAAACGCTGCTTCTTTTTCTCGGTCAATTAAAAAAGAAGCGTTCAAAAGCATTGTTTCGACAATAGGAGGGTTGAGTCTCGACGCTTCAGCTATCGGTTCTAAATGTTGATACAGCTCTTTTTTACAGTCGTTCTGAAGCTTTAAAAAGAATTTCTGAGCTGTTTCTCCGTGCGCAATTTGTTTATAAAAATCAGCACTGGCAGAACGCTGGTTTCGTACTTGCTGCAAAGAAGAATCTTGATTCACTTTTTGTTTCAGCCAGTCCGGTTTCCCAATTACTTTTAGTCCGACTTCTATTTTTCCTTTTAACTGCGGGAAAAGAGAGGCGAACTGTGGATATAAGTTTTCTAACAGCATTTCAACATCTTGCTGACTATGAAACACGTTGCCAAAGCTGATTGGAATAACGGAATCATGCTCATTCATTACTTTGGAAATCACCTGATGGTGCGCTGTGACGTTCTCTTTTGTAGGATGGTAAATTTTAAGAGGAAAGGCAGCAGCCACTATAGCTGCATCTCGGTAATGAATGGTAAAAGTAGCTCTTTCTTGCTGATCAATCGTGACGCTGCCAAACGTATGCGCCTCGGTGGCGGGAATACTGCAAAAAATATAAATGCCCGTTTCTTCACTCATTGATTTCTGTTTCATTCCTTTCCATTAAAATAATCAGCTTACTTCTCTGCTGGAGAGCTTCGATAGCGCAGGCTGGTGCGTGAAAAAGACGTGATGTTATGCTGCTTATTGACCAGCACTTCATAGATACCAAGCAGTTCATCTTTTGCATAGCGCCTCATATACTCCTGTTCTTCAAATGCCTCAAGTGTTATTTTCCATCCTCCATTTTGAATCGATTCATACGAAATAATTCGGTGAGGAGGAGCAACGTGTTCTTTAAAAAAATCAGTCACGGATTCCATGATTTCGGCTACTTTCACTTCTCTAATCCACCTTTATGAGTTTATAAATCTAAATCTTGTAAAAGGTTTAGCTGTTCAAGTTTTTTTCCGCCGTTATTCGAAGAAAGAAAATCTTCTCTTTCATTATGAAGCAGCCGAACTGCCTCGGCATACCTCAGCCAAGTGTCCACACTGGCAATAACGATTCGAGCTTCGATGGTAATTAATTCAATACCAATAACGGAAATACGAGCGAATACGTCAATTACCACGCCTTTATCTAAGATGCGGTCAACTACTTCAGCTAGACTAGAACAATCGTTTGATTTGTTAATCGT
Source organism: Priestia sp. VA7 (assembly GCF_055710015.1). Classification (NCBI taxonomy): domain Bacteria; kingdom Bacillati; phylum Bacillota; class Bacilli; order Caryophanales; family Bacillaceae; genus Priestia; species Priestia sp. VA7. Next base: position 303,532 of record NZ_JBVQPN010000003.1, read on the forward strand.
CATGATGAAATTCCTCTCATGTTGCATAGTAAAATATATACGTTTGCTAATCTTGCTATTAATGTGCGTGCTATTGTAAAAAATATACAAATAAAACGTGCATAAATTAAAAAATAGTATAAAATACCATGATTATTTTTGTTTTAATACGGGTAGAGTTAAGTACATTACTTTTATCCATTGATGAATGAAAACACATACATAAAAAACAAAAGGAGTGGAGAAAGATGAGAAAAGAAGAGCAGCCGGTATTATCTGATTTTATTGAAAAGGACCAATTTGAGTTAAATTCATATTTAACCTCTTTACTTGAAACGACAAGCGAAAAGAAAGAAAACCAAAGTTGATGAGTTGAAAACATATAGGACTACTTTCCATCAGGAAAGTAGTTTTTTCATTTATAAGCTTGATATAATTTTTGAACAAAGAGGTGATAAAGATGAACGAAAAAGACGTCATTTCGAGAAGTATTTTAACAAAAGCGACCGGCTTTTTGGCATCGGGTTATACTCATAGTTTAAATCCGTATGCTGGATGTGCATTTTCCTGCAAATTTTGCTACGTGCGAGAGCTGCCAATTCAGCGTTTTAAAGAGATGGAGTGGGGGACATGGCTAGAGCTGAAAGTCAACGCAGTCGAAGTCTATCAAAAAGAAATACAAAAGCTCCGAAAAAAAGAACAGCCGGTGCGCATTTTTATGTCTTCAGCGACAGATCCCTATCAGCCTGCTGAACGCAAAGCAGGCATCACACGTGCCCTTTTAGAAACGATGATCAATCATCCGCCTGATTTTTTATTGATTCAAACAAGGTCGCCCCTTGTGACGAGAGATATTGATTTACTTTTACAGCTTCAAAACGTATGTGATCTTCGTGTATCGATGACTGTGGAAACAGACCGAGAAGATGTAAAACAAATTTTTTCTCCTTATGCTCCGGGGATGAAACTTCGTATGAACGCGTTAAAAAAAGTAAAAGAAAGCGGAATTTCAACGCAAGTAACCATTGCTCCAATGCTTCCTTTCACGCCTGAATTTCCTGAAAAAATAGAAGGAATGATGGACCGGATTTGTATTGATACCATGTACTTAGGAGACGGTTCCTTAGGGAAAACCTCAAAAAGGCTAGGGATGCCGGAACTATTTGAGCAGCACGGTTTCCTAGACTGGTATGACAAAGACATTCATATCAAAGCCATTCGTTATTTTGAAAAATTTTATCCTTCTTCGATGATTTACCTTTCTCAAGAGGGGTTTGCGCCGTAAAAAAAGAAGGGCCCATATAGCCCTTCTTTTCTCCATATTAATTTTTATACGTATCAAACATGTTTGTGTCATCAGGTAGGTTTTCTAAATAACTGATCTTCCCGTTTTTATCTAACTTAGCAATATCTTTTCCCGTTTGAGTAAATACGCTGCCAGATGCACGTTTTCCGCACACTGCCCAAGGCGTTTCAAACATGTCCGTACCTTCAACTGCTTTCCAGCCTTCGAACATATGCTTAATATCAGCATTTTCTTTAAAAACCATTTTCACAAACAGCTTCCAGTTTTCAATGCCTTGCTTTTCGTGGCCGTTTAAGACAAATACGATATCGTCTGAAAAAAGGCTCACCAATTCTTCAAATGCTTGTTCGCTTGTACATGATTGATCGAATAAATCAAAATATCTATTTAAGTTTTCCATGGTGATCTCCTTTGGGTGCTACAGCACCATTTTTTCTTCTACTGTTGTTTTTAGCATGTCCAGGTTTTCTTTCGGACATTTTTTGTTAATTTCATTTGTGAGCGTAGCAATGGTTTGCCGTTTCAAGATAGACTGCCACGAAGATTCGGCTTCTTCCATTAAATCGGATAATAAGCAAATATCTTTGTCTTTTAAGTTAAGCATGTCGTGAAAAATACCGCTTGATGAGTAAAGAGACTGCTTACCTTCAATGGCTACGTATACGTCATAAATACGAATTTCTTCCGGCGTTTTCTTTAAGCGAAATCCACCTTTGCTACCAGGAACGGAAGCAAGTAAATCAGCGCTAACCAGCTTGCGAAGAAGCTTTTGAAAATACGTAGGCGAGCCCCCAAGCTGAGAGCTGATGACATCTCCTGGCAACACAGCTTTTTCAGGTAAAAACGTAAGCAGCAAAATGGCATACACCGATTGCTCAACGCCTGTTTTCATATGCAAAAATATCATCTCCTGCTTTATGTGTACAATATGGATAATGGTTATCCGTATTTAGGTTATCATACCGCTCATGGAGCAAAAAGTAAAGCAGTTACTTAATATGCACGCGATATTCGTGTATACTGTGAAAGAAACAGCAACAAAATACGGAGATGAGAGAATGACAACTATTGCAGATATCGCTCGGCTTGCAGGAGTAGCAAAAAGCACTGTATCCCGCTACCTTAACGGAGGGTCTGTGAGCGATGCGACAAAACGAAAAATCGAAGAGATTATTAAAGAAACAAACTATAGCCCAAATGCGTTTGCTCAAAGCTTAAAAGCAAAAAAAACAAACATCATTGGTGTAATTGTTCCGCGTATGGGTTCTTTTGCGACTTCCCGCACATTAGATGGTATTGACCAAGAACTTAGAGACCACCACTATCAAATGATTATTTCCAATTCTAATCAAGATTTAGAAAGAGAAATTGAAAATATCTATACGCTGGCTAAGCAGAAGGTAGCAGGTATTATTCTTCTTGCCGTTCAAATCACAAAAGCTCATTTGGAAGCGTTCCGCACAATTTCAATTCCCGTTTTGCTAATTGGACAGGAGCATGAAGAAGTCCACAGTTTAATTCACCAAGACTACGAGGCTGCATGGGACATTGGAAGGTACATAGGAGAAAAAGGACATAAAAAAATCGCTTTTTTAGGTGTAACCGAAAAAGACATAGCTGTAGGTGTAAAGCGAAAAGAAGGAGTAAGGCAAGGTCTTAAAGACAGAGATTGCGAGGTCCGCTGTTATCAAACAAGCTTTAACATGAGCGACGCAATCGGGGCTGCTACGGCTGTGATGAAAGAATTTAATCCGTCCATCATTGTATGTGCTACCGATAACATTGCGCTTGGTACGTTAAAGGCAGCTTATCTAAACGGACTGCGCGTTCCGGAAGATGTATCCATTACCGGCTTTGGAGGCTACGAAATTACAGGTGTGATTCATCCTAGCTTAACAACCATAAAATATTACTATAAAGAAGCGGGACAAATGGGGGCACAGCGAATTATTAAGCTAGTCAACGGAGAAGCAGTTGAAAAGCTTACACTTTCTAACTATGAATTGATTGAAAGAGAAAGCGTTGACAACCGCTTTGCATAAAAAAACGATTTTTTAACTATATCAAAGAAGGAGGTGACCATAGTCACCTCCTTCTTTGATTAATGCTTCACGACTTTTGTTGTCGCTCCGCTGCTAACATTCCCCGCAGCATCTTTGGCCGTCACGGTAAGAGTAGTGCCTGTTTTCTGCGCTGGTATTTTTACAGAGTACGTTCCTTTAGAAGAAGCCTTGGCAGATCCGAGCGATTTACTGCCCGCTTTGACTGTTACAGTAGAAGAGGCCTCCGCTTTTCCTGTAACCACTTTATCATTATCATCGACTTTATTGACAGTTGGCTTATTAGGCGCTACGACATCGGCTACTTTCGTGGAAACACTTGGACTTACGTTTCCGGCGCTGTCTTTAGCCGTTAAGGTAAGAGTTGTTCCGGCTTTTTGAACGCTTATATTAACAGAAAATGTGCCTTTAGAAGACGTTTTGGCAGATCCGAGCGTTTTGCTGCCAGCCTTAACTGTTACCGTAGAAGAAGCCTCCGCTTTTCCCGTAACCACTTTATCATTATTACCGACTCTGTTTACGGCTGGTTTATCTGGAGCGACGTTGTCTACGAATGCTGTGCTCAGAGCATATAGATCATCCACGGTATTATCGTCGTAATCATCATCAAACTCATAATCAGTGGCGCCTATGTAATATGTTCCTGGTTTATTTACCTGATAGACTTGAACTTCGACTCCATCGCTATAGTCTGAGCCTTGGTAGATTAAATTCTTGTTATCTTTAAAGTCTTTTTCAGCTGCTGTAAAGGCAAGGTCAATTGCTGGAGAATTGGTCGTCCCAGCTACAAGCAGTGCGCCTTTAGCAGGGACATTCACTTTATAAAAATCAACGTCATACATAGGAAGCATTTGTCCGATGATTGTTTTTTCATTTGGCAAACTATTAGCTTTGTTAAAATCATTATTTGGCTCTTTTTCAAACAGCGGATCATCGTTTGAAGAGGAGCTGTTCATTTGTTTTGAATTCTGAGATGAAGAAAGAGAAGGAGCTTTTTCTAAAGAATGAGTTGCATCGTTTTTTAAATCATTAAGTACACGTGGATTTAGATTCTTTTTTTGAAGAGGCTTGTCCATATGCTGGTCTATTAGTTTTTTTGAAACATTTTCACTTTTGTTGGTATCTGCTTGAACAGACTGAACGGATAGTGTTGATGCTAATAAACCAGCAGAAACTAGGGACATTATACCTTTTTTATTCATGTTTTTATTTTCCTCCTTCAAAATATAAGACTATAGAACTGAATCTATCATACTATAAGAAAACGAATACAACTACAGGTTTTCATATTCATTTTTCGACATCATTTCTAGAAAAGCGACAGTAATTTTACTAAATTGAAAGTGAATAAAAAAACGATTGACAGAATGTAGGAGATGCTATAGTATAAGTGGTGTAAATACAAACAAATAATTGAACGTATCTCCTAAAGGGGAGTAGCTTTAACAGCAAAGTCGTCATTACAGAGATTATCTCTCGGCTTTGTTGGCGACATTATGTTGTTAGCAAGACCTTTACCGCTTATTTGGTAAGGGTCTTTTTTGTATTCAATTATAAAAAAGGAGGAAAAGACTCGGACATTTAGAGGAGAAACGTTACATAAAAAGAGAAGGTGGAGGTAACTATGGAGGAACTAATTGGCGTATCAGTGCAAGGTTTGCTGCAAATTATTTTTCTTGATTTAATTTTAAGCGGGGATAACGCAATTGTTATTGCAATGGCGGCTCGTAACGTACCAAAAGATTTACAAAAAAGAGCGATTTTAATTGGAACAGGCGGCGCGATTGGTCTTCGATTATTATTTGCGGCTATTATTGTCCCTTTATTAAAAATTCCATTAATCGGAGCGGTCGGCGGTTTGATGCTAGTGTGGATTGCATATAAATTATTAGCGGATAATCACGATCACGGCGACAATCCTCAAGGTGGAGCAACGGTATGGAGCGCGGTTAAAACGATCATTATCGCAGATGCGGTCATGTCATTAGATAATGTATTAGCTCTAGCAGGTGTAGCTCACGAATTTGTCCCGATTATGATTGGTGTATTAATTTCAATTCCGATTATTATTTGGGGAAGCAGCTTTATTATGAAAGCAATGGAAAAATTTCCGATTATCATTTACGCTGGAGCGGCGATGCTTGCATGGTCTGCTGGAAAAATGATTGTTGAAGATAAAATTATCGGCGGATTTGTTCCGAGCACAGCTTTACATCTCGCTATTCAAGTTATCTTAACTATTGCAGTTGTAGGCATTGGATATATGAAAAACAAAAAAATGAAAAAAGAACAAGCCCACGCAGCTTAAAAAAAAGAGCGTACGGATCATCCGTACGCTCTTTTTTTATGATTCGGGGTAGTGCATAAGCAAAAAAAAGCTTGCTTCTTCTTCAGAAGAATTGATATAGCTGTGAGAGGTATTTCCTGAAAAATGCAGAGCATCTCCTGAAACTAATTCATGTTCTTCATTTTCAAAACGAACCGTTAATTCGCCTTCTTTAATAAGTAAGTATTCATCTCCTAAATGAGTTTTCGCTTCGTGCACGCATCCAGGCTTTAATGTGACGATGTAAATTTCAAACTTTTTTTCCGGATGATAAGGAAAAAAAGAATATACTAAGTAATCACCTTTGTTGTCCGTGATGGGATCTAGCTGTTTTATGCTTACTTTCTGCACATCCGGGGTGTCTTCTTTCATAAATACAGAAAAAGAGACTTGAAGGCCGTTGGCGATTTTCCAAAGCGTGGTAACCGTGGGACTGGATTTACCCTTTTCAATTTGTGCAAGCATTGCTTTACTAACACCGGTTAATTCGGAAACTTGATCAAGCGTCAAATTTCGATGTTTTCGTAATTTAACAAGATTTTTAGCAATAATATCTTGAATCGCGTCCATTGTTGTACTCCTTTAATTATTATAAAGATAGTATAACATACCGTTGTTTAATATAACGTATAGATGTATAATATAGCAGAAAAGGAGGGAGTACGGTGATTGCAGAAAAAGCAGTACAGCAAAGAGAAAAAGTGGACTTAACGTTCAGACAAGGGGCTAAGGATTGTATCCCTACGCTACTCGGTTACATAAGTATAGGGCTTGCGGCTGGGATCGTTGGAGTATCCTCGCATCTTTCCGTTATGGAAGTTGCTTTATTATCAGCGCTCGTGTATGCAGGGGCAGCACAGTTTATTATTTGTGCACTGATGGTTGCAAACAGTTCGATTTCAGCTATTATTCTCACAACATTTATTGTAAACTTACGACACTTTCTTTTGAGCGCTACGGTCGCGCCTGAATTTACAAAATATTCGTTATTAAAAAACGTTGGAATCGGAGCCCTTCTAACGGATGAATCATTCGGGGTGTCTTCAAGTAAAATTGCAAAAGGTGAGCCAATTAATGACCGCTGGATGAACGGATTAAATATAACGGCTTACGTCAGCTGGATTATCGCCTGTACGGCAGGAGCTATTTTTGGCCATATGCTATCAAACCCGGAAGCCTTTGGGTTTGATTTTGCCTTAACAGCTATGTTTTTAGCTCTGCTTGTTTTACAAATCGAAAGCGTGTTACCTTCAAAGCTTAATCATTACTTACGTTTGATTCTTTATATGGCGATTATTATGATTGTGCTGTCTTTTTTCGTACCTTCACATGTGGCTGTATTGATTTCAACGATTATTGTAGCGACAATCGGGGTGGTGACGGATAAATGAGCATCCACTACCCAACACTCATCGTTATTTTAGGATGTGCCCTTGTTACCGTAGTTCCCCGCATTGTTCCGTTTTTAGTTGTGCGTAACATCGCGCTGCCAGAACCCGTATTAAAATGGCTATCCTATATTCCTATTTGTATTTTAACCGCACTTGTTGTAGAAAACTTTATCATTCAAGCAAATGACAGCGTAAAGATTAACTGGCCCGTCATTATCGTAGTCATTCCAACCTTACTGATTGCGCTGAAAACCAAAAGCTTATCCATCACCGTTATTAGCGGAGTTGGAATGATGGCGCTGCTTCGTTTTTTTCTTTTGTCATGAAAGCTCAAGTTATGCTCTTGAGCTTTTTTATTGTCTCCTTTACGCACGCTTTTTCATATAGTATGATAAGAGTGTAAATTAGAAGCCAATGAAAACTAAAATATAGATGAGGTGCTTTTATGAGCGGAGTAGTATCTAAATAGGAACAATTGAATGAAATAAATTAAATAAGCAAGACGGGTATTTTTTGGAGAATGAAGGTACCCTTTATTTGCTTATGGATTTATTTCACTGCCTATGAAGATACCTACAATGCTTTATAAAGGGTTCGGCACTTGTCGCGAAAGAGGCGTCTGTTTTTACAGAGCTTTCTTTTGTGATATGTGTTTAGACACCTTATGAACGCAAAAAGCTGTGGGATCACCACAGCTTTTTTTGTTTACCTTTTTCATTGCCTTCTAATGAATAGGTATCTTCATATGTGATGACAAATCATAGTGAGGAGAAAAACCATGAATACGATGACATTTGAAAAATTGCAGTATCAGGAATTAAAAGAAATCGTAAAATCTCACTGCATAAGTGAGCTGGGAAAACAATTAATGGATAAACTTCAGCCGAGCACATCTCTTAAAACAGTAAAAAACCGACTTAAAGAAACAACGGAAGCACGAAGACTTCTAGATGCTGAGAAATCACTTCCGCTATCAGGTGTCTCAGGTATAGGAAGAGTCATCGAAAAGCTTGAAAAAGGCATGATTTTAGAGCCCGAAGAGCTAATGCGCGTATCCGATTTTTTAAAAGGCTGCAGAAAAGTAAAACAATATATGGTGGATAAAGAATTTTTTGCGTCGCTCTTAAGTTCCTATGCCCATTCGATGAAAGAACTGACAGGTATAGAAGAGGAAATTAATTTTGCGATCAAAGCCGGAAAAGTAGACGCTGCGGCAAGCAAAGAGCTCAAGCGTATAAGAAGACATATAGAAGGAACGGAAGCTAAGATTTCAGAACAGCTTGCGAAATTTTTACGAAACGGTAAAAACAAAGAGTATATTCAAGACTTCTTCATCAGTAAAAAAGGAGACCGCTATACGATTCCGATCAAGGCATCCTATAAAAACCATGTTGGAGGAACGATTGTTGAGACATCTTCTAAAGGGTCAACAGTGTTCATAGAGCCGGCATCTATTACAAAGCTGAATGCGGAACTAGCGATTTTGAAAGCAGAAGAAGAGGTAGAAGAATATCAAATTTTAGCGTCTTTAACAGGTTTAGTGTTAGAGAAGCTAGCTGATATTCATATTAATTTAGAGCTAATTAGCCAATACGACATGGTGTTTGCCAAAGCAAAATACAGTAAACAGGCCGATGGAATCGAACCTAAAATTAATGATTATGGATATATTCATTTAAAAGGTGCATATCACCCGCTGTTAACTGGTAAAATTGTTCCGCTTCACTTCGAAATTGGCGAGAATTATCGAAGCTTAATTATTACCGGACCTAACGCAGGAGGAAAAACCGTTGTCTTAAAAACGATTGGGCTACTGACACTCGCTACAATGTTAGGCTTTCATATTACAGCTGATGAAGGAACAGAAATTGCATTGTTTGAACATATTTTTGTCGATATCGGCGACAACCAAAGTATTGAAAATGCGCTGAGCACCTTTTCCTCACACATGAAAAATATATCGACTATTTTGCAAAAAGCAACGAACAATACGCTGCTCCTATTCGATGAAATTGGCAGCGGCACCGAACCGAATGAAGGAGCTGCACTTGCGATTGCGATTTTAGAAAAGTTTTATCATATGGGCTGCATAACGGTCGCGACTACGCATTACGGAGAAATTAAGCGTTTCTCAGAAATTCATCCTGACTTTATGAATGCCGCGATGCAGTTCAACAGTAAAACATTAGAACCGCTGTATCAGCTGTTAATTGGCACATCTGGTGAAAGCAATGCGCTTTGGATTTCAAAGAAAATGAAGGTAGAAGAAGAGATTTTACAAAAAGCAAAGTTCTATATGGAAAGCAAATCGTATGATACAGAAGTTGTCAGAGAAAATAAAATAAAAAAACCAACTGTTTTGAAGGAAAAGAAAAAAGACCTTGTTGAATACCAAATGGGAGATCGAGTCAAGCTGTTAGATTATGAAAATCATGCGATTGTGTATAAGTCTAAAGACAACACAAACAATATAGTCGTACTCTATCAGAATGAGTTAATTGAAGTAAACGTTAAGCGAGCAGTTCTTGAAATCAAAGCTGCTGAATTATATCCCGAAGGCTATGACCTCGATTCATTATTTATTAGCTATAAAGATCGAAAAGAGCAGCATGATCTGCAGCGAGGATCAAAAAAAGCATTGCGGAAAATTGAAAAAGATATACGCGAAAATAGATAAAGCAGAAACCCAGCACTTATAAGAAAGTGCTGGGCTTTGTTTTTATGCAGCTTCTTAAAACTACATAGAACAAATCTCCAAATAAATTTTAAAAGAATTTACATTATTTTTATAGTTGTTTATTGTTGTGGTTTTTTGTTGTTTTGATGTGTTATAATATTAAATGGTTATAAAAACAATATAAACAACAATAATCAACATCTAAAACACTTTCATTTTGTTAAGTGTAAAAAACAGCCTCAGATATAAATGCACTCATTATTTTTACCGCTTTCGTCCATCGTAGGAATTCTCTACGAATGAGAAAACTATTTATCAAAACATTGTAAATGGCAAATTAAATAGCGAAAGGAAAGAGGAAAATGAAAAAAATCGAAGCTGTAGTATTCGACTGGGCTGGAACAATGATTGATTACGGGTGTTTTGCTCCGCTTGAGGCGTTTTTAGAGGTATTTAAAAGACATGAGGTAGAAATTACAATTGAAGAAGCTAGAGAGCCAATGGGCATGCTGAAAATTGAACATATCCGAGCGCTTCTTAAGATGCCGCGTATTCAACGGGAATGGAAAAAAGCACACGGATCAAAGCCAACAGAACATGATGTTGCAAAACTGAATGATGAATTTGAATCAAGCTTATTTTGTATATTAGAAGACTTCACCACGCCTATTCCTGGAGCTGTTGAGCTTTCAGAGCGTTTGCGAAACAGAAATATTAAAATAGGTTCTACGACGGGGTATACGAAAAAAATGATGGAGATTGTTGCGCCAAAAGCAAAAGAAAAAGGATATTCACCGGACTGTTACTTCACAGCAGATGATGTAAAAGCAGGCCGGCCATATCCATGGATGTGTTACCGTAATGCCATGGAGTTAGATGTCTTTCCTATGAATCGTATTATAAAAGTAGGAGACACCGTAACAGATATGCAAGAAGGAAAAAATGCCGGCATGTGGACAGTAGGCGTGATTTTAGGAAGCAGTGAGATGGGACTTTCTGAAGAAGCAGAAAAAAATATGGATCAAAAAGAATTGAAAATAAAAATGGAAGAAGTGCGAAGCCGTTTAGAAGAAGCCGGGGCAAATTTCGTAGTGGATCGCATATCTGACCTTGATCAAGTGATTAATCAATTGGAACAACAATAAAGAGGAGGATTATCATGAAAAATCCATATTTGCTTTTAACTCCAGGTCCATTATCTACGACAGCTTCGGTTCGCGAAACGATGCTGAAAGATTGGTGTACATGGGATGATGAATATAATAATCTGGTCCAAGATATAAGAAAGCGCTTAGTCAAGCTGGCAACGGCGTCTTCTTTATACACTGCTGTGTTAATGCAGGGAAGCGGCACGTTTTGTGTAGAAGCAGCCATCGGAACGTTCGTACCGAGAGACGAAGGGAAAATCCTGATAGCAGCAAATGGAGCTTACGGCTTAAGAATGGTTCATATGTGTGAAGCAATCGGAATTAATAACACTGTATATAAAGTAAATGAAACTGAGTCTTTTGATACAGATGTGATTGAACGAATGCTTCAAGAAGACGAAGACATCACTCATGTAGCTGTCGTTCACTGTGAAACGACAACAGGAATTTTAAATCCTATTGAAGAAGTATGTTGTATTGCTAAGCGCTATAATAAAATGACCATTGTAGACGCCATGAGCAGTTTTGGTGGTATACCCATGGATATAGAGCATCTGCAGATTGATTTACTTATCAGCAGTTCGAATAAATGCATTCAAGGCGTTCCTGGATTCGGATTTGTCATTGCTAAAACAGATGAGCTTGAAAAATGTAAGGGAAATGCCCGTTCTCTTTCACTCGACCTTTATGATCAATATAAAACGATGGAAAGAGATAAAGGGAAATGGCGCTTTACCTCTCCAACTCATGCGGTTCGGGCATTTTATCAGGCGCTCCTGGAACTTGAAGAAGAAGGGGGAGTCCAAGCTCGTTTTGAGCGGTATCGGGAAAATCAGCACTTGCTAGTGACAGGAATGAAGAAACTAGGGTTTAATACTCTGCTGCAGTCAAAACAGCAGTCACCCATTATTACATCATTTCTTTACCCTAACGATTCTCTTTTTACATTTCAAGGATTTTATCAATCTTTAAAAAAACAAGGTTTCGTCATTTACCCTGGAAAAGTTTCTCAAGCTGGCACCTTTAGAATTGGAAATATTGGAGACGTACATAAACAAGATATCGAAAGGTTGCTAGAAGCGATTCATTCGACAGTGAAGCGAAAGGAGACGCAGCAATAAACGTGTTTTTTTTAGGTGGTGCCGGCAATATTTCTCACGCACCAGTATTAAATTTAGCGGAGCACTATCTTTCAAGAGGTAAAGAAGCAATGTCTGCATGAAGAAAGAAAATATCATCTTTACATGAGCAAATTTTTTCGTAAAGTTAGGAGTGCAATAATGTGTCTTTATTGGCAGAACAACGTAAAAAAACAATTTTAGATATGATTGAACATCAAGGGCAAGTCAAAGTAAACGAATTAGCGCACACTTTTGATGTATCGACTGAGACTATTCGCCGTTATCTAGAAGAATTAGAAGAAGAAAAAAAGTTAAAAAAAGTGTATGGGGGGGCCGTGAAAATAGAGACAGAAATTGCTGAGCCCCCTATGTTTGAGCGAGAAGTCATCAGAAGCAAAGAAAAGAAAAAAATAGGGAATAAAGCAGCTAAGTTGATAGAAGAAGGCAACGTTATTTTTATAGATGAAGGCAGCACGACCATGCAAATGGTTTCGTCACTTGTTAATATTTCTAATATAACGGTTATTACAAATTCCTTTCCTCTTGTGACTATGCTAATCGACTACCAAAACAAGCAAGTTTTCAGCGGAGAAGTTATTTTTCTAGGAGGTCATGTAAGAAGCAAACATTTTCGGGCTTCTGGATCCCTAGCAGAAAGGGCTGCAAAAGAATTTTATGTAGATAAAGCCTTTATTTCAATTGACGGCCTTCATCCCGAAGCTGGAATTACGAGCTTTGACTTGGAAAAATGCCTTCTTTCTAAAGTCTTTATTGCCAATGCAAACCAGACCATTGTATTGGCTGATCATTCCAAGCTAGAAGTGAAGGCGAACTACAAAATAGATTCTTTAAAGCACATTGATTATATTTTATGCACTGCTCCTCTTCCGGAGACTTGGGGAGACTTGGACGCATGCTGGATAAAATGCTGAAAATAAAAAAGGCGAATGTTTATAAAATATTCGCCTTTTTGCTAATGACTTAAAAGGTAAGGAGGTTTCCTTTAACTATATTAGTAGTCTATAGGTATAAAAAACATCTCTCACCTCTCTAATGTACCTGAGAGACGCGTTTAATAAACTATTCGTTTGCCGGAACGGGAAGACTCTTGAGCATTGTAAAACAAAAAGCCATTTTTTTTGCAAAATGTAAAGGAGGCTCTACAGATTGAATATGAAGATACATAAGGACCGGTTCTGTAAAAAGCCAATGGTTATGCAAAGCGCTTACGATAAGACCTTGCCGCGCAGCAGCTTCTGTAAAACGGGGGATTTCTTCTTGTAAAATAGCAATCTCAGCCAAGTTTAACGCGTTTCCCTGTGCGTCTATCGCTTCAAATGATACACCAACAGGAACGACAGAGCTGCTTTTCCGCCCTTGAACATGAGCTTGAAAGCTTCTTTTAAGAGACACTGAGCATCCTGTTGGACTAACTTTGCTTTTAGCGTTTAAAATCTGGCCAAACTGCTGACAAATTTCACTTGTAGTATACATATAAGCTCCTGCCTTTCTTCTATACTCTTAGTAAGCTTTATGACATCAGAGCTTCACTTATGCAAACAGTGTTCTTATAAAAAAATCCCCTTCACGATGAAGAGGATTTTTTTATTATTCAGCATGCGATGAGCGTTCATTTAACAAATTTTCATAAAAACGGGCAAGTGAAGCAGAAAGGTATGGAATAGACCATAAAAAGCCGATTCCTAGTGTAATGATACTTAATAAAAACCAGCCCAGAAAGCTTAGCAGCAGCAGGAAGTACTGTCCTTTATAACCATTCATCAACCTGCGGCTTTCTGTAATCGCCTGATTCATAGAGTAAGCAGGATTGTCTTTACAAATATAGTACGTTTGTGAATATGCCAGTGCTTTGATAACTCCAGGAATCAGTAAAAGCAGTGACCACAACATCACATAAAGAGTCATAAGTACATAAATTCCTAGTGACTTTACATAAAGCCCGAAGTCTTGGAATGTTTTAAACAAATGTCCCAACCGGACAGATTCACCTCGCGCCAAACTTAAAAATGCCCAGTAGTTCGCCATGAGAAGAGGCGAAAAGACAATAGCAAAGGCAGTTGAAATCCATGAGGCCGAATCAGATTCATCTTTCAGCCAATTGTCATAGCCGCCGCTTGCCACAATTTCAAATGGAATAGGCAGAAGCGTATATACTCCGTACGTCACCACCGTCAGTAAAATCGCAAGTCCCCAGCGATTCTTTAAAGAAGCTTTAGCTTCTCTTTTAATCGTACCGATGTTCATGTTGTTCCTCCTTTAATGTTGCAAAACAGTATCTTTTTGCTTGTATTAACATGTAAAGCATGCACAATTGTTAATTTTGTATGAAATGAAAATAATAGTCAATAGGTTCTGAGATGAAAAGCAAACCTCCTGCGAAAAATTTTTACTAGACAGATAGAAATCGCTAAATAGGTACAATCTGCTTTTGAACTACTTTTGAAGAAAGAGGAGGTGCAAAAGCACTGTGTGCGATGCTTTATTTTAGTATGAAGTAAAACCCTCATGGACAGAGACAGACTTTCTGAGATAGGAGGGGTTTCTATGTTTGAAATGATCAAAATGATGCAACAAGTCTTAAGTGAAAACGGCAGTATTCCTTTATAATGAATGTAAGAAAGAATGAGAGGAGACTGTGAAAGTGGAAAAAGAGAATCTCACTCAAACATTTTATAATTTAGAATGCAGTCACTTAAAATCTGAGATACGCACCTCTACTAAAGAGCTTTCAAATATTCTTGCAGATGATTACGTGGAGTTTGGCAGCTCGGGCAGGGTATGGAAACGAAAAGATTACAATAACAATCATGTACTTTCGCCAGATGTATTCGAAATCTCTCATTTTCATATAGACGTATTGTCTCCTGACTGCGTATTAACTACTTATCATCTTATGAATCATACGGCAGAAAAAAAGACGCTTCGCAGTTCTATTTGGCGAAAAAGAGAAGAAAAGTGGCGTTTGTTTTTCCATCAAGGCACGGTGAGCAACGGCGATCAATAAATAAGATTATTCGGTTATTATTATACTTTCCCTCTATTTGATGCTATGATGAAAGTATATTTTGACGTAAGGGATGTTTTAAAATGAGCAAAAATAACGTAAAAAAAGAAGTATTTTCATGGATTAAGTCCATTGTTATTGCATTGGTTATTGTAGTGGGAGTTCGCCATTTTTTATTTGCGCCAACTACGGTTCACGGTGAATCGATGTATCCAACGTTTGAAGATTCAAACCGCGTCATTTTAAATAAAATCAGTGATGTTGATCGCTTTGATATGATTGTATTTCATGCACCGGATGCAGATGAAAATTATATTAAACGTGTAATTGGCCTGCCAGGAGATACGGTAGAAATGAAAAACGACGTTCTGTATATTAACGGCAAAGCTTATAAAGAGCCGTATTTAAAAGAATCTAAAAAATCTCTTGCACCTGATGAGAAATTCACGGAAGATTTTACGCTTCAAACGCTGCCTGCAACTGATGGCAAAGTGAAGGTACCGAAAAATTCACTGTTTGTCATGGGAGACAACCGTCCTGTAAGTCATGATGGACGAGCATTTGGCTTCATTCCACAAAAATCAGTTATCGGAAAAGTGCAGTTTCGCTACTATCCGTTAAATGAAGTAGGCGAACCGAAATAAAAAAGACAGAAAGACTGACGAAATTTAATTCGTCAGTCTTTTTTTGTTGGGTGAAAAGAACTGATTTTAAAAAAACGATTTGCTTTGTGAGAGTTAAACATCTTCTAAAGAATTAGTAAATTAGACTTTGTTTTTTTCTTTGTTTAGGAAATTATAAGGGTGTTTAAAAAGGGACTTCTAGGTACCTATGTTACTTCAAAGTAAGAGGTAGTACTGATAGGTAAGTAGTTTTTATGGGTATACAGATATATGAAGATAAAGAAACAAAGATTTGGGAAAGGAGCAGGTCAGCATGAAAAACGTATTAATCATTAATGGACACGAGTATTATAAAAAGTCAAAAGGAGAGTTAAATCAGACGATTTTTAACGAAATACAGCATTTACTCACTGATCAATTTGACATTAAAACAACGGTGGTTGATAAAGGCTACGAAGTAGAAGAAGAAATTGAAAAGTGGCTATGGGCTGATGTTGTGATTATGCAGACGCCTATTTACTGGTTCAGCATTCCCGGAAAGTTTAAGCAATATATTGATCGCGTGTATATGGATAACATTTTCTTTAAAGGTTCAAATCAATACGGGCGAGGGGGCTTATTAACAGGGAAAAAATACATGTTTTCTCTCACATGGAATGCACCGGAAGCTATTTTCGACAATGACGAAGCTTTCTATGAAGGAAAAAGTTTAGACGAAGCCATTATGCATTTGCATAAAATGAATCAGTACGTCGGTATGAGTCCACTTCCAACTTACTCTATTCATGATGTAGTTAAACATCCAAACATTGATCACTACAAGCATAAATTAAAAAATCACGTAGCAGAAGTATTTGGAATAGGAGAGTATCAATAAAAACCGATACTACAAAAAACCTGACTAAACAGTCAGGTTTTTTTATTCACTGTGACGTAAAAATCGTAGTCAAAAACAGTTTTTCTTTTTCTATCTAATCACTAGCGAAATGGCTACAATGGTAAGGAAGAGTTAACCATCAAGTTGCACAATAATTCGACCAGAAGTGGTAATGAAAGCGTAAACATTTTGGTGGAGATCAGTGATAGAATAAATTTAAGCAAGGGGGGAGCAATTGATGCATCTAGATGAAAGGAGCAATTTAATTTTAAAACGAGTGGTTAGTAATCCAGGTATTTCCAATGCAGAATTAGAGAGAAAGTATCATCTTTCACGGAGGCAGATTAGCTACAGCTTTACAAAAATTAATGACTGGTTAAAGAGTAATAACTACCCAAAAATTCAGCGAACGAACGGGGGGAAATTTATTATTGATCCTCTTCTAATGGAACTGTTTGCTGAAAAAGTCGAACACTCTGCTGGAAGTTATATTCCGTCTGAAAAAGAAAGAGCTCAATTGGTTTTGCTTATGCTATTAGGCAGCGAAGAAGAATTATCTTTACTTCATTTCTCCAGCTCGCTATCAGTGAGTAAGAATACAGTATTAAGAGATATGAAATATACACAGAAAATTGTAAATGGTTATCATCTTGAAATTATTTATTCGCGAATGCATGGATACGACATAGTAGGAAGTGAGTGGAATAAAAGGAAGCTGCTTATTGAAGTACTGCGGACCGTATATGACATGTATCAAGGCGAGACGTATATTCAGGCATATACAGGAATTTCAAGAGAAGAAATTCAGAGATTAAAAGAGCAAATGGAAAAAGTAGAAAAGCGTTTAGCACTTCAATTTATCGATCAAAAAATAAAACTTCTTCCATATACAATAGCCATTTTGTTAAAACGAATTAAAAAAGGAAACTTAATTAAAGATTCTTATCATATCGACTATGAAGAACTATCGGATACAAAAGAGTTTGAAGCTGCCGAAATTTTAATTGAAGATGCTGCTTGTATCCCAAAGGAAGAACGTTTATTTATTACATTACAATTGCTTACTTCTAACGTTCTATCCTCCCAATTTTTAAGAGAGGAAGAAACTCTTGAATTAAAATCTTCATTAAAAAACAGCCTTGCGTTATTTGAGAAAAAAGCATGTATTACTTTTAAAGAAAAAGAGAAGCTGCTTCAAAAATTAGTGCTGCATATGAAACCAGCTTACTACCGCATTAAATATCAGCTAACTACTAACTATTCAATAATTGAAAAAGTTAGTGAAGAGTTCGAAGCCATTCACTACATTGTAAAGGACTCATTAAAGCCTTTTGAAACTTATATTGGCTGCTCTATTCCTGAAAGCGAAGTGATGTTTATTACCGTTTTTATTGGCGGACATTTAATTAACAGTGGCGAAACGATACAGCTGAAAAAGCGAGCGGTTGTTGTTTGTCCTAACGGGGTATCCATTTCACATTTGATGGAGCACACGCTGCGTGATCTATTTCCAGAGTTTTATTTCTACGAAGCTCTTTCAATTCGAGAATTTGAGCAATCAAAAGCAGAATTTGATATGGTATTTTCTCCTGTTACTGTTCAGACTTCTAAGCATTTATTTATTGTGGAACAATTTATTTCCGATTTTCAAAAGCTGCAGCTTCGGCAGCGAGTCATTCAAACCATATTCGGTTTAAATACATCCGTGGTAAACATTGAACAGTTAATAAGTGTCATTGAAAAATACGCAAAAGTTGAGCAGAAGTCTCAACTTCAAAAAGCATTGCAAGACTATTTTTCTCTCCAAATATTAAACGAAACAAGTAAAAATCAAGAATACAGTTTAGCAGATTTAATTACACCCGAAACAATTGTGCTGCGCGATCAAGTGGAAAGCTGGAAGGAAGCTATTTCAATAGCCGCTGCCCCGCTTTTACATAAAGGTGTTATTACTGAAGCTTATATTGATAAAATGCAGGAACAATATCCGTCTATGTCTCCACATATTGTACTAAGACTTAATGTTGCCATACCTCACGCAAGCCCTGAGGACGGTGTTCAAGCAGTAGGCATGAGCTTACTTAAGTTAAAAGAAGGCTTATTATGCGGAGAGCAAAAAGTTCATTTTATTGTTGTTATCGCAGCTATTGATAAAAAGAAACATTTAAACGCTATGCTGCAGCTGATGAAGTTAGCGGAAATGAACGGGGTAATAAATGAGATGAAACAGCTAAATGAAAAATACAAAATCTATGAAATAATTAAAACGCACTCTATCTAATCATGGTACAGAATGTATAGCAAGGAGGATACAATCGTGACATTACAGCCTTTTTTAAAAGAAGAGTTACTGAAGTTAAATAGTGTATGTAAAGACCAAGCCGATATCTTTGAAATGGTGTACAAAGAGGCATTTGGCAAAGGGTATGTCAGTGAAAACTTTCTGGCAAAAATCAAAGAAAGAGAAGCATCTTTTCCGACAGGCCTCCAAATAGGCGATTACAGTGTAGCAATCCCTCATACAGATCCAGAGCACGTTTTTGAACAATTTATTAGTGTGGTTACCTTACAAAAACCTGTATCATTTTATTTAATGGATGATAATACAAAAAAAGTGGATGTGCGCATTGTGCTTCTATTAGGTTTAAACCAGCCTCACACCCAGTTAACAGTACTTCAGGAGCTGATGCAAACAATTCAAGATCAGCAAAAAATAGAGCAATTATTACAGGCTGAAAATCAAAGGAATGTTCAAGCTATTTTTAATGGAGTTGAAAAAATTAGTACAAAAGGGGAGAAGTAAAATGAAAAAGTATACGGTATTAGTAGCGTGCGGAGCGGGAATTGCAACATCAACAGTGGTGTGTGAACGAGTGGAAAATCTATTAAAAGACAACGGCATTAACGCGGAAGTTGTGCAGTGTAAAATTGCCGAAGTAGCTTCTCGCCAAGAAGGAGCAGATTTAATTGTATCGACAACGATTTTACCCACAACGTACAGCACCCCGGCATTAAGCGCAACCTCCTATCTCACAGGGATTGGCATGGAAGCACTGGACCAAAAAATAATAGATGCCTTAAATAAACCAGTTGCAAATTGATTAGTCAGAAAATTAAAAATAATAAATCAGGAGATGATTAGAATGAAAAAATATACGGTATTAGTAGCGTGCGGAGCAGGAATTGCAACATCAACAGTGGTGTGTGAACGAGTGGAAAATCTATTAAAAGACAACGGCATTAACGCGGAAGTTGTGCAGTGTAAAATTGCGGAAGTAGCTTCTCGCCAAGAAGGAGCGGATTTAATTGTATCAACAACGATTTTACCCACAACGTACAGCATCCCGGCATTAAGCGCAACCTCCTATATCACGGGAATTGGCATGGAAGCACTGGACCAAAAAATTCTGACGCATTTACAGGCATAGGTATCACGCGTTGCCTCCATTTTAGAAAATGACAAAAGAAAAATGAGGGATGGATATGGATAAACTTCTATCAGGTGTGCAAGCAGTATTAAATCTAGGACCTACAGTTATTTTACCAATTGCCATTTTTATCTTAGGCCTGTTATTTAAAACAGGTGCAAAAAAAGCGTTTAAATCCGGAATTACAATAGGAATCGGTTTTGTCGGGATCAACTTAGTTATTGATTTACTTGTAAAAAACTTAGGACCAGCAGCACAAGCAATGGTTGAACGATTTGGTCTAAACCTAACTGTTATTGATACAGGATGGCCTTCTGCCGCTGCAATATCTTGGGCATCTCCCGTTGCAGCTATACTAATTCCTGTTTGCTTGTTTGTAAATATTATTTTGCTTTTATTAAAACTGACTAAGACGCTTGATATTGATATTTGGAACTACTGGCACTTTATCGCTGCTGGTGCAACAGGATACGTTGTCACAGGAAGCTGGTGGTTTGCAATATTGTGTACCGTTCTGTATGAAATTGCTGTTTTATTTGTAGCAGATAAGACGGCGCCAATGGTTCAAAAATTTTACGGGTTAGAAGGAATTTCTCTTCCTACAGGCTCTACAGCTGCGTTTGGACCAATTGGTATTTTGGTAGGTATGGGTGTATCAAGGATCCCAGGGATTAAAAGGTTGAATGCAGATCCCGAATCTATTCAAAAACGTTTTGGTATTTTCGGTGAACCAATGATGATGGGGTTAATCTTAGGGTGTGTAATTGGTATATTAGCAGGCTATGATCTTGGTAAAGTTTTTCAAGTAGGTATTTCAATGGGAGCGGTTATGCTTTTGATGCCTAGAATGGTTAAAATCTTAATGGAAGGACTTATTCCAATTTCTGAAGCAGCTCGTTCTTTTCTTCAAAAACGATATGGTGATCGTGAAATATATATTGGATTAGATGCCGCTCTTGCAGTAGGACATCCATCCGTTATGGCTACAGCACTATTACTTGTCCCGATTACATTACTTTTAGCTGTCATTCTGCCTGGGAATAAAGTGTTGCCTTTTGGGGATTTGGCTACCATTCCTTTCTATGTAGCTTTTGTTGTGGGCTCATTAAGAGGAAATATTATACACTCTCTTATTTCGGGCACCGTTATGGTAGCGCTATCACTTTACATGGCGACGAATTTCGCAGATGTGCATACGCAAATGTTATCAGGAGCCCAGTTTTCTATGCCGGAAGGTGCAACACAAATTTCAAGTTTAGACATGGGAGGAAACTTATTTAACTGGCTTATTCTTAAGTTCTCTCAGCTGTGGGCTTCTATTTTTTAAAATAGACACAAACAGGAGGTAAGGCAATGAAAGCGGCCGTGCTGCATGAAAAAAATGAAATTATTTATCAAGATATTAGCATTGATTCCTGCCGAGCGAATGAAGTCAAAATAAAAGTAATGGCAGCAGGAATATGCGGATCGGATACACACAAAATGACAAGCAGATGGAAGTATCCGCTGCCTGCCATTATGGGTCATGAATTTGCTGGATATATCGTCGAAATAGGGGCAAAAGTAACAGATTTGAACGTTGGGGACAGAGTAGCTGCTATTCCATTTAAACCGTGCAGCGCATGTGAATATTGCCAAAAAGGACAGTATTCGTTATGCGAAAACTATGGAATGATTGGTGCTCAAGCATTTGGCGGATTTGCTCAGTATGTCAATATTCCAGCTTCTAATGTTATACAAGTAGGAGAGATGGACTTTGAAGAAGCAGCGATGATAGAACCTTTAGCAGTAGCGCTTCATGGAGTACTTAATATTCATCCGCAAATAGGAGACACCGCAGCGGTCTTTGGAGCAGGAGTCATTGGCATGCTGACGATTCAATGGTTGAAAATTGCGGGTGTAAAAGAAATCATCGCCATCGACATTTCTAGTGAAAAGCTTGCAGAAGCGAAGGCCCTGGGTTGTGAAAAAGTGATTCATGCCCGTTACGAAAATGTCCTTGAAAAAATTAATGAATATACAAAAGGAAGAGGAGTGGATCTTGCGCTCGAATGTGCAGGTTCCCCTCTCACTCAAGAGCAGTGCCTGCTCGTTACTCGTAAAAAAGGGAAGGTTGGATATTTAGGTATTGCTTATTCAGATGTTTGTTTATCTGAAGCAGCATTTGAGAGTATTTTTAGAAAAGAGCTTACGTTGCAAGGTTCCTGGAACTCTTATTCTGCACCGTTTCCCGGGAAAGAGTGGAAAACAAGCGTTGACTTTATTTTAAATGGAAAGATTAGATTAAAGGAATTAATTTCTCATCGATTCAAGTTAGAAGACACGCAAAAGGCATTTAATATGATTATTAATCGAGAAGAAGCTTATGGAAAAGTGTTAATAATTCCAAATAAGGAGTGAAAAGAATGAAGGCAGTCATGAAGGTAGAGCCAGGCTACGATAAGATGCTGTTAAAAACGATCCCTGAATTAGAAGTTCAGAAAAACCAAGTGAAGATTAAAGTAGCGTATACCGGAATATGCGGTACGGATATTCACACGTTTACAGGTCAATATAAAAATTCCCAGACGCCGGTTGTGCTTGGGCATGAGTTTTCCGGTATAGTCGTTGAAGTAGGGGAAGATGTAACAAAAATAAAAGTTGGCGATAAAGTAACGAGTGAAACAACATTTGTGACGTGCGGAGAGTGTGATTATTGCTTAGAAAAAGACTATAATCTGTGCGCTCATCGAAAAGGAATAGGTACACAAATAAACGGCAGCTTTGCTGAATATGTTATTTCACGTGAGCAAAGTGTCCATGTGCTGCCAGATGCAGTCGACCTAAAAGCAGCTGCTTTAACTGAGCCTCTAGCTTGCTGCGTTCATGCAGCTTTAGAAAAAACAGTTGTTAAAAAAGAAGATAAAGTATTAATTTTTGGTCCAGGTCCCATTGGTTTACTGCAAGCACAAGTCGTAAAAGCACAAGGAGCGTTTGTTATATTAGCAGGTATAACAAAAGATCAGAAGCGTTTAGAGTTAGCTAAGTCTTTAGGAATCGACGTAACTGTAGATATCCAAAAAGAAAGCTTAGAAGAAATTGTGCTGACTTATACAAAGGGATACGGTGTTGACAAGTTATTTGAGTGTTCAGGTGCTGTCCAGGCGTTAAACCAAGGGTTGCCTCTGGTTAAGAAAAAAGGAACGTTTGTACAAGTAGGGATTTTCTCCGAAAAATTAAACCTTTTAGATCAAGAATCTATCATCCAAAGAGAAATTACATATATTGGAACCCGTTCTCAGAAACCAAGTTCTTGGCATATTGCTTTGAAACTCCTTGAAGAAAAGAAAATTAATACAGATAAAATGATCACTAAAATTGTACCTCTTGATTATTGGCGTCAAGGATTCGAAGCCGTTCTATCAGGTAATGAAATAAAAGTGCTTATTCAATCGTAGAAACGAACTATATAAATAATGTAAATCAGGGAGGGAGGAAGTGTGAAAGATACCCAAATGGAAGCAGGTTTATATTGTAACAGTTGCAAAGAAGAGCTTCCTCACCACGTTTATTATATTAACGGCAAAATTGTACGTGTAGAGTGTCAAGAATGTAAGCGTACAATGGTATTTAAAGTTGATGTTTTGAAAGAGTTCTATAAAGAGGTCTACAAGCGCGTCTCTACGAAACCTAACCGAGTGTCAAAAGAATATAAAAAAGATATAAATAGATTTTTAACTGGAATTCCAATAAGGTTAGTGAGCAAGCCTTATCGTCTAATGAAAGATTTTAACGAATCTATGCATACTATTCACTGCTACAAAAAACGAACTGCTAGAAAATAAAGGGCCGGTTGCCTGTTTTTATAGCTGATGCATCAATGCATTTTTTCTAGCTATATAAAAAAGCTGCTTTCTATACATGTAATGTATAGAAAGCAGCTTTTTTACGTGACAGTTTCAAACTTCAGGGTGTGAGGTGGGATAGTTTTTGTTTACCCGTCTATATCTAAATAAAACAATCTAAATGATAATGAAGTAGAAATTATTTATTCCGTTTGTTTATAAATTGTTTAAATATAAGAAGAAGCAGTTTAGCTTTAGAAAATAAGGGAAGAAGCATACTAACTTGCCTGTGTATATTTAGAAAAGGAGGGATAAAGATGTCGTTAGCTCATTTTGATGATATTTCAGAAATTTGCTATGCATGTGAAAAACAGCCTCTTGGAAAAAGACAAAAACGCATTGGCGTATGGACGGAAAAAGAAATGAGAAAGCCTGTTGAAGAGAGAGTAGAAAATCAGAAGGTGGTCGCACTTTCTCGTTAATGTAAAAAAGCCTTTAGCTCATCTAAAGGCTTTTTTACATATTGGCGTTTGGACATGTGTGAAGGGTCATAGAAGCAATCGTTATAAATCTTCTAGTCTTTGAACTTTTTTGCCTTCTATTTTATGCTGTTCCATTGTTTCTTTTAACTCTTTATTCGCCGTTGTCATCGTTGTTTCATTTGTTACGCCCATAAATGACCAGCCGTGAGATTCAAGCCAGTACTTGAATTCCCTCAAAAACTCTTCCTGCGTTCCTCCCGTATGATAAAAAGCTCCTTGAATTGTAATAGCCGGTTTCTCCGTGTTATACGTCACATACATTTTATTTGCACACATCCAAATAGACCTCCTTTATTAATAAACAAACGTAAATTGACAAAGAAGCGCTGAATCATTCCTCAATAGTTACACTATTTCTCTATTTGACTGCTGTTTTCCTTTTTATCTCTGCGATTAATCATAATTAAATCAAGTTTTTTACAGAAAGAGGAATGTAAGTAAACAGATAAAAAGCTTGTTTCGCAATGAAATCGTCATATTTCTACATATTCTTTAAGGGTCATGTAAAAGTTGTAACATAATGAATGGCACTGTAAGAAACTTAATCCAATTAGAACAAATGTTACTGTTTTTTTTAATGAAAAGGTGAATCTATGTGCTAAGGTAATAACAGGTTCAAATTTTAGGAGGTAGTTTTTGTGAGTAAAAAACGTGTAAAAAAATGGGCAGTTGCTTCTGCAGCGTCTGTAGCATTTCTAGCAAGTCAAGGAACAGCATCAGCAGCAGCTTCGCACAAAGTCGTAAAAGGAGATACCTTGTGGGGGCTTGGCCAACAAAATGGGGTTACGGTAGATGAGCTGAAAGGTGCTAATAACCGCCAAAACGACATGATTTACGTTGGAGAAACATTAACGATTCCTGACCAGGGACAAGCACAACCTGCCGCTAGTCCGGCAACATCTGTACATACAGTAGCACAAGGCGAAACGTTATATCATATTGCAACACAAAACGGCATGACTGTGGATCAGTTAAAAGCTGTTAACGGTTTACAAAGTGATATCATTACCATCGGACAAACGTTAAAACTTCAAGGAGAAGCACCGGCGCCGGCACAAACTGCTCCGTCTACATCGGTTTCTGCACAAGATCAAGATTTACTAGCAAGATTAGTAGAGGCAGAAGCAAAAGGTGAGCCGTACCAAGGAAAAGTAGCGGTAGCAATTGTGGTATTAAACCGTGTAGCTTCACCGGAATTCCCAAATAACATTCACGACGTTATTTATCAGCAGCTAGGAAACGGCGTATATCAATTTTCACCAGTAGCAAACGGCGCAATTAATCAGCCTGCATCAGAAGAATCAAAACGAGCGGTAAGCGAAGCAATATCAAACCCGCATGAAAACGATGCGCTGTTTTTCTATAATCCCAAAATCGCTGAAAGCCAATGGGTTGCAACGCAGCAAGTAACGGCAGTTATCGGAAACCATGTATTTGCAAAATAAGTAGATTTCTTTCAAATATAAACATATATTTCATATATATAAAGTTGATACAAAAAGGTTGCCACAGAAGTATTTTGCTTAAAGTTAAATCCAAACCATTAATAGTTATTAATGGTTCGGATTTTTTTGTTATGATGAATGTAGATTTCATGTATGTAGTTGTTTCAATCTCTTATGTATGAAGAGAGAAATAGCTATTTTTAAGTTTAATTAAACCTTAAAATACCTTAACAGATCCATCTGTTAAGGTGTTTTTTTGCTTAAATTTTAAGAAAACCATTGATTATTTAGAGAATAATGATATGATAAAGAAAGTCAATTGATAATGATAATCATTTACATATGATAAAGGAGGAGATAACTAGACTTATAGATGAAAGAAAGGAGTAAGGAAAGTTGAAGTTTTATCAGTTAATTCTTGTGTTTGCTGTACTATCGATTTTGTCTCTTTTTGTAGGAGTACAAGATCTGTCAGCGATGGATCTGTTTCATTTAACAAAAGAAGAAAGCCAAACGCTGTTTTTTAGTCGTTTTCCTAGGCTTTTGAGCATTATTATGGCGGGAATGAGCCTTAGTATTTGCGGATTAATTATGCAGCAAATTACGCGAAATAAGTTTGTATCTCCAACAACGGCAGGAACGATGGACTGGGCAAGACTTGGTGTGTTGATTTCTCTACTAGTATTTGCTTCAGCAAGTCCTCTATTAAAAATGAGCATTGCTTTCATTTTCTCACTGGCGGGCAATCTATTGTTTATGAGAATACTAGACAGAATTAAATTTAACGATACGATTTATATTCCGCTAGTCGGTTTAATGCTCGGCAGTATCGTAAGTTCCTTAGCTACCTTCATCGCCTACAAATACGATTTGATTCAAAACCTTTCTTCATGGCTGCAAGGCGACTTTTCGCTAGTAGTCAAAGGGAGATATGAACTTTTATACCTGAGTATACCTCTCTTAATAATTGCTTATCTTTACGCAGATAAGTTCACGGTTGCTGGTATGGGAGAAAGCTTTTCAATCAATTTAGGCGTGAAATACAAACAAATTGTAAACATTGGATTAGTCATTGTGTCGCTTATTACGTCGATTACGATTTTGACCGTTGGCATGCTGCCTTTTTTAGGATTAATCATTCCAAATATCGTATCGATTTACCGTGGAGATCATTTGCGGAAAAGCCTGCCTCATACAGCGCTGCTTGGAGCTGTGTTCGTACTGGCGTGCGATATTTTAGGCAGAGTCATTATTTTCCCTTATGAAATCTCTATTGGGCTAATGGTCGGTGTAATAGGAAGTGCGATCTTTCTTTTTATGCTGATAAGGAGAGGTCGTTATGCATAACAAACATAAAATCATCATTCTCGCCGCGCTGGCCATTTTATCAGTAGCGCTGTTTATCAGCTACGATTTAGGCTACTGGCAGTACACGCTGCCGCGAAGAATTGAAAAAGTCGCTGCGATTGTTTTAACCGGAGGAGCCATTGCGTTTTCATCCGTTATCTTTCAAACAATTACTAATAATCGAATTCTAACTCCTAGTATTCTAGGACTGGATTCACTGTATTTATTTCTGCAAACGTTTATTGTGTACATCTTTGGCTCGACGAATATTGTCATCATGAACAAAAATCTTAACTTTCTTCTTTGCGTTTCGCTGATGATTATCTTTTCGGTCTTGCTTTACATACTGATGTTCAAAAAAGCCGGTAAGAATATTTTCTTTATTTTACTGGTTGGAATTGTGTTCGGCACGTTATTTAAAAGCATGTCTTCATTTATGGAAATGCTGATTGACCCGAATGAATTTCAAGTTGTACAAGATAAATCATTTGCAAGCTTTAACAATGTTAATACCGATTTGCTATACATAGCAGCCGTCATATTTATCCTGCTTGGCATTTACGTGTGGCGCTTTACATCCATTTTTGATGTACTGTCGCTCGGAAGAGAACATGCGGTAAATTTAGGTATTGATTATGACGGGCTCGTCAAAAAAATGCTGATTGCGATCGCCATTTTTGTCTCAGTGGCTACAGCATTAGTTGGGCCGATCACCTTTCTTGGACTGCTTGTTGTGAACCTTGCGAGAGAGCTGTTCAAAACGTACAAGCACACCTATTTAATGATGGGATCACTGCTGCTTAGTGTTATAGCCCTCGTCGGAGGAGAATTTATCGTTGAAAAAGTGTTCACCTTCAGCACCACGCTGAGCGTCATCATTGACTTTGCCGGCGGAATTTACTTTATTTATTTGCTGCTAAAGGAGAATAAATCATGGTAGAAGTAACAAATGTCAGTAAAACATACGGAGAAAAAACCGTTTTAGAAAAAACATCCGTCGTGATTCCAAAAGGGAAAATCACGTCATTTATCGGTCCAAACGGAGCGGGAAAAAGTACGCTGCTTTCAATTATGAGCCGTCTCATTAAAGCTGACTCAGGGTCAATATCTATAGAAGGAAAAAATATAGAGAATATTGACAGCTCAGATTTAGCCAAAAAAATGAGTATTTTAAAACAGTCTAATCAGCTGAATATCAGGCTTAGCGTACGTGAACTCGTCAATTTTGGGCGGTTTCCTTATTCAAAAGGCCGGTTAACCAAAAGCGATGAACAAGCGGTTGATCAGGCGCTAAGTTATATGAAGCTTGAAAGTATTCAAGATAAATACTTGGATGAACTGAGCGGGGGACAGTGTCAGCGAGCTTTTATTGCCATGGTCATCGCACAGGACACGGATTATATTTTCTTAGATGAACCGCTCAATAACTTAGATATGAAGCATTCTGTTGAAATTATGAAGCTGTTGAAACGTCTCGTAGAAGACTTAGGCAAAACGATTGTAATTGTCATTCACGATATTAATTTTGCGTCTGTTTATTCGGATTATATTGTGGCACTTAAAAACGGTGAAGTGATCCGTGAAGGCCCAACAGAAACCATCATTCAAACGTCTGTATTAAAGGATATATACGATATGGATATTCCAATCGAAACGGTTGGCGGACAGCGTATTTGCGTGTATTTTTCATAAAATTTATTCATGAGGTGACGAAAGTGAAAAAAGTGTTAGTAATGTTTGTAGCAGTCTTAACTGCGATTGTTGTAGCTGCTTGCGGTAATCAAGGAGCAAAAGAAACAACAGGTGGAGAAAGTAAGCAAAAAGAGACGGTAACAGTAACCGATCAGTTCAATAAAGACGGAATTAAAATTAAGAAAAACCCTAAAAAAGTTGTAGTGTTCAGCATGGGTGCACTTGATACACTAGATAAACTGGGGGTTGAAGTAGCGGGCTTGCCAAAACAAGCGATTCCTGAGTATTTATCAAAGTATCAAGATGATAAGTATGCGAATGTAGGTGGCTTAAAAGAACCTGATTTCGAAAGAATTGCAGAGTTAAAGCCAGACTTAATTATTATTCAAGGCCGCCAAGCAGATTCATTCGATGAATTTTCAAAAATTGCGCCGACGATCTATATCGATACGGACACCCAGCACTATATGAAGTCATTTAAAGAAAATACAAAAGTACTAGGACAAATTTTTGATAAAGAAGATCAAGCAAAAAAAGAGCTAGCAGCAATTGATAAGCAAATTGCAGATTTGAAAAAACAAGCGGACAAACTAGATAAAAAAGCGCTTGTAATGATGGCAAATGACAGCAAAATGACAGCGTTTGGTCCAGGTTCTAAATACGGATTAATCCACGACGTATTCGGTATTAAAGCTGCAGACGACAGCCTAGATCCATCGGCTAAGCATGGCCAAAGCATTTCATACGAATATTTAGTTAAGCAAAATCCAGACTACTTATTCGTCGTTGACCGCGGTGCAGCGATTGGTGAAAAATCATCTGCTAAACAAATTGTTGAAAATGAGTATGTAAAAGAAATCAACGCGGTGAAAAACAATCACGTTGTGTATCTTGATCCAGGCCTTTGGTATTTATCTGGAGGAGGCCTTGAGTCAATGGCTGGCATGATTAAAGAAATCAAAGCAGGGATAGAGAAGTAATAGAGAAAAGAGAAACTGGAACAAAAGTATTTTAATTGAAAGTAGATCCGAATGATTAATCAAATCATTCGGATTTTTTATTGTGGTGGAGAGAATATAGGTTTCATATCTGTAGTTGCTTCTAGCTGTTTATTGAAGTGATTAGTTATGTCTGAATCTCATTTTTAAGTGAACATTTTTCTGTCTGGCAGTGGTTTTGACTATAAAATGTTATAAACTGAACGAATACTAAAGAGCAAAGCGCAGGTATTTCCTTCTTTTTAGGTGCCTTTCTACTTATTAAATTAAATTTCTTAATAGGCTTTTTTACCCATTTTTGTTCCAGCAGGAAAAAGATACAAGTTTAGCGATTAATTGAATAGGGAGAGGGAACAGAAAAAAGAGGAAAAAATCTCTAAAAGGAATTTATTATATTAAAGGAGGAATTAACATGTTTCGTCATCAAAAAGAACTGCAGTTTGAAGTTAAAGTAGATCGCCCGGATCCGATGCTTGCTCGCCAGATTCAAGAAGTACTAGGTGGACAATTCGGTGAAATGACGGTAATGATGCAATACCTCTTTCAAGGATTTAACTGTCGAGGAGAAGAAAAATATAAAGATATGCTGATGGATATAGGTACAGAGGAAATTGGACACGTAGAAATGCTTTGTTCACTTATTAGTCAATTACTTGATGGAGCCTCTCCAGAAGATCAAGCAGAAGCTGCGAAAGATCCTGCAACAGCAGCTATCATGGGAGGAATTAATCCTCAGCATTTATTAGTGAGCGGGCTGGGTGGTTTGCCTACTAATTCAAATGGAGTTCCATGGAACGGTTCATATATCGTAGCAAGCGGCAATTTATTAGCAGATATGCGTTCGAACTTGCATGCAGAAAGTCAAGGCAGACTTCAAGTAGCTAGGTTATATCATATGACAAAAGATGAAGGTGTACGCGCGACATTCCGAAAAATGCTAGCGCGTGATCGCTATCACCAGTATCAGTGGATGGAAGCTATAAACGAACTAGAAGAAAAAAATGGAGTGGTTGTTCCTGCATCTTTCCCTCCTGAGGCTGAAAAAGAATCACAGCCAGAAGCGTATGAGTTTTGGAACCTCTCAGAAGGCGCTGAATCAGAAGAGGGACCGTGGGCTACTGGAAGTGCCCCAGACGGAAGCGGTGAATATGTATATATCAAAGACCCTGTAGCAAAAGGACAGGTTCCCAATCCGGAAATTCCTGATACTTCGTTGCATCATGATTTAACTCGTAAAAAAGTTTCCTCTAAATAAAAGAAAGAAAGGCCCTCGATATGTGCGAGAGGTCTTTTTTTTGCCTATAACAAAGGGTGTTATCCACGTGTTTCAATCAAGTTACCTTTTAATATCTAGAATAAAAAAGCCGCATATGGAAACAGTAGGTATGTGCATACGTTAGAAAGGTGGCACACTAGTATGAGCATGTTAAAGAGAATAATTTGAAATAAAAAAAGGTACCTCTGCTTAGTATGGGCTACCTTTTTTGCTTCAGAATAAAAGGAGTGTTTGAAATGTACTATTACAAAGAAGGATTAATTAATGAAATTAAACCGGATAAGCCCGATCCTGCGGCCGCGAAGGTACTGCAAGAAGCCTTAGGCGGGCAGTTTGGTGAAATGCGGACGATGATGCAATATTTCTTTCAAAGCTCTAACTTCAGAGGGAAAGAGACGCAGTATCGCGATTTAATGAGAGGTGTTTTTTTAGAAGAAATTGCTCATGTAGAACTCGTTCAAAATACCATTAATGCATTGTTAGATGAATCTGGCGGAGCCGGGGTAGGAAGTCAAGGTTCAGATCAGGCTCCTCTTGATGAAGCCGTAAAACATGCTAATCCTCATCACTATATCATGGGTGCTCAAAGCTCACTGCCAGTGGATGCGGGCGGAAATCCATGGAACGGCTCATGGGTTTATAATCACGGAAATCTAGTGGCTGATTTGCTCAATAACGTCGTATTAGAATCAACCGGCGTTTTACAAAAAACAAGAATATACGAAATGAGTTCTAACCAAACGTTAAGAGAAACGCTAGGTTTCTTAATTGTTCGAGATAATGCTCATCAAAATGCGTTTGCAAAAGCTCTTGAAACATTAGGCGTGGACTGGGGAAAACTATTCCCTGTACCAAATTATGATATTAACAAATACCCTGAATGCAGAAAATTTGTCGAGATGGGGTATCATAACACGCAATTTGATTTTAGGTTAGATCCGCATCGAATGGGAGAAATATTCCAAGGACAGACGCCAAGTAGAAATGGCGGAGACTTGAGCGTAACACCTCCACCGGAAGCTTTTCCAGTCCCTCATTTATCTGAAATGCCAAATGAGCATGCTCCAGGTTTAGGAGATATGAACGCATAAAAGTATGTGAATCGACTTTAATTAAACAAAGCTAAAACAAATAAAAAACATTGACTGAGAGCTAGTAGTCAATGTTTTTTATTTGTTTTAGCGCAATTCTTTCATTTGTCTAGCGCAAAGCACATCTCGCCATTCCTGTAAGCGCATGATAAAGGGCTTTTTTACATCTGTTTGTGAATTTATTTGTTTTTCACAAGAAGAAAAGGGAATACTTTCTTTAATCGCTTGTGATAGAAAGCTAATAAGGGGCATGCTGCTATGAGTAACCAAAAAGATGAATTTTTATTTAAACGAGAGCTCTATCGCTTAGTACAAGAATACAAACGCTGTAAAGTTGAAGAAATTAGACGGGCAATTAAAAAGGATATTCTTCTTTTGAAGAAGGTTATAAATAACTAAAATAGATAAACACCGGCAAAAAAGCTCATGTTAGTTGATAAATGAGCTTTTTTTGCTGCTTTAAACTTGTTCAAACGAATTAGTATGTCTATAAATAGTCTCAGGAAGATTATGGACCATGTTAAACAAAGCTAACGCAGTTGTTTCTGCTTCCTCATAACGATGAATGATATCGTTTTCAATATCGCAGATTTGAAAACTGTTTAATTGTTTTGAATAACTTAGTGTAAACCTATTGGCAAGAGTATGAGTAATGTCGCTATCTCTATAATTTACTAAATTTTCTATCATGTGCTTAATTTCAGTTAGGTTCATCCACCAAGTCACCCTTTCATGTTATTGAATTTATCATACCATGTACAGGTAGTTTGAATACTTTTTTTTACAATTTGTAACAACAATTTTCAAAATGAAACATAAAGGTAATAAAAAGTTAAAACGAGCAGCTTAACGCAAGCTGAAGACTTCCTAGGAGGGGGTAGGTTTTTCTTTGCAGTAGGTCAACTCCAACTTTTTATCTGCGATTTCTTTTAGCCCAATACGAATCATACTGAATACTAAAATCCATAATATAACCGTTAAAATTGTATGTCCAGCGGGCAAAATACCTAGTATAGGTGAGTCCCAAAGAGCGTGCATAAAAACGACAAGCAAAAATACACCGAGAAATTTTGATTTTATCAACATGCTCCACTGAAATTTCTTATTTCCTTGGACGATGCAGACGGCAGCTCCAGTCAAGGCAGCCCAAGCTACATGTCCTCCGGGAGCAAAAATGCTGCGCCAAAGTATTGTAGAATAAAGCATGTGAAAGCTCCCGGAAAGAAGTGCCCGTAACGCATAGCCAGCGGTTTCAAAAGCAGCAAAACCAGCTCCTATTGCAGCTCCCAAGAGGAGTCCGTTAAGGATATATCTATATTTAAGATTGCGCACAAAATAAATAACCGCGATAACTTTAGCCAGTTCCTCGCATACTCCAATCATGATCACGTTTGTGTTATTTCCAAGAATATCATAAAACACAAGTGCTAATAAAAGTGAGAGGATTCCGCCAATAAAAACGACATACACAATTTTGTAAATAGCAATATTCTGCGGAGCGTTCATTTCCCAAAAGAAAATAAGCGTAGTAAATGGCACTGCAAAAGCACCGACTACAATAAGGCCGGGTATGAAGTTGATGTTTTCGAACAAGCTTACGCCTAGATATAGCCCTAAGTATGCGACAAGCGCAATAAGAAAGACTCTTGCAAAAAGCCAAGGCTTTGGCCATGTATTTACAACTTCTTCTATTTTAGGAGTCGTAAGCCCTGTTCCTACAATAAAAAGCCGTTCAGCTTCCATTTCACTGTGTTGTCGGAAGACTCGAGAGAATATATTTCGAAATTTAGGTTCAACCGAACGTTCATTTCTTGGGATTTTATCAACACGATGGGCAAACAAGTAGAATATGCTGTAGTTTTCGTCGTGGTCCACGATTTCATGGCCGCAATTTAAGCAGAATTTTACCCCTTCCGGATTAGAGTAAGCGCAATGGGGGCATTTCATTTATCTTCCTCCTTTTTCTACATACAAATCGTTTGACGCTTGTCTTATGACATCTTCTACATCTATTATGTGAACTGATGAAAAAAGCATAAGAGGGTTTGATAGGTAATTTGCTTAAATAATGGAATGGTATGTATATAAAAGACAGAAGCTATTGCTAAAAGAAAACTCATGAAACCAAAAAAGGCTGCGTCATAAGCCGAACATTCGACTTACAGCACAGCCCTTTATATGATTGAAAATGTGGATTTAAGCCTGTTTTCTTTACAATGCTACTACGCAATAAAAAAGCTTCCTGAAATAAAAACGATGACACCAATGACCATCATTAATATTTCGCGGTCTTTTTTTTCTGGTTTTTTATTAGCAGGAAGCAGCGATTTTGAAAGAGGCTTGGCAAAAATAATAACAAGCATGCAAACAGCAGCAAAGATGCCAAGTGCTACCTGAAAATTACCTTCAATAAAGACGCATGCCATTAAAAGTACAAGACTTATTTTTAGAAAAATTTTTGATAGGTTCACTATCGACACTCCTTTAGAACACTTAATACGAAAGACTTAGTGATTTTTTTATATGCCTGTTGTTTTCTACGGCTTGAAGAAGAAAATGAGCGACGTCAGAACGGCTGATGTTGCGTCCGTTTTCTGGTATGCTAGCTTCTCCTATACGGTAATACGTGGTTAATGGACCACTCGTTAGACCCATTGGCCGAGCAACTGTCCAGTCGAGTCCGCTTACCTTCAAGAGCTTCACAGCTTCGTGATGGTCGCGAAGCACATTTTTTAAAATACGCTGAGCAAGCCAGCCCGTCATGCCTGGAATTTCTCCGTCGATTCCGGCTGAAGCCGTGTAGGCGATACGCTGAATTCCATTTTCGTTCATACATTGAATGAGCAGATTTGTCGTTTCTACTAAAAGGGTAGAATGCCCTAGATTTTCGGTTCCAAGACAAGAAATTACTGCATCACACCCTCGCATAGCCTGGCACACTTCATAATAATCAAGCACGTCGCCTTGTATGATGTGTACGTTCGCATGCGTTAGCTTAAGCTTAGATGGATTTCGCACAAAAGCTTTTACATAATGTCCGTTTGTCACTGCTTGCTTGATCACTTCCTGTCCCGTCCTGCCGCTTGCGCCAATTAAAAAAATGTTCATACGATCAACCCTTTCGTTTCAATGTAGGTAGTAAAAACGAAATTTTCTTTTACCATAACACATTTTTCACGATTTAGCTTGTCAAAACATAAAAGCTGCTTACGAGATTCACCAAAGTAAGAGCTATCCTCTGTTCTTTTTTAAAACTTATGTCATAGACTGTCTAGAAAACAAAGAAATGTACGAACGGTTTATAAAGGTGTTTAATGCTATAGAAGAGAAAGGGTATTATAAGAATAAGGGACGAACAGAAGGGGCGATGCACGATGAAAAAATCGGTAAGCCGAGCACGTGTTATCATAGTACTAATAGGTTTTCCACTCATCTTTCTTATTATGGCGCTTGTGACCGGTGAGTGGCGATATATGACTTGGACCATTCCGCCTGCGCTGATGTCATGTTGGACGGCACTTTTTGTATTAAGGAAGCAAGAAGAAAGATAACAGGAAATTT
This sequence comes from Priestia sp. VA7, assembly GCF_055710015.1. Lineage (NCBI taxonomy): Bacteria > Bacillati > Bacillota > Bacilli > Caryophanales > Bacillaceae > Priestia > Priestia sp. VA7. The sequence goes on from NZ_JBVQPN010000003.1 coordinate 339,269, forward strand.
GAACTATTGCATCGAATTTATAGAAAAAGTATAAAATGATAGAAAGCTATAGTAAGAAAATTTAATGAAGGACGGTGTGAAGATGAACGGACAACAGTTATTGTATGGGTTGCTTACGTCTAAAGGCGATATCCTGAGAGCTGCTTATGTGTTATGTGACCACCGCATTTATACGGAAATGTCAGCACAGTATCAGCAAACGGAGCATACGGATTTTCAAGCATCATTGGTAGAAGAAATGAAATTGCTTGAAAAACAGCCTGAAGTAGACATGCATCTGCATATTTTGCTTGAAATGGCGAAGTTTTTTGAACTTTCCGTTTCTCATGCTACAACAAATGGCGAGCTGTACGAGTTAAGCGATAACATTGGGAATTTGCTTGTATCTAAATACAATGAGCTATTTTCAATTGCACGCTGTCATACGCTAGAAGACATAATGCGCCATCAAATCCGACTGTTCTTTCATCTAATTGATTCGCAATACATGATTGCTACAAATCGTCAGCAAGCTGTGTTTCAGCAGCAGCTGATGAATTGGATTGAACAGCTGCCCCCCATGTATCAGGAAAGAATGATTGATGCATTAGGAGAATATCAGCAGGAAGCACTTGTGAAACTGCTGCAGAAAAAAGGGACAATTGAACTGTACAAACAGCTTCCTCCGCACGCATACCCTGCTATTTCAGGCCTTATGGCAACCGTAATGAGTATCTTTATTCCCGTGAATTACCCGCCAGCACTGCTATTTAGTATGAATGCGCCGCTGTTTTTAATGGCGAGCTTTGAAAGTCATGAAATTATTGCAAAACGCAAAGAAGCTGGAACTTTTTTACCGCTGTTATTGGTAGTTGTTCAGCTGATGTGGACGTACAAGCTTGAGCATCAGGATGAGCTGTTGAATTATCAGTCTCTGCTGATCAAGTGGTCATCTGTACACACAGCGTATCAAGATTATATGAAAAAGAAAGAGCAGTCACTGTTTGACCGTGAACGGTTAGACAGCTTTATTTATAAAACAGAGCAGTATGTTAAGCAGCTCCGCGCTACGGAGAAAAAGACGGTGAAGCAAATTGAAACGCTCAAAACAGCCATTCGCCATCAGCTTGATGAAATGGAGCTCACATCGTTAAACGGAGGGCTTGTGCTTCAAAAAATGATTGAAGAGCATGAATCATTAAAACAAGATGTAGAAGAACTGCAGCGCAAGCTTTCGATTAAAGGTGACTTCTTCTCTAAAGTAAGACTGACGTTCCGTTCTGCAGAACGAGCCGTCAAAAGCAAAGTGAAAGAAGTAGAGCGTAAAAAAGTGCTTATGCAAATGACGGACTTTATTTTAGCAAATCGCTTGCCCGTATGCGTGGATATTCAAAATGAAATTTATGATTATCAAGACGAGCTGGCGACGACTATTTTTCAAATTAATCAGCAGGTCGAGCTGCTTGAAGAAACAAAACAAAGCCGTCAGCTAGCCGATGCAAAAGTACGCCGCTATGATCAAGAAATAAAGCGATTTGAACGGAACTACTATGGCTTGAAAGAAGGAACCGTTGAAGAGATGGCCCAGTGAAACTGGGACAAACATATTTTATCCGAACGAGTTTGATTCTCTATCAAGAATCAAACTCGTTCGGATTTTTTTATGGTGATCGTGAACATAGGTTTTATATATGTAGCTGCTTCTAGCTGTTGATAGGAAAGCAAAGCCCTGCACGGAAATTAACAGCGATGTCTCAAGCGATCCATACGAACTCATTCACTCCGTTTGTCTGTCTTTAGATTGGCGTAATTTAGTTATGTCTCAATCTTATTCTCTGTCTGTAGGAGCGGACAGCTGATCTTTATACTGATCTACATAGAGCATGCCGTTTGTGGACACAACTGCATACAGCACTTGGTTCAACTGAAGCTGACGATTTGAAAGCTCAAGGTTGATCCACTGTTCGGTATATTGAGATGTTAAGTTTTTATGAATAATTTCTCCGTCCATGATGAGTTCTACCGGTAAACTCATTTCTTTAAACGGCTTAGACAAAACGTCCTGTTTGGGAATGTTTTGATAAGCAGTTTTCTTTAATACTGACAGTTTTCCGCTTACTTCTAAAACAGCAAACTCTACTTCAGCAATGTTGAACGTTCCTAGTTCTCGTAAATGCTGATTCAAGTCGTCAATAGAATATTTGACTTTTTTCATATTTGCTTCAAGAAGCTTTCCTTTTTCCATAATAACCGTCGGGCGTCCTGTAATCCATTTTCGCAAGCGCCTGCTTTTTAGAGCTGTTGATTCTAAAAGAAAATGAATGGCTACAAGAAAAGCAAAAGAAGCGAACATCGGCAGAAATTTTAATTTTAAATCAAATCCCATATTTGCGATGAACGACCCAATAATGATGGACATCGCAAATGTAAAATGATTATTATGCGTGTTAATTTGTTTTCCAATCAGGAAAGTAGTAATGCTTAAGATAATGAAAGAAACAAAGGTTCTAAGAAGGGACGTGAGAATGTCTTCTATAGGTTGTGATGTCACCTGCTTTCTCATAAATAGAAAGAGTATCTATCTCTATAGCGTTATCCATTTAAAGGATCGCTATACAAGAAAAACACCAAGAAAAAGTGCGGATAATGCGTTCACATTCGGCTGCTTAAAAAGGGGCGGAAAGGCTGTAGGTAAGGGATCAAAGCAAACAAAAAGAATGTGCAAATTCCTTTGAAATTTTTTGGAGGATTTGTTACAATAAAGGTGCTTATTTTTGTTCGGTAAGGATAGTTCGAAGTGTTCGTCTTGACTTATTGTAAGAGCAGGAATAGAGTAATACACAATGTGTGGATTGTCACACAAGGAGGAATAGAGATATGTTACAAGGTAAAGTAAAATGGTTCAACGCTGAAAAAGGTTTCGGTTTCATCGAAGTAGAAGGACAAGACGATGTATTCGTTCATTTCTCTGCTATCCAAGGCGAAGGTTTCAAAACTTTAGAAGAAGGTCAAGAAGTTACATTTGAAATCGTTGAAGGCAACCGTGGACCACAAGCTGCTAACGTTCAAAAGTAATTTTTTTTATAAAGTTTAAGCCGATCAGCAGAACGTTTCTCTGGTCGTTCGTTAAACTAAACTGGGAGAAGGCCCCTTTTACAAAAGGGGTCTTTTCTTGTTCGCTTTTTACACCTTGTTGACGATTTCTTTGATTTTGTAGAAGTATTCAAATATGAAAAAAACTAGTCACGCAGTATAAAAAAAGCGTATAATGAAATGATGAAAATAGGAATTGTAGAGCAGAAAGGATTTTAAAACGTATGAACAACCAACTTCAAGAAACGATGGTCGATTCACGTCGTACATTCGCCATTATTTCTCACCCGGATGCCGGGAAAACAACGTTAACAGAAAAAATGCTGTTACTGGGCGGAATGATTCGTTCAGCCGGAACGGTTAAAGGAAAAAAATCAGGCAAGTTTGCTACATCTGACTGGATGGAAATCGAAAAACAACGTGGAATTTCGGTTACATCAAGTGTTATGCAGTTTGAGTATAAAGATCACTTTATTAACATCTTGGATACACCAGGACACGAAGACTTCAGTGAGGATACGTATCGTACCTTAACGGCTGTAGACAGTGCGGTCATGGTTATTGACGGAACGAAAGGGATTGAAGCACAAACGCTTAAACTTTTTAAAGTTTGTCGTATGCGTGGTATTCCTATTCTAACATTTATCAATAAATTAGACCGTGAAGGAAAAGAGCCGCTTGAGCTGCTTGAAGAAATTGAAGATGTACTCGGTATTGAATCATACCCTGTAACGTGGCCAATTGGCATGGGGAAACGATTCCAAGGAACGTATGACCGTTTTTCAAAACAAATTGAAGTATACCAAGGAAACAAAGAGTCCTATTTTGCAGACTTTGACGGTGAAAATATCGACGATGAAATTAAAAAACACGTCGATGAAATGTATTTACCAGGCTTAGTGGATGATTTATCTTTACTAGACGAAGCAGGTAATGATTTTTCAATTGAAAAAGTAAAGCAAGGCCTATTAACACCTGTTTTCTTCGGAAGTGCGATTGCAAACTTTGGTGTACAGTCTTTCTTTAATTCATTTTTACAATTAACATCACCGCCGCAGCCTCGTGAATCAACGAATGGCACCGTTCAGCCTACGGATGAAAACTTCTCAGGTTTCATCTTTAAAATTCAGGCGAACATGAACCCAGCTCACCGCGACCGCATTGCGTTCGTACGCGTATGTTCAGGGAAATTCGAGCGTGGAATGAACGTGACGTTAGCAAGAACGAACCGTAAAATGAAGCTAGCGCAGTCTCATCAGTTCTTGGCATCAAGCCGTGAAACAGTAGACACAGCGTATCCTGGGGATATCATTGGCTTGTATGACTCGGGTACGTATCAGATTGGCGATACCATTGTAGGAGAGGGAAAAGTATTCGAATTTGATGCTCTTCCAAAGTTCCCGCCTGAACTGTTTGTAAAAGTTCGTGCGAAAAATGCAATGAAATCTAAGCACTTTGAAAAAGGGATTAATCAGCTTGTACAAGAAGGAGCCGTACAGCTTTACCGTACGCCGTTCTTTGGAGATTATATTTTAGGAGCAGTCGGTGAACTTCAGTTCCAAGTGTTTGAACACCGTATGAAAGGTGAGTACAACGTCGATCTTGAATTCACGCGCATGTCTCATAACATTGCAAAATGGGTAGACAAATCAACAATTGAAGATCGCATGCTAGATTCTCGCGTGATGCTAGTAGAAGATCGTGATAAACATGCCGTTCTTATGTTTGAAAACGATTTTGTATGGCGTTTGTTCCAGGACAAATATCCATCTGTTAAATTCCTAGACCCGTTTAATCTATAAAAGAGTATAAAAAAAGGAAAACGATACATACTACTTTCATAAGTAGACAGTCGATTTTCCTCCTTTGCTTAAGAGTCAGTATTTACTGGCTCTTTTTTTAGTGAGCCACTGATTTTAAATTTAAAAGAATGACTCCTGCAATGATTAATACGATGCCAAATACCATCGTGAGACTGCCGCTTTCTTTCCAAATAACTACGCCAATCACAGCTGTCACAGCAGTTCCTACACCAGACCAAATGGCATACGCAACGCTGAGTGGAATGTGCTGAAGCGATGTGGAAAGCGCATAGAAAGCAAGACCAAACCCTAATAAAACACCAAGACTAGGCCAAAATTTTGTAAATCCGTTTGATGCTTTTAACATAGATGTACCAAATAACTCTGAACTAATAGCAATCGCTAAAAATAAATAGGCTTTCATCGAAAACCCTCCTCTGTTAATTTCCGAAGTTGTTGTTGAATCTGTTTTTGCATGTCTGGATCCACGGGTGCGAGCCCAAACATTTGACTGAACCATAATCCGTCAGCTGCTAGGCGCACAATGGTAGCAAGGACTGGATCAATGTCGTCTTGTTCAATGTGCTGCTGCCACTTTTCGTATTGCTTTTGAAAGTGCTGCAGGAGTTCAGGGTTGGTTGCAATACCTGCAAGTAACCCCGCGCTCATCACTTGTTCACGCTGAAGGTCATGAAGCGTCTCAGCAAGATAAGCCCGGCTCCATTTGCCAGGAGAATTGTCACGTTCAACTTGTACGTTTAGTCCGTCATCATATTTCTTTGTGACTGAATACAGCATTTGCTTAATCAATTCATCTTTTGAAGAGAAGTGATACAACAAACCGCCTTTACTGACGCCGGCTTCTTTTGCTACTTTTTCAAGCGTCAAATTTCCAACGCCGTCACGCTGTACAACCTGCGTAGCTGCAAGCAATATATCATCAAATGTAGACACACGAATTTCCTCCTTTTTGATTTTCCCTAGAATACTTTACCGTCTGGACGGTTTGTTTGGCAATACTTTTATTTCGAATTTCAAAAAAAAATTTTGTGCACACTAAAATATAAAGTATAAAAACAAAAATAAACGAGTAAACAAAGGGTTAATACCTTTACTATATGAAGAAAAACAAAAAATAAAGCCTGGGTATATGAAAGATAAAAGAAAGGTGTGAAGAAACCGATGAGGGATGTGTATCAAAGTTTTCAAGAACTATCACAGTGTGAACGAGCGGGAATTGATTACGAAATAGAATGTGTCATTCGCCGGAGAGAAATTGTCGTGCTTGCTATTCACGGAGGAACGATGGAAATTGGGACAGAAGAAGTGGCAGAAAAAATAGCAGAAAAGCTGAACGCAACGGTGTACGTATTTAAAACACTGAAAACAGAAAATCCGTTTGAATTGCATGTTACGTCTGCAAACTACGATGAAGAAATGGCGCGTCACCTCGTTAAAAAATCAGAGGTCACGATTTCTCTTCACGGTGCCTACAGCGACGTCTGCACAACTTATATCGGAGGAAGAGACGAAAAGTTAGAAAAAGCGGTGCGTCATGCACTCTCAGGTTTTCCGATCAGTGAAACGCCCGTGCATTTAAAAGGCGTTTCACCTCGAAATATCGCAAACGGCAATCAGCGGCATAAAGGACTGCAGCTTGAAATAACCACTCCGCAGTATGAACAATTATTACAGGATAATCAGCTGTTTAACGAGTATGTGAATGCGGTAGTATCGGCTGTGAACTCAGTGATGTAAAGATAAATTCAACAGCTTCCTGTATATTGGCTGCAATAAAGGCCGCTTGTACGTCAGCCCATTTTTCCCGTACATGTAACGTGTCGTGCCCAGCTCCTGTTAACACTAAAATACATTGTGCTCCTGCTGCATGGGCCGCTACGAGGTCTTTCCACCGGTCGCCAATCACGATGCAGTTAGCCAAATTTAAGCTGTGCTCCTCGGCTGCTTTTAACAGCATGCCCGGCCTTGGTTTGCGGCACGAACAATTGTCTGAATCTTCATGAGGACAAAGGTAAACATCATCAAATCCAAAAGCTAAAAGCTCAGAGATAAAGTCTGATTTCTTTACCTTTCCTTTTGTAATATCGGGCTGATTCGTAAAAGAAAACAGCGGAATGTTTTGTTTCTTTATGTCTATAATCGCTTGCTTTGCTTGGGGGAATAGCTGAAAATCACCCGGATATTGTATTTCATTACTGCCGCCAATCGTTCCGTCTCGGTCTAAAAATATTGCTTCAATCATATTCTTCACCTCTTTTTCTATCATAATATAAAACAGGATTAATTTGATAAAAAATTTGTTTTTTGAAAAAAATCAAAGAAATATGACTGTCTTTTTACTTCTCATCATATGGATAAGTTAAATAGAAGTGGTGAGGAGGGAAAGACAAGTGAACGAAGAATCGTTTTATTCACCATTTATAAGCGAAGACGGAAAGAAAAAAACAATTGGAGAAATTGAGTTTTCAGATGTGCAGCGCATGATGGAAAAACATTTAGAAGAAGGCTATCAGCTTGAGTTCAAGCGCGAAGTAAGCTCAACGGTCAAACGGAAAATCCCAAATATCATCGCTTCGTTTGCCAATGAAAAAGGAGGGTGGCTTATTTTTGGCGTAGATGAAGACGACCATTCCATTAACCTGCTCGAGCGCAAAGAATATGAGCTGTTTATTAATAATATGCTTAAAGATGTCACCAATCCCATTCCTCGTATCGTTACGCGTTTTTTATCACCTGAAGATCACTCCGGGCAAGGTGTTTTTGTTATTTGGATTCCCGAAGGTCCGAACCCTCCGTACATGTCTTACGGGAAAATTTACAGAAGAATTGGAAGCGGCACATCTCCCGTTACGGAAATCGATGATCGCTATCATTTAGATCGACTCTATCAAAAATCCGAGGATCAAACGCAGCGAATAGAGGAATTTTGCACAAAAGAACTGTCTATCTATAACAGAAAATGGCCGATGCACGGGAAAAGCTATATTCATTACGGGATGTGTAATATGTACGTGCTGCCACTATATGATTTGCATTTAGTTGAACAAATGGAAGAAGAACGGTTAAAACAATATATTTTAAGCAAGTCTAGCGAGCCAAAATACTATCGTTTGGACGACGAGAGTACGGTGATGCTGCATACACCGTTTGTTAAAGCCTCTTATTCAGCGGAATCCATCATTTTTCGAAGCACAGATGTGATTGATGCGTATGATAAAACAATTGCGTGGGAGCAGTTTTATAACGGATCAGCTAAGTTTCATATTCCTATTCCGTACATGGAAGAATCAAAACAAATTCATGACGTATTAAAGTCAAGTATTTCAAGCTACATCGATGAGACGATTTTTGAGCAGTTTCAATATATAAACGGACCCTTTTTTCTCACATCTTTAATCAGCTGCATCGGCGGATACATTGATTGTATGATGGAATTAAAAGCAGAGCTGGAAGATATGATTATTGTGATTGACTTAGAGAACGTTCGAAACGATGTGCTTTACTTTCCGCATGAGCAATTTCAAACATTTCTAGAAGAAGAAGGGCTCGTCTTTTCAGATAAAAAGCAATATCGATTTAATCGATCATTTAAAACAACAAAATTAGGAGAGAATCTGGAGCTTCTTGCCTACGTTGATTATATCGTGACAGCGTTTGGCCTTTCAAAAAATCAGTCCATTGACTTTCTTAAACACTCATTAAATCAAGAATAAACTATACAATTTTTTGACAATAACTAAAAAAATGACAAAAGTGAAAAAAAGTATGATAATATCTTTCGTAAGTAATGAGCAAGTAAAGAAGAGAAAGGGGACTCTTTTTTAGGGATGCCGTTGCTAGGTAGGGTTAAACATAAGGGGAGAAAAGGCAATGAAAAAAGCGACATCCATACTTCTAATTGTCCTAGCACTGGCTGGGTTAGGAGGAGTATGCGCTGCTTATTACCATTTGGAGCAGCAAAAGCAAACGGAAGAAATGACGTATGAACAGAAGTACATAACCGTAAGAAATGCATGAAAAAACCAGCCGATCGGCTGGTTTTTTTGGGGTTTCAAGTCATAGTAAGTAAAATAAAGATTTTGCTTGTTCAGTTTTTTTAAATAACTCCAATGATGTATAGACGCAAAATAGAAAGCCAACGCTTGAAAAAACAAAAAACAAGCGGAGAAAAGGGCGTTTTCTTTGAATGCGAAAGTACGTAAAAACAACGAGTGAACATACAAGCAGTACGCTCATAGCAGCAAATCGAATCGCGAGGTCTGCTAAATCATCAACCGTACGCTGAAACAATTTTAGCGTTTCATCATTCAAATCAGTCTCAGGAATGTTCGTTTTGTCTTGCTGATTTAACACCCCTACATCCCATTTTTCTCGACTATAATCATGAGAAACCGTGTAGTAAAACGGACCAAGCTTTTTTTCATCTGCACCGTCGTCAGCAAGTGCTGAAGCTGGGTGCATGAATGCTAGAACAAAAAATAAAAAGCTCCACTTTCTCATTACCAAAGCCTCTTTCTAACTCAGACTATCTCCCATTATAAACCAAAAAATTTTATGTTTCCATCATCCCTCTTTCCTATTTCCATTTCTATATATAAAGTGAAAGGGGGAATAAAAGATGGCAGAAAAAATTCAGCATTCAAGCCAGCTTCGCTTAGTATTAGAACAAGGAATAAAAGAGGATGGAAAACCCGATTTAAAGACAAAATCCTATATGAACATTCAGCCTGGAAGTTCTGCAGATGCACTCATTACAGCAAGTGAAACCATTGCCAGCCTGCAGTCACTGCCGCTTGTTGAAATCAACGAAGTTGTCACGTTTTCACTTTTAAAATAAGAAAAGAGGTAGAGTATGAAAACTTTAACGATGCAGTTTTTGAATGAGTCACAAAAAGCAGTAAGCCTATCGATTGAATCACCTAAAGATACGTTAGACGCGGCAGCCATTACAGCAGCAATGAACGCGCTGATCGCAAGCGATGTCTTTACTTCAAGCGGCGGAGCGCTCGTTTCCAGAAAAGGCGCTCAAATCGTCGAGCGAAATGTAACCGAATTTACGATTTAAAAATGAAAGTCCTTCCACTTCGGTGAGAAGGGCTTTTTTAAAAGGAGAGAGGAAGATGACAGAGTGGTTTACGCTTGTCTCAGACGTTGGTTTTCCCGTTGTGGTGACGCTTTATTTACTTCACCGAATTGAAGCCAAGCTCGATACAGTTGTGCTATCCATTCAGCATTTAACCGATGAAGTAAAAAAGTGATTATGACAATTGTAAGGCAGTTGTCATGGAAAAGTTGACGGATTTGACACCTCACACTACAATTGGTAGTGTGAGGTGTCAAATATGAAAATTGAAAAATTCAAATTTAACGAAACCGGCCTTAATCGCTTTTTTGGCCCGCTTGAAGCAAAAATTATGACGGCTTTATGGAACGGAAGTGAAATGTCCATTAAAGATGTGCAGCACGTGCTTGAGAAAGAAAAAGCAGTGAACTTCAACACCGTTATGACCGTTATGAATCGATTGGTGGAAAAAGGCGTGTTGCAAAAGCGTTTAAAAGGACGTACGTCGATGTATCAGCCGATTCTTTCTAAAGAGGAATTTATCGACGCTCAGTCGAAAGAGTTAACTCACGAATTGATCGACGAATTTGGCTCGCTTGCTGTTACTCATATGCTTGATGCGTTAGAAGAAGTTGATGATTCACTGTTAAGCATGCTCGAATCAAAAGTCAAACAGTTAAAAAAGGATGAATAATCAATGAATCAAGGAATACTAAAGCGTTCTAAGCTTATTTTTAACCTGTGCTTTTTTATTGCCGTGACGTTGCTTATGCAAATGGGCATGTATGTGCTGCATTTGCTGTTTGGATGGAATTTATCGTTTAACTTAATTTTACTTTGTAACAAAGTAGCCCACTTTTTTGGCTTGTTTTTTATTGAATACATGCTGAATGCGGTTATTTTTCATACGATGTTTGTACTGTTCATTAAAGCTGTAAAGCAAGTGATTCAAATGCGGAAAGTCCGTAAAATGATTACGAAGCTGCGAAATGAAACAACAACGGCTCACCTGCAAAAAGCGTACGGAAAGAATTTAACAGTTTTAACTACAGATCAGCCCATTGCATTAACAATGGGGTTGTTTACACCGCATATCGTTCTGTCTACAGGGTTGCTCTCGGTGCTTGATGAAAATGAACTAGAAGCTGTTATTTACCACGAGCAGTCACACGTTGCAAACAAAGATCCGCTCAAAACATTTTTACTAAGCACGCTTGCTTCTGCATTATGGTATATTCCGTTTATTAAATGGAGCCATAAACGTTTCAAAGTCATGCGTGAAGTGCTGGCTGATCAAGATGCCATTGTGAAAAATGGCACGTCTGCTCACATCGGCAGCGCCCTTTTAAAAATGGTTAAAACGGGACAGACAAGTCTTTCGTGTGCGCACGTATCGTTTGCTGATACGTCGGTTAATTATCGCATTCAATATATTTTAAATCCGGAAACGAAAATGCCGATGCAGCCTCCTGTCATTTTAACGCTGACGTCGCTATACGTGTTTTTTATTTTGTGTGCGCTAATTTTTACCGCTCTAACAGCTTTGTAAGTTTGTAAGAGAGAAAGAAAAGAAGGAGATGAGATTGTGTCAAAAGCAAAGAAAAAGAAAAAAGTAACGCCCAATCAGCAAACGTCCTCGAGCAAGTGGATTTTTTGGGTGATTGGAATTATTGCGGTCTGTATTTTAGGGTTAATCGTCCTTTCTAATATGTCAAAGGGCGGAGGAGATGAAAAGGCCGCTCTTACATATGATAATCAGCCGTATCTTGGAAAAGAGTCAGCTCCGGTAGAAGTGGTAGAGTTTGGAGATTACAAATGTCCGGCTTGTAAAAACTTCACGGAATCCTTTTTCCCGCTGATTCAAAAAGATTATGTAGATACAGGCAAAGTCAAATTCTACTTTATGAACTATGCGTTTATCAACAATGACTCATCTCGTGCAGCAGAGTTTGCCGAGACGGTATATAAAGAGCTTGGGAACGATACATTTTGGAAATTCCATGAACTTCTTTATAAAAAGCAAAACGCAGCGGATGAAAAGAAAGATGTCTTAACGGAATCTTACTTAGAAGATACGCTGAAAGAAGTATCTAGCGATGCCGATGCGAAAAAAGTAGCGAGTGCTTTTAAAGATGGAAAAGGAAAAGATGCGTTTGATCAAGATATGAAGACAGCCAATAACTTAAGCATCACGGGTACACCAACCATTTATGTAGGCGGCAAAAAATTCGAAGGAAAAACAATCGATGACTTTGATCAAATGGTCAAAGATGCGGCTAAGGAGAACAAATAATGAACAAGTCTTTGGTCTTCGGGTGGATTACAGCGCTTATCGCGATGCTTGGAAGCTTGACGTTTAGTGAAGTTCTTCACTTTATTCCGTGTGAACTTTGCTGGTATCAGCGAATTTTAATGTATCCGCTCGCGATTGTGCTAGGTGTAGCCGTGTATCGGAATGATACGTTCATCTACAAATACGTCCTGCCGTTTTCAGTGATTGGTATGACGCTTTCAGGCTATCATTATTGCCTGCAGAAGATACCGGCTCTTAAAGCATTTGAAACGTGTACAAGCGGTGTTCCTTGCTCAGGTCACTATATTAACTGGCTTGGATTTATCACCATTCCTTTTTTAGCGTTTATTGCGTTTACTATCATTACAATTATGATGCTTGTTCTTCGCAAGCAGGCGAAAAAAGCTTAACCTCCGGGTTAAGCTTTTTTGTATGGAAACAAAAAAAGTCCCGCTTCCAAGAAGCGGGTGCAAATAGGGTACATCTATGAAAAATGATGAAATTGTTTTGACAAGAACAGTATATAAAAGAAAAGTGAAAAAACGGTGAAAAGAGAAAAGCTTTTTTAAAAAATAAGGTGAAAAGATGCTTTTCTTACAAAAAAAGCCCCGCTCACAAAAAGCGGGGAATAAATAGGGGTCATTTATGAAAAATGATGAAATTGCTTTGACGAACTTAGTATACAAAAGAAAAGTGAAAAAACGGTGAAAAGATGGAAGCTTTTAGAAAAAATAAAAAAAGACCTGTTTTGGGGAAACAGGTCACTAGAAAGGGAGTAAAACTATGAAAAAATATGCTAATTGGCTTCGCAAGTACTATCCTATACCTTTATGGTGAAAAAATGATGAAAAGAGAAGCGGGATATAAAAAAAGACCTGCTCTGGGGAAGCAGATCTTCAAAAGGAGTAAAACTATGAAAAAAATATGCTAATTGGCTTCGCAAGTACTATCCTATACCTTTATGATGAAAAAATGGTGAAAAGAGAAGCGGGATATAAAAAAGACCTGCTTTGGGGAAACAGGTCTTTAGAAAGGGAGTAAAACTATGAAAAAAATATGCTAATTGGCTTCGCAAGTACTATCCTATACCTTTATGGTGAAAAGATAGTGGAAATGATATTAGGATATAGTTCCTATTTTTCCATATTATAGATTAATTTCTCTTTAATAGGGTATACGTACATTAGAATCGATATAAACTTAAAGAGCTGCCAGGGAGGTATATATATGGAAAAGAAACACGAAGCAACTGCAAATCAGCGCGTGGTTCATCGCACTCGAAATAGCTGGTCAGGCTTTTTGTTTGGCGTAGGGTTAGTTGCCTTTATTGATGAAGCAGTGTTTCATCAGCTGCTTCATTGGCATCATTTTTATGATAAGTCCTCAACGGCCGCTGGTTTAGTGTCGGACGGTTTGTTTCATGCATTCAGCTGGTTCGCTACAATTGCATCACTTTTTATAGTGGCAGATCTAAGGCGCCGAGGCGGCTGGTGGGTGAAAAGGTGGATAGGAGGAGTATTGCTTGGAGCCGGGGCGTTTCAGCTTTATGACGGGATCGTGCAGCACAAGCTTATGGGACTTCATCAAATCCGGTACGGAGTGAAGATTGCACCTTACGACATTACGTGGAATGTACTTGCATGTTTAATGCTGCTTATTGGCATCATTTTAACATGGTTTACACGTAAACAAGGTGCACATCATGATTAAATATGAAATATTGTCTCAGCTTTTATTAGCCCTGCCTTTTGCCGCTGCCTTTTTTTTATACATATGGGCTGCAGCGTCTTCGAATGCAACGTATAGAAAATGGTCATTATATAGGACGTCCAGCTGGACACTTGGTATTTTATGCGCCGTATCTTCTGTAGCCGGACCGCTCGCAGCCCGCGCTCATATGGACTTTACTGCGCATATGACGGGGCATTTGCTTTTAGGTATGCTAGCTCCGCTTTTAATGGCGTTAGGAGCACCTCTTACGCTGCTGCTTCGCACGCTTCCGGTTCATGCAGCCAGAAAAGTGTCAAAACTTTTAAAAGGGCGGTTTGTTCGGTTCATCAGCAGTCCGGTGACAGCTTCCGTTCTTAACGTAGGAGGACTTTGGATTCTTTATACAACAAGTCTGTATGGCATGATGCATCACTCTTTTTTCGTGCATGTCGCTCTACATATTCACGTGTTTTTAGCCGGCTATTTATTCACCGTATCGATGATTTCAATCGATCCTTCGCCGCATCAAAAAACTTTTACGCACCGGGCATCCGTATTGGTTTTTGCTCTTGCTGCTCACGGTATTTTATCAAAATATGTGTACGCTCACCCGCCTATGCACGTCTCGGCGGAAGGGGCGCAGCAAGGGGCTATGCTGATGTATTACGGAGGCGATTTAATCGACTTATGTTTAATTGTGCTTCTTTGTTATGAATGGTTTAAGCGGGTTCAAAAAGTATCTCTTACATAAAAAACGCGCAGAAAGCATGGTGCTTTCTGCGCGTTTTTTTAGTGAATGTTTCGTTTTTTAAAGCGTCCGCCGCGGACTTCGGTAATATCTGCAACGGCTAAAAAGGCAGTAGGATCAAAATCTTCAACAATGGTTTTTAGCTTTGATTCTTCAAGGCGCGTAATGATGCAGAAAATCACTTTTTTATCATCGCCCGTATAAGCACCTTCACCGTGCAAATAAGTAACGCCTCGACCTAGACGCGCATTAATCGCATCGCCAATGTCATCAGAATGATCACTAATAATCCAAGCTGATTTTGATTCTTCCAATCCTTCTACAACCGTATCAATGGCTTTAGCTGCAATGATGTAAGCAAGGATAGAATACATGGCGCGGTCCCACGTGAACACAAATCCCGCTGCTCCTAAAATGAAGAAGTTGAAAAACATCACAATTTCTCCTACGGAAAACGGAATTTTTTTACTGATTAAAATGGCAAGTATCTCCGTACCGTCAAGCGCTCCGCCGTAGCGAATTACGAGTCCAATTCCAATTCCGAGAATAATCCCTCCAAAAACGGTAGCAAGAAGAACGTCTGCGGTAAACGCGGGGACATCATGAAACATAGAAGTTAAGATGGATACAACCAGTATGCCAAAAATAGTGGAAAGGGCAAATGTTTTTCCCATTTGCTTGTACCCGATAAATACAAACGGAAGATTTAGTACAAAAAGAAAGATTCCTAGATTTACGCCAGTAATATGCGAAAGCATGATCGAAATACCGGTAATTCCCCCGTCGACAACGTGGTTTGGGACAAGAAAAATTTCAAGTCCTGTGGCCATGAGCAGGGCACCGATCGCAATGGCGAGGGCCCTACCAAATACCTGTCCCTTGGACAGCTTTCGGTGCTGAATTTTCGCTTTTTCGAGTTCTGTCATTTGCATGTCTCCTTTGATGCCTCATATGTATTTCTCACTTTAGAAAAGTGAAACTATCTTTAATTATACCTTACTATGCACAATTAGTGGGGATAGACGGCTTAATTACTCGTTTCACCATATAAAAAAAAGCCTGCTTTAGAGTCATAAGCAGGCTTTTTAAGGAGTAAAACGATGAAAAAAAGTATGATTGGCTTCACAGTTTTCACTATATAGAGGCTTGATGAAAAAATGATGAAAAAGCCAGCATGTGCGGTAAGAAAATCGGGGATACTAGTTAAAAAAGGCCAAAAGGAGATGACGAAATGAGCGTGTGGATGATGTATAATCACTTGATGCATTCGCAAATCTTTTTAAGCAGCGTAGTAATTAGCGGTATTCTTCTTGTTAGCGGAGGATTTGTGTACGGCAGAATAATGAGCAAAAAGTGAACCTAATATTGCCACGGATAGGTTGTTAATGGAAGATGCTCAATAGCTGCTTGGTTAATGTTATACTTGCTCCATAAGCTTAGCGTGGAGGTGTCAGCATGAGCAAGCATCATGATCTAACAGCATCATACGGAGAATCGTTAGTGACGTGTGAACATCAGTTTGAAGCTAGCTATTACTATCATCAAGTGCGTGAACAGTGCATGAATCGCATTCATGAAATAAGCAAAGCGGTAGATGAATTCACCGTTGATTTTACAGATGAAAGTTTGAAAATATTAGAGCTTCTTTACTATGATCTAGAAGACAGCAACTGCTTTGACTTTTTTTCAATGACAAAAGAAGAATTCGAAGAGTGTATGGGCGTATACTTTGGTGAAATGGTTACGTCAACTATTGACGAAGCGCGCTGGATTGTGAAAGAATATCCGCTTATGGAAAACAAGTATGTGACCGGAATTGACAAAGGGAATCTTTCACTCATGTTTCCTCACGGATTTTTTAACCATAAAGAGCGTCATCCAGAGTGCGTTTTTACTCTTTATCATTTATATAAACAGCTGCAAAAATAGGAAAAAGGTGAACGTAAGTTCACCTTTTTTATTGTCCCAGCTTTATGGGAATATAAATATCCATTTCATATGTATCACTATATAAATTGCTGTGTATAGCTGTATTTACAATTTCAAGAGCAGGACCTTCAATCATGCTGTAAGGAGAGTTCGGCAGCCATTCATTCCAGATGCTGTTGTACGTCGACCCGAGCGATGTAATGGGACCTCTGTGTTTAAACTGCAGGTATGTAAACGAAGGAAACGTATGAACGCTCATACCGTTTGGAATAAAAGCCGTATCAGCCACTTCTGTCCCTGCAATATAAAAATAATTTTCTTTTTTCGGAGCCATGCAAATGCCTGTAACCATATGAGGTTCTTTTGAAGAGCTAATCATTTCTTTTTCTTTAAGTATTTGCTTCAAAAGATTCTCTTTTTGATACTCTCCGTTTTTTGCTATGCCTATCACTGAAAATCCTTCTTTATATACAACTTTACCTTGCATAATCCACCTCGAATTTTTCAAGCTCTAGCTTTTATTCTATCAATCATAAATTACTTTACCGTGATTGTAACATAATCTTAAGTAGATATCGATGCAGAAAATGGAACATGATCAAAGCTTCAAACACACGCTTGGGATACTCTAATTATTACATAAAAACAGCGCCGGAATTCGCACGCTGTTTTTACGAATGCAACACTTTATTTATATAACGTTTACGAAGAGTAAATCCGGGAAACTCCTTAATATAAGTCAAAATGGTAGCTAAACCAGTAGTCGTCCTGCACATTCTTTGTGTTTGAAGCGACAATATGCTCATGACCTTGTTCGTCCGTGGCAATCCAGTTGTAGTTGATATCCATTTTAATCGGATACATATTGCCTTTTTTAAACAAAATAACGGGGGGAGTTACTTCAACAAACTCGTTTAGTTTTTTAACAACATCTTCTTTACAGCGAATTAGCTCCATGTCTTTTTCTCCTTCGGTGTTATTGCACAATCATATTTTTTGCGTTGTGCACAATATATAATTTAAAATAACAAAGGTAAGTTTAGCACATTTTACAAAAAACAGAGAAATAAAAAGGAGCAATATCGATGAATGAACAAATTTTATTAGCAGAACGCCCAAAGGGAATGCCAACAAAAGATACGTTTAAATACGAAAAAATTGAAATGCCTACAGCGAAAGAAGGCGAGGTACTTGTTCAAACACTGTACCTTTCTGTTGATCCGTATATGAGAGGACGCATGAACGATACAAAATCATATGTTCCTCCATTTGAGCTAAACGCACCGCTTGCAGGCGGCATTGTAGCACGCGTAACGGAATCAAAATCAGATCGCTTTAAAGAAGGCGATATCGTGACGGGTATGCTTCCATGGAAACGCTATTCAGCTGCAGAAGCAAAAAACTTACAGAAAGTTGATCCAGAGCTAGCGCCAATTACAACGGCTATCGGCGTTCTTGGTATGCCTGGTCTCACAGCTTACTTTGGACTGCTTGAAATCGGTCAGCCAAAAGAAGGCGAAACAGTAGTCGTTTCCGGTGCAGCAGGTGCTGTTGGATCTGTTGTTGGTCAAATCGCTAAAATTAAAGGCGCACGTGTTGTCGGCATCGCAGGTTCTGAAGATAAAATTGCTTATTTAAAAGATGAGCTTGGATTTGATGAAGTGATTAATTATAAAAAAGGAAATGTAAAAGAAGCGTTGAAAGAGGCGTGTCCTAATGGCGTTGATGTTTACTTTGAAAACGTCGGTGGAGAGATTTCAGATGCAGTTGTTAGCTTATTAAATAAATTTGCGCGCATACCGCTTTGCGGCCAAATTTCACTGTATAACTTAGAAAAACAAGATGTTGGACCGCGTGTTCAAACACCTTTATTAATTAACAGTGCGTTAATGAAAGGCTTTATCGTAGCCGACTATGCAGACAAATTCCCTGAAGGCATTAAGCAGTTAGGGGAATGGGTGCAGCAAGGAAAAATCAAGTACAGCGAAAACATTGTAGAAGGTTTTGAAAATGTACCTGAAGCGTTCCTTGGTTTATTTGAAGGAGCAAACTTAGGAAAACAGCTTGTAAAAGTAGCAGAATAAGCGTAAAAAACCGTGCAGGATTATTCCCGCACGGTTTTTTTACATAGTTGAAGCCGTTTGTTGTTTCGCTTCTTCTTCCATATGTTCACCAGTTCGTTCGATTGGCGAGCGTTTGTGATAGCGTCCAAGCAGTCCTGTCATGATGAAGATACCGATTAACGAATAAAGAACTTGAACTACGCCGAATACCACTGTTGCAGAGCCTACAATCAACACATCTGTCAAAAGCATTGTTTTACCTGGATTAATGCCAAAGCGTTTATCAAGAAACACGCATAGCATGTTGATTCCGCCAAGAGAAGAGCCGTGGCGAAACAAAAAGATCAGTCCAATGCCGACAATAATGCCGCCCACAATCGCAGCTACAAGCGGATGCGGAAGCGCAAACGAAAAGTTGGCAGCTAATAAATCCGACATCACTGACATCAGGCTAACGCTGATGAAGCTTTTTATCGTAAATTGCAGACCAATTTGCGTAAGAGCCATAAAATAAAATGGTAAATTGATGATAAAGAACAATACCCCAAATGAAATACCGGTTAAATGCTGCAGGACGATTCCAAGTCCTGCTGTTCCGCCGATAACGAGGTTAGAAGCGGTTAAAAATTGAATCCCGATGGCAACGCACAAACAGCCAAAGGTAATCCATCCCCATTGTTTTACGTGATTCATATCTCCATCCCCTTTTGTATATTTATACAATACTTTCGATAGAAAACACCGTCATTTAATTCACAAAATCTATTTTACTATATATCTTTTCAAAAAAAAGCACTTTTGTGAGAGAATCTAACACAAGATTAAAAGTTAGATAATTCAGATTTATTAAGTTTTTTTGAAGCGAATGAGCGATAAACCAATATGTTTCTAAAAAAAGATTACAAAGAAAGAATGAGAAAAACGGATTTTGGAAAATGTATAAACAAATATTTGGATAATGGTTAAAAAAAGGGAGAAAAAAATAATTAAAACGAACAATTTTAACTAAAATTAAAATATAATTCGGATTTTTATTGATTTTATGTTTAATTGAGGTAATATGTAACATTATTAGCATAAAAATATGTAGAGATGGAAGTGGATGCGAAATGAATAAGAAATTATCAGCGTTGACAGGGGCGGGTGTACTTGCTTTTTCATTGACGGCATGTGCCCCTCAGCAGGAAAAAGAAGTGTCTGCTGAGAAAAAAGAACCCGCTCAACACCTAGCTGATCAGCAAATCATGGCCGATGCTTGGTACCAAACATCCGGCGAAATGAAAGCTTTGTATTACCAAGGCTATAATACTGGAAAGCTTCGTTTAGAGGAGGCGCTTGCAAAAAGTACCGATAAAAAGCCTGCCATTATTTTGGATTTAGATGAAACCGTGCTTGATAATAGCCCCTTTCAAGCTTCAGCAATCAAAACCGGAAAAGGATTTCCTTATAAATGGGATGAGTGGGTGCAAGCAGCAAAAGCGAAAGCAGTACCAGGTGCTGTTGAATTCTTGACGTATGCGGATCAAAAAGGTGTAGATATTTACTATATTTCGGGCCGTACAACTTCTCAGCTTGAGGCAACAATTAAAAACCTAAAGAATTTACATATTCCTCAGGCAACCAAAGACCATGTGCTATTAACGGGTCCAAAAGATGAAGGAAAAGAAACGCGCCGTCAAAAAGTAGCGACAAATCATAATGTAGTCCTGCTGTTTGGTGATAACTTATCTGATTTTAGCGGCTTTGATAAAAAGTCCATTACTGATCGAAATAAGCTTGTAGAAGAGCAAAAAGAAACGTTTGGCCAAAAGCTAATCGTATTTCCAAATCCAATGTATGGAGACTGGGAAGGAGCTATTTATAACTACGACTACTCAATTTCGGACAAACAAAAAGATAAGCTTCGCCGCGAACAGCTTCAGTATTTCAACTAAAAAAAAGAGGCTGGGACAAAAGGGTTTTAACCCAAGTGAAAAACGAACGATTGATCAGCATGTGATCAACCGTTCGTTTTTTTGTTATGGTGAATATAGTTTCATCTGTCTTGTTCCTTCTAGCAGGTGATTGGAGGGCAAGGTTAAGACTCCTGCGGGAAAAGCGGAACAGGTGAGACCCCGCAGAAGCGCAAGCGACGAGGAGGCTCAGCGGCCGCCCGCGGAAAGCGAAGCCTTGCGCGGAAATCAACTGCGGTGTCATAAGCGGTTCAGTTCAAGTATCTCATTTGTTCGTCTTTAGGCTGGATTCATTTCGTTATGTCTTCAACCTCTTTTTAATTTTTCCAATATAGTCAGTTCAAACGATAGCTTGTCCAAATGATCCTGCTTTTTAAGAAAGAAGCCAAGGAGCATAAGGAGCTTGCTTCCACTCGTGTTTTAACATGCCATAAATCACAAGGTCATGGTAGTGATCATATAGGTATTCACCTTCTCTGCAAATACCTTCTTCTGTAAAACCTAGACGCGTAGGGATGGCTTTACTTTTTTCGTTATTAACACCGCAGCGTATTTCGACTCGATGAAGGTTTAACGTATTAAATGCATAATTCAGGCATCCGTGTACGGCTCTTGTCATAATACCTTTTCCTTGAAAATCATGTCCAATCCAATAGCCGAGACTTGTACTTTTGTTTCCCCAATTAATTCCGTGAAAACCAATCATCCCGGCGATTTCTCCGTAGTACCGAATGATGGCCTGGAATCCTTGGTTATTATAATATTGAGCTCTCCATTCAGGGATGAGTTCATCGTAGTCAGCAATACTTTGCATGCTATCTACCCATGGGAGCCATTCTTTTAGGTAAGGTCTTGACTCGTTAATAAGAGAAAGCAAGGGGAAAGTGTCAGTTGATTCAATCAAATGCAAACTAACTTCGTCATCAATTTTGTATTCAAACATACGAAAGCCTCCTGTGATGATGGGCCTGCTGAGATAAGCGTAGCGTGTAGGCAGTTCTAACATCTAGTTTTTCTTTATTCTACCACAAGTAACAGAGAGAAGAGCGAGGAAGTTTAGGCTACAAGTAAATAACGCATAAAGCCGATAGGATTTTAATGATTAAAAAAATTAATAATTGAAAGCACTTTTATCAATATTTTTACAAAAAAGAAGCATATACAGTGATACAATGGAAGAAGAGATAAGGCGTTGTATGTATACATACTTTATAACAAACATGATATTGGATTGATAAAAGCAGGTGGTAAAAACATGGATGTACAACTATTAATAACGGTATTTGCACTCGGGTTTTTCGGGTCATTTTTAGCAGGTATGCTTGGAATTGGAGGATCAGTTGTTTTGTACCCGCTGTTGCTATTTGTTCCGCCTCTTGTAGGAGTGGGAATGTTCAGCGCGCACGAAGTAGCTGGTATAGGAGCCGTACAGTCGCTGTTTGCGTCTGTTTCAGGAGCTCTTGCTTACAAAAAGGGCGGCTATTTGAATAAACCGTTAATTTTATATATGGGTATCAGCGTCCTAGTTGGCAGTCTCATTGGTTCAACGCTATCAAACTCGTTTTCAGAAGGAATGATCAATTTCATTTACGGCGTGATGGCAACAATTGCTGCAGGATTAATGTTTATGCCAAAAAAAAATAATCCAGCGGCCGACTCATTCGAAGTGACGTTTTCAAAACCTTTGGCAGCAGCTCTGGCGTTTTTAGTTGGAATTTGCGGGGGGATTGTCGGAGCAGGGGGCGCATTTTTACTTGTTCCTATTATGATTACCGTGTTAAAAATTCCTGTGCGCGTAACGATTGCAAGCTCATTAGCCGTGACGTTTATTTCATCTATGGGAACAACATTCGGTAAAGTAATGACGCATCAAGTCCTTTTGCTTCCGGCGCTTATGATTATTGGAGCAAGCTTACTAGCAGCTCCAATCGGCGCTTTTGTTGGGCAAAAGACGAAGGTAGCGTCGCTGCAAGTTATCTTAGCGATCGTTATTACGGCGACTTCGCTGAAAATATGGTTTGATTTACTAATGAAATCTATTCATTAAAAAAAGCTGCCTTTTTAAGGACAGCTTTTTTATTTTGTTGTTGATGACACAAGGTGAGCGACTAAAATATAGCGTTCAGGTGCTGAACCAACGTAGTTAAACGGATAACAGGTGCTGACGGTTAAAGTGGCTCTAGGCTTTGGCACAATAACAGTCCGGTCATCCGCATCAACGATTCGTACTTTGTTCACTTTGTATGTGAAGGTACCTGCTGCCGTGTCCACCACGAGCGAATCGCCTTCACCCACGTCGCCAAGCTTACGAAAGACCGTATCGCGATGTCCTGATAGAACAGAATTGTCGTTTTGACCAGGCAGCACGCTTCCCGCAAAATGACCGACGCCTTTTTCTAATTCATCTTCGTTCGTACCGTGATAGATCGGCAGCTTAGCGTTTAATTTAGGAATATATAATTCTCCCATTAAATCACCGATTTTTGGCTGTTTCGGGTAAGACACATTTGACACTTTC
Organism: Priestia sp. VA7; assembly: GCF_055710015.1. Classification (NCBI taxonomy): domain Bacteria; kingdom Bacillati; phylum Bacillota; class Bacilli; order Caryophanales; family Bacillaceae; genus Priestia; species Priestia sp. VA7. Next base: position 362,439 of record NZ_JBVQPN010000003.1, read on the forward strand.
GGCTTTTTCTCCGGGCTAGCAGTACGAGAGTGTACCGTTTTTTTAGCTTCAACAGCAGACTCTTCTGCTGAAGCTTCTGCTGTTGAAGCGTCCTTGCTTTTAGAAACTGAAGCTGCGGCTGGTTCTTCTGTATCCATTGTTTTAAATGCCAAATAGCCTCTTGCAAATTTATAGGCGTTTGTTGTTGTAAACCAAAGACCAAAGCAGATGACAGCGGCTAAAAGGGAAAGAACAATCAACCGCTTTTTGCGATTGATTGTTCTTCTTGTTTTTCTTGGTTCCATTTTATGCGCGTCTCACTTTGCGGAAAAGAACAAAGCCAGCGGCTACAAGCACTAATCCAATTAATGTATTTGTTACATAATTAGAAGCCGTTTCCGGAAGTTTTCCGCCTTTAACGGTTTTTTGTACAGCGCCATTCGTTTGTTTCTTCACAGGTTCTTGTGTCTTTTCTACTGCTGGTTTTTGTGCTTGAGCTGGTTTTGCTACAGCTTCAGCAGATTTTTCTACTTCTTTTCCTGTGTCTGTGATGATATCAGAATTAAACATATCGCCTGTGATCACCATGTCTGCTAAAAATTTACCGTCTGTCGTATAAAGAGAAATTTTTAGACTTGCATTTTTTAATTCTTCTAAGTTGATTAAATCAGTAAGAGAAAGCGGTCTTTCATTTCCGCCTTGTACAAGTGAAAATTTAGCGTCTAAATGGAAGATTGATAGCATTTCTTTATAAATAGACATTAATTCAGCGATTTGATCAGCAGATAATTCTGTTGCTGTATCAAAATCTTCGAATGCCGCTAAGCGCTCGCCTAATTGATCTAAGCGGTTAAGCGTTGCTTCATTTGAAAGCTCATCTTCTAACGATGTAAAATGTGCTTCAATTCGATTTAACTCTTCTGAAGTTAAGCCTAATTCAGACTGCATAAATGATAGTAAGCCGCTTAAATCTTCCTCGCTTAATTCCTCATCGTAAGAAGTGTCTTCTTCGTCATATGACTCATCATCTTCATACCAGTCGTCGCCCTCTAGATAGAAGCCGACATCATCGTATAAATCATCTAGGTATACATAATCGTCTAAGCTTTGGCCGTTCTCTTTTAATAACGCATTTAAGCTTGTTTTGTCTAAGTCAAAATCTGCATACACATCTTGCACGTTATGTAAGTCAGCTGCAATTGGTTCACCTAAAAAATCTTCTAAATCTGCGATTGTATCGAAGTTTTCAAGACTTTCATCGTACAGTGAAAGCGAATATTCAACGTCGTCTTTGGTTACTTCAAAGCCTCGCGTTTGGCTTACCGATTTTAAATACTTGTTGAAATCTGCGTCAAATGTTGACACTGCTGCGAATGAAGACGTTGGAAATACGCCAACAAACAGCAGAAATGATAATAGTATTGCCCCCAGTTTTTTCATCAATTTTCTCCTTTTTTTACGTTTTCTACAAGATTATATAGGAAGAGTTATAAATTTACAATATATACTTATATTATATATACCTTGAATATAGTGGTAATTTAAGGGATTTATAGAACTATATATCTTGAGAACACCGTACGAAAGGGAGTGGAAAGCCCTAGATAGAAAAAGGAGGAACTAAAGAAAAAGGTTTATAATTTTTTTTAACAGAGGCAGAAATATAAAAAAGTATCAAAAAAGAACAGCACTTTGAAGCTGTTCTTTTTGAAATGATATGTAAGCCTTAGCATAGATAGTTGAAATTCGATACCGTTCCGCTTTAGAAAAAGGTGGTTACGAGTTATGATTTTAATAAGGATAGTGAAGAAAAGTGAGAGCGCGGTTTTGTCAGCTCTATTTTGATTCCTTTTAGCCTTAAACGTTCTACAAACTGTTTGCGTTTTTTTCGCTTTTCATGCGGGGATTGATTCATATTTGCCTCATCCTCCATATTTAGTCAAGTAGCTAACATATCATTATCATAATCAAAAGATGACGGTTACACAATAAACATTCTCAAATATTCACAAAGATTTAAAATTTGTTACATTGATAGTGTACATGTACCCCATTCTCTTTTTTTATAACATCTCAATGTGCTGTTTTTAAATTGAAGTTTTGTAAATCCTGTCGCAGGCTAAAAAACGCGCTGACTTTTATATTTTGATTCACTGTGCTTAAAAGCTATACTAGTAGTGCGTGTAGAAAAGAGTAAACCGAATTTTTACATCTCATCTATTTGTATACAAAAAAGAAAGAGGGATTTTGATGAAAACAGAACAGCAGTATTTTGAAGAAGGAAAATCAATTCAAACATATATGAACGACATGAGTACATTAAAAGAGGAAAGTTTAGCTGTTTATGAACAATTTCAGCTTCCTAAAGATGGACTGGCTGACAAATTAAAGGCTCACAAGCTTCATTTCTTAGCGATTACTGAAGATTGGTGCGGAGATGCGATGATGATTAACCCAATCATTCGTAAAGTAGCTGAAGCTGCCGGTATCGATGTGCGCGTTGCACTGCGAGATGCGGACACCGAATTAATTGACCGTCACTTAACAAACGGAGGACGTGCCATTCCGATTATTTTAATTTTTAATAATGAAGGGACGCTACTTGGGAAGTGGGGCCCCCGTGCTCCCGAAGTTCAGCAAATCGTCGATGAGCTTCGTGCCACGCTTCCTTCAAAAGAAGATCCTTCGTTTGAAGAAAAACAAAAAGAAGTTTTTTCTTCGTTACGAACAAGATATAAAGAAGAACCAGCTCTTTGGTCGCATGTTTATAACAGCTTTAAAGAAACGGTATTAGCAGTTGTGAAATAACTTAAAAAAGCAGGATAAAATGAAGCGCTCATTTTATCCTGCTTTTTTCTGGTTATCGCAACAAGATCGTTTGTATATCACTTTAATGGAAAGGCAGCTCTTATGAATGTTAGTGTTCAAATCGCGCACTTTTAATTGAAAAAACGTACAAAATTCTAAAAATAAAAATATTTTTTATTCAAAACGCGTACTTTTTAACTTGATGATGATATAATAACAAATAATAAATGAAGAAAGGGGACGCGTAAATGAATGGAAAAGTTTTTGGATAGTATTTTTAAGCAGCATTTTTAAAGTTCAAAATGAATTTTATTTTTTAAATTTAATGAAAGCGCTTAATAACTCACTTCTCAGAAAATATAGAAGAAAGGTGTTAGATACATGAATAACTTACATAGAAAAATGGGAACGTTTTCTCTCATGATGGTTGGTCTTGGATCTATTATTGGATCAGGATGGTTGTTTGGGGCATGGAGAGCTGCTCAAATTGCAGGCCCCGCAGCAATTGCTTCTTGGATTATTGGAATGGTTGTTATTTTATTTATAGCTCTTTCTTACAGTGAACTAGGATCGATGTTTCCAGAAGCAGGAGGTATGGTTAAATATACGCAATACTCGCACGGCTCATTTCTTGGCTTTATTGCGGCTTGGGCAAACTGGATTGCAATCGTATCGGTTATCCCTGTTGAAGCGGTTGCTTCTGTTCAGTATATGAGTTCATGGCCGTGGGAGTGGGCGAAATGGACAGGCAGTTTAGTAGAAAATGGGATTCTTACTGGAAAAGGCTTGGCTATTGCTACAGGACTATTAATCATTTATTTTCTTCTAAATTATTGGACCGTAGGCTTATTTTCGAAGGCTAATTCACTTATTACTGTTTTTAAGATTGTAATTCCAGGGCTTACAATTGGTGCTCTTTTATTTGCAGGGTTTCACGGAGGAAACTTCTCCTCTGCAGGAGGCGTTGCTCCAAATGGATGGGCAAGCGTTTTGACAGCGGTTGCTACGTCTGGGATTGTGTTTGCTTTTAACGGTTTTCAAAGCCCTATTAATATGGCGGGAGAAGCAAAAAATCCAGGTCGCTCTATTCCGATTGCAGTAGTAGGCTCAATTTTAATTGCAACCGTGATCTATGTATTGCTTCAAATTGCGTTTATTGGAGCGGTAAATCCTTCAGAAATCGTAAAAGGATGGAGTCATCTTAACTTTAATTCGCCGTTTGCCGATCTAGCGATTGCGTTAAATATTAACTGGCTTGTTATTGTGTTATATGCCGATGCTTTTGTATCGCCATCAGGAACAGGTATTACGTATACAGCTACCACGTCACGCATGATTTATGGTATGGAAAAAAATAAATATTTGCCGAATATACTGGGACGAGTTCATCCGCTTTATGGAGTTCCTCGTCAAGCCATGTTCTTTAATTTATTTGTCTCATTCATCTTTTTATTTTTATTTAGAGGCTGGGGAATTTTAGCCGAAATTATTTCTGTAGCTACATTAATTTCATATCTTACCGGTCCTATTACCGCTATGACGTTAAGGAAAACGGGGACCGAGCTTTATAGACCTTTACGTATAAAAGGGTTAAACGTAATAGCGCCTCTTGGATTTATTTTTGCTTCACTTACTCTTTACTGGGCAAGATGGCCGTTAACTGGACAGGTATTATTTATTATTTTAATTGGTTTGCCAATTTATTTTTATTACCAAGCAAAATCAAAATGGAAAGGCTTTGGTCAAAACTTCCGAGCCGGCGTTTGGATGATTGTCTACTTATTATGTATGATGACAATCTCTTGGATAGGAAGTGAAAAGTTCGGGGGACTCAATATTATTAAATACGGCTGGGATATGGGTCTTATTGCAATTGTTGCACTTTTCTTTTATGCTTGGGCACTTAAAAGCGGATACAAAACCGAGTATTTAAAAGAAGCAATCAATGTTAATAATGAAATGAAAGCAGCGGAAGCACAGACTGCCTCAGCTAAAGAACAGATCATAGAAAAACAAATTAAATAAGTAGTAAAAAAGCAGCCTGAATAGTTGAGGCTGCTTTTTTAGGAATGGATTTTATTTTTTTTGAATACTAGATAGTAAAAAATGCTATAATGGTGGGCAAAATCATGCAGGGGGAGAACGACTTATGGATATCGTATCAATCACTTCTTTTTTAGGCGTAGCCGCTTTGCTTACGGTTATGCCTGGACCTGATAACTTATTTGTTTTAGCACAAAGCATATCAAACGGCAGATATGCAGGAATCTCGACTTCATTAGGGCTTTGTACGGGCTTGCTTGGTCATATAGCTGCAGCAACATTGGGTCTATCGGCTGTTATCTATCAATCGGCTTTAGCGTTTGCTATTGTAAAATACGCTGGAGCAGCTTATTTATTATATCTGGCTTATAAGACGTTTACAGCAAAAGATTCCGCTCTCGCTGTTGACAACAAAGAAGCCGTTGAGTACAAGGCGCTATATAAAAAAGGAGTGATTATGAATCTGCTAAATCCAAAAGTTTCGCTCTTTTTTCTTGCTCTTTTACCTCAGTTTGTTAATCATTCAACCGGACACGCCACACAGCAAATGCTTGTTTATGGCGCCGTATTTTTAGTTCAAGCGCTGATTATTTTTACGTTAATTAGTCTATTTGCAGGGAAAGTAGGAGAGTTTTTGCGAAAATCTCCAGCTCTGTCTAAGCGGCTTAATCTCGTGCAAGGCTCTATCTTTACGCTTATTGGCTTAAAAATTGCTTTTAGTGAGAAATAGCAGAAGATAAGATGGCGAACCTGCTTTTTATCTCCATTAAAAGGCGTGGACGTTAGTTAAAGGGAGATCCGAACGATAAATCCAATTCGCTCGGATTTTTTTATGTCTATGGTAAAAGTAAGTTTCATGTATGCAGTTGCTTCTAGCTGGTGATTGGAGGGCAAGGCGAAGACTCCCGCGGAAAGCGAAGTCTTGCACAGAAATCAACAGCGGAGTAACGAGATTCACGCTAGCTCATTTATCCGTCTTTATTTTGTGCTTTAAAACAGCGGAGAATACCTAGCAAAATCCTGCTTTCTTGTGTGAATTTTTTTGAATGTTTTAAGGGGACGAACCCTTCTTGTCCAATCACATATATATATAGAATGAGAGATAAAACATCAGGCAAAGCCGGTGTTAATCACAAGTTCTTTCATATTATGATTGAAAGGAAAGGTTCACATGAAAAAAGTATGGCTAGATGCAGGACACGGCGGTACAGATTCAGGTGCTTTAGGAAATAATTTGCGTGAAAAAGATATTACGCTGCAGCTTGTACTACACGCGCGGGCGTATTTAGAACATAACTATTCCGTAGATGTGCAAGTAACTCGTTCAACCGATGTGTTTGTTTCATTATTAGATCGAGCGAACCGGGCTAATGCATGGGGAGCGGATATTTTTGTTTCTATGCACATTAATGCTGGCAGCGGTACTGGATTTGAAACGTATCGGTATCCATCACAAGAGGGAAGTCAATCTTCTCTTTTACAAAAAGAGCTGCACACGGAAATTTTAACAATCATGCGGAAATTTGGAACGATTGCAGATCGCGGTTTAAAAACGGCTAATTACGCTGTACTGCGTGAAACAAATATGCCAGCTGTTTTAACAGAAAACTTGTTTATCGATACGACAGCCGACGCTGAAAAATTAAAAAACGCTACGTTTCTTCGGGAAGTGGGAGAAGCGCACGCGCGTGGAATTGCTAAGTATTTAAACTTACCTTCTAATCAAGTTACATTCTATACCATTCAATCTGGAGACACATTTTATAGCATTGCAAAGAAGTATAATATCACCGTTCAGCAGCTGCAAGATGCAAACCCTGGCGTAGATCCTGCAAAACTGCAAATTGGTCAGCAAATTGTTCTTCCTGTCACTACGTATACTGTACAAGCAGGAGATACGTTCTATAGCATTGCGAAAAAATATAGCATGACCGTTCAGCAGCTGCAGGATGCAAACCCCGGCGTAGATCCTGCAAAATTACAAATTGGCCAGCAAATTATCATTCCAGCTGTTTAATATCTGTAAATAAAAAAGATGACACGGCAGCGTGTCATCTTTTTTATTTATTGAACCAATCTTACAAGCATATGGGCAAGATGATGCTGCTGTTCTTTGTCTCCAACCTTCCACAGTTCGTGAAGCAGGTTTTCCTCTCGATTGCGCGGCTCTTCATGCTTAGCAAGGTAATCAGCTACTTTCTGAGCGGTTTTAGCCAGCTGTTCTTCGTTCATCCCTAACTTTTCACCTTTTGAGACCTTGTCCCCTAGATAACTTTTAAATCCTTCGAAGCTAGAGAGAATATCCTCTTTTTTCTCCTCGCTCATAGAATTAATTGCTCCTTCAACTTTTGCTGAATGATTTGTTTCTACAGAATTACTCATAGTTTTTTTCTCCTCTCATGGTTATATTTGGGTGTTAGAAAGCATATTCCCTGAGGGTTCAGTAAATAAACGTCCAAATGTGTTATTTTTATATTATGGCGTTTTAGAAGGACTTAAAAAGGTGAGGTCAAATAAGGTTTTATCAATTAATAATAAAATGACAAAAAAGACTTTGAATAAAGAAATCAAAGTCTTTTACTGATTTTTATACTGAAGCATCATACTTCTGGCGTAGGCGTGGCATAGCCTTCCTTATATTTATCATCGATTTCTTGACGAATGTCTTCAATGCTTTTGCCTTTGCTGTAGTCTACTACAGCTTGAGCGGCTATTTCTAAACAGACGCCGCATTTTGTTCCGTGATCATCCCACGTCACTGCGCCGTTTTCTTTGTTTTCAAAGATAAAACAGTCGTAGTTGTTTTGATGATTAGCTTCTTCTCCACATCCGCAGTAGCAAGGAATGTTTTCTAGTAAGGTTTGATGCTTAGCAGCGGCTGCATAAATAAGCTGCATGTCTTCGGGCTTGTCACTTAGAAAAGAGGGAAGAGTTTCACTATTTTTTGTTTCTTCTCGTTTATCACCTAATGTGTGCTGCTGATGTTCTTCATGTTGTGTTGCTTCTGTACGTTTGTTGCCTGAACTTTCTTTACTTTCGTTTTCGCAGCCGGAGACCATGCTTGCTGCAAGGACAACTGTTATGACCTTTGATTTTATCATCAAAATGTTCATCCTTTCTTCAATTAAAGCTAGACAATAATATGTACATCCATCATGTGAAAAAGGCATCATTCGTCTTTGAAGTCATTCATCAACTTTCTGCAAAATAATTTTCCGATACATACCTTTCAACATGACGCTTGAATTCTCCTTCAAGATAAGCTGATCCCGGCTCGCTTCAAACACATATTCAAAAGAGAGTCCAATATCCGTTCCTAGTAATTTTACGAAAGGGCGGAATATTTTTTTAGGAAAAGCCGCTGATTTCTTTTTAGTTTCAAATTTATCAAAAATCAGGATAGTTCCCTTAGGCTTTACTACTCTTGTCATTTCTTTTAAAGCTTGCTCCGCATCAGGTACTACGCTAAGAATTAAGCTTGCTACAACTACATCAAACGAAAAAGAGTCGAATGTTAGCTGCTGAGCGTCCATTTGGTGAAAGGTTATAGATGGATTTTTGTATTTATCTTTTGCTTTTTGAAGCATTTCACTGGAATGGTCGATGGCTGTTACATTTACTTCATGAGGAATAAAAGCTAAATCTGCACCCGTTCCAACACCTACAAATAAAATGCGCTGTTCAGATGAAAAGTGGACGTCTTGAAAGACTTTTTTTCTGGCTCGATAAAACATCCCGTTATTAAAAAACGCATCGTAAAAAGGAGCCCAACATTTATAAATAAATTGATTCCAGCGGTTATTCACGTAAACCCTCCTAGAGAATAAGCTTTCCAACGCCTGCTGGAAAGCTTATGGATTACATTTAATTTTTCATTTTGAGTAAGCGAAGACTGTTTAAAATAACAAGTAGCGCTGCTCCTGTATCGCTTAAGACGGCAATCCACAGAGTAAGCCACCCTGGAAAGATAAAAGCTAAGGCAATGACTTTAACAATAATAGAAAACCAAATGTTTTGTTTGATAACAACTAACGCTTTACGGCTTAGCTTCATCGTATGAGGAAGCTTTTCTAAATTGTCTGCCATGAGAACAATATCAGCTGTTTCCATGGCCGTATCAGTACCAGCACCGCCCATTGCAATTCCAAGATCAGCAGTAGCTAGAGCAGGGGCATCATTAATCCCATCTCCAACCATAGCCGTTTGATAGCCTTCATCTTGAAGCTGCTGTATGGCTTTCACTTTGTCTTCAGGCATCAAATCGGCGAAATAGCGGTCTATCCGAGACTGAGAAGCAATCATTTTAGCTGTTCCTTCGTTATCACCGGTTAACATCACAATTTGCTGCATCCCGTTTTGTTTAAGGCTTTCTAAAGCAGATACGGTTGTATGTCTGATGGTATCAGCTACGCTAATAATACCTAGAACACTTTTAGCTGTTCCGACAATAATAATTGTTTTACCTTCGTTTTGAAGCTTTTTAATATGAGACCAGCAGTGGGATAGAGGTATTTCTAAATCTGAGAATAATTTTGCATTACCTGCGTAATAAACCGTTTCTTGAATTGTTGCCTGCACGCCTTTTCCTGTAAGGATTTTAAAATTTGATCCTTGTAAAGAACCGACTTTTTTCTCCGCTGCATAATCCACGATAGCACGGGCAATGGGGTGATTCGAATAGTCTTCAAGCGTCTTTGTTATCGCTAAAAGCTGATTTTCTTCAGCAGCAAGGGAAACAACCTCTGAAACGGCTGGTTTGCCTTCTGTTAGCGTTCCTGTTTTATCAAAAGCAATCGCATTGATTGCACCAGCTTTTTCTAAAAACGTCCCGCCTTTAATGAGCACGCCATTTTTCGCCGCGTTTCCAATCGCAGATACAATGGCGACGGGAGTAGAAATGACTAGCGCACATGGACAAGCCACAACTAATAATTCAAGCCCCTTGTAAAACCACTCACTCCATGCACCATCAAACAGGGGAGGGATGACCATAATGAATAAAGCTAAAATAAAGACGATAGGCGTGTAAATGGTTGCAAATTTATCAACAAATGCTTGAGTAGGCGCTTTTTTCTCCTGTGCTTCTTCCACTAAATGAATAATTTTAGAAATCGTCGTATCTTCCACTAGTTTTGTTACCTTAATTTCTAACGATCCGCTTTCGTTAATGGTGCCTGCATAAACAGCATCACCGATTACTTTATCAACTGGAATAGATTCACCTGTAATAGGAGCTTGGTTAATACTGGATTCGCCGTTTATAATTTCACCATCTAGCGGAATTCGGTCTCCTGGCTTTACGACAATCGTAGTGCCGATTGAAATATCTCCCGCTGCTTTTTTAATCAGCTGGCCGTTTTCTTTCACCCATGCTTCAGAAGGAGCTAAGTCCATCAAACCTCGTATCGAGTTTCTTGTTTGTTCAATCGACCTTGTTTGCAGAGCAACACCTAAAGCAAATAGCCAAACGACCGTAGCACCTTCAAGCCATTCACCAATAACAGCTGCTCCAAGTGCTGCAACGGTCATTAAAACATTCATGTCTAAAGAACGGCTTTTAATTCCGTAATAAGCACTTTTAGCCGGCTTATATCCGCTGACAATCATGGCAATAGCGTAGAGTACAGTTATCATATAAGAAGCAATTCCTGTATGAGAACCGATAAAACCTAATGCGATGAAAATACCCGAAAAAACAATCGGTCCATTTTGCCCTTTATGGTGCCGCGACTCAGCAGACTGCCTGCTGCTAGTTACTAAAGTAGCGGTATACCCAGCTTTAGATACTTCTTTAATAATGTCATCGGCTTCGTTATCGTGCTCAATTTGTGCTTTTCCCGTTGAAAAGTTAACGCGTACATCTTTGACAGCAGGAACTGTTTTTAAATGATTCACAATCGTGTTCGCACAAGCCGCGCAGTCCATTCCTTCAATCAAATACGTTTTCATTTTTTTATTTGATTGGATAGCCTCAATGTTAAACCCTAGTTTTTCTACTGAGCTTGGAATGAGTGACAGAGCTGACTCACTTGCCGCCGCTACCTGGAGCTTTCCTGTATTATAGTTGAGAGTTACGTGTTGAATATCGTTTAATGTTTTTAAACTTTTTTCAATCGTCGCGGCGCAGGAAGGGCAATCCATTCCATATACGCGGTATTCAGCCGTTTCTTCTATGTCACTGTCGCCTGGTACTATATCGTGATCACTGCAGCAAGAATGCTGGCTTTTATCGGTCGTTAACGCAATCGCATCTGAACAACAGCTATGACTGTGTTCATGACTCTTTGTGCCACAGGAAGAAGGCTCTTCAGTAGATGCGGCTTCTGAAGAAGAGGAGCAGCAGGTCTTGCTTTCAATTTCTGCTGAAGAAGATCCGCTGCAGCAGCTTCCGGTATGCTGATGACTTTTTTTATCTTCGTGTTTCATTGTGTCCCACTCCCTATACGGTAAGAAAAACTTAAATGGTTACGTCTTCTTTTTTAGCAAACATGATATCAATTACTTGTTTAATATGTGCATCCCTTAAAGAATAAAAAGCTAACTTTCCTTCTTTGCGATAATTGGCAATTCCTATATTACGCAGCAGTCTTAAATGGTGAGAAGCAGTAGCAACCGTAGAGCCTACTATATTGGCTACGTCACATACACATAATTCCTCGCCTTTATACAGAGCCAAGACAATTTTAAGCCTCGTTTCATCTCCTAACGCTTTGAACAGGGCAGAAACATCTTGAACAGCTTCGGCATCGATAGCAGGCTGAATACGATTTACTTTTTCTTCATTAAAACAATAAATATCACAGCGGTCTTTTGGCATGATTTCCTCCTTCATTCAAACATTCAAATGATTGTTTGTTTATAATATATGTCAATTTTAAAAAATGTTCAAACATTTATTGAGTATTCGGAATTTTTTTCTGAGCAAAACATAAATATAGAAAGTATGCCTATTAGTGTATGTACTCTGTACTAAATGGTGCGGGCGAAAAGAGAATGACTTTACAGGCAGAACAAAACAAAAAGCCACCCCTGTAGGTAGCCTTTTAATGATTTTAAAAATGATAGAAATAATGAAATATAGCTTAGACTTTGTTTACTTAATTAGCGTTTTAATCGGTTAAATAATAAATCTGCTGAATTATTTAACACCTTGTCCGACTCTTTTAATCGTTTGTCCGAGTTTTCTAAATAGGATTGAGCAGATAATACAACATCTAACGGATCCTTGACATTCTTCTTTTCGGTACATACTAAATGCCCTACACCATTTTTCCAATGAATCGTGCATTTAAAATTCACAAATGTATCATCGGTCGTTCTCAAACGCAAATGCCTGATGATGGGGTTAGATGAGGAGTGCTGTGACAGCATCCACATTGCTTGTTTCCGGTCGTCTTTATGAATAATGCTCCACAGACTGGAGACTGAAGAAAAATAAGAATGTGCTTGACTAGAAAAATGAAGGATTTCACCTTCTTGATTTAATTGAAAGTAAGGAACGGGGATCCATTTAAGTATGTTACTTTCCATCATGCACCTCTCCCAACTTAAGTAATCTCTTTTACCATATCACAATTACCTAATATTTGTATGATTTTTATTATTTTCCCCATGCTTTTCCCCGTTTTAAGCTGTAAAAGCTAAAGAATTATTCAGTTTAAAACACTTGAAAAAAGAACATATGTTCGGTAAACTAAAAATTAAAGGAGCGAATTCTATGCGACAGCTACTTCAAGAAAGCTACTCTTCAAAACGACCTGTTGAAATTATTTATATGGACGATAAAGGATGTTTGACACAGCGATTTATTATTGTGTATAAAATTTATCCTCAGAGCGTAAAAGCTTGGTGCTTACTAAGGAACGAGAAACGAACGTTTAAAATAGAGAATATCCTTTCATGCGGATTCAGCAATAAAAGGAAAAGCAGTTTTAGGCAGAAAGCTCACTCAATTTAAGAGGGGCTTTTTCATATCATTTCCTCTTATGGCGTGTGAGTTATTCTCATACACTATATCCACCAGAAAGGGGAATGAACATGACATTAAACCAAGGAAATAAAACTAAACACATCGCTAAAGGAAGAATGAAACAAACAGATATGACAATGCAGAGGGAGCAAAAGCAGCATCAGGCACAAAATGCATCTTTATCTCATAATAATTGTCGGGCAAATCTTGATGGAGATTGATTAAAAAAGGAAAGCTTCTGAAACTGAAGCTTTCCTTTTTTTGCATTAAGTTAACTCGTATTTTTCTGATCCAATTACAATATAGTCTCTTGCTTGATATATGAACTTTACTGATTTTTCACAAACTTCGTACGAGTAATTCTCTAAAACATTGCTTTTTTGATTAATGTAATGCATAAAAGCACGCTGAAAATAACCATTCTCCACAAAAAGTTCACCGGTTTTGCACAGTTTTTCATGTGCTTCTTCCAGCCATTTTGCAATTTGGCTGTCGTTGTTAGCAAATGTCAGGATGTGCGCATAGTGATCTGATAAATCTGTCATATCCTCTTTATCCTGGTCAAAATAAAACACTTTTTCTTTTTTTGACTGCAGCCTTTGTTTATGCAAAGTGATATTTTTTAACAGTTCTTTTTCAACGTCTTCTTCGGGACTTATATAGATGGGGCAGGTGCCTGCTACCTCACCTTGATCTGTAAATAATACAACATAGTACAAATCAAACATCATATCTCTCCCTTCACGTGTTCATACTATCCTATCTCGCATCCTTCATTTTTAGAATCATTTTTCTAACGTTTGTGCAACATTGGTTCTAATGTATTGTATTACTCATAAGCGAACCTCAGTTTTAACGGGAAAGAAAAGGGGAAATGAAAATAAAAATTCTGCGTTTCTTCATTATAATAAGAAAAAACGATCTGTTTACTAGTATTTAAATCTTTCGAAAAATCAAAATAAATAATGATTGATTTCGTCACTTTATTGTGGTTTCATAATAAAGTGTAAAAAGACCATTTTTCTTTCAGAGAGAAATGAGATAGAGTGCTTCTGTGTTGATTCTTTCTTTCGAATATAGTATACATACAGGGGTATAGAAATTAATTGGGAGGAAAACATGGCGATACTATATATGAGCATAGGTATTTTACTTTTATTAATGTGTTACAGTTTTTATAAACGCTATGTGCCGGTGCAGGGAATAAAGAAAGTGACGACCGTCGACTGTGGTTCTACAACAATTTCGTATGTAGATGTTCGTCATTTTCATGAAATGAAACAAAACCCTTGTCAAAAAGCAATCCATATTCCGCTTCCTTATTTAGAGAGACAGCATGAGGAAATTCCATATAAAGAAGTGGTCGTAATTGTTCCTGACAGCATTTCCCGAAATTTAAGCATTCGTCAGCTCAAAAAACATGGGTACCAGGTCAAGGGATACATGTGTGCGGAAAGATGTGTGTAATAAAAAGAACAGCAAATGACCCTGTATAGGGTTTCCTTTTGGAAAGCTGTGATATATAAGCTGAGAGATACCTGTGTCAAAACGGGTATCTTTTTTTGTTATGAAGATGAGAAGGGGGGGCAGGGATCGGTTTCTTTTGGTTCAACAGCTACTGAGTCTTTTAGCGTATTTTTATGACAAAAGGTTTGAAAAATCCCTTTTGTGGTAAAAAAAAACGTAGTTCTCCTAGTGCATAGACAGAGGTTTAATAGGAAGTTATAATTTAGGCAATTACATAAAAGGGGAGTAAGCTAAGGAAGGTGAATAGATGTGCGAAAGATAAAGCGGTTGCTATTTCTGTTCATTTGTATAGCGGTTGTAATTGTTGCGTATGAAATGATTCGATATCCGATTGAAAACAATGCTGCAAGTGTGCAGCAGCATTTGCGAAATTGGGAGCATAAAGAAAGTATTGATGGTTCTGCAAGGATTACGCTGCAAGATTTTAAACGGGTTGATCACTCTAATACATACATAGCCTTATTCTCCATACCTGGTGATAAAGAAGGAATGGCCGTATTGAAGCAAGGATGGAACAAACGCCTGCGTATTGAAGTCAGTACCAAAATGAGCAATTTAGTGGATTATGATGATATCCATACAAATAAAGGGACATATGCGCTGTTTACAGGAACAAATAGAAGTAAACAAATTGAGCGAGTAAAGGCGGCTTTAGTGCACGATACGTATACAATTGATGCCGCGGTTCCAAAAAGTGATTATTTTGTGCTGTATGAAAAAATACCGAGTCATATTAAACATCCGTTTCCAGCAACGACAACGCTGCTGGATAAAGCAGGGGATGATATCACGGTTAAAGAATTTATGGATCAAGAGCTGCGTGAGTAACACGCAGCTTTTTTCTGTAATAAAAAGCTTTTTAAAAAAATTCACGTTTTGTTCATATTTTCGAAAGAAAGAATTTTAAGCAAAAAAATCAAATATTTGCTACAAAATAAAAGGGAATTAACGGGCAAAATAAGTTTCATACAGGACGTCACATTTTCTTTGAAAATTTGTCACAAAATATTCAATTATGTCGATGTGTATTGATATATCAATGTTGAAGCAAATATGCAAAGCTAATTTTGCAGTTATTCCTAAAGAAATAGTTAAGAAATGGGAGCCGAATCCTTTTATTTACATTTATTCATACCAAATTATGTGATAGAATATCGCAAGGTTGAAGCACTCTAACCCCATTGGTACAGTCACTATATTAGAATATTTTTAATATAAAAAAATAAAGCAAAAGGGACGAAAAAAATGTCATTTTGTATTACAATAGTAGTGGCCTACAAATAAGGGGGAAGAGAGTCTGTATAAAAATGTCGTTATCTAGCGAAAGATAGCGCATTTTGAATGTTCATCAATATAGGCTTCGCATCATGTGTTGTTAGAAAGGAGAGTTTTAAGTGAAACCAAAAAAAGGATTTTGGAAGCTAGTAGGTTTACTATCTGCGCTTTCACTAGTATTTTTGAGCGGTTGTTCAAAACTTGCTGTATTGAACCCGCAAGGTCCTGTTGCAAAAACGCAATCTGATTTAATCATTTGGTCTATGTGGATGATGTTGATCGTGGTTGTTGTCGTATTTGCTATTTTTATATTTGTTCTTGTCAAATATCGTGAAAAACCTGAAAACATGGACTATGAGCCACCTGAGCAAGAAGGTAACTTAAAGATGGAGGTTATTTGGACAGCTTTCCCAATCATCATCTTAATTCTATTAGCAGTGCCAACTGTTAAAGCGATCTACTCTGCAGAAGAAGTACCGGCAGAATCAAAGGATAAAGATCCAATCGTGATTCACGTTACATCTGCAAACTGGAAATGGATTTTCAGCTATCCGGAACAAAATATCGAGACGGTTAACTATGTAAACATTCCAGCAGATACGCCAGTGAAATTTGAGTTAACGGCTCAAGGACCTATGAACTCATTCTGGGTACCAGAACTTGGCGGACAAAAATATTCGATGAACAATATGTCAATGCCATTATACTTAGAAGCTGATAAGCCTGGTTCTTATATGGGACGTAGTGCTAACTTCTCGGGTGAACATTTCACTCAAATGCAGTTCGAAGTTCAAGCTCAAACGGACAAAGACTTCAAAGAGTGGGTTAGTGATGTAAAAGGTACAGCTGGTAAACTGACTGAAAAGAAATATGATCAAATCCTAAGCCCAGGCGTTGTTGGTCGTCAAACTTACAACGGTACACATTTAAAATGGATTGACCATGCAAAAGATGTATACATTCCTGGCAAAGAGCTAGAACGTGGTACAGGACATGATCACAGCAAGATGAAAGAAGACGAAAAAACGAGTAATGAAGAAATGGAAAACATGGATCACTCAAATCATGAATAACATTCATTTATTACACTAAATAACGTAATGATTGGGGGAAGACATAATGAAGCTAGATGAATTTTTCGTCACTGGCGAACCTATGATTTACGCTGCTGACGCAGCAATCGCTATGACGGTCATCGGTATCGTTTTTGTCTTAACATATTTCAAGAAATGGAAATGGTTATGGACAGAATGGTTAACAACAGTTGACCATAAAAGACTCGGTGTCATGTACATCCTTTCAGCTGTATTAATGCTTTTCCGCGGCGGAATCGATGGAATCATGATGCGTATGCAGCTTGCATTCCCGGGTATGAATATTTTAGATGAACATCACTACAACGGAGTCTTCACGGCTCACGGTGTTATCATGATCTTATTCATGGCAATGCCATTTATTATCGGACTAATGAACGTAATCGTTCCATTACAAATTGGTGCGCGTGACGTAGCATATCCGTTCCTAAACGCAATTAGTTTCTGGACATTCTTTATGGGAGCAATGCTATTTAACCTTTCTTTCGTAATCGGAGGAGCTCCTGATGCAGGTTGGACAAGTTACTTCCCGCTTGCAGGTAAAGAATTCAGTGAAGGTATCGGAAATAACTTCTATGCCGTTTCACTACAGATTGCTGGTGCTGGTACATTAATGACTGGTATCAACTTCTTTGTAACAATCTTAAAAATGCGTGCCCCTGGCATGACAATGATGAAAATGCCAATGTTTACTTGGTCAATCTTCATCACATCAATTATTATTATTTTCGCGTTCCCTGTATTAACAGTAGCGCTTGCACTTATGACACTTGACCGTGTATTCGGAACAGCCTTCTTTACAATGGCTAATGGCGGTCTTCCAATGATGTGGGCTAACTTATTCTGGATTTGGGGTCACCCTGAAGTATATATCGTTATTTTACCGGTATTCGGTGTCTTCTCAGAAGTTATCAGTACACATTCTCGTAAGAACTTATTCGGTTATAAAGCAATGGTTGTATCAATGGTCGGTATCGCATTCTTAAGTTACCTTGTATGGGTGCATCACTTCTTTACAATGGGTAACTCACCGTCAGTTAACTCGTTCTTCTCAATTACAACGATGTTAATCGCCGTACCAACTGGAGTTAAAATCTTTAACTGGCTCTTTACAATGTATAAAGGCCGTATCAAATTTACGACTGCGATGCTTTGGTCATTAGCGTTTATTCCAAACTTCGTAATCGGTGGGGTAACAGGGGTTATGCTTGCGATGGCATCAGCCGATTATCAATATCATAACAGTTACTTCCTAATCGCTCACTTCCACTATGTATTAATCTCTGGTACAGTGTTTGGCTGTTTCGCAGGTTTATACTTCTGGTATCCAAAGATTTTCGGTCACACGTTGAACGAAAAATTAGGAAAAATTTCATTCTGGATTTTTGTTGTTGGATTTAACGTATGTTTCTTCCCACAATTCTTCCTAGGTTTAGACGGTATGACTCGTCGTATGCAAACTTATGCAGACAACCTTGGCTGGAACGGATTAAACTTAGTTTCAACAATTGGTGCATTCTTAATGGGTCTTGGCTTCTTCGTATTAGTAGTTAACTTATTATACAGTGCATGGAAAAACAAACGCGACACTGCAAACGATCCTTGGGATGGTCGTACACTTGAGTGGTGGACTAAATCACCAGTTCAAGCTTACAACTTTGCAGTAATTCCTCATGTGAAAGAAATGGATGCATTCTGGCACATGAAAAAACGTAATGAAACAGAAATTAAAGCAGAAGACTTAAAACCAATTCACTTACCAAGCAACTCTGGTGTGCCGTTTATCTCAGGTATTTTCTGGTTTATCGGTGGATTTGGCTTAGTGTTTGAATGGATTCCAATGGCAATTGTTGGATTAGCAGGTATTTTTGCTTGTATGCTTGCTCGTTCATTTGATTATGATCCGGGCTTCTATGTAAAAGTAGATGAAATCAAGAAGGTTGAAGGAATTACAGGGGGTGACAAATAATGGCAGGACATTTAGATAAATCATTGCCGTTAGAATACCAAGAAGAACAAAGTCGCCTGAATATCCTTGGATTCTGGATTTTCTTAGGTGCCGAGATCGCGTTGTTCTCTACGCTGTTCGTAACGTACTTAACGTACCATACGCGTACAGCGGGTGGCCCTACTGCAGAAGAACTGTTCGTTGTTAAAGATTTTATGATCGAAACGCTGTTACTACTATTCAGTAGTTTCACGATGGGAATTGCCATCTTTAAAATGCGTAATAATGATTTAAAAGGACTTTTAGTTTGGTTCGTGATTACGCTTGTTCTTGGTGGAGGATTCCTTTTCTACGAAATTCGTGAGTTTTACATGTACGCAGTTCACGAAGGTGCAACAATGCAAACAAGTGCCTTCTTATCAGGGTTCTTTACACTACTTGGAACGCACGGTCTTCACGTAACAGTCGGTGTATTCTGGGCAATCAGTATTATTATTCAATTAGTAAGACGAGGATTAACACCAGTTACTGCTCGTAAAGTATTTATTATCGGTTTATACTGGCATTTCCTTGATGTTGTATGGATCTTCATCTTCACGCTTGTATACTTGAACGGATTGGTGGGATAAGACATGGAAAATAAACAAGGCCAAAAAGCAGGTTTTCCGCTTAGTCATGTATTTGGGCTTATCCTTTCACTAGCCTTAACATTCGCAGCGCTTGGTTTAGTAGTGCTAGCTGATCTATCAAGAAGCATTACGATGACTCTTATCATGATCCTAGCGTTATTACAAGCAGCAATGCAGCTAGTAATGTTCATGCACATGACTGAAAGTGAAAATGGTAAAGTACAGGTTGCAAATATTCTTTACAGTTTCTTTATTGCACTTTGTATCGTTGTTGGTACACTGTGGATTCTTGCAGCTCACTTTAACCATTAAAAATAAAACCACTTACTTCGGTAAGTGGTTTATTTTTTTTCATTCAGTTTATATTTCAACGTTTGATATTCTCCCGTGGGAACTTTTTTTACTACTTTTCCTTTATCATCTCTATAAACATTTACTTGTTCGTACACTTCAATTCGGTATCCGCCTCTTTTTTCTGTTTTAACATGAACTTCTTTGACCGACATGTTTAATTGTTCCGCCTCGTCTTCATCTGCAGAGGTTTCAACAGCTCCTCCATCAAGTGAAAGGTGAGATAGACTGTTAAACGACTGCTGGGAATTGTTATCAACATAGCTTGTCACGACTAAAATGCCGGCAAAAAACAATACTAGAAAAAGCGTCCGGACTTTCATCTTCATCTTAAAACACCCCCGTAAACTGACAAATCAGCACGACTGCACCTAATATCCAAACGTAAATTGCAAACGTTTTTAATGAATGATGCTTTAAATAATTGATCATCCATTTTACCGCTACATAACCAAATAAAGCAGATGAAAAGGTGGCAACGAATAAAAAGAAAACGGAAAGCTGCTCGACTTCACCTGTGACTACATCTTTTAACTGAAGTAACACCGCTCCGCAAATGGCGGGAGTCGACAATAAAAATGAAAAGTAAGCGGCTGTTTCACGGTCTAATTTTCGCATTAACGCAGCTACCATGGTTAAACCAGATCGAGATACAGCAGGGAATATCGCAGCTGCTTGAAACGAGCCGATAAAAAAGGCATCTCCGTATGAAATATGATCCATTTTTTTATAGCCATTTTTTACGGAATCACCAAACCATAACAGCAGTCCTGTCGCAAGAAATTCCCAGCCGATCGTTAAGCCAGATTTAGAAATACTGTCAAAATAGTCTTTGAACAAAAGACCAATCGCAACTGCAGGGATCGTTCCCATCACTAAAAGCCCTGTAAGCTTGCTAAAGGGATGACGAATAATATGCCATAGCTCACCCTTATAAAAGACAAATACAGCAAGCAGAGTGCCCATATGCAGCATCGTATCTAGATACAATCCTGCATCGTCTAAGCCAAATAAGTGGCGCCCTAAATACAAATGCCCCGTGCTGCTTATCGGTAAAAACTCTGTAAGCCCTTGAATGATTCCCAAAATAAATGCTTCAAACCACGACATCTTATCACCTCATACAGCGTGTCCTTATTAGTAGTGTATAGAGGAAGTTCTGAGAACATGACAAAAACATGGAAGTGTAGGCATTCATTTAGTGAAATAAATACATAAAAATAGGTCATAGTATAAGAAGAGACGACCATTCTTATCTCCATCTCATCCACAATGAATGGAAAGAGGTGCTAAAAATGATACGAAAATGGGTGGCTGTATGCGTCGTATTCGCTGCTTTTATTTTTCCGCAGGCAGTAAATGCTGAACAGCCAAAAGTAGAGATATTTCAAATTGAAACGGGCAGAGTCGTTCGTTCAACGCTCAAACCTCCAAATGTTCAAAAAGAAGCTGAAAAAAGTATTGCGTCCATTACTGGTTTATATAAAAAGGCAAGTCCGCTTCCTAAAAAAGGCTATCTTGTTAAAGTACCTCTTGATCCAGCCGTAAAAATTGAAAATAGTGCGGTCAACACGCTGGCAAGTGAAGTTATTTTTGTTCTTGAGCCGAACCAAAAGCCAATCATGATGGTATTTGACAATGAAAATAGAACCTATTTTTTTGAATTCACTCATGATTTAACTCTTCTCAGAAAAGCATTACAGCTATAAGTCATCGAAATGATGGCTTTTTTTTACATAGACAGTTGACAGTTTATTATGATAAATGTAATATATTTAGAAAAGTCAGAAATAATAAGGGGGAGAATTATGTGATAGCTCTACGACCGTTCTCCAAAAAAGACTTTAAACAGCTAATGGATTGGATTCCCTCCGAGTCATTTATGGTGCAATGGAGCGGCTCTAGCTTTTCTTTTCCGCTTACTCCTAGACAGTTAAAACACTACATTCGATATGCAAATGAAGATGGTGCTTCTACCTATGCTTTTTCCGTCATAGATGAAAATGAACAGCTTATTGGGCATATTTCTCTTGCTCATATTGATTATTATCATAAAACAGGAAGAATTGGCCGAGTGCTGCTTGGTGAAGAGTATAGAGGAAAAGGGCTTTGCTCGCACATGTTTGAAAAAGTGTTAGCTTTCGGTTTTGAAGAACTGGGTCTTCACCGAATTTCGCTCGGCGTCTTTGATTTTAACGAGCGGGCGATTCAGTCCTATGAACGAATTGGCTTTACACGCGAAGGCCTTCTTCGAGATGTCCGGCTTGTAGATGGACAGTACTGGAGCTTAATTGAAATGAGTATGTTAGAAAGTGAATGGGCACAGCGTGATGTGCATCAAAAATCAAGCTAAAATCTACTAGTGAAAAGCCAGCTTCTCAACAAGCAGGCTTTTTTGACGTGTGCTTAAATTTCTCTAAAAAGGTATAAATTTTCATTCATTAAGGCATATAGAGAGTAAGTGACGTGTAAAGGAGACCGTATGAATGAAAAAATACAAAATAGGGATCTTAGCGGCATGTATTTTACTTTTAGGAACCGCTGGATTTGGAATTGCCTATCAACAGGAAACATCTGCTAAAGAGCAGCCTCACTCGTTTAATGTACTGGTTATGGGCGTAGATGAAAGGCCAGGAGATACAGGCCGCTCAGATGTATTAATGGTGGTCAACTTAGATACGAGCCACAATAAAGCAAAAGTTATGCCGATCCCTAGAGATACGCGCGTGCACATTGATGGAAAAGGGCCGGATGAGAAAATTAATCATGCTTATCGATACGGAGGCATTCCTTTAACCGTGCGCACGGTTGAGAACTTCTTAGATATCGATGTCGATTATTATGTGAAAGTAAATATGGAAGGCTTTAAAGATGTAGTAGATGAACTTGGCGGAGTATACGTTAAGAACCCGTTTCCTTTTGTGTTTGATTCATTTATCTTTCCTGAAGGAGAAAATGCGTTGAACGGCGAAAAAGCTCTTGCCTATGTGCGGATGAGACACGAAGATCCAAAAGGAGATTTAGGTAGAAATAATCGCCAGCGCCAAGTAGTGGAAGCTCTATTAGATAAAGGAATGAACATGTCAACGGTTAAAAACATTCCAAGTCTCCTCACGCTTGTAAAGAAGCATATTCGAACGAATATTGATGTCAGCGATGCATTTACGATGTATAACGTTATTAAGAAGGGCCGGCCTGATTTCGAAACGGTAACCGTAAAAGGAGAAGGACAAATGGTAGATGGTACATGGTATTATGTTGTCAAACCATCTGAAAAAAAACAGCTGAGCGCTATGTTTCAACAAACCCATTAATAAGAAAGAGGACTGAAGAAATTCAGCCCTCTTTTTATTCACCAATTTCTTCTTGACGCTGCAAGCAGGAAATTTGTTTTTTCTCTGGATGGACACCAAATGTATAGCCCCACGTTTGCAATTTATCTAGAATGATTTCGTCTTTTTTAAAGCCAAAGATCATCACTACATCTTGGTTTTCATCTAAAAGCAAATACTTTTCATCTTTGCGCCACATCGTTAAGTTTGACGCATAGAAAAGATTCCAGCCGTTATTCATGCGATGACCGGTTGCTTGGTTTTTATAGTTGACAATCATATTTCTTCCTCCATTAGTGAATCTTTCTAAAAGTAAAACTTCAAAGAATATTATAAACGTTCTATTCCTAGAAATCTATTATTTATCCTGTTGAGGGGAAATCGCCGTGATATTTATAAAATACATGTGATAAAAGATTTAGTATATAGGGATATATTTGGATAAAACGAGAATTAATAAGTAATAAAACGGAGAAAAGAAGGGTCTAAAAGCGTATATAATTGAAAAAATTATAAGTTATCTAGCTTTAAAGACTTAAAAACACGCTTTTCAGACCATGGACATGCTTTTTCAAATTTCTACCTACAAGAAAGAAGGCAGAGGTGCGAAATGTGTAGGTGAATCTAAATGAGTTTACGGTAAACATGAGGCCCCAAAACGTGGTACACGCTAGAAAAGGGGGGAATTCAACGATGTCAAAAAAAGCGCTATGGATTAAAAATGCTTCGCAAGTTGTAACGGCCAAAGAAAATAAAGGTCCTTTAGCTGGAAGAGAAATGAGAAACTTAACGGTGATTGAAAATGGCTCAGTCTGGATAGAAGGAGATCAAATTGTGACCGTAGGTACAACAAAAGAGCTAGAACAAAAATATGAAAGGGAAAGAAATGACGCAACGATTCTTGATGCTTCTCATAAAATTGTGACTCCGGGTCTGATTGATCCCCATACACACGCTGTGTACGCTGGCTCGCGTGAAGAAGAATTTTATAGGCGGTTTGAAAGGCCAACTTCTTACTTGGATTTATTAGAAGAAGGTGGAGGTATTCACTCCACTGTCGTTCAAACACAGGAAGAGTATGCGTACCGGATTTATCAGCAGAGCTATGAGCGTCTTACGTCTTTTCTAGCTCACGGAGTCACAACTATAGAAGTGAAAAGCGGGTATGGCTTAGAACTAGAAACAGAACTAAAGCAGCTGCAAATCGCTAAAATGCTGAACGATACGCACGCAGTTGATGTAGTAAGTACCTTTTTAGGCGCACACGTCGTACCTCTTATATATAAAAAAGATACGCAGAAATACGTCAGTTTACTTATTCACGAAATGATTCCTCAAATTTCTTCTTATAAGCTTGCAGCATTTAATGATGCTGTATGTCTTCCAAATGCTTTTTCATTCAAACAATGTCAAGAAATACTAGAAGCCGGGAAAAGCCATGGCATGCTTCCTAAAATACATGCCGACCCCTTTGAATACTGCCGAGGAGCGGAGCTCGCAGCAGAGGTAGGAGCGATATCAGCAGATTATCTTTTGTATGCTTCTGATGAAGGATTAAAGAAACTGGCTGAAAAGCGGATCGTAGCGACACTTTTACCGGGGAATTCCTTATTTGTTGGAATGAAATGGCCAGATGCTAGAAAAATGATCGATTTAGGAGTGCCGGTTACTCTTTCTACAGACTGCAATCCTGGTTCATCTCCAACGACTTCACAGCAATTTGTGATGAACCTGGCATGTATGAATATGAACATGAGTCCTGAAGAAGTGCTTGTAGCCACAACTATTAACGCAGCTCATGCTATTAATCAAGGAGATAAGATTGGGAGTATTGAAGCCGGAAAACAGGCTGACTTAGCGATTTTTAATGTCCCTAGTTATCGAACCCTTCAATATCAGTATGGCTTAAATCATATTGACTGCGTAGTGAAAAAAGGAGAAGTAGTTGTAGAAAACGGAAAAGTTTTGTAAAACAAGTTTATAGAAAAAGAGAAAAGGGTAAAGAAATAGAGAATTCGTCACACATGCAAAGGCAGGGAATTTAGATATGATTACAAAACAAAATGTTATTCCATTACTAAAAGAAGCTTGCCCATCTTTTGAGCCAAGCGAAGAAGTGGACCTCAACGATAAAGACGAGCTGCAGCATGAATTAAGCCGTGTTGCGGGTCATTTAATCTCTCTTGAATATAACGGCCAGCTCCAGCGTGAACCGGACGTATTTGAAGCGATTGAACAGCTGTATATAGAAGGTGAAGCTGATGTGAAAGAAGCTGTTACAACGGGACTCTTTCAAGCAATGCATGAAATGATTATAGATCAGCAAATTAGCCCAGAAGAAATTGGAATGCTATTAAAACCTCACTCACTGAAGTGGTGGAAAACGATTGACCATTTTAGCGAAAACAGTGGTGGACAGTAAGGAAAAAGAACGTCATGGAAACATGATGTCCATGACGTTCTTTTCTTTTACTGTTCTTTTTTCAGCTGTCTCTCTAAAATAAAAGGACCAAATGGAATAACCGACATAAGAAATGCAAATAAAGAGCGGCCGATTGACCATTTATGCGCGAATTTTACATGAACTACTGCAAGAGCGTACAGCACAAAAAGTGCACCGTGTGCTGCGCCTACAACTGATACAGCTTCTGGTATGCCTGCTGCATATTTTAGCGGCATAGCAATGCCAAGCAGCAGTAAAAATGAAATTCCTTCTAAAATTCCTACTAAACGCAGGCGACCGATTGGTGATGTAAGAACCATGTTTTCTCCTCCCGTAACGACGGAATAAATTTCTGTATCAATGACAAAAATGTACCATAGCGAGCTCTTCATATACAAGCATCATTTGTATCTGTCACAAAAAAGTCGAAAACGCTTTAATTTGCTCTATAGAAGTGTTTTGTTTAAAAAACTGACATACTCTTGTGATGCAAGGGATAAAAGAGCACACTACGTGTTGACAAGTTATTTTAATTATTTTATATGTATAGTATCGAAAACGTATGAGAGGATTTTTTACCATGACAAACCGAAAACAGCAGAGAGAGAAAATTTTAGATGCTGCTTTTGAAGTGTTCGGATCCAAAGGCTACTATGAAGCAAAAATGATTGATATTGCTAAACTAGCGGGTGTATCTAAAGGAACGCTTTACTTGTACTTTTCGTCTAAAGAGTCGCTTTATATCGCTGTGAACAATCGTTCGTTTGATGAGTTTTTGTATCATGCAAAGCGAAGAACGGATGAATGCCAAACTTTTCATGAAAAGCTGTATTCAATTGCGAAGCATCATCTGCTCTTTTTTTACGAAACTAAAAAATATCCCGACTCTTTTTGGCAAGCCCCTCACCAAATGCCAGAAATGATGGGGCGTCTTCATCAATTTTTTGAGGATTATCACGGGCTTGTTGCTAAATTGATTGAAGAGCAGAAAATAAAAAATGCTTTTTTACACTCAAAAGCGTTTTGCAGCATGTTAAATGGGTATAGGATGGATATCGTTTCCGATGATGATATAACAGAAGAAGATATCATGAACTATGCGGAGTTCATTGTGAACTTATACATTGAAGGCTGCTACTTTGAGACCTAAAAATGACTCGTCGGTACTGGTTGATAATGGAGGGATATGATGAATACCAGCAGCACAGTAATTAATTTTTCATATTTTCAAGAACAAACCGTTACCAAGGTTAACACAGACAATACCCTGCCGTTTTCTCTTGGATTTAGTAAAGGTGGACTTGTGGCAGAATGTCCATGGAGACTAAAAAACAAACGCAGCATCTTGCTTGGTCAAGCGGACTGGAAATCGCTACATTCTGCCGAGCAGCGTCAGCAAGTCGAAGCACTGCTGCTTGGCCAGCACATTATCTCTATACAGTGGTATGAAGATATCGGTATACTTCGAATTACATTTTCTAATGGGTATGCGCTAGATATGTTTCACGACAGCTCTTTTTTCGAAGGTTGGGATTTATATGGTCAAGACGGCTTTTCCTTTATCTCGCTGCCAGGGGGAGCATGCGACCATCAAATTTCAGTTTTTATAGAGAGTTCATCAGCACATGAAAGGAGGTGAGTTTTTTCGCGAAAAACTGACCCGCGGGTACTCTAAAATTGTTAAAAAAATAAAACGGGTCTGCAGCTATTAAAGGATGAAGGCTTCTCAAATAACTTAGTTACGTAACGGAGGAAAAAGATGAATTTTTTGACGAGATTTAGTTTGAAAAATGCAGTAGCTGTGTTTATCGTTTCATTTTTACTTATTTTAGCGGGGCTATATTCATTTTCAAAACTAAAAATTGATTTACTGCCGAATATCGAATTTCCGCAGCTGTCCATTGAAGCAACGTATCCCGGGGCTTCTCCTGATGACGTAAATGAAAGCGTCACGTCGAAAATCGAAGACCAAGTGAAAGGAATTGAAGGCGTTAAAAGCGTACAAAGCGTATCGTACGAAAACGTCGGTATTATTAATTTAGAATTCCCGTTTAATACGGATTTAGATAAAGTTGAACAGCAAATTAACTCGTCGATAAAAGAATTAGATTTACCAGAGTCATCAAATGTAGACGTAAACCGTTTTTCATTTGGTTCATTCCCGATCTTCAACATTTCACTGTTTGCGAAAGATGATGCAAATCTTGAAAAAGTATTAAATGATGAAGTAATTCCTGAATTGAATAAAATTCAAGGTATTAACTCCGTCTCAGTTGGCGGCGTGAAAGAGGACCTTTTACAAATTACGGTCGATAAAGAAAAAGCAGCTCAAGCTGGCTTAACGCTTGATGAGATGAAAGAACAAATTAATCAAAAAGCTGTTTCATTCCCAGCAGGAACATTAAACGGAAAAGAGCTTCAAATTCCAGTGCGAGTAGAAGAAAAAGTTGCGACGATCGATGCATTAAAGAAAATCCAGCTGAAATCTACGATGAATCCTGAAGCAAAGCCTGTGAAGCTTGGCGATATTGCCAAAGTCGAAGCCGTAACAGACCAAGGCGAATATACACGCTATGACGGCAAAGATGCACTGTCGATGGCCATCACAAAAAAACAAGATGCTAATACGGTTGAAGTGGCGAGCGAAACGATGAAAATTTTGAAAAAATATGACGATCAGTTAGACTACGCAATCGGCTTTGACTCAGCTGACGGCATTGAAAAGTCTGTTGAAACATTAGTACGCGAAGGATTGCTCGGAGCATTATTTGCGTCACTTGCCGTGCTGATTTTCTTGCGTAACTTCCGCGCTACGATCATTGCGATTATATCGATTCCATTATCGCTGTTAGTATCAGCTATTTTCTTAAACCAGCTTGATATTTCACTTAACATTATGACACTAGGCGGAATGGCTGTAGCCGTTGGGCGCGTAGTGGATGACAGTATTGTTGTGATTGAAAATATTTTTAGACGCGTTCGCCGTTCAGAAGAAGGCATGAGCAACGAGCTTGTCGAATCGTCCACAAAAGAGATTTTAAAAGCTATCACCTCGTCTACGATTACAACGGTTGTCGTATTCTTGCCAATCGGTTTTGTAGGAGGAATTACAGGAGAGTTCTTCTTGCCGTTTGCCTTAACAGTTGTTTTTTCACTGTTAGCTTCTCTTCTTGTAGCGATTACAATCGTGCCGATTTTAGCAAAGTTTGCATTTAAAAAAGTACCGCCTGAAGAAAAAGAAGGAAAGCTGCAGCGCGGATATGCAAAAGCGATTGCATGGTCGCTTAATCATAAAATCAAAATTTTAATTTTATCCTTTATTTTACTGTTTGGCTCATTTGCGCTTGTTCCTTCACTTGGCTTTACGTTTATTCCAAATGAAGAACAAAAAATGCTTCAGGCCAACGTTCAATTACCGGCATCTACATCACTTGAAAAAACAAACGATGTATCTTTAAAAATTGAAAAGATGTTTGCGGATCAAAATGAAATTTCAGATGTGACTACGGAAGTTGGATCACGCGACTTTTCAACAGGTGTAAAACGCTCGAACCAAGTTGGCTATTTCTTGAACGTAAAAGAAGGCGTGAACGTTGATACGTTTATTGATAAAGTTCAAAAGAAAATGGAAAGCATCACGAAAGAAGAATCACCGAAAGCAACAGTTAATGTACAAGAAGCATCAACAGGAGGGCCTCCTACAAATAATAACGTAACCGTTGATTTATATTCTTCTAATTTAGATGACTTGCAAAAGGCAGCTAAGCAAGTGGAAAACCACTTAAACAAAGACAAACGTCTTAAATATGTAACAAATAACTTCTCAGATAAGCAAAAGCAGCTTGTAGTAGAAGTAGATCCTGATAAAGCCGCAGAGTACGGAGTATCTGGATTTCAGCTGCTTGGTACAATCTCCGACCAAACCAAACCGGTATCCGTCGGAGACTTAAAATTAGATAATACAAAACGAGCGGTTCAGCTTTCGTACGATAAAGACCTTAGTTCAGTAAAAGAAATTAAAGATCTTCAAGTATTTACAGAACGAGGACCTGTGTTAGTAAAAGATATTGCTGACGTTCGTACAATTGATACGTTCACTTCTATTCAAAAGCTTGACAGCAGAGTATTTGCGCGAGTAGAAGCAGACATTAAAGGCGATGATGTTCAAGCTGTGACCAAAGATGTTGTAGATGAAGTGAAAAAGTTAGACTTGCCAAAAGATGTGAGCTTGGACGGTGGAGGCGGAAGCGATGAGACAGTGGAAGTCTTCCAATCTCTAGGTCTAGCTATTTTAACAGCAATCGGTCTTGTGTATTTAACGATGCTCGTTACGTTTGGAAAAGCGCGTATTCCATTTATCATTTTATCGTCACTCATTTTTGTGCCAATCGGTTCGTTAGTTGGTCTAGTCCTTGCAAAAGAACCGCTGTCTGTCAGCGTAATGATTGGGTTCTTAATGCTGATTGGAATTGTTACAACAAACGCGATTGTGCTTGTAGATCGAATTACCCAAAATCGTGAACAAAAAGGCATGACGATCCGCGAATCCCTTATTGAAGCTGGGAAAACGCGCTTGCGTCCAATTTTAATGACGGCATTTGCTACCATTGCTGCATTAATTCCGCTGGCGCTTACTACATCAAGCGGAACGCTGATTTCAAAAGGCTTAGCTATCACGGTAATCGGAGGGCTTGCGTCATCTACCCTTCTTACCTTAATTATTATTCCAGTGGTATACGAACTCTTCTTCGCAAAGCAAGTGAAAAGAGAAAAGCAGCTGGAAAAAGAAACGACATAAGAACTATTTTCTAATAGAGGAAAATATGACCATAGACTATATGTTATAATAAAAGTACGTTTTAACCCCTTATATTATAGAAAAAGAAGCGGCGCTTTCGAGCGCCGCTTCTTTTTTATATAAAATCATTATTTACAAAAAATGATTAAATGTCTTGTATGGAGGGAAAGAGTGTTAACAGGAAGCTTTACTATATCACCGTAGAGTTATCTAAAAAACATACAAAGTACAGGAGTGTCGTTTTCGTGAGTTCAACAAAGAAAGTTGTATTTATCAGTTCCATTATTTTAAATGTCCTTTTCCTAGGTGTTTTTGCTTTTTATGCCACAAGCAGCAGCGCAATGAAAAATCCGCTGTCATCTAAGGATTCGTCTAAGCAAAGCTATAGGGATAATCCTTATTACATTGAGCGGACCACTTTGTTTAAGCAATTAAGTATTCCTAAAGAGTCAATCGTATTTCTGGGTGATAGCATTACCCAGCGCTCTGAATGGAGCGAACTTTTTCATAATAAGCAGATTGTCAATCGAGGCGTAGCTGATGATACAACAGAAGGGGTATTGCATCGTCTAAAAAGTATTACAGATGCTAAGCCAAAAAAGATTTTCTTAATGATTGGCATTAACGATTTAAACGAGCAAAAATCTGTAAAAAAAACCAAAGCCAATTATACTGAAATTCTTGAACGTATTCATAAAGAATCACCGAATACAAAAGTCTACGTTCAAAGTGTACTGCCCGTGAACAATAAAAAATGCGGCGACGCAGTGGACAATAAAGATGTTATCGCATTAAATAACTATTTAGAGCGTCTGGCTAAGAAACACAACGATTCTTACATCGATCTGTATTCAAAAGTATCTACACATAATCAGTTAAAAAGTAATTTCACGGTTGATGGTCTTCATTTAAAAGGCCAAGGCTATGCTATTTGGAAACAAGAGGTTCAGGCATACGTAAACCAGTAAAAAAAGCGCTCCGGAAGGAGCGCTTTTTTTAGATAAGCTCTGGTAAATGTTTTTTAGCATCGTATTCGACAAGAGACTCACCGTTTTTAATGCGCTGTAAATAATCAGGATTTGAAATCAGCGGGCGGCCAATAGCAGCTACGTCGATCCAGCCGGCTTGAAGCGCTTTTTCAGCTGATTCAGGCGTTAAGTCACCTACACCGATAATCGGTCCATCCCAGTACTTACGCGTAATTTCATAAAGATTTTGACCGTTTTGAACATCTTCATAAAAATCCAGCATAGACGGATGGATGATCTCAATTCCTGTTTCTTTAAATGCTTCTGTATACGTTTGAATAGCTTTTTCAGTATCATCCCAGCGGTAGTCTGGTTTATCAAGCTTATGAGGAGAGAAGCGAATCACAATGCGCTCTTTTCCAATGGCGTCGATAACAGCGGAAATCACTTCTTTCATAAACGTTAATCGCTGTGCAAGGCCGCCTCCGTATTCATCAGTGCGTTTATTAGACCAGTCTGAATTAAACTGATCGATCAAATAGCCGTGAGCACCGTGAATTTCAACGCCGTCAAATCCTGCTTCAATGGCATTTTTAGCGGCTTGGGCATACTGTCCTACAACTTCTTTAATATCTTCTTTCGACATTTCTTCAGGCTCTTCATAGGGCTTGCGGAAACGAGGCACTTGGCCTTGTGCTGCAATAGCGGAAGGGGCCTGAGGCTTATGCCCATTGATTAACCCGGAATGACTCAAGCGGCCAACGTGCCAAATTTGAGCGATAATCGTGCCGCCTTCTTCATGAACAGCTTCTGTTACAGGCTTCCATGAATCAATTTGTTCTTGGGTATAGATACCCGGAACGCCAGGATTTCCTTTTGCGCGTTCGCTGATAACAATTCCTTCACTAATAATTAAGCCAATACCATCCTTTGCGCGGCGGCGGTAATAGTCTACAACGTCTTGACCGACTACGCCTGTCTCTGGATCAGCAAAGCATCTTGTCATCGGTGCCATTGCTGTACGAGTGTGTAAATCAAATGCTTCAATGTTTGTTGGTTGGAATAGTTTTTCAAATTTACTCATTTTATATTCAGCTCCTTAAGAGGAAAGTATAGCTGCGAACGTTTTGCAGCGGGTTCAGTTTATTGTAACAGGGGGTTTGTTTTATCTCCAAACATTTCGACTTCCGAAGAAAGTTCAAAAAAAAAGCCGGCTGTCTTTACAGCCAACTTTTACAACATTAATGCTGTTTGTTAGGAAGTTTTTTCTCAGGATGCCCAGTAGCTTGCCCCTGCTTATTTTTACGCTGCTTTTCTTGATTATCGTTCAGCTTTTGAACAAATTCATTTGTGTTTTCCATATTATCTAAACCTCCTTTATGAGCTTTCCCTGTTACTATAACCCATTGCACTCAAAAACATGACGCCAATCCGCTAAAAGCCGCTCCATATATACACCGGTATATAGAAATTAATAGGAAAATCGTGTATACTGTTGTAAAAATAATGTTAATGTTTCGTGAGTTTATAATTTCTTATTCATTCATGAACAAGAAAAGGTGTTACGCAATGAGTGATTTTTTTAGCGGGAAAGAAATGTCGTTTATTTTAATTTTGACATTCAGCGTGTACATATTTGTCTGGAATGTGCCCCTTCAGGCGACAAATGCCATGATGATTTACTTTATCCTGCTGTTTTTGTATACAGTCAGTAAGCTGCTTTTTTCTCCTCAGTTCCGACAATTTCCGCTTGTTAAGGTGCTATTGGCCATTTTATTCGTTCTTATGCTGGCTGAAATAATCGTTGCTTACAGCACTCATAGCATAAAGATTACAGATTTAAATCATATTTTCGATTATTTCAGTCATATGGATTTGTATTCATAAGTTTTTTAGCCGTCATTTTGCTAATCATTGGCGTATATACAGTTTGTACATAGCTGGTTTAATGAAAAAAGGTGCACAAATGTGCACCTTTTCTTTATGAATATTGCTTCACTACGTGATTTACTATTTTTTCGGCTGCAGCGGCGGGGCCAGCTGCCTGTTCGAAACTTACGTTGATTTCTTTTATCCCTTTCTTGTAGCGGTCGTCATGTATGACTTCGTCAACTGCATTCCTTAAAAGAGAAGCATTTACCGTTTCTTTTGCTAAGCGATACCCGGCGTTTAGTTCCACGAGCCTTTGAGCGACGAGAGGCTGATCTTTCCCATGAGGTAAAACGACTAACGGTACGTTAAAATGAATACTTTCATTTACGCTGTTCATACCTCCGTGCGTGATAAAAACATCAGCTTCTTTTAACACGTCAAGCTGGGGAACATAGGGCGAAATAAGAAAATGCTCTGGTGCTTTTTTTATCTTTTTAAAATCAGCTCGGTCTCCTGCTGCAATCACAACTTTGCCTTCAAAGTCGCTAAATGCGTCGATGCAAAGGTTGAAAAAGCCTTCTACATCATGAAGCACCGTTCCCATTGAAATATAAAGAACTTTTTCGTCTTTTAGCTTTTCTAGCGGAAAATCATGAGAGCCGTGACGCTTTGGAAAGCTTGGCCCAATAAATAAACACGAGTCATCAAAATGTTCATGAAGCGGCTGAAAAAAGCGGCTTGTATATACGACCGTTAATTCGCCTTCATTGTTCATAAATTGAAGCAGATTTTTAGGTTCTACCCCAAACTGATTTTTTAGCAAACTGAGCCCGTACTGAGCTTTTTCGTCAGGTTTAAATGGAATGCCTGAATCCGGATGCAGAGGCATCATTGCTAAGCGTTCTTTTGGCATTAAAAAAGAAGCGGATGATACAATCCCGGGAATCCGCAAATAATCACGCACTAATTCGCCTGCTCCAAACTTGTCGTAAAACACAAAGTCAAAGTCAATTTTTTTTGATAACGTATGAACAAGCTTTAGCGTATCTAAAGACGTTTGGATGTGGATATTTAAAAAAGCGTTGATTCCTTGAGGAGTTTCAGGCTTGATGGATACACCGCTTAATAAGTCCCGGTGAGTGTGTACGATAGCCCCGGCGTTTTCAAGACGCTCTTTAAAACGCTCGGCCGTAATGTAATGAACGGTATCACCTCGGTCTGAAAAAGCTTTTACCATTCCAAGCGTTGGGTTTACGTGACCTTCAGCGGGAAAATTGATCATTAAAATGTTTGCCATTTTTTCACTTCACTTTCGGTAAGATTTCTTCAAGCGTAATCAAATATAAGGAAGTTGACAACTAATTTGGCTAGCTCATTTATCTTTTCAAACCTTATCTTTGGGTGTGAAATGTGAAAAAATATAACTTTTTTCCTAAAAAATAACATCATTAAGCGGAAGTTATGGTAGAATTTTGAGAGCACTAGAGAGAAAGAATCATTTTTGGAGGTTACTATTTTGAGTACGTTATCAACAAATTTAGAACCGGTTTTAAAGCCTAAAAAGAAAAAAGAGTTTACTTACTTCACGCTGCTTCTATTTATAGTGTTGGGCTTTGGTCTGCAGATTATAGCTGGAATTGGAGTAGCTATTTACGATGAAGTTACGGGTTCAAATATGACGGGAATTTTATTAGAAGGACCATATGCTCTGCTGGTAGACGCGGCGTTTTTTCTAGGCGTTTCCGTGCTGTACAGGCCTGTGCGCAGATTTTTAAAGCCTATGTGGAACTTCTCAGTATTAAAAGAAAGAAAAACGTATGTATATATTGTAGTAGGCTTTTTAATTGTAGCCGCGGTGCAGTACCTGATGCTTTCATTTTTAAACGTAGAAAGCGCAGATCAGCAGCAAAAGGATTTAAATCAAGGCAGTTTTAATCAAACGCTGCTTTCGAGCTGGATATTTTTTATAAGTGTAGCAGTCATTACGCCTATTAAAGAAGAGCTGCTTTACCGGGGTGTTTTATGTGGCTTTTTAACTAAACGTCATCACGTGCTTGTAGGCATTTTCATTTCCGCTCTTGTATTCGGTCTTTTACATATTGGTTTCCCAATTACGGCTACTGTAATGGGACTTGTTTTTGCCATTATTTATTATCGAACAAAATCTATTTTCCCATCTATGATTTTACATATGCTGTGGAATGGATTAGTGAGTATAACTGTATTCTTTTAAAAGCCGCTTAAGCGGCTTTTTTATTTGGATAAAGACGCGGAATGCTTTACGCGAATTTTCCCAACAATTAATAATCCAAGAGGGTAAAATAGTCCAAATAACAGACTGTACGGAATCCACGTATCTCTGTCCCACGTTTGTTCATATGGAATGCTTGGATACACGATAAGTGAAAATGTAACGGCAATCACGCCCAGCGGAAGAGTTAAAATTCGGTAGTTTTTTAATTCAAGAATTTGAGCGAGTCCGGAAACGGTCGCATAATAGTAGAGAGACGTTTTGAAATAAAGAGATAAAAACCACATAATGGCCATGATTACTTCAATGTTTTTCAGAAAATCGGCCACTTCGATACGCCTTGCAAGTTCATAGCTTGGATATAAAGCGATACGTGTATACGTATTTCCAAGTACAAGAATGCCAAGCAATAAAATAATAATCATAATGCCTCCACCGATTAAGCTTCCTGTAAAAAAAGCCCGATTTCGCTGATCAGGTTCCGCTACGTGAGCAGGGAAAACGGTCAGCAATACAATAAAAGTGAGAGAAGTAATACTTGTAAAGGCCAGAATAGATCTGATAATAGGTTTAACGCCTACCTCTAACAACGGCTGTAAATTCTCATAATGAATTTGAGGAAAGATCGAAAAAACTAAGATTAAAAACGGAATAACAAACCAAGGGAAGAGAATTTCAGCACAGCGGGCAATCGTTTCAATGCCAAGCCGAACGCCGACAGTCACAATTCCCATAAACAAAATATGAACAGCAAGCATAGGCGTTTGAATAATAATGCGAGTTGTTAGAAACGAGCCCACGTAAAATAAAACTTGACTGCAAAAAAGAAGAGTAGAAGCGACAAATAAAAGAGAGACAAACTTTCCTAGCCACTTGCCTAAAATGGCTTCGTTGAGTTCTATCAGGGTTTTATTCGGGTAAAGGCTAGAGAGTTTGATATACATCCATACAAGTAAAACGCCTACACCTACACCTAAAATAGCTGGAATCCATGCCTCTTGTTTAGAATCAGCCGTTAAGCTTCCAGGTACAACTAAAATAGTGTCGCCTAAACTATAAAAAATCACGAGTATTCGAAACTGTGCTGCGGATAATTTCATCTGACTATGCACGTTGTTCACTTCCTTTTACTTCAACAGACTGAACAAAAAATCACTAAAAGGCTTTAATAAAAAAGCAATGCCGTCCCCGGGGTTGGGGATTTCCACACCGCCGTATTTTAAACTAACAATCAACATACTTACTGTGAACAAACTCCAAAAAATTCGCTTTTCTCTTTTACTTTTCACTTTTTTTAAATAAGGTATTTCTACTAAACAAACAGCTACACAAAGTAAAAAAATCCCTAAAAATATAAGCATGTATCAACCTCAATTAGTAACCCTTCAAAAATAATAAAGGGATGTTAAAGACGCCTGTGTTTCAAAAATAGTATCGCCCAAGATGGCTTCATTTATGAAAAGTAAGACTAAAGGCAGTGCAAAACCGTGTTATAATGACCAAGTTAAGCGTTATAATAGAGAAAAAACAGCATGATTACAAACAAGTAGATACATAACAAGGTAAGGATGGGAGAGAGATAGATGGCAGACGAATTCAAAAAAATGCTAGATGACAAAGAAAAGGTACAGCTTATGATCGCAGCTGTTGTCATGCTCGGAGGCCTGGTCGTTTTGTTAAAAAGCGTTGCAACGGGTCAGGCAATGGGCCAAAGATGGCTAGAAAGTAAAGGGAATGCAGACACAGATCTGTATCTTGAAACGGTAAAAAGCTACATACACCTGTATCAAATTGTGGGTGGCGTCATGTTTGGAGGAGGCCTTCTCACGTTACTTCGTGCTAAGCTAAAGAAATAAAGCGGCAGCAAAATAAAAGATCATAGTCCAAAAGAAGTATCATATCTTTTTAATAACTTAAAAAATAGTGAAAAGGAGTTATGTATGAATAATGAAGAAAATACACCGGCATATCATCTGTTTATGATGATAGGAGCGCTTGCTATGCTGATTTTTGGTGTTGTCGGTTTCTTTATTCAGTATCCTGCTACGTTAAGTTTTGTGATGTGTATTGGCGGAAGTATTATATTTTTGCTGCATTTATTTGAATATATGAAACCTAAAAATGAACTATAGCATCTTCAAACGAGGAAATCTAGAAGAAAAGGAAGATGAGAAATGCAGAAACATCGTACGTACGAAACGCTAGTTGATCTTTATCAAAAAAGCGCAAAAATTCATTATGAAATTGATTATCGAAATAAGAAATCTGTAAAAAAAGGAAACCGAGCTGCAGAAGATATGAAAAAAATTGCGCAGCTCATCCATTTATACTATCCAGGCATGCTGTTTGAATTTTCAACACTGCTGACGAATCCTACTTATCGGATTGACCTATGGGCTGCACATCATATTTTAGAAATTATGAGCTATTCACCAATGCTTGAGGACAACGCGCTTTCCGTCATTGAACGCTACGCCGATGAAAATGATTTTACGGCTTTAGGAAATCGCATGTGGTTAGGTCAGTGGAGAGAAAAACAACGCTAAAACCCATATAGGCAAACAAGAATAACTAAAAGGAAGATAGGTATATGAGTTTACGTACATTAAAGAATGGTATAGGCATCACCATTCGAGAAGCAGAATCAAAAGATGCAGAGAAAATGATTGCTTTTTACAATCGAGTGGGAGGAGAAAGTGATTTTCTTTCATTTGGAGAAGGGGAGTTTCTTAGACCTGTTTCAGAGTATGAAGTGTTTTTAGCTTCTGTAAAACAAGAGCAAAATTCTCTTATAGTCCTGGCTGAAAAAGAGAAGAAATCATTAGTATTGCATCCATCACCTCGCCTCAAAACCCGCGTAATAAGCATGTGGGTACCCTTGGTATCGTGGTAGACAAATCTTATAGCGGGCTAGGGTTAGGAAGACAGCTAATGATTGAGCTGATTGAATGGGCACGTATGAATAAACAAACAAAAAAAATCGAACTTGTGACGCGAGAAGATAATCAAAGAGCTATTTCTTTATACAAGCAGCTAGGGTTTCAAATAGAAGGATTAAAAGAAAAAGACACCTATATAAATGGCTTGTACTATAATACAATGCTTATGGGGCTTCATTTATAAAAAGAGGCTGGAACAAAAGTAGTTTCGTTAAAGGAAGATCCGAACGATGAATCGAGATTCTTGATGGAGAATCAACGTCGTTCGGATTTTTTTATGCTTGCGCTGTAACAAGCAGTTCAGCCCATGTATCCAATCTATTTATCTTTAGATTAGAATGATTTAGTTATACTTAAATCTCTTTTGTTTATTGTTTGTTAGCATCAGCAAATGCACTCATCGCCTCGCTCATGAATTTCGCTAATCCTTTTCCGTAGCGATTGATGTTAGTTGTAAATCGCTCATCTTGCACATACATTTCTCCAAGACCTTTAAAGGCTTCTAATGAATACGTTCCAAAGTTTTTATTTAAAAATTGATACCATGTCGCAATAGCTTTTTGAGCTTCTGTAGAGGATGGTGACAGATCACGAAGCGAAGCTAAGTGAGTGTAGATACTTTCCCATTCGTTTGACATGTGCTGCTGTTCTTCTTGTGAGAAGCTTTGTACTTTTTCATTCGCTTCATCTACCCGCTGGTTTCCCCAGCGCTTCCGTGCTTCTTCTTCGTATGGGTTATGCGAAAAATCCAGTCCGTTAAACCGCTCTTTTTCGTTCATTTCAATCGCTCCTTCTTCATATTGAATCGTTTTATTAATGGTTACAATCATTTGATCGAGCCGACTGCGTTTTTCAATCAGCATGTTTTTTTGCAGTATCAACGCTTCTATGCGATTAAACGTCGGTTCTGTTATAATCTCGTGAATTTGTTTTAAAGGGAAGCCAAGTTCTTTAAAAAATAATATTTGCTGAAGCATATCGAGATTAGCCGGCGAATAAAGCCGGTAGCCGGATTCACTAACGGCATCAGGTTTTAATAGCCCGATTTCGTCATAGTGATGCAGCGTGCGGACGCTGATTCCTACTAAGTCAGCAACCTCTTTTACTTTTCTGTTCATTCTTTCATCTCCCTTCTGAAATCTACTATAAAATATAACGCAGCGTAAGGGTCAATACTAAAAAAGAAATAATTGACTTTTAGTTTATATGCATTTATATTTAATTAGCATTAACTATTTATAACATGAAATAAATAAGCAAGCCTGGAGGAATAGATGTGACAAAAAGCAATCAGTATCTTGGAGAGATTCGTTCATCGCTTCAAGTGCTATTTGAAAAAATGCAGCCCGAAATAATGGAGAGTCTAAATGAGCATGAGATGACTCCTACGCAATTATTTGTTCTTTCTTATTTAAAGAAAGTAGGGAGCAGTAAGGTTTCTCAAATTGCAGAGCTAATGGATGTCAAACCGAGCGCCGTGACTCTTTTAGTGGATCGTCTCGAACAACACAATTTTGTTGTAAGACAACATAATAAAGAGGACAGACGAGTCGTTGATATTACCTTAACGGAGTTTGGGCATCGCAAGCTTGAAGATGTGCTGAATGGTCGAAAAGCCATTATGGACCGCTACCTTTTGCATTTAACAGAAGAAGAGCTTTCTATGATGGCTTCTATTACGAAAAAACTTGCAACGTCAGCTGCTTCTTATAAAGATAAGCAGCAGTAACAAAAAAGAGGAGAGACACACGATGGAAAATCAAAAAAATTCAAAGCGCACGCTCTTATTAATTGGGTTAATTATTGCGATGTTCTTTTCTGCACTTGATGGAACCATTGTCGGAACAGCTATGCCAAGAATTGTAGGAGACCTTGGTGGATTGAGCATGATGACATGGCTGACAACAGCCTATTTATTAACGTCGACAACGGTTGTTCCGATTGCAGGGAAACTCGCTGATTTAGTAGGACGCAGAGTAATTTATGTTACAGGACTTATTATTTTTATGGTCGCTTCTGCTCTATGTGGAATGGCAAATAACATGACAGAGCTTATTTTATTCCGGGCATTACAAGGAATTGGCGGCGGCGTTATGATGCCGATGGCAATGATTGTAATCGGTGATTTATTTACAGGAAAAGCACGAGCTAAGTTTCAAGGAGTATTCGGAGGAATTTACGGTCTTGCTTCTGTCATCGGTCCACAAATTGGCGGATGGATTGTTGATTCACTGAACTGGAAATGGGTGTTTTACATCAACTTGCCGGTAGGGATACTCGCTACCGTTTTTATTGCACTGGGACTTCAAGGAAAGAAACAGACGGGACCTGTTAAATTTGATGTAGCCGGTATGTTGACAATGGTTATCGGAGTAGTGAGCTTGCTTCTTGCCCTGAGCTTTGGAGGAAAAGACTACGACTGGAACTCATGGCAAATTATTAGTCTATTTACACTTGCTGTTGTTGGGGTCATAAGCTTTATTATTGTGGAAACGAAAGCGAAAGAGCCGATTCTTCCGATGTATTTATTTAAGAACCGAACGTTTACGCTTTTAAATATCATTGGCTTTTTTATGAGCATCGGCATGTTCGGAGCCATTACGTTTGTTCCGTTCTTTATGCAAGGAATCGTTGGAGTCAGCGCCTCGGAATCCGGTACCATTATGACACCGATGATGATTTCAATGATTGTAACAAGTATTATTGGAGGGCAGCTTGTTTATAAAGTTGGAATCAAGCCTCAAATTGTTACGGGTATGCTCATTATGGCAGGAGGGTTCTTCTTGTTAACAACATTAGACCTTCATACTAGCAAA
Organism: Priestia sp. VA7; assembly: GCF_055710015.1. Classification (NCBI taxonomy): domain Bacteria; kingdom Bacillati; phylum Bacillota; class Bacilli; order Caryophanales; family Bacillaceae; genus Priestia; species Priestia sp. VA7. The sequence goes on from NZ_JBVQPN010000003.1 coordinate 403,481, forward strand.
CTTGTTGCCACTTCTTATATGGCCATAATCGGTTTAGGAATGGGTCTTGTAATGCCAATTTTAACACTTGCTCTTCAAGAGAGCTTTTCAAAAGAAGAGCTCGGTGTGGTTACATCATCAAGTCAATTTTTCCGTTCAATTGGAGGAACGTTCGGTATTACGATCTTAGGAGCAGTAATGAATGCAAAATCAGGTACGCTTCTTACTGACAAACTCGTTCCATATTTAAACACATTGCCTGCTCAAGCAAGTGCTTTTGCAGACGGGTTTAAAAAAGCGATTGATACGAATCCTGAAAGTGTGCTGCAGATGCTGTTTAGCCCTGAGGCGCTAAAGAGTATTCCAGCTGCGCTTTCAGACAGCATTGTGCCAATTTTGAAGACCTCGCTAATGAGCGCATTGCACAGCGTCTTTTTCATGGGCTTAGCTTTTATTATTTTAGGAGCGGTATGCACATTGTTCTTAAGGCAGATCAAGCTTTCAAATAAAAAAGCCGAAGAAAAACCAGAAGAAGGCATTGTTGAAGTAGAGCCATCACATTAAAAAAAGCGCACAAATTTGTGCGCTTTTTTCTATATTAACTAGTTGTTTCATTAGGCTTACGAAGAAAAGGAGATTGTTTAGAGGTGTCATACGAAATTTGATCAAGCAAATACGTTAAATATAAGTTCAGTTCAAATCGATCTTCCGACACAAAATCTGTAAGCGCTTGCTTATTATCTTTCCACATGGTAATTCCTCCTTAATTTTACATACTAATGAATGGATTTAATATCAGAAAGCAAAAGGGAAACAACGGCTTCATTTTCGTCTTTTACGGATAGAATTTGCTGATGGAGATTTAAGTTGTGCACGCGGCCTTTGCACGTTTGCAACTTCCCATCTTTATAGTAAGAAACAGTTATCGTCCCACTTTTCGTTAATTCTCGTAAAAACATTCAAGAAGCCTCCTTAAAAAAGATTACCTGATTTAAAAGCCAGTCCTTTCATTTGAGATGAGCAAAAGGGAATTGTATGTACTGCAAGCTTCCCTTTATATTCTTCAACGTGTATGAATAGATGGAATAAAAGGTTGCTAGCTCACCTATAAACTGTCCTAAATTTCAGAATATACTGTCTTTTACATATAGTGTTTTTTAAAAGGATTAATGTTACATTTATTATGTAACATTCTGATGAGAAAGAAAACCGTTTCTACAAAACTTCTCTAAAAATTACAAAATATTCATATTCATGGGAAGGATGTAGAATGAACAAATAATGAACAAATATAGAAGTAACTGCGTTTATAAAAAAAGTAAACATAACTTCAATTATTAATGATCTTAATACTAGTTATCAATTATATGTATTTTACTAATTTATTCTTCTCCGATAAAATGCAGGTAGACGAATTTGATAAGAATTTTCTAATGATTTATATAATTAAATTTGATATAATCTATAGGAATAATAATGTATGAAAGGAAACATCATTGATTAATTAGACACAGGTATTAAATGTTGTTGAAGATGATTCGTAAAAGCATACATATTTAAATTATATATTTTTGTGAGGTGGACAGTGTTGCAACTTAAGGTAGTAAACAGCCCTTTTAATCAAGAACAAGCAGATTTGCTTAATCGCCTTCTGCCGACATTAACAGAAGCACAAAAAATGTGGTTGAGCGGTTATTTAACAGCAGCTCAATCTACGTCTGCCGAAGGAACGCCAGACGTTTCTACAGCAGCGCCTGCTCAAACGAAACAGACAGTTTCAAAAGACGTAACGATTCTTTATGGATCACAAACAGGAAATGCTCAAGGACTTGCTGAAAATACAGGCAAAACGCTTGAAGCAAAAGGCTTTAATGTAACTGTATCTTCTATGAATGATTTCAAACCAAATAATTTAAAGAAACTTGAAAATTTATTAATTGTCGTAAGTACACATGGAGAAGGAGAGCCGCCTGATAATGCGCTATCTTTCCATGAATTTCTTCACGGCCGTCGAGCGCCAAAACTTGAGAACTTCCGTTTCTCTGTTTTATCGCTTGGAGACAGCTCATACGAATTTTTCTGTCAAACAGGAAAAGAATTTGATGTGCGCTTAGCAGAACTTGGCGGTGAAAGACTGTATCCGCGCGTTGACTGTGATTTAGATTTTGAAGAGCCCGCCAATAAATGGCTTAAAGGTGTTATTGACGGATTAAGCGAAGCGAAAGGACACAGCGCTTCGGCAGCTGTTCCAGCGGAAGCTCCTGCAGGAACTTCACCATATTCAAGAACAAACCCTTTTAAAGCAGAAGTGCTTGAGAACTTAAACTTAAACGGCCGCGGATCAAATAAAGAAACGCGACACTTAGAACTATCTCTAGAAGGTTCAGGTTTGACGTATGAACCAGGAGACAGTTTAGGTATTTATCCTGAAAATGACCCGGAGCTTGTTGATCTTCTTCTTAACGAATTCAAGTGGGATGCAAGTGAAAGTGTAACGGTTAATAAAGAAGGAGAAACGCGTCCTCTTAGAGAAGCGCTAATCTCTAATTTTGAAATTACCGTTTTAACAAAGCCGCTTTTAAAGCAAGCAGCTGAGCTTACTGGAAACGATAAGTTAAAAGCGCTTGTAGAAAATCGCGAGGAATTAAAAGCATACACACAAGGCCGTGATGTAATTGACTTAGTTCGTGACTTCGGTCCATGGAACGTATCGGCACAAGAGTTTGTAGCCATTCTACGTAAAATGCCAGCGCGTCTTTACTCGATTGCAAGCAGCTTATCAGCAAACCCTGATGAAGTTCATCTAACAATCGGAGCGGTACGCTACGAAGCGCATGGACGCGAGCGTAAAGGTGTTTGTTCAGTCCTTTGTTCAGAACGTTTGCAGCCAGGCGATACGATTCCTGTATACCTTCAAAGCAATAAAAACTTTAAGCTTCCTCAAGATCAAGAAACGCCAATTATTATGGTAGGACCTGGTACAGGTGTGGCTCCGTTCCGCTCATTTATGCAAGAGCGTGAAGAAACAGGGGCAAAAGGAAAGTCATGGATGTTCTTTGGAGATCAGCACTTCGTAACAGACTTCCTTTACCAAACAGAATGGCAAAAGTGGTTAAAAGATGGCGTACTGACAAAAATGGACGTGGCGTTTTCACGCGATACAGAAGAAAAAGTATACGTACAAAACCGTATGCTCGAACATAGTAAAGAATTATTCCAATGGTTAGAAGAAGGCGCATCTTTTTATGTGTGCGGAGATAAAACAAATATGGCACGCGACGTGCACAACACGCTAGTTGAAATTATCGAAACAGAAGGCAAGATGAGCCGTGAACAGGCGGAAGGTTACCTTGCTGAAATGAAGAAACAAAAACGTTATCAGCGTGATGTATACTGAGGATTGAAAGGAGATTTTCAACATGGTAAACAAAATTTTAAAAGCGCCCGAAGGTCCTCCAAGTGACGTTGAGCGCATAAAAGATGAAAGTAATTATTTGCGCGGTACATTAGGAGAAACAATGCTAGACCGCATTAGCTCAGGTATTTCTGAAGACGATAATCGTTTGATGAAGTTCCACGGAAGCTACTTGCAAGATGACCGAGATCTTCGTAACGAACGCCAAAAACAAAAGCTAGAGCCAGCTTACCAATTCATGCTTCGAGTCCGTACGCCAGGCGGTGTTTCAACACCAGAACAGTGGCTAGTGATGGATGATTTAGCACAAAAATACGGAAATGGAACGTTAAAGCTGACAACTCGTCAGGCATTCCAAATGCACGGAATTTTAAAGTGGAACATGAAGAAAACGATTCAAGAAATTCATGCTTCGTTATTAGATACAATTGCAGCTTGCGGAGATGTAAACCGTAACGTAATGTGCAATCCGAATCCCTATCAGTCAGAAGTACACGCTGAAGTATTCGAATGGTCAAAAAAATTAAGTGATTACTTATTGCCTCGTACAAGAGCGTACCACGAACTTTGGCTAGATAAAGAGAAAGTGATCAGCACACCGGAAGTGGAAGAAGAAGTGGAACCAATGTATGGTCCGCTCTATTTGCCAAGAAAGTTCAAAATTGGCGTAGCTGTTCCACCGTCTAATGATATTGACGTGTATTCACAAGACCTTGGCTTTATTGCCATTTTAGAAGACGAGAAACTTGTTGGGTTTAACGTAGCAATCGGCGGCGGTATGGGTATGACGCACGGAGATAAAGCAACTTACCCTCAGCTTGCAAAAGTGATTGGGTTCTGTCGACCTGATCAAATTCTAGAAGTAGCTGAAAAAATCATTACGATTCAACGTGATTACGGAAACCGCTCTGTACGTAAAAACGCGCGTTTTAAATACACGGTTGATCGTCTTGGATTAGAAACGGTAAAAGAAGAGCTTGAAAATCGTCTGGGCTGGAGCTTAGACGAAGCAAAATCTTATCACTTTGATCATAACGGCGACCGCTACGGCTGGGAAAAAGGTGTAAAAGGAAAATGGCACTTTACTCTTTTTGTTCAAGGTGGACGTATTGCTGACTTTGAAGACTATAAGCTTATGACGGGTCTTCGTGAAATTGCAAAAGTTCATAGCGGTGATTTCCGTTTAACGGCCAATCAAAATTTAATTATCGCGAACGTATCAACTGAAAAGAAAAAACAAATTAGTGACCTCATCGAACAATATGGATTAACTGACGGCAAGCATTATTCGGCTCTTCGCCGCAGCTCATTAGCTTGTGTATCGCTTCCAACTTGCGGGCTTGCGATGGCAGAAGCTGAGCGTTATCTCCCAGTTCTTCTTGAGAAAATTGAAGCAATTGTAGATGAAAACGGCCTTCGCGATAAAGAAATTACTATTCGTATGACGGGCTGTCCTAACGGCTGTGCACGTCCTGCTTTAGGTGAAATTGCTTTTATCGGTAAAGCGCCAGGTAAATACAATATGTATCTTGGAGCAGCATTTGATGGCAGCCGCTTAAGTAAAATGTACCGTGAAAATATCAGTGAAGAAGAAATTTTAAACGAGCTGCGCGTCTTGCTTCCTCGCTATGCAAAAGAAAGAGAAGAAGGCGAGCACTTTGGTGACTTTGTCATCCGCGCTGGTGTAATCGAAGCTGTAACAGACGGCACGAATTTCCACGCGTAATATGTATAAAGGGACTTTTCTAACTTACAGAAAAGTCCCTTTTTCTATTTTAATATTCTCTAACAAATACAGCTACTCCAAATACTCCTAATCTTTCAGCAGTAATTTGTTCAAAGCCGTTGTCAAGTAAACAATGAGCTGCAGTGCGGTAGCGCTGACCTTGAGCTAACAAACGTCGGCAAGGATTTGCGCTGCCGATTACTGTTGCTTCTACGACGGTACGAGGAGCTTGTCTATCCAAAGGATTTCGCTCCCACAGAATTGTCACCACATCCGGAGGACGTGGGATAGATACATTTCCTGTGTGTTCATGCATAGCCATCCTTACACTATAGTAAATGCAAAAAATGCCAGAATGCTTGTACACACGCTGATTTTTATTAAAAAAGGCGTTCAACTATGCCTAACTCGGCTAATTTCATAGCAATGAGGTGACTAATAGAAACGGATGGTATAAAAAAGAATGCTATAATGTAAAAGAAAGGAACTTTTATCAAGGAGGGAGAAACATGCAGCAAAAACGAGTAGCGGTTATTACAGGGGGAGCAAGCGGAATTGGCAAAGAAACTGCCTTAAAGTTTGCGCAAAAAGGAGACGCGGTGGTCATTGCTGATTATGATAAAGGGAAAGGCAAAGAGGCCCTTCAAAAAATTGAAGAAGCTGGAGGGAGCGCTTTATTTGTGCAAACGGACGTCACGAAGTTTGAAGAAGTGGAAGCACTGATTGAAGAAACCGTGAACCGCTTTGGGCGAATTGATGTGATGTTTAACAATGCAGGTATTGGGCACCCAACATCTATTTTAGATCAAGACTTAGAAGAATATCACCGTATTATTAATGTAAACCAGCACGGCGTTACATACGGGATTATGGCAGCGGGCAGGAAAATGAGAGAGTTAGGTATTAAAGGCGTCATTATCAATACGGCATCTATTTTTAGCTTCTTAGCCTCACCCGGTACCTATGCCTATCACGCAACGAAAGGAGCTGTTGTGATGATGACGAAATCAGCTGCGCTAGATCTCGCTAAATACGGTATTCGCGTTGTCGCCGTTGCGCCAGGATTTGTTGATACGCCCATTATTCAAGGCTATAAAGACAACGGTATGATTGAAGGAATGAAAGCGAAAACGATGAGCAGAGAGCTCACTGCACCAAAACAAATTGCAGATATGGTTTATTTGCTTTCCTTAGAAGAAGCGGGAGCTGTAAACGGCAGCGTCATCATGGCTGATGATGGGTATGCGGCATTTAAATAAAATGAAAAAGGATTCTTTTTAAGAAAAGAATCCTTTTTTATTATGTAGCAGGCAGGGAACTATAAACAAACGTATCGTGAGCTTTTCCGTTTTGATACATATAGTTTTTTAACACGCCTTCTTTTTGAAACCCGAGCTTTTCAAGCACATGCTGTGATGCTTTGTTTTCAAGAAACACAACAGCTCCAATCCGCACTAGCTGAAGGGTATCAAAGCCATAAGTCATAACAGCCGAAGCAGCTTCTAAAGCATAGCCGTGACCCCAGTGCTGAGGGTGTAGCTCATAGCCAATTTCCGCGCGCTTATGCTTTTGGTTCCACTGATTAAATCCAACTGTCCCGATTAATTCCCCCGTATCGAGCCGTTCAATTCCCCAGCGCACGCCTTTTTGATTTCTGTAATTTTCAGCAAAAATATCAATCAGAACCAGAGCTTCTTGAATAGTTATGAATTTTTCTTGCCCGTAATATCTAATAACTTCTTTCTGAGAGAAGCAGTCAAAAATACTATCTGCATCGACTTCTGTTATTTCACGAAGTGTAGTGCGAGGTGTAAGAAGAATAGGAAACATGCTTTTCTCCTTTCTATTTTATATAGAAAGATTTCGTCAGCTCAGGGAAAATACCTTTTATTTTATTTTTCTGTTATAAATTAAGTAGAAATACGGGCTAAACGACTAAGAAAAAGATGGGAACAACTTCTAAATAACGCAAACAGTTGTTACGTACTAGCCCTAAAAACAGTATACTAAAAAAACAAATAGAGCTAGCTGCACGTAGAGCAGCTAGCTTTCCTACAGGAAAGAACCTATTTTTTAGTTAACTGATTGCGATCTTCAATTTGAGGAGGCTCTTCAAGCCATCCGTTTTGAATCATGATTTTACCGCCTTCTTTTGCCAAACTGTAAATGTCTTTTGCAAGCTGGAGCATCTTTAATGGCAAATCACTTCTTAAACTAAAGGCTCCTCCTAAAGCGTTACTCCCAAGACCGAACGTACTCAAAAGACTCGTATTGTACATCATCAGCTTATCTGAAAAAGGAGGAACGGTTGAATTCGTCGCTTTTCCGGCATGAGTAGCCGGAGGTTCTATGTAGCTATGGCGTAAAATATCACCTAGTTCTGTTTCAATTTTCTTCGAAAGCTTCATACCCCTGACAAAATGCTGCTGTGCCTCTTTATTGTTGGCCACTTGAGCAAAACCAATCATCAGCTGCATTCCTACAAGATTTGTATCAACAGCATGTTGAATAAGTGACACTTCAATGGTATTCAACGATCTTTTTTCGCTAAACCAGCTCAATCCGCCTATATAATTTTGCGCATGGACAAAATGGACTTCCTTAGGCATAGAAACGTATGGGGGTTTTGCGATGACACCCGTTTCTAACAATACTTGTGTGGATTGATTGTATATGTCCTGTGCTTCTGCTGTTGCCTCTACGAAGAAATTCCGGATATCTTCTCGGTAAGACATGGTCGAATGCAAAGCAAACAGTCCTGTTTCAATTTGAGACATTAAGCGTATATACATGACTTCGAACATATGATCGTATAACTTAGGAACTCCTACATTCACGTCATCTTTCGTAAAACCAATTGGGATAACAGCGCCTTCGTTCTCAAATATTTCTTTAATTTGCGCTACACTTTTTAAAGATCGGCTGTAATATAGCTCAAAAAGTTCTTTGTAATCCTGTTTATCTTCCAGAAAATATTCTAAAAACCTCAAAATCATCGTTTTTTCCTGATAAGTCATCCATAAGTTAGCAAGCTCTGAGGACGTGAGCGGCGGAAGTTTTGATGTGCTCATTGTACACATTCCTCCTGAAAATAGTGATAGGTAAATATGTATAGCTTTATTAGTATTTCTTTTATTTATAGGAATATTCTTCTTTTTAATTTATTGAAAAGCTTCAGTAGCGGTTATTATAGTAAGATAATTGAAGGAAATGAAGCTTACCAACAAGTCAGTTGTATGATAACTGATATGAATAAAACTGAGTTTTTCTATTACTTTAAATAATTTGACAATTGGTGTTATTCTTACTATTATGAAAACATAAGTTTTACATATATTGCTAGAGTTCAGCACAAATTCTAGCAGCACTATAAGTAAGGAGCTTACGATGAAGCACATTGTCCAAGCAACAGATCATCCTAGAACGAAAGATACATTAAAAGAAGATTTACGCAGGTTAGGCATAACAAAAGGGATGACTATCACGGTTCATTCTTCGCTATCTTCATTAGGGTGGGTAAACGGAGGTTCAGTAGCCGTTGTTCAAGCTTTAATGGAGACAGTGACAGAGGAAGGAACGATCGTGATGCCGTCACAGTCGGTCGATCTTTCGGATCCATCAGAATGGGGCAATCCGGCTGTGCCAAAAGAGTGGTGGGAAACTATTCGGGAAACGATGCCTGCATATGATCCAGCTCATACACCAACAAGCGGGATGGGACAAATCGTGGAAACTTTTCGAACATATCCTGGTGTAAGAAGAAGCAGCCATCCAATGTATTCATTCGCCGCTTGGGGAAAGGACAGCGAAGACATCTTAAGAGATCATCCTCTTGAATTTAGTTTAGGCGAAAATTCTCCTCTTGAAAGGCTTTACAAAAAACATGCCTTTGTTTTATTATTAGGTGTCGGGTTTGGAAATAATACTTCTTTTCATCTAGCAGAATATCGGATTCCATATCGAAACGTGATTCAAAAAGGGTCTCCAGTTATGGATTCAGGAAAGCGAGTATGGAAGACGTATAAAGAATTAGAGTTTCGAGAAGAGCTGTTTGAAGAGATAGGTGAAGCGTTTATTGAAGCAAAAAGAATAAAAGCTGAAAAAATCGGTTCAGCACGTGCATACTTCTTTTCAATGCCTAAAGCCGTCGATTTTGCTGAAACGTATTTGAAAGCGCTATAGTGAGCGCTTGTATGCTTTCTAAGTTGTCTGTATATCAGACAACTTGAAGTGAGACAAACAAGAGTCCCGCCGTCTCTAGACTTTATATTAACAAAGCGCAGCAGTCGTTTAAGCAAGATAGTTTACTTTTTATGTTTCTTGTTTCATAATGGCACTTGTCTGTGAATTTATTCGGTCAGGTTGTCTTACAATTATGGAGATAAAAAGCAAGTGTTAAATAAATTCATTAAAAAATTTAAATGTATAGAAAAAAAGGAGAGAATACAATTATGTCACTACGTGATCAAGCACTACATATGCATCAAGAAAAACAAGGTAAGTTAGAAGTTAAATCAAAAGTTGAAGTTCAAAACGCTCAAGATTTAAGCTTAGCTTACTCTCCGGGAGTAGCAGAACCTTGTAAAGAAATTCATGAACATCCAGAAACGGTGTATGATTACACAATGAAAGGAAACATGGTCGGCGTTGTGACAAATGGTACTGCTGTTCTTGGTCTTGGAAACATCGGACCTGCGGCTTCACTTCCCGTTATGGAAGGAAAAGCAATTTTATTTAAAAGCTTTGCAGGCGTAGACGCATTCCCAATTGCCCTTGATACAACAGATACAGATAAAATTGTTGAAACTGTGAAATTAATGGCTCATACATTCGGAGGCATTAACTTAGAAGATATCGCAGCTCCACAGTGTTTTGAAATCGAAGAGCGCCTGAAAAAAGAAGTAGATATTCCTGTGTTCCATGATGATCAGCACGGTACAGCAATCGTAACAGTAGCAGGACTTGTAAATGCATTAAAAATTGTAAACAAATCAATGGAAGACTTAAAAATCGTCTTAAACGGAGCAGGAGCTGCCGGCATTGCCATTACAAAACTTCTTTATTCTTACGGCGTACGTGACATGATTATGTGTGATACAAGAGGTGCTATTTATGAAGGACGCCCTCAAGGTATGAACAAAGTAAAAGCGGAAGTGGCTTCTTATACAAATGTAAACAAAGAAAGCGGTACGCTAAGCGATGTAATTAAAGGCGCAGATGTATTTATCGGCGTATCTGCAGCAGATGCATTATCTCAAGAGATGGTTAAATCAATGAATGGAGATGCAATTATCTTTGCGATGGCAAATCCTAATCCAGAAATCAAGCCGGACGCTGCAAAAGAAGCAGGAGCGGCTGTTATTGGAACAGGTCGTTCAGACTTCCCTAACCAAGTAAACAACGTTCTTGCATTCCCTGGAATCTTCCGTGGTGCGTTAGACGTTCGCGCTACTCATATCAACGAAGAAATGAAAAAAGCTGCTGTTGAAGCAATTGCAGCCCTTATTACAGAAGAAGAGCTAAACGCTGATTACGTTATCCCTGGACCATTTGATCCTCGCGTAGCGCCAGCTGTAGCAGAGTCTGTAGCAAAAGCGGCAATGGATTCAGGCGTTGCCCGCATTACAATTGATCCAGCACGTGTAAAAACACATACAGAACAATTAACAAAAATCGAAAACTAATAACGGTAAAAAAGCCCTTTGAAACGCTGTTTCAAAGGGCTTTTTGTTTTAAAGACCTGCTGTAACCGCTGTGAAATCTAAACGTAACACCATTTCATCTCCCATATGATGTACAATAAAGAGAAAAGAACCCAGGTTTTGTATCATAAAGGGAGGAACAAAGATGTACACCGTATTTTCAACATTTAATGTACCGGATGAAAAAGCTGAAGAAGTGATTGGAATTTATAAAAATCGTTCAAAATCAGTCGACGAGGCTCCAGGATTTGTAGACTTTCTACTTCTTCAAAACGATAAGCGAGCAGGGGAGCTCACCGTTCAGCTTACATTTGATACGAAAGAGAATTATTTAAGCTGGGTACGAAGCGAAGATTTCAAGCGTATTCATGATTTAGAGAAAAAGTACCCTGATCAAGAACTGGCAGCTGTCATCCCAAAAGTTTCTCAGTACAAAGTGGTGGCACGATGAGTTCACTTCCCGTTAATAAGATCGTCGAAAGAGTAACGGAGAAAATCTACGAGTTAGAACCTTCTTTGCTCGAAAAATTCGGAGAGCGCGGCAAAGAAAGATGTTATGAAGATAATCATTATCATATGAAGTATCTGGAGACAACATATAAGTTAGACAACCTGCAAATTTTTACGGACTATGCCTTATGGTTAAACAATTTACTCACAAGTAGAGGCATGAAAACACAGCATATTATTGATAATTTTAAGTTTATACAAGAAGCGCTGTTTGAATTAGATAATTACGGTGATAAACAAGTACAGGCTTACGTGACTTACTTAGAAGAAGCAAATCATATACTGAAGCAACAGCAGCTTTAAAAAAGAGGCTAGGACAAAAGTGTTTTAGTTAAAAGAAAATCCGAACGGGTTTGATTCTTGATAGAGAATTTAACCCGTTCGGATTTTTTCATTGGTAGGGTGAACGTAGGTTTCCTGTATGTAGATGCTTCTAGCTGTTGATTGGAGTAATGTAGTTATATTTCACTTTTTTGTTTTACATATGTATAAAGGTGGAAATAAAAAAGAAAAAGGAGAATACATATGCAAAAACAGCTAACAAAAGGAATCCTGTCCTTAGTCACTCTATGTATGATTGGAAGTGCGGCAGCTTGTTCAGGTGAACCAGCTAACAAGACAAAATCTGATAATCATAAAGCAGAGGAAAAACCAATTGAAGACCGTCAAGAATTAACAAAGCTACAGCAGTATTCCAACGACCCAGACATTAAAAAGGGGAAAGAAGAAGATTTTGACTTGATCGGTACGTTAAAAAAAGACGCTGAAAAAGAAATGACGCTGAATATTGATGATCAACTCGTTAAAGTACCAAAAAGCTCTAGGATGGAAGTGGAAGGCTCACAGCTAAAAGATATGCTTAATAAAGAAGTAGAAGCTGAAATTGACGCAGCTAAACAAGAAGCAATTAGTATTGAATTAACTCCAAAAGCAAAAGCAGACAAAGATGGCGTGTATGAACAAGATGGAGACGAACGTAAAATTGTGGGTATTTTTATAGAAGAAAGTAACAAACATATAACGGTAAAAGTTCCAAGCGGCAAAAAAACGTATCAAAAAAGCACTGACTTTGAAAAAGAAGAAAAAGGCAGTTTAAAAGAAAAGACGGTATACCTTGAAATCAACTCAGCTAACGAAGTAGAAAGTATAGAAAAAGAAGACCGTGAATAAATAAAGCTACACTTCTTTCCCTCCTTGCTCTCTTGACTTTTTGAACTGTGTCACTTAACGTTACAGTAGAGAAAGAAAAAAGGTGGTTTATGGAAGATGAACAGTGAATTTACCATTGCCGTGCACAGCTTAGTGTTCCTAGCAAATTTGCCAGATCACCGAGCAAGCAGTGAATCGATTGCTTATAATATCTGTACCAATCCTGCACGGGTTCGGAAAATAATGAGTACACTCAGAAAAAACAACTTGGTTCGGACAAAAGAAGGGCTAGGCGGCGGTTATACTTTAGGCTGCAGCCCTGCTGAAATAAGTCTTGGGGTGATTTACCGAGTTATATCGACAGGAACGCTGAAGCCTCACTGGTGCAGCGGCGATCCTGACGCTGACTGTATTGTCAAATCAAACATTCAAACAGTGATGGACGACATTTTTACAGAGAGTGAGCAAAGTGTAATTAGGCATTTAGATCAAATTACGATCGAAGACGTGCTGAAAAAAGTTAAAACTGCTCACTAAAAAGCACCTTGCTCATGCAAGGTGCTTTTGTTATGACTCTTTGGAAGCGGCTGTTTCAGCCGCTGCTGCTTTTAAGCTGTCATTTACTTTTCTTCCATTCTCTAAATACTCTGTTTTGAAGCCGCTTTTTAAAGCCCATGTGTAGAAGAGAAGAGAAACAACAACAATAATTCCCATATCCCATCCATATTTAATAACGTTAAGACCCCCAAACTTTTCGCTTCCAAGCCATGAAATAGTCATCATACACAGTAAGTATACAACCATCCATACGCCACCTTTGAAGTTCTGGCGGAATCCCTTCCATTTAGCCTTTGCTTGATAATAAAAATAAATAGGCAGGCCGATTAAAATAATAAACAAAACTTGTCCAGTTAGCGGCCAGCGTGCCCAATATAGCGTTAATGAAGCAAAAATAAAGCCGAGCGGCGCAATAATGCTTAATCCTTTTAAACGAAGGGGACGATATAAATCGCTTCCAGTTCGTCTTAGCGTCATAACCGTAACAGGGCCTGTAATGTAAGAAATAAGCGTAGCGACTGAAATAATTTCAGCAAGCACGCCCCAGCCCCGAAATAAAAACAAAAAGACAAGAGCAACAGCTAAGTTAAAAAACATGGCTTGACGCGGAACACCATAAATAGGATGAAGACGTCCTAGAACACTTGGCAAATATTTATTTTGTTCCATACCATAAATCATTCGAGCAGTAGTAGCTGTATACGTAATACCTGTTCCAGATGGTGAAACAAACGCATCTGCATACAGGACAATGACAAGCCAGTTAATGTTAAGAGCAATGGCTAAATCTGCAAATGGAGAGTTAAAATTTAAATGACTCCATCCCTTCGCAATATCAGAAGGGTTTACCGCACCGATAAAAGCAATTTGAAGAAGCAAATAAATGACTGTAGCCACTAAAATTGAGCCTACAACCGCAATTGGAATAGATCTCCCAGGATTCTTTGCTTCTCCAGCCATATTAATAGGGCTTTGAAAGCCGTTAAAAGCGAATACAATTCCAGATGTAGCAACAGCTGTTAGCACACTAGCCCAGCCGTTTGGTGCGATGCTGCTTCCAGAAGTGAAGTTCTCGCCGTGAAAGCCGACAAATAAAAGTGCTCCAATTGTAAGTCCCGGTATAACAATTTTAAAAATAGTGATTAACGAGTTGGCCTTGGAAAATAGTCCAACTGTCCAATAATTCAGTAAAAAGTAAATAATCAATAGCACAGTAGCGATAGCTAATCCTTCGCCAGTTAACGTTCCTTTTTCTACGAGGTGGCTTGTCCACTGTGCCCACTTCCAAGGCCACGAACTCATATACTGTACAGAAGCTACTGCTTCGACTGGAATAACGGATACAATCGCAATCCAGTTTGCCCAAGCAGCGATAAAACCAATAAACGAACCGTGTGAGTACTGCGTATACTTGACCATCCCGCCGGCTTCAGGAAACATGGATCCTAATTCACTGTAAGAAAGTGCAATAAATAAAATAACAACCATTCCAATGACCCATGATAAAATAGCAGCCGGCCCTGCAATTTGAGCTGCTCGCCACGCTCCAAATAACCAGCCGGAACCAATAATTGATCCAAGTCCCGTCATGGTTAACGCGAATGTTCCCATTCTTCGATGTAAATTGTTCATCTGACTAACACCTTTCATGTAAAATAAGTCTTTCATTTAAACATTGTTGCTTTATTATTATTATTCTGAAATCTTTGGTTAACAACTTTTGTCGTTACACGCAGTTCTTAATGCCTATTGATTTCCAGTTATGCAGGAAAGCTATCCTCAACCTTTCTGTCACGGTAATTAAAGCGCTTTACTTTCTTTTTCATCCTACAGGAAACCCTACAAAAATAGATAAAAACCGACAAAAAGTTATCAAGTTCATATCTTATGCACTAGCAATATGAAAAAATTAGGGGATAAGTGATAGTTATATTCCCTAAATATGTGAAGAGAAAACGCGCTTCATAATAAAGCCCCTTTTGAATAGAGGAATAAATACCTTCAAAAGGGGGGAGAGTTGGAATTTTATCTTTCTTGATGTTTATACTCGAGTAGTTTTACGACGTTTTCTACATCATTTTCAGCAGAAAGTTCGTTGATATTCACTTTATAAATAAGCGTATCCGTTGCAAAAAATTCATCTTCTCCCTCGGGTTTTACTTTTAAGTTTAAGATTTTCACCCGCACAATATGAGTGAACTTACCGCCTTTGCCGGGCTGTATTTCACCCATTTGTATCCCGATATCATCTTTTTTAATAGGGCGAACTTTTACTTTTTTATGCTGTTTACCGTAAACCTTCTCATAATGAGAAGTAATATCTTGATGTACCCAAGGTTCAAGAGATTGATAAATAAAATCTTTTACAACAGGCTGACTTACGTGTGATTCTATATTTTCTTCTGGTATATTTTCTTCTGCGGAAATGGAAAGCGTAAAACAAAAAAAGACAAATGCTGCTAAAAATAAAAATTTTCCCACGAAAAAACCCACCTTACCTGTTCGTTTATGTAGCTGATTTTCTAAATCTGCCTCTTTATCTTTTGAACAAAGGCAGGAAGGTATGCACAATTTTTTTGGTGGAATTTACCTTATTTAAAATCAATTTAGTTTAAATAAAATATGTTCTAAATAATTGATTGAAAATTCAAATGTGGTTTACGTACAAAGAATAGCCAAGTGCGCCTTTACATAGGGGCACTTGGCTATTTTCATGAACATTTTATGCTGCTGTTTTCTTATTGCCTTTAAAAATAAAATAAAGAGCTAATAACATAAATGCTACACCAATCCAGCGGGATAGATCAAAGGGTACTTCCTTGCTTCCAAACCAGCCAAAATGGTCGATAATCATACTTGCAAATAACTGACCGATAACAGTTGAGATATTAGCTGCTGTTACACCAATTTTAGGTACAGCTAAAACCGTTAGAAATAAATAAGATGCTCCGAATAAAGCGCAGGTAAGCTGCCATTTAGGGACATCGAAAACCGAGAGAATGTTTCTTTGACCAAAGAACACAACGACAATTGTTAAAATCATGGCACCTGTCGCAAAGGTTAAAAAAGCTGTTTCAAACGTACCTGTTTTTTTACTTAGTGTCCCGTTAATAGAAGACTGAGCGCTTAGCGTTAATCCTCCTATTAAGGTAAGTATCACCATCAATAAACTCATCGTAAAACCCTCCTAGAAAATAAGTACAAGCGCAATTCCCATACATACAATAGCCATTACGCGTTCTTTGTTAATTTTAATTTTATTGCTGCCAAGCCAACCAAAATGCTCAATGATCATGCTTGTAATCATTTGACCCACAATAACAGCAACCATTGAAACGCCAATTCCAATAAAGGGGATACTAATCACTAGAATTGTTAAATAAACCGTACCTAATAAACCGCCGGTTAAATTCCACTTAGGTGCTTTTAAGACGTAAGGTAGATCTCCTTTTCCAGCAAATAAAGTGGTCAGACCTAAAATGAGCGTTCCCATGATAAAAATATAATAACTGCTTTCAAGTTTCCCCACTGTTTTTCCAAGTTCTCCAGCAATAGCGCCTTCCATACTTAAAGCAGCGCCGCCTAGAACCGCAACCAAATAAACCAACAACTTCACGTTTATCACTCCAATATTTCTTTATATTTGTATATCTAGAAAAATAGATATAATGAGTGAAAAAAACTCGTTAAAGTTTTTTTCGTAAGAATGAAGAAAGCTCTTGAAGCGTTTCTTCATTTCGGCGATAGTATGTCCATTGACCGTGCCGAATTGACTCTAACAAACCTGCTTTTTGCATCATGGAAAGATAACTGGACACTGTGGACTGAGACAGCTGAGCTTTTTCCTGAATATCTCCCACGCAAACACCGCCTCTGCTGCTGACCTCCTTAGGCAAATGTGCTTGTTTGTCTTTAAAATGCTTTTCAGGTTCTTTTAACCACTCCAATATATTTAATCGAGTTTCATTAGATAATGCTTTAAAGATATCAATAGGTTTCATACTTATTATTTTATTCGTCACAGCTCAGATGTCAAATTTTCAAGTTTGCATTTTATAGTTGAATAACAAGCAATGCGTTGAATTATAACAGCTGTGAACAAAAAGTCAACTTATAATAGAGTATAAAAAAGAACGGTTTACCCAGCGCTTTTTCTATTTATATGATCAAGAAGTATCTTATTCTCTTGAGTAGAAAAGGTGACATATTCCTTATTTTTCAAGGGGTAGTTTAGTAAAATAGAAAAAAGTGAATAACAAAGGAAGCTAGTCTATTTACTCAGGGGGAGGGCTGCATATGCAAGGGAAAACAAAACAAGTGCGCTTTCGTAATATGGTAGCGTATGGATTTGGGGATTTGTTTGGCGGAGGATCCTTTTTTATTATCGGCACATTATTTATGGTTTTTTTAACGGATGTAGTCGGGCTTTCTCCTGTAGAAGCAGGAACGATTGTAGCTCTTGGAAAAGTGTGGGATGCTTTGTTAGATCCAACCATTGGGTACATATCTGATCATCTTCAGACAAAAAAAGGACGAAGAAGAGTCTTTTTTCTTTTTGGAATCATTCCAGTTGCTATCACGTTCAGTATGCTGTGGATTCCTATTGAAGGCTCGCATATGTTCAAATACACCTATTTTATCTTAGCTTATCTTTTATTTAACACGGTGTTTGGTATGGTCATGGTTCCTTACAATACGCTAGCAGCGGAGATGACGACAGATTATAGTATTCGTTCAAAAATGACGGGAATACGCATGGTCTTTTCACAAGGCGCTTCATTTTTAGGCGCTTTCTTCCCAAAACGAATCATTGATGCGTTTCCAGGTGGACAAGGATACTTAATCATGGGCATTATCTTTGGTCTTCTTTTTGCTCTTCCATGGATTTTTGTCTATAAAGGAACTTGGGATAGCGGAGAAGTAGTGGAACGAAAAAAGAAAAGCGGATTTTGGTTAGAATTTAAGCAGCTTTTTATCAGTTTTGGAAGTGCATTTAAAAATAAGTCGTTTAACGTGTATCTTGCTATGTACTTAGCATCTTACATTGCAATGGATGTATTTAATGCTCTTTTCTTTTATTTTATTGCCTATTACATGCTGCGCGAAGCTATTTATGCAGACACCCTAAGCTTTGTGCAAATTACACAAGTGCTATTTATTCCTCTTGTTACGTACATAGCCATTAAGTTAGGAAATAAATTAACCTATAACTTCAGCATGATCATCTGGGGAACGGGCATTGTTTTATTCAGTTTCCTAACAACAGACAGCTCTTTAGTTCTTATTTACTTAGCAGCATTTTTCTTAGGAAGCGGTCATTCTGGAGCGATTATGATTCCATGGAATGTACTGCCGTTCGTATCAGATGTAGATGAAATGATTACGACAAAAAGAAGAGAAGGCGTGTATGCAGGGCTGATGTCGTTTATTCGAAAATCTTCTCAGGCGCTTGCGATTTTTCTTGTTGGTGTTGCCTTAAAGGATATTGGCTATGTACCAAACGCCGAGCAGTCAGCGTCTACGCTAGCCGGCTTGCAAAAGCTGTTCATGATTGTACCTGCTATTTTGATTCTCGCTGGAATTATCGCAACCATATGGTTTAAAATAAGTCCGGAAAATCACAAAATCTTATTAACTGAAATTCAAAGAAGAAAAAAGGGAGGCCGAGCGAAAGATGTTACTCCTGAAGCGAAAGCGGTTTGTGAAAGTTTAACGGGTTATAAATACGAACAGCTTTGGAAAGACGTAACCATTTCAAAAGAAATTCGAGATAAAACGGTTGTTTAACCTATAACTTCGCGAAAAAGCGCAAAATTTTCAGCGCAAACAATCGCTAATTATATCCAATAAGAAACTTCCTCTGACGTATTGCCTTTTGACAAGAAAAGAAATTTTCCTGTCTATCGACTCATTTTTCAGGTGAATTTTAGAAAAGAAGGATTTCTTGCCATTAAAGATGTGCAATTTGGCACGTCTTGATAGGGTGGATTGTACAACTTATAATAAAACTATAAACTAGCCACAGGCGCTTTCAAGGCGCAGGTATAAATTAGAAAGAAGGAAGGTACAGTTTATGCCAATTCGATATGTTTGTCCACAATGCCAAGGAGCCGGTAAGAAATTTGGATTGATAAAGTGCAAAGTGTGCAACGGCGAAGGAAACATCATCATGTCTTCTAATGAGCCAGATCCAACTAAAAATAAGAAATTAAAATCATCTTCTAAACAAGATAAAGCAATGTAGGCTATTGCTAATAAAGGTATGTATGAACCCCGCTTTTCTATAAAAAAGCGGGGTTTTCTGCTAGACAGATAAAAGCTTTTCTTATGATACAATAAAATGAAAGTCGCTAAAATAAGGGATAGGGAACGGAAAGAAGAGGGAAATAGATGGAATACCCAGCAAAACAATTTACGCCGCAGTTAGAACAACATATACATACAGTTGAAAAATCTATGCAAGAACTTCTCAAATCAATATATGCACAATATAAAGAAGCTTTTGAAAAAAAAGGGATGGAGATTTCTGTAAAAGTGATCCGTGAAGGAGAAAATCCTTTTCAGCCCGGTTACCACGCCACTATTCAAGTGGGTATTTTCGAAAAAGATGAGTTTTTAGACAGTCTTTTTATTCCTATCTGGCACTGTGTACGCACGTTTTGGGGCATCCGTTCTTCGAGGAAGCTCCCAGGCAGCAAGATAACCGGCGAGCTGCTGGAAGAAACAGAAGAGGAAATAACAAAAGAAGTAGTAGGGTATTTAGAAATGCAGCTAGAAGATTAGAAGCGCCCTGCTTCTAATCTTCTTTAAATTGAAGAAGGTGCAGTTTCTTTTTCAATTTGTCTTTTAGCACGAATAAAAGCCGTCAGCTGCTGAATTTCTTCTTGAGATAGTTCCGCACCGTCGACCGTAATCGTATGAGTTTGAGGCGATGTTAATTCGATGGGTGCATCTGAAAGAGAGTGAGGTTCCTTTTCCTTACCTAGCAAGTAGTCTGTTGATGTATCAAATAGTTCTGCGATTGTAACGAGTGCTTCAAGAGAAGGACGACGATAGCCAGATTCGTATCCTGCGTAGGTGCTTTTAGCAATTTCAAGCTGGTCAGCTGTATATTGAAGAGACCATTTTTTTTCTTTCCTGAGTTGAGCTAATCTGCTTAACATTCATGACGCTCCTTTGTAGGTGTAGTATGTAAAAAACCGAGGCATTCAGCTCGCGCGCAGATCTTTGTAATCAAACCGTGAGCTAATTTACATTTTTATTCATTATATCATTGCTGCAGAGAAAAGTGTACGCGAAACGAATAATTTTTCTCTTGATTTATTGATTTTTGGTTACTATAATTACAGGTGAAGTACGCGAAATGAATATAATTTATTTGATAGATTGTCAGGTTTTTTTACAAAAATTAAGCAAAGGGGATGTCAGTTTTGAAAAAACTATTATTGTTATCAACTGGTGGAACGGTCGCTTCACTTGAAGGTGAAAATGGACTTGTTCCTGGAATGGAGCCGGATCAATTACTAAGCTACATACCTGATTTAAATGAACACTGTCAAATTGACAGCAAATCTCTTATGAATCTTGATAGTACAAATATGCAGCCAGAATGTTGGATAGAGATGGCAAAAGCGATTGAAGAGCATTATAATGAATACGATGGTTTTGTTATTACCCATGGAACTGATACAATGGCCTACACATCGGCAGCTCTTTCTTACATGCTTCAGCATTCTAAAAAACCAATTGCGATTACCGGATCTCAAATTCCTATTTCATTTAGTAAAACGGACGCGAAGCGCAACATTGCAGATGCGATTCGCTTTGCATGTGAAGAAACAGGCGGAGTTTATGTAATCTTTGACGGTCGTGTGATTCAAGGTACAAGAGCAATCAAGCTTCGTACAAAAAGCTATGATGCATTTGAAAGCATTAATTATCCATACGTGGCGTCTATTCATGATAATACGGTGGAATATACAAAATCCGTTCACTCTAGTAAAGAAGAGTTGACGGTTAATACATCTCTTTGTACGGATGTAGCGGTTGTTAAACTGTTTCCCGGCATTAAACCCGAATTTTTCGATGGATTAAAGGATGTATATCAAGGCGTTGTTGTTGAAAGCTATGGAAGTGGAGGTATTCCATTTCAAGTTCGCAACATTTTAGCCAAGCTTGTTGAGTTAACAAACCATGGTGTATCCGTTGTCATTACGACTCAGTGTCTTGAAGAAGGAGAAGACATGGGCATTTATGAAGTGGGCCGAATGATTAATCATGACAGCGTCGTTCGCTCAAAAAACATGAACACAGAAGCCATTGTTCCTAAATTAATGTGGGTGCTCGGACAAACCAAAGATCCTCACCAAGTTAAAAAGATGATGGAAACATCGATTGCAGAAGATATTAATTAAAAAAGAAAGCAGGTACAGCTATGAAACAAGAAACAGCAGGATATCGTACAGAAGCTGATTTTCTAGGAGAAAAACAAATCCCAGCAGACGTATACTACGGTGTACAAACCGCACGTGCCGTAGAAAATTTTCCGATTACGGGTTATAAAGTACATGAAGAAATGATTAAAGCGCTTGCTATTGTAAAAAAAGCGGCAGCGCTTGCAAATATGGATACAAAGCGCTTATATGAAGGTATTGGAAATGCAATTGTTCAAGCAGCTGATGAGATTTTAGCAGGTCAGTGGCATGAATACTTTATTGTTGACCCTATTCAAGGCGGAGCAGGAACGTCAATGAATATGAATGCCAATGAAGTTATTGCGAACCGTGCTCTTGAAATTATGGGAAATAACAAAGGGGAATATGGTAAATTAAGTCCTAACAGCCATGTGAATATGTCTCAGTCAACAAATGATGTATTTCCAACGGCTATCCATATTTCAACGCTGAACTTATTAAATAAACTTCTTGTTACAATGAATGACATGCATGATGTGTTTAAACGAAAAGCGCAAGAATTTGATCATGTAATTAAAATGGGCCGTACGCACCTTCAAGATGCTGTACCCGTTCGTCTTGGTCAAGAGTTTGAAGCATACAGCCGCGTGTTAGCGCGCGACATTAAGCGTATCAGCGCAACGCGTGACCACTTGCATGAAGTAAATATGGGGGCGACAGCTGTTGGAACAGGCTTAAATGCAGATCCTCGCTATATTGAAAATGTAGTCAAACACTTAGCGGATATCAGTGGTCTGCCGCTTGTGCATGCAGAGCATTTAGTAGACGCTACTCAAAATACAGATGCTTATACAGAAGTATCTGCAGCGCTTAAAATCTGTATGACGAATATGTCTAAAATTGCAAATGATCTGCGTTTAATGGCCTCTGGACCTCGTGCAGGTCTAGGAGAAATCAGCCTTCCTGCTCGTCAGCCTGGTTCTTCAATCATGCCAGGAAAAGTAAACCCGGTTATGGCTGAATTAATCAATCAAATTGCGTTTCAAGTAATGGGAAATGACCAAACAATCTCTCTTGCTTCAGAAGCAGGTCAGATGGAGCTTAACGTCATGGAACCTGTGCTTGTATTTAACTTGCTTCAATCAATCAGCATCATGAACAACGGTTTCAGAAGCTTTACAGATCACTGTTTAGCAGGAATTGAAGCAAACGAAACGCGCATGAAAGAATATGTAGAAAAAAGCGTAGGAATTATTACAGCTGTTAACCCTCACTTAGGCTATGAAGTCGTATCGCGTATTGCGCGTGAAGCGATTTTAACAGGAAAACCAATTCGTGAGCTTTGCCTTCAATACGATGTGTTAACAGAAGAGGAATTAGATCTTATTTTAAATCCATTTGAAATGACGAACCCTGGTATTGCAGGAAGTTCATTGTTTGATCGTCAGTAAAAAAACGGCTTCCATAAGGAAGCCGTTTTTTTATAAAGACATTTGCTGAATGACTGAGCGCATTCAACATACAAAAGTAAACGCTGCTATTCGCGCTGTTCATGTCATAGAAGATGTCGAATCGTAACGAAAAACTGGATCCTTTCGGGGATTCAGTTTTTTTGAGCAAATGAAGCAGGGATTTAGATGAAGAAAGGAGAATGCAAAAAGAGATTTAAAAACGAGCAGCTGGTAGCATCATTCAGCAAGAACATCTCATTTCAATTACACAAAGAAAGGTAGATGTAAATGAAAAAAGTATGGTCTGGATTAGTTGTTCTCATTGCTATTTGTTGGGTGATAACAGGATGTCAGCAAAGCAGTGCTTCAAGCGGTACTGTTGAACAAAAGCTCGTAATCGAAAAATACATAGCCGATAATCAATATGGCCATGCGGTTAAAATGAAAGACCAAAATCAAGTGCAGAAAGTGCAGCAGTGGTTAAAAGATGTATCATGGAGAGAAGAAAAAGCTGAAATGATTCGAAAACCTAACTACATTCTTCACTTTGAACCGGTGGAAACAAAAAAGGATATAAAGGTACAATCTTATCGCATGTGGGTCAACTTAGAAAACGAAACCGTTGAATTAGCTACAGATACACACTACGCACAGTTAAAGGGCAAACAAGCAAGATCATTTATTGAATTAGTAGAGCCGAAATAGAAAGCAGCTATACAACAATGTCCAATGAAAGCTAAAACTTCACTTGTTCATATCGAAGCTATCTTCACCGATATGCTTGATGATCTTGAAGGTCCAGAGCTGCTCATTACTAACGCGCTTGATATGAGGGTGTAGAAGTATTAAATGTGAGAGGTGACAAGCCGCAATTATTAAATGTAGCAATAAAGAATTACACTTACAGGTAGGTCATTGTTAAAATATTTTACTACAAGAAGTAAGGAAAAAAGAGAAATCAAGACGCTGATTTCTCTTTTTCATTCAGGCATGTCGATGATTGTTATTTCCGCGCATTTTGCGTAAAACAAAACTCACAATTAAGACTAAAATAACAGCACCAATAATAGCAGGAACAATTGCGAATCCGCCGATCTCTGGACCGAAATCTCCAAAAATTAGAGAGCCTAACCATGCTCCAATGAAACCAGCAATGATGTTTCCGATAATTCCACCTGGAACATCTCGTCCCGTTAACACACCAGCAAGCCAGCCGATAAGTCCTCCAACAATAAGCGTCCAAATAAATGACATATACCTAACCTCCTTTTTATAGGGAATTCCTTTTCATTCTTTCCTAAAACACATCCTGTCATGCGACATGCTTGCTGCAAACCCGTTTACATTTTTTCATCTATTTATCATATATGCTAAGATAGCCCACCATTAAACTGAAGAGTTATGTATGAGAATTCACTGTGAAAGTAACGATAAAAGGAAGGAGAGAAGTTCAGCTTATGTACGTTTTAGATTCAATTTAGCTCATTCTATTCGCAAAAAGGGACATCCGGTTCATTTTTTAAAGCTTTTTCCCTTAGTTTTACTTTTTTTAACGGTATTTGTGATATCATTTTAATTAAACAAATTCTTAACGGGAGAACAATATGGAGTCATTATTATTAGATAAAAAGCTTAAACACATTACGAATTTAATTCTAGAAAAAAAAGAAGAGTTCTCAAAACAAAAAAATTATGAAGAAAAAGATATTCAACAACAGTTAGAACCGTGGCGCGTTCATTTAATTCAAATATATGCTGATTCTGTCTCAACAAATGATACAAAAAACTTTGAAGTGCTTGAGGAGTGGGGAAGAGAAGTAGCGAATTTACTCGTTGTCCTTCAGCTTCCGTTGGATGTAGCATTAGAAGAAATCAGCTATTACCGAAATCTTATCGGGGAAATTATTAAAGAAGAAGCAAAAGCTGAAACGTTTACGTTTGATGCCTTCTATCAAGTTATTTCTCGTTTCAACGTAGTAGTAGATAAGGCCGTACACTGGGTTAGTAAATCATATATGACCGACTTTGCAAACAAAATCCAATCGGCTCGCTATGCAATTGATGAACTTTCAATTCCTGTGGTACGCATTACGAAAGAAATTGGCGTGATTCCTCTTGTTGGCGATTTAGATACAAATCGCGCTCAAATTCTAATGGAAAATGCGCTTCAACACGGCAGCGACTACAAGCTAAATTGGTTGATTATTGATTTATACGCGGTTCCAATTATTGATACGATGGTAGCGGACCAAATTTTTAAAGTAATCGGTGCTTTAAGATTATTAGGAATTCAAGTGGTTTTAAGCGGGATTCGGGCTGAAATTGCTCAGACGATGGTGAACTTAGGGTTAGATTTGGCTGACATTACGACTTTCAGTAGCCTTCACCAAGCAGTGGAACACGTTAATCAAGCGGACTAATACAACACAAAAGCCCATGAGTATGTAACCATATCATGGGCTTTTATTGGTAGAAGAAAATTTGAAGCTTATTTAATAAAGCATCTAATGATTGACTAACTTGAAGTGTGTTAGGACTTGTCATTCCTTCACGGACAGCCGTTTGAATCATTAACGTTCGTGTCTGTTCGATTTCTTCTATTAGTATTTGGTACATGGATTTGTCTTTTGAGTGGGTTGAAAGCAGCATGTTAATTCCTCTTTTTTCTATAGTGATTATGAGTGATTATGGTTAAATTAACATTAATAGGTTTATTTTTCAATATTATGAAATTAAAAATAGTAAATTTTAAGAATTTTTCATATAAAAAAAGAACCTCTTTTTTAACAGAGGTTCTTTTTCTAATATAATAATTTATTAGGCATGTTTATGACTGCCACGCATTTTTCTCATAATGAAACTTACGATTAACACTAAGATGATTGATCCAATAATAGCAGGAATAATAGCAAATCCACCTACAACCGGTCCGAAGCTTCCAAAGATAGCTGAACCTAACCAAGAACCGATAAAACCGGCAATAATGTTACCAATAATACCTCCCGGAACGTCTCTTCCCGTAATTAATCCGGCAAGCCACCCAATAATACCACCTACAATAAGTGCCCATAAAAATGACATAAATATCATCCTCCTTTTTAATGATGTATTGCTTATATAGGTTAATACCCCACTTAAAAGAAAACTATTCATGGAATAGCAAAAAAATAAAAAAAACTTGTAAAAGAATTTAAGAACTGCGATAGAGTCATAGAAAATAGACTAACTAGTATATAATAGAAAAAGGAACATAGTTTTGAAGAGAAAGGAGACATGAAGTGAAAATAAAAAATCAAAGCGAGGTAGTAGAACAGCACTTGATTCAGCATTGGATGTATTTTCAGCATACGAAGAAATCTGTGAAGGTGGATACATCAGAAATTAAATGGATTTCTGCATCTCCTTACAATCGGGGCATATATGCAGGAACCCGTCATATTGAGCCTGCGTTGAGGATATGCCCTCCGCAAGGGGAGGAACCTCTATGGATTGTTGGTCCATCTTCATATGATAACCTTGGTCCAGTTCTTCATAAAAATGGATTTGTTCCTTATGAAAAATGGATCGGAATGATTCAGCACATTCAAGAAAAAGAATACATACAGGAGTAGAAGGGTTTCAATGTAAGCGAGTGCGCACAGAAGCTGAACTGAAAGAATGGATCACGGTATATATAGACGGCTATCAAAAACCAAAAGAATATCAAGCTGAATTTTTTGAAAGGTTTAGGGAGCTTATGCAGCACGCTGACCAATATCAGTTATATCTGGGCCTTTATCACAACCGGCCAGCTGTAGCTGGGTCTCTCTTTTTTTATGACGGTACAGCGGGTTTGTATTGTATCACTACAGCTAGACATATGAGGAGAAAAGGCCTGGCCACCGCATATTTGAAGGAAGTTATTACTGAAGCAAAAAAATAGGCGGATACGTGTATTTTGCATGCTACAAGTGCAGGAAAGCCAACTTATGAAAAAATTGGTTTTACAGCGGTTAACGAATTTGATGTATATAGATGGAGAAATAGAGATGGAACATAATGTGCTGCGGTTTGTGAGAAAAGAGACAAATTTCGACAAATTTTTAAAAAAGTGTAGCTTCCACTTCGTTTTTGGTGTATCCTAGGAAAAAGCAGCAGCATGAGCTAGTGTTGTACATAGAACACAGATAAAAGGAGTCATTATGAAACATTTTTTTAAAACGAGCACGTTTTGGATAGGTTTGGTTGTCGGAATCGCGCTCACATTTGGGGGATATTTTACTGTTACTAGTATTTATGATTATTATTTAGGACGAGAACAGCTGAAAGTATTGACTGCCTCTCAGAAAAACCTTCAAACTGCTTTTAAAGAGTATAATCAGCTTATGGCCGAAAAAAAAACCAAAAAGCAATTTATCAATGAACTCGATGATATTTCAAATACTATAAACTATGAATATAATGAATTAGCTTCCCTTGATCCTACGATGAAAACGATGTATAAGCATACGGGCGTCATCGATGATATGGAACTGATGATTGATAATATCGATAGCATCTATGAATTAACGATGAATGATCACAAAGACGCAACAAAACCACTTCAAACTTATGTATCTGATTTAATGGAATATGTAGAAAAAGATATGAAAAAAGAAATAAGCATGCTAAGTAAATAGAACAGAACAGCTGTCTAAACAAATAGGCAGCTGTTTTTTTGTTGATTATAAAAGGAATCTTTTGGTTGCAGGCGAAAGAGTATATTATGTATCCACTCGGTTACGTGCACCACGTTTACAAAAAAGGGAGGACATAGTATGAAGAAAGTGGTGATTATCCTATTTAGTTTGTTTTCATTAGCCGCATGTCAGATTCCTACAGCTGAAACGCTTGAAGATTCTTATCCACCCGCTATAAAAATAATAGCCGAAGGCAAAGAAGCCATCATCAAGCCCTTATTCTTTTGCTGGACCGAATGTGAAGCTGATTTTGGCGAACGAAAAAATTTTAGACAAATTGTTATGAAAGATAGTATTCCCGTCTCTGAAGGTGGTCAAGTGTCCATTAAAATAGATGGTAAAAAACCTAATGCCCTTTATTACAAACAAATTCGTAATCAGTCTATTTATGAAAACATAGTAGAAAAAAAGGACATAAAAAAAACATCTGCTATTACAGTAGATTCTGCCTCTCGCAGTGATCGGTATATAGTCGTAGCGGATTGGAAAGATAACAAAGGAAAAAAGCTAATCGGGCGTGTCTATTACACTCCAGTAAAATTTGAAACACCATAGATAGGGCTCTCTATGCTGTAATAGAGAGCCATATGCTTAACCAATAGAATTAAGTGCTTGTGCAAGAGAAGAAGTAGTTTTAACATGTTCAAATGAAAGCCCTAAGCGAATGGCAGTTTGAGAAATTTCCGGTCGAATTCCAGATAAAATTGTTTGCACACCAATTAAACGAAGAGCTTTTACCAAATTAAAAATCTCTTGTGCCATCATCGTATCAATTGTAGCTACACCGAGCAGGTCAATACATAAATGTTCAACGTCTTTTTTCGAGCATTGCTGAAGCGTGTTTTCTAAAATAAACTGACTTTTGACCGTTCCAATATCCCCCACAAGAGGCAGAAGTGCAACTTTATTTTGAAGCATGATCACAGGAGAACTTAATTCATTAATTAACTCTTTCTGAGCGTTCAGCTGTTCTTGCGTATTTTTATGATATTCTTGAATAAAGATATAAATAGATAGATCAAAAGCTTTAACAATAATGTCATACCACATAAATATCTTATCTGCGCTTACTTCATTCGAATGCAAAGAGATAAACTTCTTTAAGTAATTGACGGCAATTTTTTGTGAATTAAAATATTCTCGAATAATAAAGTGAAGAGGCGTACTTAAATGCTTTGGATCACGCGCTAGTTCTATCGACCACTGCTGAAAATCTGAAAAAAAATACTCCTCATCCTTTATAAACACGTCAAATAAATGCTGAAAATAATCTTGATTTTGCTGCTTCAGTTCTTTCACAATTGCTGGATTTTTACTCGAATAGACAGAGAACTCATTTTCATCGTCGAGCTGATTGTACCAGTCTTCAGTTAATTGAAGAGAATGTTCTTTGAAAAAATGATATAAGTCCTGATTTTTATGCATGAAGACTCTCCTTATATATGTATAGTCTAATTGATTTATAAATAAAGGCATAAAAGCATCCCCTGATCTAGAGTGAGGATGCTTATAAATAAATCCATTATGAAGCGCATTTATTTTCCTATACGCCTTGTTTTCCCTAACTGTATACTCTCAAACCCAATTTATTAAAAAATGAACATTTATTAACTACCATATTCATGCATTTTACCTATTTTTCATAAAGAAACACTTCTTGTGCTTATAGCTTTAGCTTGGGTAAGGCATCTTTAATGCTTTGATAGACTAAAATAAAGGACATATCATCTTCCATAGTGCTCATATGTATGGCCATGTCAGGAGAAATTCCTGTTAGAACAAGCTGAGTTCCCATGAGCTTCAGCCAATTGTAAATATTAAGAATATCACGGCCGAATGAATCATTAAATCGAGCTAACCCTGAGACGTCTAGGATTAAATAACGATCTTTGCTGCTTGTGTTACGCGAGGTGAAGCTATTAAATAGCATTTCTATACGCCGTTCGTTTAACGTTCCGATTAATGGAAGAACAGAGATTCCTTCCTCTATTGGCACGATAGGGGTGGATAGCCTTTCAACTTCTTCTAAAGCTTGCTGTAGCTGTTCCTGGGCTGTAATCTCTATTGTTACATCTTTTTGAACACCAATAAAGTAGTATTTATCTTCTTCTTCTATATATGTCGGGTCAATCGTTAGCTGATTATGAAAGAAAGAGCCGTCTTTTCGATAATTAACGAGCGTAACAGAAACTGATTGATTGCGGCTAATAGCGCTGCGAATTTCATCAATGTGGTGCAGGTTTGTAAGAGGCCCTTGTAGAAAACGGCAATTTTCTCCTAATACTTCTTCTTCCTCATAGCCGGTCATAAGAGAAAACCCTTGATTGAGGTAAATAATTGGGTTATCAGGCAAAGAAGGGTCTGTCACGATAATGCCAGATTGTGAGCTATGAAGGGCTTTATTTAAAATGGACCATTTTGAATCTTGAGCTTCAGGTGTAGTCAATGCATTCCCTCATTCCTTGGAATTTTTATAAAAATATTGTGACATAAACACATTAAAAAAACAATTTTCGACGCGTTCGCTCCTAGAGAAAGAATGGAGATAAGGAAAAATATGTTATAATAGTTTCAGGGGCAAAGGGAGTGTGAACAAACGTGATAACCATCAATTTATTTAATGTTAGTTTCTTTGTGATGGCGCTAGTAGGCTTTATTCTCATTTTTTGTTTGCGTCTAAAGTTTAACCGGCCACTGTCATTATTTAAATGGTCTTTTTTGTTCGGAACGGTGCTGCTGTCGCTAAGCTTGTACTTGTTTATAGCGACCAGCCAATATATTCATTTGATATGCAATACAATCGGCTCAGTTATGGCAGCGCTCTATCTTATCAGTATTATGGTCGGAGCAGAAGAGTCATAAATACATATGTTTGAAAGTCTATTGAAAGTGGAAAAAAGGAAAGATGCATAAAAGAAAAAGAGACGCACTTACATTCTTTTAGCCGACGAAATGATAACAACTTGAAAAACACCTCGGTACAAAATGCCGAGGTGTTTTTCATAAATAAAAGGGAAAGGAGAATATTTAGAGAAATACTAGTCATATTTTACTGAGTGTAGTAAAATAAAAAGTTATTATTCTATTTTTATGTTGTTGCTATTGGCAACATGTGTTAGTCTAAAAATGGTATACATTTTAGGCGATCTTGAAAAAGAGAGACGAGAAGCTTTTATTCAAGTTTCTTAAAAGCTTTACGTTTACTGAGGTGAAACAATGAAATCTCAAGTACAAAAATTTGTAGGCTATTTATTAGCTGGTGATCAAGACAGCGCTTGGGAAATTGTGCTGGAAGAAATCCAACAGGGAAAGAACAGCCTAGATATTTATGAAAATTTAATTACAACCGCAATGCGAGTAACTGGAGATATGTGGGAAGAAAATATCATTTCTGTAGCTGATGAGCATGTGGCAACTACGACATGTGATTATGTGCTAACTCGCTATCGCTTTTATAAAAAAATTCAGGGACACGCTTCAGACACCGCTCCAAGAGCACTGCTTCTATGCTTGGAACAAGAACAGCACTTCATTGGTTTAAAGATGGTGGCTTTATTGTTTGAGGAACATGGTTGGAATACTCGCTTTTTAGGGGCCAATCTCCCTCTGGAATACGCTGAGAAAATGGCTATAGAATGGAAGCCGCACATGGTAGGATTATCTGTCAGCATCCCTTATCATATTGAGAGGCTTGCTGAATATACCAAAACTTTGGACAAATTAGAACCAAGACCAACGGTAATGGTAGGAGGGCGTTTAGTTTCTCAAATTGATTTCCGTTCTTACTGTTCTGAGCATACACGCCTAATTCCGGATCTTTACCAACTAAATAACTGGTTACTCAGTTATCACAAAGGAGTGGAAGTTAATGTCGATGCTTGAATATGTTCCAATTCCTTACTTTTTAGTGGATACTGAATTTAATATTTTGGAATGGTCGCAACAATCAGGTCATTTATTTAAGCCTTCAGCTAATTTTTTAGATCTTGTAGACGTATTTAGTCAAGAAAAGGCGAGAAAGTTTTTAAGCTTGCGCCAAAAAGATTCTCGAGAATTATCTGTAGACGAACCCCATGATGAGCAAACGCTTGTCCAAAGCCGAGGCCAGGCTATTCAGAAAGTAGAGCTTGTGATGCAAACCAATGATTCGCCTTATTCACTGTTTGAATGCTTAATTCAATGGGATAGCGATATAGGTCATTTAGTTTGTATTCGCCAAGATGAACGTATACAAGAGCTAACGAGTCTTGTTCAAGACCATCGGAAACGATTAGCAGATACAGATTTTGAACTGCTTGAACAAAAAGAACGTCTTGAAAAATCATTACAGAAAATTAAGCAATTGTCCGCTTCTTTTATTAAATTATCCTCTAAAGTAGGACTTATACCTCTTTTTGGAGACTTAGATACAGATCTTGTAGCTGAAAATACGTCCATTTTGCAAAACTTTGCACATGAAGGAAATTACACCACGCTTCTATTTGACTTTGGAGGACTAGATATATTAACGACCGAAGGAATCCAAGCTTTTGCAGGCTTTATGCAGTCCTTTTATCTCATGGGTATCACATGCTATATTATTGGCATGAAGCCGCACCATACGGCTGCTTTGAAAAATAGAACGTTTGGTGACCAAATTATTTATATGAATAACCTGAGTGAAATTATTGCTGTGAATAAAAATGTGAGTTAAAAGAGTGGAGGAGAAGAAAGTTATTCTTCTCCTCTTTCTGTATACACTTCTCTTCTTATAATTAAACATCTATTAAAGAATCTTTTTATATTTCAGCTGAAAGAATGGTGTTAAGACGTTGAAGTCCTGTGTTCAAATCAGTATCACTAAGGAGGGAATAGCTTATTCGAATGTAAGCATGAAGCGGTTTGTGAACAAAACAAGCTTCACCAGGTAAAAAGCAGATATTGTGCTCCTGGGCTTTTTTTAATAACCCAAATGTGTTTACTTTTTGAGGCAGTTTTAACCATAAGTTGAATCCTCCTTTAGGAACTTGGAATTGAACGGATTCGGAAAGAGACGAAAGCAGATCGCTTGCATGATCTCTTCTCAGTTGCAAAGCGGTCCTCAGTTTTTCCATGTGATGTTTCATTCGCTCAGTGCGCAAAAAAGCTAGCACGGCTTTTTGAGTTAATAAGGGACTACCAATATCCATCAGTGCTTTAACCGCATATAGCCAATCAAATACAGAACCTTGTGCATAAAGTAATCCTATTCGAAGTCCTGGAGCCAACGTTTTACTAAACCCCTTCAAGAACAAAACATGCCCATTTTTATCAAACGTTTTGATCGGTGGAGGCACCGATATATCATCGAAATAAATCTCTCCAAACGAATCATCTTCAACAATAAAAAAGTGATACAATTCGGCCAAATCAACTAGTTCTTTGCGACGCTGTCTGCTCATTAGTATACCTGTAGGGTTTTGAAAAGAAGGGTTCACGTACAAAAGCGAAGGTTTTATTTTTTGGCAGACTTCTTCTACTAAATCAGATTGTATTCCTTCTTCATCTAGTTCAATTGAAATGACGTTAACACCTTTATTGGTGAAGACATCAATTGCAGCTCCATAGCATGGACTCTCTACTATAACCGTATCCCCTGGCTTTAAAAGCGTTTGAGCAATTAAATCAATACCTTGCTGAGCGCCACTTGTAATCATAATTTCATGAGGCTCAGCTTTTATTCCTTGCTCTCTCTGTAAATAAGAAGAAAGCTCCATGCGAAGCTCCCGATCTCCTTGAATTGGACCGTATCTGGCTAAAACAAGCTCATTGGTACGTAACAGACTTTGCATTTCTTGCGCTAAAAACTGATTAGGAAGGAGGCGAGGGAAAAGAATAGCCTGAGAGAAATCATAATATTTACGATCACGATTTAAGCTGTACTGAGAGCGCGTGATATTTACGTTTAATTCATCTTGCCATGAAAAATTATTTAATACCTTGGAAGAACGTTTAGTAACCCCTCTAACAAAAGCTCCTTTTCCTGACTGTATTACGATTAATCCTGATTTTTGTAAGAGCTGATACGCTTTTCGTACCGTTAATAAGCTTATTTCTAACTCTTGTGATAGCTTTCGTAAAGAAGGGAGCTGATCACCAGGTTTTATCATGCTCGTTTGGATGCGATAACGAATCTGCTCATAGATTTGCTGATAAATGGGGGTAGAAGATTTTTTATGTACATTAAATCTCATTGTGTCACCTAACTATTCTTTTTCTTTAGTTAACCTCAAAATAAGCATGGGCGCAACTGAAAAAATAGCAACTGTTATAGTCAAGGTTTTACTGTTATACTTCCTTTCTTTTATACTCGTGGCATATTTAAAGGAGGAAGATATATGATTATTATTAATTACGTACTTATCTGTTTTATTTTCGGGACGACATTTTTAACTATTAAATTAGGGATTGAAGCAGGAATGCCTCCACTTTTCTCAGCTGGAACTCGGTTTCTTTTAGCAGGAATCTTAGTAATCTCGTACTTTGCATATAAAAAAGACGTTCGACGCTCGTTATTATTTTCAAAAAAAGTGATGATGGTAGGGTTTTGTTTGACCTTTATGACATTTTCAACGCTCTATTGGGCAGAACAACATGTGACATCGGGTCTTGCAGCTGTTTTATCTGCTACTGGCCCCATGATGATATTGCTTATTCAAGTGATGCAAAGAAAAATGGAATTAAAAAAAGAGCAGTTATTCGCTTTGCTTCTGGCTTTTACCGGTGTTATTTGCATTTCACTTCCAAATGTGACAGCCACTATGTCTTATTCGTGGACGTTAGGGTGTATCATTATCATAATAGGAGAGGTATTTTACGGTATAGGCAGCAATTATTCGAAAGCTTTGTTAAATGAACTAAAAGAAGTGTCACCATTTTTAATTAACGGTATTCAAATGTTTTACGGGGGAATATTTCTGCTGGTGCTATCTTTATGTACAGAGCAAACCCATGTTTCAACTATTATGCCTCGGAACGCAGTATGGTCTATTGTATATTTAATTTTTGTTGGTTCAATTGCTGGACACGGCTTATATTATTGGCTCATCGCCCAAACAAATCCCATTTTTCCATCTACTTGGTTGTATGTATCTCCTTTAATCGCGGTGTTAATCGGCTATGTAGTCTTAAATGAAGCTATCACGCCTTCTATTATTGGCGGAGGCCTTCTTATTTTAATAGGAGTGTTTATGGCCAATCGTGAAGCTTTGGGAGTACATTTTAAAAAAAGTGTGCTATTCAAAAAGCAGCTGTAAAACAAGTCGCCATTTGCTGACTTGTTTTTAGTTGATCGCAAGACAAAAAAATTGAAGAAAGATATAAAAGATGACTAAAAGCCTCTTCCTAATGAAAGAAGAGGCTTTTTTGTTAAGAGTTTGCTGACATCGTATGAGACGGTAAAATGATATCTTGGTCTACTAGGAAGGATAAAAGCTCCCGTGTAGCATATGACATATAGCGATCTTTTTTCAAAATGATGCCAAGCTCCCACATTGGAGTAGGTGCGGCAATTGGAATACTTTTAATAAAAGGGTTATTGATCTTTGGAAACACGGACTTTGGTAAAATTGCAATACCTAATTCAGAAGCGACTAGTTCAATAATCAAATCCCATTGCGAACTTTCATATGCTATTTTCGGATGAAAACCCGCTTGAATGCACTCGTGAATAATGCGATCATGAAGAGAGAAATCTTTGCTGAACAGGACAAACGGTTCTTCTCTAAGCTCGCTCAAAGCAACGATTGATTTAGCTGCCAGCGGATGCTCATGATGAATGTATAAATTAAACTCTTCTTCAATAAACGGATAGACGTGAAAAAGAGGATTTTGAATAGGCAACACGATAATGCCAAGGTCTACTTGTTCGTTTTCTACAAGTTCGACAATTCGCTTTGCGCCAAGCTCCACAAGCTCTAATTTCACCTGAGGATGTTTTGATGTAAAGTTTTTTGCAATCATCGGGAAAACAACAGTCCCTACTAAAGGAGGAATTCCTACTTTAATATCTCCTGTAGGGAGATTTCGTAAATCATCTAACAGAGCATGCAGCTCGTGAAGAGTGGATACCAGCTTTTGGCTTTGCCCATACACAATCTGTCCTGCATCGGTTAACGTCAGCTTTCGAGTAGAGCGATCAAAAAGATCTACGCCGAGTTCTTCTTCTAGTTTTTTTACAATTTTACTTAATGCTGGCTGAGACAAGTGAATTGCAGCTGCTGCTTTCGTGAAACTTTTTTGATTAACTACTTCCATGAAATGTTGCAGTTCTCGAATATCCATAAATTCTCCTCACTAGTATTCTTAGTTTTCATACTATTTATTCTATTTATCTATTTTACTTATGATTCAAATAAATGTAAACTCTTACATAAGGAAGTGAATAGTGATTCATCCAAAAATAGCACATCAAATTCCTCTAAATACGTTAGAAACCCGCATATTTGTAAGCGTTAACAAAAAAGTACCCTCGAAAAAAATCCTAGAAAAATATTTTTTTCTCCCGTAAAACAAAGCCGCGAGCGCAGAAATAACACGTGTTGAAATGTTCATTTTGTATACTGTTCTGACAATTAAGAAAGAGGAATAAAATGGTATAGTGCACCACTAAGGTGAGTCTATTCATTCTGCAAACGAGCCGTACATAGAAAAAAGGGCCGGTTTGTTAAAAATAATTGGGGGAGTGGTTGAGATGACATACGTTAAAGGATTAGAAGGAATCGTTGCAGCTGAAACAAAAGTAGGGCATGTTGATGGAGAGAAAGGTCAGCTGATTTATCGCGGATATTGGGCAAAAGATTTGGCGATCAATTATTCTTTTGAAGAAGTTTCTTATTTAATTTGGAACGGCACGCTGCCAAATCATGATGAGTTAAAAGCATTTAAACAAAAAATGGTGACTCATCGTACGCTTCCGGCTAATATTGTTGCATTAATGGACTGTTTGCCAAAAGATACAGAAGTGATGAGCGCGCTTCGCACATGTATCTCAGCTTTAGGAGACCCTTCATACAGCTGGCCTCCGACAAAGGAGCAGGCACTTGCGATTACAGCGGTCACACCTACCATTATTGCCTATTGGTATCGTAAAATGAATGATTTAGAAGTGGTAGAGCCTAACGAGCATTTGGATCATGTAGCAAACTATTTATATATGATTAACGGAGAAATTCCAGATCAAAGTTTGGTTACTGCGCTGAACGCATATTTTGTTTTGACAATTGAGCATGGGATGAACGCCTCGACCTTCTCATCACGCGTTATTTCATCTACCGAATCTGACATGGTTTCAGCTATTTGCGGAGCAATTGGCGCGATGAAAGGTCCGCTTCACGGAGGAGCTCCTTCTGGTGTTATTACCATGTTTGATGAAATTGGAAGTGAAGAGAATATTGAGCCTTGGGTTCGTAAAAAATTAGATAATAAAGAGAAAATCATGGGATTTGGTCATCGCGTTTATCGTACACATGATCCAAGAGCAGAAGCATTAAAAGAAGTATCGAAACAAATCTCAGGAGATAACGGGCTATTTGATTTAATTGTTAAAATTGAAGATAAAACCATTGAATTACTCAATGAATACAAGCCGGGTAGAGGCATTTATACTAATGTAGAATATTTCGCTGCAGCGGTTATGAAAGCGGTTGAGCTTCCGTCTGAACTATTCACCCCAACCTTCACAGCAAGCCGTGTAGTTGGCTGGACAGCTCATGTCGTAGAGCAGTCAGAAAACAATCGTATTTACCGACCTCAGTCTGCGTATATAGGTTATACGCCAGTTGAACAAAATCAATAAATACAACTGATTTCACATAAAAAACGTCGGTAGATCCGACGTTTTTTTCATATGGTTAAATATATTCTTTTTGAGAATAAAATCGCTTTAATAAATAGAATAATCCGACTGCTAAGCATAAACTTGCTGCAGCTAAGCTAGAGGTAATCATGGCGTGCTCACCTTCGGTAGGGGTATGTGAAAGTTTATAGCTGCTGTAGCATAAGAGAGCTGTGATACATAAACAGCAGGAGCTAATCAATCCATACCGCTTTTTGAAGCCAATAATAGATAGTAATACAATCAAATAAATTCCGCTCACCATCATCATAATTGGAAATTGAGGGTGGAATTTAATTGTATATAACAAATAATCGATGTGAGAATAGTGATGAACCGCCGAGGACTTTGTTAGCCCTCCGGTCAAACTGGCTGATAAAGGTCCTTCAAGCATCGAAGAGCCGTTATACCAAGTAGCGACTGAGGAAAGTAAAAAAACAAAACAACTTGCAAATAGCTGCGTCATGCATTTTATTGACACGTATAGAAAGCTCCTCTCAATAACCATCTTTTGTTAATACAAGTCCGAAAATTATTATAGCAGGTTTTGAAAGTAAAAAAAGTCCTATTGGAATGGTTTCATAAAACGTTCATATTTGAAAAGGTTTGTTTTTTTAAAAGAAAGGGAAAAAAAGTGAAACGGAAGATATGAATAGAGGAGAGAGAAAGATGAAGGCAGCAGTGATTTTGAATCCAAACGCAGGAAACAAAAAATTAGTAAATGAAATTGACTTTATATGTGATCGGTTAAACACTGCATTTGAGACGGTTACTTTATATAAAACAGAGCAACCTGGAGATGGTGCCGATCTGGTAAGGAAATTGGAAGGCAAAGCGGATGTCATTATTGGAGCAGGAGGAGACGGGACAATTTATGAGCTCATCAACGCTCTTGCTCCGTTGCAGCAACGTCCTGTATTTGCTATTTTACCTGGTGGAACGTGTAACGACTTTTCGCGTGCAATTGGAATGAATCAAAATCCTTTAAAAGCGGTGGAGCAAATTATAGAAAAGCAGACGGAGGCAGTGGATGTTGGAAAACATGGCGAAGATTATTTTTTAAACTTTTGGGGAATCGGCCTCGTAGCTGATGTATCTGAAAATATTTTGGAAGAAAATAAAGAGAAGTTTGGTAAGCTCTCTTACTACATGAGCGTAGGCAGAACTTTAAATCAAGCAGAGCCTTTTCAATTAAAAATGACGAGCGAAAAAGCTTCCTATGAAGGAGAAGCTGTTATGGTGTTAATTGGAAATGGCCCTTTTTTAGGAGGAACTCGCGCTATGCTAGGAAACAGCTCATTTCAAGACGGATTATTAGATGTATTCGTTATTAAAGAAATGGGAATCGAGCCGGTTATGGCATGGTTACAAACAAGCCCTGATGAGGAACAGCTTAACCCTGAAAGCAACCTTATGCATTTTCGTGCAAAAGAAGTTCATATTGAAACTACTCCTGAAAAAACGGTAGATTGTGATGGGGAAAAAGAAACGACGACACCTTCAACGATTACGGTTCTCCACAATCACATCAATATGATAGTCGGAAACAGATAAAAAAACGCTGGAACTTCCAGCGTTTTTTTATGAAGACAGCCATCGCGGAGAAGTAAAAAGCATAATCATTATGCTGCTCATCGTAATAACAAGCATGGAGTAGCAAAAAGCAGTAAATCCGATAATATGTAAGCCCACTATCATAATCGTACTGTCTAAGATAAAAATGGTTATTCCTATATTGATTTTCCATTTTTTCGATACAATAATGGCAATTAAATCAAGCCCATCCGAGCTGATGCCGTAGCGAAGCATCAGTCCTATTCCCATCCCTACGAGTGCGCCTCCAAGCAATGAGCTAAAGAGCAAAGGAAGCTCTAGCGTGCCTTCGAGAATAGACAGCCATTCTGTCATAAAAAAAGAAACAAATAAACCTATACTTCCGTAAAAAAAGCTTTGACGATGACGAAAAAAAGCATATAAATAGACAGGTACATTCAAAAAGAAAATGGACAGTCCGATAGGAGTTCCAAACACATAGTATACGATAAGCCCAAATCCTATAAGTCCACCGTCTAGTAAGTGATACGGAGCAATAAATCCGTTTAGCCCTAGTCCAATTAATAAGCTGCCACAGCAAATCGAAACCACTCTCGAAAAAATATTCCTCACCCTATACGTTAAATTTTAATAGGAGTCCTCGTCCCTCTATGTATATGGCAAGCTTAGGTTATTTAGAAGTGAAGAAGAAGAAAAAGAAAATTATGTAAAAAGTATTGATTCTATAACTCTGATATTCTATAGTTAATCTAACTTCGTTTTCACGACAATTTCTTGATTTTTTACGATACTGTTTAACTGTTTGTATTTTTTACTATATAAAAAAGTTTCGTTCTGCAAAAAGCATACGATTGTAATAAGTCGATAAAAGCACGCCGCTATATAAAAGGGGTTGATTACGTGTAGGGTTCTCTTTCTTTTCAGTCATACTAAAAAGAAAGAGGGATTGTCGTGAAAAATCGTTCCGTACTTTTTTTATGGTTTGGCCAAAGTCAAGCCAATTTAGCAGATGTATTATATATTGTTGCGTTAATCAGCATTCTTTATGCTCAAAATAGTTCTCCTGTGCTGCTTTCATGCATTCCATTTACCATTACGACTGCTAAGTTTTTGAGCAGTTTTATTGTGCCTTTTCTTATAGATCGCTACAGGGCTAAGCGTATTCTTGTTGTGTCTCAACTGTTAAAAACCAGTGTTTTATCTATGTTTTTCTTGTGGCATATGTCGCTTATCAGCATGCTGTGCTGCGTGGCGCTTATTGCTTTTTTCGATGGGTGGGCAGCTCCGGTTCAAAGCTCTATGCTTCCTCATTTAGTAGATAAAGAGAAGCTGTTGAAATGGAACAGTATGTTTAATGTCACTGATCAAATGATTCAAATTGCAGCCTATCCGCTTGGAAGCTTTCTGATCATTAGCTGGGATGCTACTGGCCTTTTATGGCTGTCATTTTCGTTATTCAGTTTGTCAATCGTATTTATGCAGGCTATTCGCATTAACGCTCATTCTTCTAAAACGAAGCAAAAACAAGGGTTAAAAGAGGGATGGAAGCTAATTTGGCATTATCCGCGCCTGCGGGTTTTATTAGTCATGGAGGTTTTAGAAGGGATGGCTGCCGGCGTTTGGGCATCAGCAATTGTCTACGTGTTTGTGAAAGAGATATTAAATAAAAATGAAGCTTGGTGGGGATATATCAACAGCAGTTTTTTTGTTGGAACGGTTCTTGGAGGTTTCGTTTTGTTGAAGATTTCAGTTGAACAAGAGAAAAGTCTTTATCATATCGTAACACTAGGCAGTCTTTTATCAGGTTTCTTTACATTATTGTTCGGAGTGATGCCTGCTCCTTTTCTTTCACTTTTACTTAGTTTTGCTATTGGCATTGCCCTTCAAATAAGCGCTACATGTTCTTACACGCTTACACAAACGGCCGTTCCTTTAGAAAAGCTTTCTAAGGTACTTTCCGCTACGCTTAGCGTTTCATATGTGACGTTTGGGCTTTCGGTGCTGCTGCTTGGAGCTGTTGCTTCGCTAAATGTAACGGCGGCGTTTCTAACAGCAGGAGGACTGATTGTAATCAGCGGCTGTGTAGGTTTATTCTTGCGAAATTATGCGCTTGCTAACTAAAAAAGGTTGCTATTTGCAACCTTTTTTTAAAACATCTTATTTTCTCTCATCAACCATAAGCCGTATAAGGTTGTTTGCTTTAAATATCCCTTGTGTAAAAGTAGGGAGCTTTTCACGAAAACGAAAGGAAAAAGAGTATGGCTATCGAATTATGTTAAGAGCGTTGAGCTAAAAGGAGTGATTAAATGGTTGTCATTCGACAGGCGGTTGAAACTGATCGAGAGCGACTGGCTACGTTAATGCAAGAATATATAGTAAAATTCTGTGAGCAGCCTGCCCCTTCCCGGAAAGCTTTAACTTTACATATTAAGCGCTTATTGAATAATCCTTCCTATGGTATCCAGTTTGTTGCTGAATTGGAAGGGAAACTAGTAGGTTTTGCGACGGTGTACCTATCGTGGAGCACCTATTATTTTAAAGAAACAGCCATCTTAAAAGACTTGTACGTATCTCCTTTAAACAGAGGAAATAAAATTGGTGAACGTTTGTTTAAGATCTGCCTGGCCTATTCTCAAAAGTATGAGTTTGCAGGGATGACCGCTGAGTGCAGCAGTGAAAATAAAGTGGCTCAAAACCTTTA
Organism: Priestia sp. VA7; assembly: GCF_055710015.1. Classification (NCBI taxonomy): domain Bacteria; kingdom Bacillati; phylum Bacillota; class Bacilli; order Caryophanales; family Bacillaceae; genus Priestia; species Priestia sp. VA7. Next base: position 445,211 of record NZ_JBVQPN010000003.1, read on the forward strand.
TCAAAAAATGAACGGTAAAGAAAATGCAGGGGTTCAATACCGTTTTTTTTAAGAGAAGTGCAGCTTTTACTTTTAAGACTTCTACTAAATGGTAAAAATATGTTATAGTATGAAAAGTGAAATTGATGAAAATGTCGGTGGGCTATATGTTAGATGATGGTATCAATAGTAGGGGGAAGTTGGACTAGCTGGTTGAAAGGCGGCCATCCTATTTTTAGTATAGCCGCAAGGAAGGAGCAGGACCTTGAAAAAAAATCCAATCTTAAACGCGTGGAAAATAGTAACTGCGACGAGCGGTTTTTTACTTGCGCTGTTTATCTTTAAAGTCCGAAAAGGAAGATAATCATATAAAGAAAGCTCCTCGATTGAGGAGCTTTTTATTATTTAGTAATAGGAAACGTCAAGGGAGTCACTGTTGATAAAGAATCTCTGTAAGAATGATAAGTGAAATAATGACGTGTTGGACTATAAATAGTCATGTAAAGTAAATAATCATATTTCGTTTCCATATAGAAAAAAACGCCGTCTGCGTAGAGTGTATAGAAAGAGTACGAAATCCCGAGCAGCGTTTGCTTTTGTACACTTGTGCTTGGGTTTTCTTTAATCCATTCGTACAGTTCAAACACACTCACTCCTGGTGATGATTGCAGCGTGTGTACTTTGTCATATAACTTATCCGATACATCGGAAACGGACTGTTTTAATTGGTGAAATAAGTTGGACATTTGTTCTTTCATTGTGGTGAGCTCCTTTACGGGTAGTCAGCTATTAGCATGCTCAGGGAAATCCACACTTATGTATAGTTAGTGGATGGCTGATTTGAATTTGCCGCCCTGCGCTTCTTGGGTATCCATAATGGTTGTAAAGGCATGTGGATCTATTTCGGAAATAATGGTTTTAAGCTTGGTAATTTCCAAACGCGTCACAACTACGTATATGACTTCTTTTTCTGTACCTTCAAATCCGCCTTTACCATACAGTTTCGTCACGCCGCGGCCTAAACGATGTGTAATAGCGTCTGATAGCTCTTCATAGTGATTTGAAACTATAAAAGCTGCTTTTGTTTCATCAAGCCCTTGAATAATCGCATCGATTGTTTTAGAAGCAATATAGTACGTAAGGATCGAGTACATAGCCTGTTCCCACCCTAACACAAACCCTGCCCAAGCGAAAATGAAGATATTTAAAAACATCACAAATTCGCCCACAGAAAACGGGATTTTTTTTGTTAATAAAATACCTAAAATCTCAGTTCCGTCTAACGCTCCACCGTGACGAATGACCGTTCCTACACCTGCTCCTAACAGCAGTCCGCCAAATACAGTAGCAAGAAGCGGTTCAGATGTTACAGCTGGAACATGGTGCAACTGAGATTCTACAATGGATAAAGCAACAACTGCAAACATAGATGAAAAGCAGAAGTTACGACCAATTTGTTTGTATCCACTATATAAAAAAGGGAGATTAAAGATGATGATAAGAAGACTGAACGGCAATTTCGTTAAGTACACTAAAATTAGAGAAATACCGATAATACCGCCATCAATTACAGAATTTGGGACTAAAAATAATTCGATAGAAACGGCAGCCAAGGAAGCCCCAATTAACATCATAATATAGCGATAAATGAGCCGACCTGCCTTTTCCTTTTTGTGCTGTTTCGTTGTCATAAAATCTTTCCTTTCAAAATACTGCCTATACGCAACTCTTACTAGTATAACTAAGTCTTGGGAACTCTATCCAATTATCTACTTTAAAAAAGACTAGCCAGAATAAACAAAATCCTGTTAAATTAAACGGTAGACATTTGCTGAAATAAAGGAGCTGTACATATGATAAACATTTATATTCCAGCGCTTCAAACAAGCGCTGGTGAAAAAGCGGCACGCTATATTGATACATTAACCAAACCGATAGGAAGCCTTGGAAGACTCGAAGAAATAGCAGTGGAATTAGCGGCCATGACCGGGGAAGTTTTTCCGACAGTCTCGCCGCCAGGAGTCCTCGTTTTTGCAGGCGATCATGGAATTGTAAAAGAAGGAGTTTCAGCTTATCCGCAAGATGTAACGGCACAAATGGCGCTGAATTTTTTACAGGGAGGAGCAGCTATTAACGTGTTTAGTCAGCAAATAGATGCCCAGTTCAAACTGATTGACATCGGCATTGCTTCTGACCTTTCCCATAAAGACCTTGTACAACGCAAAGTGAAGCTGGGCACAGCAAGTTTTTATAAAGAAGACGCGATGACGCGCAGTGAGGCAGAACTGGCTGTTCAAGTCGGATATGAAGAAGCTGAAGAGCTTATTGCCCAAGGAATTAAATGTTTGATTGTAGGAGAAATGGGCATCGGAAATACTACGTCAAGCACGGCTATTTTAGCTGTATTGACAGGAGAAAAAGTCTCTAAGCTTGCAGGAATGGGCACAGGGATTTCTGACGAACAACTGCGCCACAAAGTGAACGTGATTGAAGAAGCGCTGCAAAACAGGCACATTAACCCTCAGGATCCAATTGATATTATTAGTAAAATAGGGGGTCTTGAAATTGCAGGGATGACAGGTGCTATGCTGGCGGCAGCTGCTCACCGTATTCCTATTTTAGTAGATGGTTTTATTTGTACAGTTGCAGCCCTTCTAGCAACAGAAATCAATACACAAGCAAGAGACTATATGTTTGCTAGTCACGAATCTGTTGAACAAGGTCATGCGTGTGCAATGAAGCTTCTTGGCAAGAAACCGCTCCTCAACCTCAATCTTCGTTTAGGTGAGGGAAGTGGAGCTGCTGTTACATTTCCACTGCTGCACTCAGCTTCACTGATGATTGCCAATATGGCCACATTTGAATCTGCGGGAGTGTCTGAGAAAGAATAAACCTAAAAAAGACATGGGAACAAAACCATGTCTTTTTTCTTTATTTTATAAAAAAATTTATATTTTTAACATCATAAACCAATAAATGCTAAAGCTAGCACCTGTTAAAATAAATGATCCAATAATTAACAATACCAGTGCAACGCGTCGTTTAATCGCTTGAATTTCTCTATCTTTTGGCAAACGTCCCATTGGTCTTCCTCCATTATGTAAATATTTCACGTATTTTCCTATTTTACTCCGCTTTAAAAAGAGAGAACATATGTCAAAGTTACTAAAAACCAAATTATTTTACAAAAAAATTGTATCCCCGTTACAGCAGGGCAAAGAATACGTATTTTTTCAGTTAGAAAAGGACTGCTCTAAAGGTTTACTTACATGGCAACAACCTTTATCATATAACTGACTATACTATGATGTTATCCAAAGTTGGAAGAAATCTCAATAAATGTGAGTGTTATAATTACATGATAAGAGTCAGAAAATTTTAAAAAAGAGTGTGAGTAAACAATGAACGGTATGTTGATTATTCGGAACGGTGCTCCTTTTTATGAAGGAGCTTCCGTGCCTATGACAAAAGATAAAGCCTGTATTATCGGGCGAAGCAGTGAAGAATGGGAGCCTTATCTGGCCTTTCAAAGTGCTTACATTTCACGCAAGCATTTTGAAGTAACGTACGAAAGCAATGCCTTTTTCATTACAGACTTGTTTAGTAAACACGGGACAAAAGTAAACGGAGAAGAGTTACAGCCTGGAACCCCTCGTTTATTGAAAGAGCAGGATGTCATTACCTTAGCAAATGAGGAGGCAACTTTAGTATTTAGAAATGATGATATGGATGCAACCCTTGATTTAGGACCTTTGCTAAAACAAATAAATAAGCCATTTTACACATTAGATCCAATTTTGCAGAAAGTAAAAGTAAAAGAGGAAACGTATATTCTGTCAGATAAAGAATACGCGTGCTTAGCTTATCTTCTAGAATACAACAATCAATTTGTTTCAAAAGAAGCATTAAAAAAAAGCGTTTGGCCTGAACGAGTAGAGTCAAATGGAGAAATTCTAGTAGCAGCAGAAGAGCTGAATGCGCTGATTTACCGGGTTCGCAAAAAAATAGGAACATATTTAGAAATCGAAGTGATTCGAGGAAAAGGATATTGGCTGCACTTTAACGAAAATGGACGTGAATAGAATCACGTCCATTTTTTAATCTCGTTTTACAGCATGTACACGTATATGTTTAGCTTCTGCTAGCCAAGATCCATTTTGAAATAGTTTGTCTTGCATTCGATTTTCTAAGCGCGTAATGAGGACATTTTTAGTTTCTGTCGTCACGTGAGCAAAAAGAGGGGCTGCATTTGTTTCCAGCCAATTACGCAAGCCATTTTCCCCTTTTAACAAAAAGGGACGGCTGTAGTGAATAGCCGTGGTGACTTGAAAATTCTGTGATTCCAAAAGAGAAGAATATTCAGCTACAGAAGGAAAGTACCATGGGAAATCTCCATCGTTATAAGGGATATCAAACGTTTTAAATTGACGGATGATTTCTGTAAAAATTTCATCCATGTTTCCCTTTCCCCAAAATTCTGCTACAAATCGGCCGTTTGGTTTTAAAGCATTGTAAATGTTTTTAATGACAAGGTGAGGGGGACGGATGTCGTGTAAAGTTGCATTTGAAAAAACTGCGTCAAATTGTTCGTAATAAGGAAGGTTAAGGGCATTTAACTGTTCAAAGGATAGAGTTGGGTACTGATGACGAGCTTGTTCAATCATATTTTCAGAGCAATCGATGCCCGTTGCAAGGACATGAAGCTTATGAAGCTGCGAAATAAATTCGCCAGTGCCGCAGCCAATATCTAAAATATGTTCGCCAGCTTGAGGAGAAAGAAGGTTCATAGCACTTCCTCCAAATGAAGAAACAAACGGAAGATGATACACTTGAGCAATTTTTTGTTGGTTAACAGTTTGACTCATGAAGTGATTCCTCCTTTGTAAAAGATGATGACTATCGTTTTATAAGAAGAAACAAGCTTTGAATAGTAGATATGAAGTTATTGATAGAATTATACCATATATCTTACTTATTATGCCGAAAACTGCAAAGAAAAAGCGCACCAAACTTCTAGCTTGGGCGCTTACAAGCACGAACTATTTTATAACCATTAACTTAACCAAACTGAACAAATAGAGGAAGATCCGTATGACCCATCTCACGTACGTAGACGTATAAATTTCCTTTATGATGAATTTCATGGTCAATGGCCATTTGTAAAAGTTGACTTCCAGGAAGCTTTCTTCCAAACGCTGCAGTGGCGTCAATTGTTTTGTTTAAATCATCTTCGCTAAGTGAACGTAATACGTCTACTGTTTTTTGGGTATATTCAGCTGCAAGGTCCGATAATGACTTACCGCTAAAATCAGCTTTTTGACCAAGTGGCGATAAATCACCGGATTTTACCACTGATGCAAATGCATAAAAGGATGTTAAAATATGCGTAGATAAGTCAAAAGCGGACATAGATGTCGGGGCAGGCTTGTATTCGTAGTGACCTGCTTCAATTTTGTTGATTAATTCATTAGTTACATTTCGATGTGCTAAAAAGTGATGAGTAATTTGTTCAACTGTCATGATGAAAGGCTCCTTTATTATGTATTCGCTCCTGAGTATAGCATCTGGAAATCAGAAAGCGAAGAAAAAACTTTAACAAAAAGAAAAACAGCTGCATGTGAGCAGCTGCTTTTCTTTTTATTAGAAATTACGTTGTTTTAATTCTTCAAGTAATAACTCCATACCTTCGCGGCTTAAAGTTAATTTGCCATCTGCGATTGTTACGTTGTCAGAAGATACTTCGCCAGTAATCGCACAAGCACCGTTCGGCTCATATTTCTTTAAAATAATTCGATCTGTTTCGACAAAAATTTCAACAGGATCTTTTACATCTATTTCAAGAACACGTCTTAACTCTTTAGGAATTACGATACGACCTAAATCATCTACTTTTCTTACAATACCAGTCGATTTCATTTTTTAATCACCTTTACTTTTATATTTTATTGAGTGCGCAAAATATTATTTTTGGAATTTCTAAGATGATTATATACTAGATAACCGCTAAATTTGTCGAAGTTATTAATATGTAAATGAACTGTAATATTATTGAAATATTATCTGTAAATACAAATCCTCCTACAATATGGAATATGTAGGGCTCTTTGTATGATATAGGAGATGCAGGAATTAATTACATTTGACATACAATTTTTTTTGTGTTTATACAGCAGTATGGAGGTAGAGTACATGTAAGCGTGAAAGCAAACAAGTTGAAAAAATGAAGAAAATATGATTAAATTTAAAAAGTGACTTGCTCAAAATAATTAAATCGTAATGATTACGTATTTCAAATAAAAATTATTAAAACGAAAGGATGACAAAGAGTTTGGCTAAAAAATCAAAAGTGGTAAAAGAACAAAAACGTCAAGAGATGGTAGCGAAGTATGCGCAATTACGCCAAGAGCTGAAGGAAAAAGGAGATTACGAAGCGTTAAAAAAATTGCCTAGAGATTCTTCACCAACGCGCTTAAATAATCGCTGCCGCGTTACCGGTCGTCCGCGAGGCTATCTTAGAAAATTTGAAATGTCACGCATCGCGTTTAGGGAATTGGCCTACAAAGGACAAATTCCAGGAGTCAAAAAAGCAAGCTGGTAGTATAAAAGCCCTCATTATGAGGGCTTTTATTATTTATTAGCTGCAAAATATCGAGCGATCCCTTGGTAAATACCTGTAGATATTTGCTGCTGATACGCGTTAGAAGAAACAATTTGCTCATCGTGAGCATTTGATAAAAAGCCTAATTCAAGAAGTACAGCCCGCTGGTTGTTTTCTCGAGTAACATAATAATCTCCAAAACGAACCCCCATATCCTTCATAGAAGGCGCGTTTTCAGCCATGCTTTCTTGAATGTATTTTGCTAATTCTTTATCTTTAGATTCACTGTAATAAAATGATGCGATGCCGTTTGCAGAAGATGAAGTAGACGCGTTATAGTGAATGCTGATAAATGCATCTGCATGCCTTGCTTCACTAACATTCACCCGTCCGCTCAGTGAAATAAAAGTATCGTTTGAACGCGTCATAAATACATTTGCTCCAGCATTAGCTAAGCGGCTTGCCACAAGTTTTGCTGTTGTTAACGCTAAATTTTTCTCAATCGATGACTTGCCTGACGTGCCAGGATCATATCCGCCGTGCCCAGCGTCTACTACAATAATTTTATCTTTTAAAGCAGCAGATGAGGAAGGCAAACTAGCTGAAGTTGTAGAATCAGCCGCAGCTGTTAACCCTTTTGATACCCATGCTGTTTGACTGGCAGAATACTGAATTTGCACCCAGTCATTCGTTTCGTTTACTTTTTTGAATCTTTCACCTGCTTTTGCTACACGGATAATTCCAGCACTTAAGCTCGGCTGAGTGCGTAAATTTGAAGCTTTTGTAATTTGAATCGACTGGGCTGTTTGTGAAGACTGTCCAGAACCTGTTTGTAAGTACTGACTTGCTACCCAGCCTGTTTTGCCGCTTGCTGTTTTAATCTGGGACCAGGATCCGCTTTCTTTTACCACCGTTACTTTCGAATTGCGCGGTAAGTTCGTCACAATGGACGCGCTTGTGCTCGCAGAAGAACGAACGTTTAATGAACTGGCGTTAACGACCGCTGGCTTCGATGTTGTAGAGCCAGAATCTTTATCTGGCGCAGAAGAACCGGAGCTTGCTTGTAGGTACTGACTTGCTACCCAGCCCGTTTGACCGCTTGCCGTTTTAACCTGTGACCAAGACCCGCTTTCTTTTACCACCGTTACTTTTGCATTTCGCGGTAAGTTTGTCACGATGGATGCGCTTGTGCTTGCAGAAGAGCGAACGTTTAATGAGCTCGCATTAACGACCGCTGACTTCGATGTCGAATTTGCGGTAGACGTACTGTTTATTTGCGTTTTATTTATGTATTGAGATGAAATCCAAGCTTCTTTACCGTTATAGGTAATTTTAGCCCATCCTTTGCTTTCATCTACTATATCAACGGTGTTTCCCTTCGTTATTTTTCCAACGATAGCACCGCTTGTACTAGGCGTTGCACGTACATTTAACGATGTAGCAGTTACTTTGGCCGATTCAGCTGCATCTGCATCAATTGAATGCAAAAGCAATGAAGAGCTTAAAAGAACAGAAGAAACGGCTGTGTACATGACATGTTTTTTATTCATTTTTTCCTCCTTGCAAATTACAAATTTCAACATAAGGTTATTGGTATACAAATCATATATCGGCAAATAGTCCAAAATTTTGAGTTAAATCTACTATTATCTCATAATACCGATATTATCCATCATACTATATGTCGAAATTCAATTGTATAATGAATTTGAACTAGCTGCCATCCTTAAGGACAAATTTTACATTAATGTAAAATATAATTATATTAAAGGTGGAATTTAGCGATATTAAAGACCTTTAATCCTTTGTTCATCTACATTTTGAGGATATGTCTTCTACTAGTAAGAACGTAAAATAGTATAAAACAGCTGAGTGTGAATATGATAGAGGAGAGATAGAAAATAAAAGCTTATCTATCTTTTGGAGGAGAAAACATCCACAATTATGAAACATTTAGAATAAAAATAACAAAAATATATAAAATAATACAAAGCCTGTCTAGACGGGTGTAAAGCTCGTAGCATAAACTAAAAGTTAATAGTTAGAAAATTCTTTCTTTTTATTTTGAAACATGGTACAGTATAAAAAAGTGAAAGGGTGGAAACTGATATGCGAAAGATTGTTCAGTATGAAACAAAGTGGTCGCTTTTGTATCAAATGGAAAAAGAAGCGCTGCTTAATACACTAAAAGATTTTTCAGTAGACATCGAACATATTGGAAGCACGTCCGTTCCAGGATTGGCTGGTTCACCAATCGTTGATATTTTAATCGGAGTCAAACGCGAAGAAGATATAAATGAAGTGCGCGCTATATTAAAAAATAAATCTCACGTATATGTAGCGGAAAAAGAGATGTTTGTCTTATTAAAAGAAGGCGTTCCAGCTGCACACTACCCTCCAATTATGACAGCTAAAAATGCCCGTAAGCTCATTCCACATGATGCGAGAAGAAGTCATGTGTACGTAACGGTCAGTGAATCACCTTACTGGAACGAACGAATTAATTTCAGGGAGCAGTTACGCTCGAACGAACGTGCTAGAAAAAAATATGAAGCTATGAAATACGAGCTTTCAAAACGACTGTGGAACGATATTTCTACCTATGAGTACAAAAAAGAGGAATTCATTCAGCGCAGTCTATAAAAAACGTCATTTCAATTGAAATGACGTTTTTTTTAATTAATTATCTTGTAAAACAATGGTCTCAAGCTTGTCAGCAGTATTTACTGCGAGAACCGTATAGTTTTTACCACTTTGAAGATTTGTTCCAGGAAGATTTAGTATTTCTTTTCCATCTGCCGTGGAAACAGATAGATCATACGAACCCGGATTTACTACTTGATAACCTGAAATGCTTTTAAAAGACAGATCTTTAAATAAAGGAGCAGCACCTTTAGGACCTACGTTTACCGCAGGAGCATCAGGAGATAAATGAGCAACACGTAAGCTTGCTTTTCCATCCATTCCTTGCTTATTATTCGTGAAAGCCTGTAGTTCAAGGTTTTCTGCTTTATTTACAGCGGCCACTGTATACGATTTTCCACCGTCTACAACAAGGGTAGCTTCGATGATGGAATCTTTTGTTCCTTTTGTCTTCGCTTCGTATACTTCTACTTTATGAGAACCGGCTGCCAAAGGCAAAGAGTTGGCGACATCTTTAAACTTTGCTCCTTCTACTAAAGCTTTGTCATCCACAAAAATGTCTACAGCCGGAGCATCCGGTGAAGCATGAACGATGCGAACTTCTGCATTTTGAGCTGTTCGCTCATCTGCAGCAGGAGGTGTTTCAGCGGCAAATACTAACATGCGGCTAAGTGCCAAGAAGGCAATCACTGCTACCATTACAAATACTCGTTTCATCAAGTATCACTCCTTTTTTAGTATACACAGCTTTATGTAAAGAGAAGGACTGTGCAGTTGTTAGCGTATACTAAATAAAATCAACTATTCGTTTGTTTGTTAACTTTTGATGTGTTTACTGAGATTTCTGACGAAAAAATCGAAGAATAGCCAAAATATTGTACAGAGCTGTTAAGAGCCATGTCAGTAAAAAGCCTAGGCCAAGCCCAATATTGGCATCTATATACGTATGGGTGAAGTCATCATATACGACGTAGGAAAGAGGAGCAATCGACAGTAAAAATAGAAGAAAAAACAAAAGCGTTTTCCATTTGTTTGAAGTGAAGGTTAAACAAAAGAAAAGGAAAGCAGCGAACAATAGAAGACCGTCTCGAATAGCCCAAGGTAAAACGCCGATATGTGGATTAGCGAGAAGAAAAGTCGGAACAATTGAAAGGAGGAAAAGGAGAGAAAGTAAAGTCACGTGAAGAGTGTGCTTTTTTGTAAAAGCCGGCACCAATAAAAACGCTGCGGTTGCGCTTAAAAGAAAATTACAAATTAAAATAAACTCCATATCAACACCTCATTTATTGAGTATTACTTTTAGTCTATTCAGCACGCTGTTAAAGTAGATAAAAAAGCTGCGATGTTCATCGCAGCTTTTGGTTATTCGAATTTAAATCCTTGTTTTTCAAGCATCGCTCGAACTTCTGGATAATAAATAGTTTTATAAATAGCTGATACAGTTTGTGACCAGTTGCGGTCATCAGCACCGTTTGTTCTCTTTTTCATATACTCTGCCATTTCAGCATCATAGTCTTGAATCAATGACTTTAAGTCGTGATTATAGCTTTCACGATGGTGCACAGCAGCTTGTGGCAATCGAGGCTTTTTCGCAGAATGATCTGCCGGATGTCCAACCACAAGACCACTTACTGGGAATACGTATTCCGGTAAATCGAGCAGTTCAATGACTTCTAGTGGTTTTCTGCGAATTCCTCCGATTGGGACTGTACCTAAACCGAGTGATTCTGCTGCAACTGTTGCGGCTTCTAAAGAAATTCCAGCATCAGTTGCCCCGACTAAAATTGATTCAAGCCCATCGGTTACGCCAAGGGGGGCATCGTTAAGTTCAGCTGCAATCTTAGCACGATTAAAATCTGCACAAAAGATTAAAAATAGAGGAGCTTGGTCGATCCACGCTTGGTTGCCGGCAAGCTCTGAAAGTTTTTTCTTCTTTTCTTTATCTTGGACGCTAATAATAGTCACTTGCTGTCCATTAATAGAAGAAGCGGCTGACTGAGCAGATTGAATAATCGTATCTAAATGCTCGTCACTTACTGCTTCGTCTGTATACTGACGGATAGAACGATGATCTTGAATTGTACGAATTGCTTCATTCATGATGCGTCATCCTTTCAAAGAAGTTATGATTAACCTTGTAATGTTTTTACATCTAAAGGTGCTACAAGTACGCCAGTTTGAGCAAATGCTACAAAACTTTGGAAGTGAGCTGATTTATTGTGTGCTTGAATTGCTTCTTCGCTTTTCCACTCTTCAATCATCATAAATGTGTTAGGTGTAAAAGCATCTTCAAATAGTTGATAGTTGCTGTTTCCTTCTTCTTGTAAAGAATGCTTAATTAGTTCTTTTACGTTTTCTAAAAATTCTTCTCTTTTTGCTGGGTTAACTTTCATTGAAGCTTGTAAATGAATCATGGGTGATTCCTCCTTTAATAATGATGGTGCTTTATATTATTTGTTTTGTTTTTAATCTTTCATTCAATTTATGATTAAAATGAAGATAAGTTCGAATATCATCGAACAATGAAACTATAACACCGATTAAATAACAGTGCAAGGAATTTAGTTCGAAAGTTATCGAACATTGATACACAAAAGAAGCTGTGTTATATTTTAAGCATGAGAAAACCTTATCAACCACCGAAATCTGAAATTAAATTAACGCCTATTTTACACGCGTTGAGTGACCCTAACCGGCTGCGAATTGTACAGTGTTTAGCGACAAGAAAGGAGCAGACCTGTTCGTATTATCAAAAGTTAAATGTATCAAAATCAACGCTATCACATCATATTAAAGTACTTCGCGAAGCTGGAATTATCAAACTACGTATAGAAGGTACGCAGCACTATTATTCCTTGCGTTTAGAAGAACTTGAGGAATTGTTCCCAGGTCTGCTTCCTTCCATTATAAATATAGATGAGCAGTTATTTTAAAAGCTGAACAATGTTTTGTTCAGCTTTTTTGTTCAAAATAAATGTGTCCATGCAGGCTGCATCCAGGATTAAAGGAAGAACGACAGTGAGGGCAAGTCGAGTTACAGGTTAAATATTCATGAATTGATAGCTCATGTTTACATACTCCGCAAAGAATAGCTTTTTCATTAAACATAGCTTTTGGCCACTTTTTAATATCATGATCAGCATATCCATTATGACATTGATAGCATGGATAATATGTATTACAGCAATAAAATTTTATTGCAATAATATCTTTATCCGTATGATAGTGGGTACAGCGCGTTTCGGAATCCACTGTATCACCTTTTACTATAGGTGCAGATTTGTTCATTATCATCACTCCCTATGAAAAGTATAGCATGCTTTTATACGCCTTATCATACATATGTAAAAAGAAAAATGCTATAATAAAACCATCGTTTTACATGTCAGATTGCATGCTAAAAAGATCAGATAAAAATTGATGTCAAAACAGATCGATTAAGTGAAGTAAAGAGAGGAAGAAAAAATGAGTAAGCAAGTTATCGTTTTTACCGGAGGCGGAACAGCTGGACACGTAACACCAAACATTGCCATTATGAAAGAATTAGACAGTGAAAAATGGGATATCCATTATGTCGGTTCTCACAATGGTATTGAGAAAGAATTAATTACAAAATTAAACGTTCCATATCATGCGATTTCAAGCGGGAAGCTGCGTCGATACGTAGATATGGAAAATGTAAAAGATGTATTTCGAGTAGCAAAAGGAGTTGGCGATGCACGTCGCGTGCTGAAAAAGTTAAAGCCTTCTCTTGTGTTTTCAAAAGGCGGTTTTGTCACAGTTCCTGTTGTAATGGCTGCTAAATCGCTAAACATTCCCGTGTTCATTCATGAAAGTGATTTAACACCGGGACTGGCAAATAAAATTGCGCAGAAATTTGCCACTAAAATTTTCACTTCTTTTGATGAAGCGGCAAACTATTTTCCAAAAGAAAAAGTGCAGGTTGTTGGTTCACCTATTCGAAAAGAATTATTTAGCGGAAGCGCAGCGAACGGGGAAAGCTGGCTTCGCTTTTATGATAAGCGCCCAATTTTAACCATTATGGGCGGAAGTTTAGGAGCACGTCGCATCAATGAAATTGTTCGAGAGTCCTTGCCTGAACTGCAAAAGAAATTTCAAATTGTACACCTGTGCGGAAAAGGCAATGTTGATACAAGCCTTGAAAAAGAGTCGGGCTACCGTCAGTTAGAATATGTAAATGAACAGCTTCCAGATGTTCTAGCGGCCACTGATTATGTGATTACACGCGGCGGATCAAATGCTATCTTTGAGTTTTTAGCCCTTCATAAACCGATGATGATTATTCCTTTGTCAAAAGCACAAAGCCGGGGAGATCAAATTTTAAATGCACAGTCCTTTAAGAAAAAAGGCTACTGTATGGTTGTGGAAGAAGAACAGTTAACAAAAGAAGTGTTTTTGCGTGAAGTAAATGAGCTTCAGCAGCAGGCAAGTACGATGAAGCGTACAATGCGTGAAGCAACAAAAACGGATGCCATTTCAATTCTTGTAAATGAAATTGAGAAAATGAGCTAAAAAAAGCGTTCTTATCGAGGAGATAAGAACGCTTTTTTCTGAAAGAGGAGGAGGAAGCAGGCCGTAAAATAATTCATGATGAAATGGAAAGTATTTTGTCACGCGCGTCTGAACAAAATGTTGTGGCGGTTGTAGATGATCAAAACATTTTTATTGGATCCGTGCGGCGAAGAGAGATTATAGAGTATTGTATCTCTCAACTTTTTATACATGGAGAAACGCCTTTAAATGTGAAGATTTAGTTAAGTTTGCGTAAAAAACATAATTTTTACATAAAAGGTAGTCTCTTTTTATATAATTAATGTTATAATAAGAGATGTAAAGACGAAACTTGCGTAATGTAAGCCTCTAACATTTGTTAGAGGTTCTTTTTTTACATAACATAAAACATTTGATTTCAGTTCTTTCTATGGTTAAGTTAGAATAAGTGTTAAAGTAAGAGGTTTCTTGCTTTTTCACATAAGAAAAGTGAGCTGTACAAAGGAGACAAAGTATATTGACTACGGAAAAAACAAAAAGCGATCAATTACGCAGCATATTCAAAACTATTATCTTCGCTATCGCTCTAGTATTTATGATTCGCGCATTTTTATTTTCTCCGTATATTGTAGAAGGCGCTTCAATGAACCCAACGCTGCATAACGGAGAGCGTTTGTTTGTGAATAAACTGTCGTATTCGCTCCATGATATTCGCCGCGGAGATATTGTGATTATTAAAGATGAGGCTAAGAATAAGCATTATGTAAAAAGAGTAATCGGTCTGCCAGGTGAAAAAATCGAAATGAAAAAAGATCAGCTTTATATTGATGATAAAAAAGTAAGTGAACCTTATTTAAAAACGAATCGTCAAATTGCCAATAACATGGATATGGAGCTTACAGGAGATTTTGAACCCGTTCAAATACCTAAAAACGAAGTATTTGTAATGGGTGATAACCGTCTTTACAGTATGGATAGCCGCAACGGTCTAGGCCTCATTGATGAAAAACGGATTGTCGGAAAAAGCGAATTTGTATTTTACCCCATTAAAAAAATAAGAAAAACAACGTAAAAAGAAATGCCGGCGAAGGTATTTCTTTTTTTGTGCCTATGTCTACTCGGCTTCTAGATGGGCAAGCTAAGGAAAAAAGGGGTGAATTAATTGAAGACCGCCTATGAAAAATTATTTAAGCATTTTAAATTTGTTGATGCTCTTGAGATGAAAAACCGGTTAGCAATGGGACCTATCCTCACATACGCTTCACGGGAAAACGGAGAAATATCTGATATCGATCTGACTTTTTACGAAAAACGAGTAGGGGGCGTCAGTACGGTAATTGTCGGCCCCGCGTTTATCACAGAAAATGGCCAAGTAGCACATGGTCAAATCGGCATTCATCGTGATCATGTCATACGAAAGCTTCATCAACTAACCCAAATGATTCATAGAAGAGGAGCTAAAGCGATTCTTCAACTATCACACGGGGGAAGAAAGTGCGTAGAAATGAAAAATAAATGGCAAGCCATTAGCCCAAGTGAAAAGCCTCATAAACGTAAAGGGAAAAAGCCTGTTCAAATGACCGAGCGCGATATAACTTATATGGTTCAAGCGTTTGGCGAAGCTACCACCAGAGCTATGGAAGCCGGGTTTGATGGAGTAGAAATTGACGGAGGAAATGAATGTTTACTGCAGCAGTTTATGTCAAGGCAAGCAAATGAACGGAGCGATTCTTATGGTGGAAGCGCAGAAAACCGCTTCACTTTTGCACTTGAAGTTATTCGTGAAGTGACGCGTCGAGCAGCACATGCGGGCAAACCATTTATTGTGGGATATACATTAGCGCCCAAAGAAAAAGGCTATTTAGGAAATAAAGTGGAAGATACATTTGAGTGGATTGATCGTCTTGTTCATACAGAAATTGACTATTTACATATCAGTGCTTTGCATGAACCTACCTTAAGTAGTGAAGAAAATCGTTCACTGGTTTCTTCGATTATTAAGCACGTCAATCATCGGGTCCCTCTTGTGGGTACAGGAGGACTTACGGCAACAGAAGTAGCAGAAGCTTTTGAGAAAGGGCTGGCTTTAATTACGATTGAACAAGCATTAGTTGTGCAGCCAGATTGGGTAGAAAAAGTGATAAATAGCGATGAGCCCGCTTCTATGGATGTGACGTCATTAGACAAAGATATGAGTTTGCCACCTGAAGTACTAGCTCACTGGCAAGACATGCATAAAAATGACCGCCCTTATTAAGTGAGCGGTCGTTTTTATGTTGTTGACTTAACAAGAAGAATTTTATTTTACTGATACTATAACCAAGCAGCATACATAGACTAAAAGAAAAACTAAAAACACAGTTGACTTCTAGGAATAGTTAGGATTACAATATAAACAACTTATTCATAAAACGGACAGCTGATCGGACATACCGAAGGCTTCTAGCAAACAACTGTTGGAGGCCTTTTTGTGCTTTCTAACAGAAGATGAAAGTGGAGGGACAACATGAAAAAGTTAATTACGTTTGCACTTATTGGCTTTTTAGCTCAGTTAATTGATGGATCACTTGGAATGGCATACGGGGTGACATCAACTACGCTGCTTTTAACGTTTGGAATTGCACCAGCTGTGGCTTCCGCATCTGTTCACTTAGCAGAAGTTGTAACAACGGCAGCTTCGGGTGTTTCGCATATTAAATTTGGAAACGTAGATAAATCGATGGTGTTAAAACTGATTATCCCGGGCTCCATCGGAGCTTTTGTAGGAGCCTGCTTTCTAAGTAATTTACCTGGAGATGCAGTAAGGCCTTACGTTTCAACATTCTTATTGCTTCTAGGAGTTTATGTGTTATTTCGTTTTTTATTTACGTTTAAAACAAACGAAGAAAAGAGCACCAAACCTTTATCGACGAAGCAGTCCATTCCTTTAGGGTTAATTGCTGGATTTGCTGATGCTACAGGAGGAGGAGGCTGGGGGCCGATAGCAACGCCTGTATTGCTAGCTAAAAAAGGCACAACAGCACGGAAAGTCGTTGGAACCGTGGATACAAGTGAATTTGCTATTGCCGTCTCGGCTACACTTGGCTTTTTAATTTCTCTTGGCTGGGAGCAAGTAAACTGGTTCTGGGTAGGCGCCCTTATGATTGGCGGAATTATCGCGGCTCCGATTGCTGCATGGTTTGTTCGTATTATCCCGGCTCACTTGCTTGGTTCACTTGTTGGTGGGTTTATCATTTTAACAAATGCTCGAACACTCTTAAATACATGGATATCCAGCAGCTCAACTCAGATAGCTGTATATGCATTCATACTTATTGTGTGGGCAGCAGCGATCATTTACTCACTGTTACAAGGGAAAAAATATAATCAAAATCAAAACGTAGAAGTTTCGTAATAAAGAGGATGGAATAAAAGTAGCTTAGTTAAAGGGAGATCTGAACGTGTTTAATTCTTGATGGAGAATCAAATGCGTTCAGATTTTTTTATGGTTAGGGTGAAGGGAGTTTCATGTATGTAGTGGTTTCTAGCTGTTGATTGGAGCGCAAGCGACGAGGAGGCTTAGCGGCCGCCTGCGGAAAGCGAAGGCTTGCACGGAAATCAACAGCAGTGTAACAAGGGGCCATACTAGCGCATTATCCCATTTGTTCGTCTTTAGATTGGGGTGATTTCGTAATGTCTCAATCTCTTTTATTATCTGAATTCCGTAAAATAGAGAAGCGTAGATATTTTTTTTGCGTCTTATGATACAATAGACGAGTTCATTCATGAGTGGGAATACTTTCTAACACATATAAAATTCATTGAATCGTCGAGGTGTGAAGAGTAAGTGGTCTATTTTATTTTAGTATTAGTAGCAGCTATCGAAGTAATTGTCTTATTGATTAATCGACCTGTATTTGCAAACATTCCGTATGTTCAAGTATATATTGTTCCTTTGTTAATAGTAATTGTCATCACGATGTTACTTTCGCGAAATCCAAAGAGATTTATACGGTGGTTCAAACAAGGGCTTATTACGATTTCAGTCGTTGTGCTTGTATTCGTACCGGTTCTCTATGCCAAAAATCTCCCGCTGTATGGTTATAATGAAGCAAAAAAAATGCTTGCGCAAAGAGAACAGCTCTTGCTAAGTCAGTTCCAAAAAGGAAAATACGTATATCCAGCAAAAGACAGCCCTAAAAAATACCGTTATCTATTTAAAGTCAATCGTGGAAACGGCATGCTTGAATATGTATTCGACCCATACACAGGCGGTTATGAAGTTGTGACAGATGTGATAAAAAAATAAAGGTTTAGCTTATTTAAAGCTAAGCCTTTTAATATGAGAAAAATTGAAACTTTTTGAAAATCTGTGCGTATTTATTAAAGAACGTTCACAAAAAAGTCACAAAAGGAGTTGCACAATGGGGAAGTTAGAATACCGACTGCTAAAGCCTGATGATACGTTTGTATCTATTTATCACTATCAATCTATTGAACTTGAACAAATTTTAGCAAGAAGAGAATGCGAATTTTTTGTTAAAGAAGGAGTAACGTATAAACAAACTTCATCTGCAGTCGAAGACGATATACATATTATTTATGTAAAAGAACATGAACATGGGGCGAAAGAGCAAGCAGAAGACGATAACAGAGAGATTACGTTAGAAGTACGCGAACTGAATTCTCTTCGAGGACATCCGATTTTATTCGTCTCTTCATTTTATACCCATTTGGACGTATTAAGCTATATCGGAACAGTTTATACATACTACAATGGATGGGAATGGGAAAGAGACTCTGCGGAAATTGATGAAGATCGCAGCGTGTACAGTTTATATGTAACAAAAACAGGCGTAACGTATGAAGGGGGGAAGGCGTAATGTCAAAAACAAAAAAAATGATGGCCGGGGTTTTGACCACAGCTTTAATGACATCGCTCGTTGCCTGCGGTTCAACTGATCAGGCAAGACCAGCTAAACCGAAAGATAAATCGTGTGACAAGTGGAAGTGGGATGAAGATACCCAAACGTACTACTGTTCAGATTCTTCTTCTTCGCACAGCGGCTCATATTATCACGGAGGCCGCTACTACGGCTCTAAAAAACAGTTGACCTCATCATCGGCCTATAAATCATTTAAATCAAGCAGCTCGTATAAATCTGGAATTGGGAGCGGCTCTAAAGGCGGTTTTGGCGGGTAATGCATAAAGAAAAGCGAGAAATGTTTTATAAAGAAATTGAAGATTTTTGGCACGATTTATACGGAACAGAGTATGCTCTTTATGACGTACATACAGAGTCTTCTCATATCATTGATTCTATTAAAGAAGCTGCAAATCAAATTGGGGAATTATTTTTTAAAACTGCACCTTTACTTCGTTCGTTAGATGATCAGACGCTTTTTTCTTTAGGATTTCCAAAAGACAGCCTTCCGTACCTACGACTGAAAACGATGAAAACAGAAAGTGTGATTTCGCGCCTTGATTTTGCTGTTACGACTGATCAAATCAAGCTTTTAGAACTAAATGCGGATACGCCTACGTTCATTAAAGAATTGTTTCATGTAAATGAGTTAGTCTGTCGGCATTTTCAAGTACAAAACCCTAATAAGCTTGAAGAAAAAAAGCTTGCTTTAGCATTAAAACACGCCATTTTTGAAGCTTATAACGAGCTCGATAGAACGAACTATCCAAACGTCGTTTTTTCTTCGCACGATACGCATGAAGAAGATAAGTTAACGACTCTTTATTTAATGAAGCTAGCCGATGTAGATGCTACATACGTTCCATTATCGCAGCTTCGAATTGTCCCTTCCTCTACAGTGGAAGAAGGTGAACATATAGAAGCGGGCGTGTATGATCAATATGGACAAAAAATAGACGTACTCTATCGCCAAACTTATCCGCTTGAACATTTAATTGAAGATGAAGATCCGAGTACGCATGAAAAAGTCGGACACATGCTTTTAACATTAGCACAGCAAAAACAAGTAGCCATAATCAATCCGCCTTCTGCATTTTTGCTGCAGTCCAAAGCCGTGCAAGCACTCATTTGGGCTTTGCATGAACAACATCATCCTTTCTTCACTAAAGAAGAGCGTCACATCATTGAAACATACTTTTTACCAACGTATTTAGAAGAAGATACATTTATTGAAAGAAAACAAGCATTTGTGAAGAAACCATCCTTTGGTCGTGAGGGAGATACCGTTGAAATTTATAATGAAGACGGAATCAAAATAGACGAAGATCAGCATAAGACATATCAAGAATACACGGCTGTGTATCAACAGTTTATTCCTTTGCCAACTGCAACGATGAAGGCTCAAACGCAAACAATAGAGGCTCATATCATGTACGGGTGCTTTTTATTAAATGGAAAAGCAAGCGCAGTAGGAATACGAGCTGGAAATCAAATTACGGATAACGAATCGTACTATTTGCCGATTGGATTAAAATGAAAAGGGGAATAAAAATGACACAATGGATTGATTGGGCTAGTATAGGGAGTTTTTTATCTCACGTAGCGGTAGGGATAGGGTTATTATTTATCGGAGTTATGGTATTTGAATTAACAACAAAATTTAATGACCGTGAACTCATAAAAAAAGGCAATGTGGCGGTCGCTTTGAAGTTATGGGGAAAAGGAATTGGGCTTGCTATTGTCATTTTTACTGTATGGAGCAACAGCTTAAATTTGGTAGATGCAACTCTTTGGGGAGTAGTAGGTATCATTACTCAAGTAGTGGCATATTGGATTATTGAATTTATCATGACGCCTAAAACGAGCCTAGCCAAAAAAGTAGAAGAAGGAAATATAGCCGTTGGAGTAACTCTTTTTGCAGCGTCGGTTGCCGTCGGCCTTATTGTGGCCGGAAGCTTAACATATTAAAAGAAGGCGATTCCTGTTTTACGGGGAATCGCTTTTTTTATGTCCAGATTGCTCGTGTTCACTTAGTAATAATGTACGTGTATTTTCACGGTCGGCACGAACAATTTTTTGCTGTGTGTAAAGCGGAATGACAAAGAGCAAAATAAATAAAAAAACATAGCTCATTTTTGTTATCCTCCCATGTAAATTGTAAACGCCTGCTAATAGTGTGTGACAAACAATACGTAAATATAGCATATTTGACTGGGTGAACTGGAAAAAATTGAGGGATGCAAAAAGAATATAATCTCACCTTCAACAAAAACTAAAAGCAGTATAGAGGCACGTCTTTTATTAAGAAAGGAGTTGGAAAAAGTGAAAAGGTGGCTCATTTTGTGCTTCTTGATTGTAATCGCAGCTGGATCTGGATGTGGACGCCCAGATGAAACGTCTCAACCGAGCATTTTCCTTATACCAGAAGGGTACAAAGGATGGGTTATGGTCGAATATGATAAAGATAACGGAAACCCCAGCAAGACAGAAGGACACTACACTGTATTTAAAGTAAATGACCAGGGAGTCGGGAAAACCAAAACGCTTTTAAGCGGCGGCGGCTGGGCAAGAAATAAATATTTCTATGTAAA
Organism: Priestia sp. VA7; assembly: GCF_055710015.1. Classification (NCBI taxonomy): domain Bacteria; kingdom Bacillati; phylum Bacillota; class Bacilli; order Caryophanales; family Bacillaceae; genus Priestia; species Priestia sp. VA7. The sequence continues at coordinate 466,438 of NZ_JBVQPN010000003.1, forward strand.
TAAGAATGGAGAGCGAAAGCAATTGAAGCAGGGGAAGATGATACATGGAACGACTCAAGGTAACAAAAATCATACGGTAACCTACTTTTTCGTCGGCACCGCAAAAGAGTTCGATAAGGCCGGAGACTATCGAAGAAAACTTACCGAAGAAAGTTCTTCGTAAAAAAAGAAACGTTGCCTCTTCGGCAACGTTTCTTTTCTATCTTCATTTGAATGTGCAAAAGACGGTATCTTTTAAACGTTGAATTTCGCTTAATGCTTCTTCTTGCTTATGAATTACCCAATCTGGCAATGAATGTTCAACCGACAGCTCGTCGAAACAAGCCCCGCATGTTTTAACTTCAATATAAGATTCAATATACTGAAGGTGATCTAAGTTATAAGCCCAAAGTCGACGTTCAGGGCATATCGTTTCTAAGTAAAGCGGAAGCTGAAAAAAAGGATCTACTGCTTCAGAAAGTTCTAACGGTCCTTGGCTATCAGCGTTGGTTACGTCTAGATAACCGCAGTGAGGACACGTGCATGAGTGCGTTGACCCGCTCAATTTTTTATCCAATTTTACAACTCGCGCACATAGTTCGCAGTTTGGACATTTTACTAAGATAAAGTCAAGGAACTTATCTAAAAATTGTTGCTGTATTACTTGCTGATTTGTCATTTTTTGTACCTCTAACTGTCAAACTTTTTTTAGTTACGAAAATAAATCATGAAACCTACATACTATTCATAACACATGATGAGGGTTAAAACAACAAAAACCCTTTTCGACAGAAGGGTTGTGTGCTATAGTATGACAAATCAGAATAAATAAAGAAAAATGGTGAGAAAAAATGAGTCAAAACGAACAATGGACATCAAAACTCGGCTTTATCTTGGCATCTGCCGGTTCTGCAATTGGAATCGGAGCCATTTGGAAACTGCCTTATGTAGCCGGAACAAGCGGAGGAGGGGCCTTCTTTTTACTGTTTATCTTGTTTACAGCAATTATTGGTTTGCCGCTTTTGCTTGCTGAATTTGTACTAGGTAGACATACACAAAAAGAAGCAATTCGTGCTTATGATGCAGTTGCTCCCGGCTCCCTATGGAAAGGAATCGGGTATTTAGGCGTGATTACATGCTTTATTTTATTATCCTTCTATAGTGTAGTAGGAGGCTGGATTTTGCAATATATTTTTGCAAGCGTCACGGGTCAGCTGAATGGAGTAAGTGACTACGGGAGTTTATTTAACTCGACCATTGCTAATCCAACACGTGCTGTTATCTCTCAATTTGTTTTTCTTCTTTTAACAATTGTTGTAGTAGCAAGAGGCATTCAAAATGGTATTGAAAAAGCAAACAAAATTTTAATGCCTGCTCTCTTTATTTTATTTATTATTATCATTATTCGTTCTTTAACATTAGAAGGGGCAATGGAAGGTGTATCTTTCTTTTTGTATCCAGATTTTTCAAAGCTTACATCCCAAACCATTTTGTTTGCGATGGGACAAGCATTCTTTTCCCTTAGTGTAGGCGTTTCAGTTATGGTTACGTACAGTTCGTATCTATCTAAGCAGCAAAACTTGCCAAAATCAGCTATTTCAATTTCAGCGTTAAATATTTTGATTTCTTTACTAGCAGGACTGGCCATTTTCCCTGCGGTCTTTTCAATGGGTGTAAAACCGACGGAAGGACCAGGTCTTTTATTCATTGTATTGCCTTCTATTTTTGAACAGCTTCCGTTCGGAATTGTGTTTCAAACTTTCTTTTTGGCGCTGTTTTTATTTGCCACTTTGACATCTGCGTTTTCAATGTTAGAAATTATTGTTGCTTCTTTAGCCAAAGGAGAGCAGCATAAGCGTATAAAGCTATCTTGGATTTCGGGCTTGCTAATCTTCGTGGTAGGAATACCTTCAGCGCTATCGTATGGTTTGTTAAGTGACGTATCGATCTTTGGAAAAAGCATCTTTGACGCTTTCGATTTTCTTGTAAGTAATATCCTTATGCCACTAGGTGCTCTTTTAATTGCCATCTTTGTTCCTTGGAAAATGAAAAAAGATGTGCTAATTGAAGAATTCAAGCACGGTTCAACGAATGTGAAGCGCTGGTTCTCTTTATGGCTTCTTGCTATTCGATACATTGCACCTGTTTTAATTATCATTGTATTTATTAATATGCTAGGCTTTATCTAACGAAAAAACGCTGTTAAAACGCTTGGTTTTAACAGCGTTTTTTTGAAGGAAGAGGAGGAGTATGATGCTTGATTTCTTGTATGATATGTTTGTAGGGGTAGGGGTATTTATTTTATTAATAATTCTGTTGCTAGTAGCGAGAACGTCAGGGAAACGCAAGAAATAGGCGGGTATAATTCCCAGTGTAAAAACCCCAAAAAAGACTAACACCACAGAATTAAACTATGATAATATATTATCCTATGAGCATAATCAATGCTCACATATGTTGTGATGAAGCGTTTTTTAGAAAGAGGGATCATCTTGAGTGGAGAAGTTCTTGTCAAGATTTTATCTCAAGCGTATGAACAAAAAAAGACATTACCAATCGTCTCATTCTCGTCTTTTTTTGAACAAAAAAAGGTGGGCTTTCGTTTAAATAACGATGTGTCCGCTGATATTATCTACCATACGCTTATGTGTATTCAGAGAAAAACGTGTGTCCAAGATGTGTTAGTGGAAGTACTAAAAGTTGATAGTCCAAACAATGACGGGGCATTTTCTGATTGTGTATATATTTTAGCAAATGGTACAAAACAGCAAGTGAAAGAATGGGTTCAACCCTTACATCCTAAAAGAGTGAAACAAGGATATCAGCACGGGACACCCATTGATGCGCCACAGTTAAAAAATGACTACCACGTGTTTGCCGTTACTTGGTCATAAGCGTTTAACCCAAAAAACATCCTGCTGTCGCTGCAGGATGTTTTTTTGTTAATAAGGATGAGCATCGTGTCCTTTTTCATTAGCTTCTTCTACCGCATCAGCAGCTTTGTTGCTTCCTAACGGTGAACCGCCTTCTTTTGGCAATTTCCCGTATGTAGGAGTCATTTCTGCTCCCATTTCAATTTCTAGGGAACCATCATCATGCATCAGAAGACCAATGCCATTTGCTACGCGATTGCCGTAGTCAAAATCACATTGAGTTAAAAGCTCAATCATCTTTGTTTGAACGGTATGGTGACAACATTTTAAGCCGTCTACTAAATTTTGAATAAGCTCATCACGTTCCCAGTCCTCTAGTAAACGATAGCGTTCACCAGCTTGCTTAAAGTCATTTGTACGATCAATTTTTTCTTTTTTTACATTTCCTTCAACATAAGGCTGATGAGGTTTTGGATGGTCATGCGCTTCTTGAAGACCTCCAAGAGAAGAAGGCTCATAGTTCACATGCGGGTTCTGACCTGGAGCAACGTCTACATGATAGGCCATTTGACCATCGCGTTGATTTGTTGCTACATGTTTTTTCGGCGCGTTAATAGGCAGCTGCAAGTAGTTTGTTCCCACCCGGTGACGCTGCGTGTCGGAATAAGAAAACGTTCTTCCTTGCAGCATTTTATCATCAGAAAAATCTAGCCCGTCTACAAGTACACCAGTACCAAATGCGACTTGCTCCGTTTCAGCAAATACGTTGCTTGGATTTTTATCTAGGACCATTTTACCTACTGGGAGAAATGGAAATTGGTCTTCCGGCCAAATTTTCGTGTCATCGAGCGGATCAAAATCCAGTTCGGGATGCTCTCCATCTTCCATGATTTGTATACAAAGTTCCCACTCGGGGTAGTTACCGCTCTCAATCGCTTCATACAAGTCTTGAGTGGCGTGACTAATATTTTTAGCTTGAATTTCTTCTGCTTGCTTTTGGGTCAAATTTTTAATTCCTTGTTTTGGTTCCCAATGGTATTTCACAAGAAACGCATCGCCATCTTTGTTTATCCACTTATATGTATTAACACCGGAACCTTGCATTTGCCGATAGTTAGCAGGTATTCCCCAGGGTGAAAATAAAAAAGTAATCATATGCATAGCCTCAGGGGTGTGAGAAATAAAATCAAAAATACGCTCGGTATCTTGACGGTTTGTCACAGGATCGGGCTTAAAAGCATGAATCAAATCAGGGAATTTAATAGCATCGCGGATAAAAAATATTTTAAGGTTATTTCCTACTAAGTCCCAGTTTCCGTCTTCTGTGTAGAACTTTACAGCAAATCCCCTTGGGTCTCGCATTGTTTCTGGAGAGTCCTTTCCATGAGTTACGGTAGAAAATCTGACAAAAACGGGCGTCTGTTTGCCTGCTCCTGAAAAAACTTTTGCGCGGGTGTATTTTTCAACGGGCTCGTCACCAAGCTTTCCGTACGTTTCAAAATACCCGTGAGCTCCCGTTCCCCGGGCATGAACAACACGTTCCGGTATACGTTCACGATCAAAATGCGAAAGTTTTTCAATCAGCTGGTAATTTTCAAGAGTAGCAGGTCCTCTGTTGCCTACCGTTCGAGAATTTTGGTTATCACGAATGGGGTGACCTTGACGCGTCGTAAGCGTCTGCTCGTTTTCTCCGGCTGCATAGCGTTTGTCTTCCGAGTCACCTGATCCGCTAACATTTGTACCATGAGTGCCTTTATGGCTCATAAAATAATCCTCCTTGTTTCAAACATAACAAGACTATTTTTTTCAGCCCTCGCTTTTTTATTCATTAATATGGATATAATATAAATTTTTAGAAGAAAAGCTGTTTTACTAGAGAGGGAAACAAATCCGCTAAACGAATAAATTTTAAAAAAGTTTCACATTTCAAAAAAAAATAAATTGTTTTTTTTGAAATATAAAGATAATGTTACGGGTGATTTTTTACCTATTATTAGTGTAGGAAAAGGAATAATATTGGAATATATTAGCTTTTTTGTCGAACTTATTAAGTGTTAAACGACAATAAACTACGACAATATACACCATACAGCTGCGCTGCTGTCGTTTCCTGTAACATAAATGTAATATTAGTGATGTTATTTTGTAATAATGTGTTGTTACAATGTAAACGTCTTATAGATTAGTAGATTATGGCATTGGAGGAACCTTTTTTTATGAAAAAGTTGATATATTCGTTAGCGTTATGTGGATCTTTAACAGTAGTACCTACAATTAGTGAAGCTGCTTTAGGAGATGCTACGCTGCACCCAGGAACAAGTAATTCAGATGTGAAAGAATTACAGCAAAAATTAAAAAACAAAGGCTATTTTACATACGGTACAACAACAAACTATTACGGTTCAATCACGACTAGCGCAGTAAAGTCGTTTCAGCGTGCAAATGGTTTATCTGCAGATGGTATTGCAGGTCCATCTACATTTAATAAGCTGCTAGGAAGCGGAAGCTCATCAATTAGCTCAAGTTCATTGCTGCGCGTTGGTTCAACTGGACCAAATGTACAATCTTTACAGCAGCAGCTAAAGAATAAAGGCTATTTTAAAGGAACTACGACTCAATACTTCGGTTCAATTACAAAAAATGCAGTAATGGCATTTCAACGTGCAAACGGACTGTCTGTGGACGGAATTGCGGGTCCGGCTACGTTAAGCAAGTTAAAAAATGGCGGTTCTAGCGCTTCAACTGGTGGTTCTAGCTCTAGCAACTCAACTATTTTACGTCAAGGTATGAAAGGTTCAGCAGTAAGCAGCCTTCAGCAAAAACTAAAAAATAAAGGTTACTTCTCAGCTGGTGTAACAGGCTACTTTGGCTCAATTACAACAAGTGCAGTAAAATCATTTCAACGTGCAAATGGTTTATTAGTAGACGGAGAAGCGGGTCCAGATACGCTGAATAAATTAAATTCAAGCAGCTCTAGCAGCTCAAAACCTTCAACATCAACAGGAAGCAGCACAAGCTCAAGCTCAGCTTCAAAAGTTATTTCATACGGTAAACGTTTTATGGGAACACCTTATGTTTGGGGTGGAGCTGCGCCTGGAGGATTTGATTGCAGTGGTTACCTTAACTATGTATATCGCAATGCAGTAGGTGTAAGTCTTCCTCGTACAGTTGCTAGCATCTATCAAACTGGTACGCGTGTAAGTTCACCTCAGCCTGGCGATATCGTTTTCTTTGAAACGTACCAACCAGGAGCTAGTCATGCTGGCATTTATATCGGAAACGGTCAATTCATGCATGCAGGTTCTTCAACAGGCGTGACAATCACATCACTAAGCAACTCTTACTGGTCAAAACGTTACTTAGGAGCAAAGCGTTACCTATAAGAGTGTAACAAAAAGGAGTAGTTGTAGAACTATTCCTTTTTTCTATGCACCATAAACGTAAAAGTAGGAAATTTTTGCGCGATTTGATATGATAACTAGGGAACAAATAAAAGGAGTGTATAACATGGCTATTGTAGATGTAACCATTATTCCGGTAGGTACGGAAACGCCAAGCGTGAGTCAGTACGTAGCTGATATTCAAAAAGTGTTGGCCAAGCATGAAGATGAAATTACATATCAATTAACCCCTATGAATACATTGATTGAAGGGGAATTAAGCACGCTGCTAAACATTGTTCAAGAGATGCATGAGGTGCCTTTTGAAAATGGTATTCAGCGCGTATGTACAAATTTACGAATTGATGATCGCCGTGATAAAGAAAATCATACGATGGCTGGGAAATTACAATCCGTACAGTCTAAATTAAAAGCGAAATAAAGAATATGCAATACAATAAAAACGCTTGAGTATCCACTCAGGCGTTTTTTATTGTATTTATACTTAATTAGCATGCACAAGAGAAAAAATTTGAAAAGCTACGCGCAGCCGAAGGGTTTCCTCTGACGTGTGAATAGGTCTTTTTAATAACTCTTCGCATTTTTCAATTCGATAGATCACCGTGTTCCGATGAACGAATAACTGCTTAGCAGTCTCTGAGATTTGGCAATTGGAATTTAGATATGTTTCAAGCGTGTCGAGTAAGATGGAGCGATCTTTCTTATCGTACTGCAGCAAACCTTCTAATGTTTGAGAATAGTAATCCTGTAAATCGTTTGCTGGAAGCAACCTCAGCAGTTCTTTAAACTGTTTTGGCTGATAAAATTGAATAAGCTTCGACTGGTCTTTAAAATGGATGGTTTCAAGAGCTTCAACAGCTTCTTTATATGAATCAGCGATTGTAAGTAGGGATTGGCTTTGGTTTCCAACTCCAAATGAAATTCGCTTATCGTAGTGACGGTAAACAGCTTCCTGCAAGCGATGCAAGCATTCTATAATCATAGGTTGAGAATGAGGTGTAAACAAAAGAATATAAAGATTGTCATAGAAAAACAAAACGGCCTCTGTATGACCTGTTGATAACTCATATTGAAGGAGCTCATAGATCATATCATCATCGCTGTAAGGCGTGAATGTAGAATGGATTTTCCCGACGGCGCAAATATAGCTGTTTCCTGCTGATAAGCCCATCATCTGTGCTTGAAAGGAAGCATCTTCAAGCGTTTTATAATAATTGTTAACAAGCTGATTGAAAAAATCGTTTTTTCGTCGCCGTTCAGCTTCATACAAAGCCTGCTGCCTCATCATTTCGAAGGATAAAACGTTTGTCGCTTGTTCAATCGTTAGGAGCGCTGAATCGGATAAAGAAACTTGATGTTCAATAAGTAAATAACTGTACTTTCTTGTATGAGTAGCAATCGGAAAAAGCGTAACGGTTTTTTTTTTGTGTAAAAAGGAAAAGGTTGTATATTTTACCGTTCGTAAAAACAGCTGCTTAGCGCCCGCTACCGCTTCTTCCATCGGGAGTGAAAAGGGTTCGCGTTTGTTTGTATAAAAGAGTTCATGGCCATGGGTATCAAAAAGGGCAACGTGAGCATTGCATAACGTTTGAATGGATTGCATAATTTTCTCAATGCCTTTTCCTTGTAAGATGTACGAGGAAAATAGCTGATGTGTGACCATCGCTTGCTGAAGCTCGGCTGTTTTTTTATCTAAAATAAAGCTGAGAGATTCGTTAATAACCGCGCCTAACGTTTCGTCCGTTTGGAAATCAATGATCGGAAAGTGAAGTTCATCAGCTAGCTGACAAATAGAAGCAGGCACGTGCTCGAAAAAGCGCTTCGTTTTGATGGCCAATCCTGCACATTTCTTTTTAGCCATTCCTTCTACAAGTTTTGCTAAGCTTTCTTCATGTTCTTTGAAGTGATAACCCGTTGTAATTAAAAATTCTCCTTCTTTTAAAAAAGATAAAATATCGGGTGCGTCCATCATATTGACGTTATGTACTTTGCGGGTGACTCCTTTTTGCCCGGCTACTACAGATGCTTTCTCATAAATTGGAATGCGTAAAAGAGTTTGTAGTTCCATTATTTATTACTCCTTTTGTTAAAAATTCTCACATTTCCCTACGCGTATCTTTATCTATCTTTTATTTTATAAGAAAGTTTAGTTAAAATAAATAAAATTTTCAGAAAAAAATGTATAAATTGTTAATGAAGAAGTATATTCAATCCTGTAAGATAAAATAAATAACATATAATGTTAGAAAAAGTGACGTATATAAGATTTTGCATATTTAGTGATAATAGCTAAAAAAACACTAAATCATTGTAGAAAGTGTTAATGAAAACAATCAGTCATTTTCTTAAAATGAAGATAGCAGGAGGGATAGCAATGGTTGCAGATATGACGGGAAAATCTAAGCTTTGCCAGCAAATCGAAGAAAACGTTAACTGGTTGTCACAGTTTGGGGTAGATGAAAAAGAAGGGGTCACGAGGCTTTTATATACGGAACAGTGGAATGCAGCTCAAAAGGCATTGGAAGAAAAAATGAAGGGACTTCACCTCAAAACGTATTACGATGATGTTGGAAATTTATTTGGACGGTTGCAAGGAACGGGTTCAGAACAACAAGTTATTTTAACAGGATCCCATATCGACACCGTGATAAACGGAGGAAAGTATGACGGGGCGTTTGGTGTTGTGGCAGGTATCATTGCTCTGCAGTACCTATATGCGCATTACGGCTCCCCTACAAAAACCTTAGAGGTCGTATCACTTTGTGAAGAAGAAGGTAGCAGATTTCCTCTTACGTATTGGGGATCAGGCAATATAAATGGATTACACAGCAAAAGTGATGCAAAACATGTTATAAATAAAGAAGGGGTTAAGCTGGATGACGCAATGAAACAGCTCAATTTCGGAAAAGGCCTCCACAGCGAGCCATACCGCACGGATATCGCTTCTTTTATTGAACTGCATATCGAACAAGGAAAGCAGCTTGAAATGTCTCGTTGCGATATCGGAATTGTTTCTAGTATCGTCGGGCAGAAACGATTTACAGTATCTGTTAAAGGTGAAAGTAACCATGCGGGCACAACCCCGATGAACATCAGAAAAGATGCATTTTATGTGAGCTGCAAACTTGCTAAAGCATTTATTGAATTGAGCGAAAAATATCATAACGCTTTATACGTAACGGTTGGCAAAATTACACTTTCTCCAAATGCACCGAATGTAATACCAGGATATGTAGAATTCACGGTCGATATAAGACATCATGAGTATGAGGTTTTACAAGAAGCAGAACGAGAAATGAAGGAAATTATAAAGCGAACAGCAGGGGATTTAGAAGTGAATATCGACTGCTGGATGAATGAAAAACCTGTCGCTATGAACGAAGAATTATCTGAACTTTCCAAAATTATTTCCTCGGAAAAGAATATCTCCTCCCGAGAATTAGTAAGCGGTGCAGGACACGACTCCCAGGTATTTGGACGAAGAGTTCCCACATGTTTGTTATTCGTACCGAGCCAAGATGGAATCAGCCATTCCCCAAAGGAATTCACCAAAGGAGAACAGTTAGAAAAAGGAGTAAAGGTCTTAATAGAACTATTATATAAACTTGCCTACTAGGAGGAATTTGACATGACTATAACAAAACAGCTTCATACACCGCCGCGTACGATTATGACACCCGGACCCGTAGAAGCAGATCCACGCGTATTAAGAGCATTAGGAACACCTATTTTAGGTCAGTTTGACCCCGCATTTACGCACATTATGAACGAAACGATGGAAATGCTTCGTGAACTATTTCAAACCAAAAACAAATGGGCTTTTCCCGTTGATGGAACGTCTAGAGCTGGGATTGAAGCAGTTCTTGCAAGTGTAGTTGAGCCTGGCGATAAAGTGTTCGTCCCGATTTTCGGCCGCTTCGGCTATTTATTAACGGAAATTGCCGAGCGCTACGGAGCTGATGTACACAATATCGAATGCGAATGGGGAGAAGTGTTTGACCCTGAAACAGTTATTCGTGAAATAAAAAAAGTAAACCCGAAAATTGTTGCAATGGTTCATGGTGAAACGTCTACAGGAAGAATGCAGCCTCTTAAAGAAATTGGTGCTGCATGCCGCAACGAAGATATTTTATTTATCGTCGACGCAGTAGCTACTATTGGCGGTACGGATGTAAAAGTAGATGAGTGGAACATTGACGCATTGATTGCAGGCACACAAAAGTGTTTATCTGTTCCGTCCGGCATGGCACCTATTACGTACAATGATCGTATTGAAAAAATTATTATGGAACGTAAAAAAGTTGAAAAAGGAATTGCGACAAAAGCAGATGCTCAAACTGTTCGTCTGCGTCCGAATATTATCAGCAACTATTTTGATTTGAGTCAGCTTCAAGACTATTGGAGTGAGCGCAGATTAAATCATCATACGGAAGCAACGTCCATGCTCTATGCTTTAAGAGAAGGGCTGCGCGTTATTTTAGAAGAAGGATTAGAGGAAAGATTTGCAAGACATCGCCTCCATGAAAAAGCACTTGTAGCCGGTATTAAAGCAATGGGATTATCTTTATTCGGGGATGAGCATTCAAAAGTTCCAACCGTTACTTGTGTTTTAATTCCCTCAGGTATTGACGGAGAGGCAGTTCGTTCTACGCTTCTTGAACAATTTGGAATTGAAATTGCAAGTTCTTTTGGACCGATGCACGGAAAAATATGGCGTATCGGTACAATGGGATACAGCTGTCGAAAAGACAACGTTCTCTTTACATTGGCTGGTCTTGAAGCAGTGCTTATTCGAAACGGTGCAACCGTGAATGCAGGTTCTGCTTTACAAGCAGCATTAGAAGTTTACGAGGAAGAAGTAGCCTTGTCTAGTCTGTAAAGATTCGTTTTATTCATCATATAAAGAAAAGAGGAGATTTTCTATGAGCGAATACTTTTTTACACACCCCTATGCATCTCAGCGTACGTGTACGTTTGGAAAAAATGGAATGGTAGCAACTAGTCAGCCTCTTGCCGCTCAAGCGGGTCTTGAAATGTTGAAAAAAGGAGGCAATGCGGTAGATGCTGCTATTGCCTCGGCAGCTTGTTTAACGGTTGTAGAGCCTACGTCAAATGGAATTGGCGGAGACGCATTTGCTCTCGTGTGGATAAATGAAGAGCTATACGGACTCAACGCGAGCGGTCCTGCTCCTGCTTCCATCTCTATTGAGGCTCTGCGTGCCATGGGGATAAAAGAGATGCCGGCTCGCGGTTTTGTTCCTGTTACGGTCCCAGGTGCCCCCAGCGCGTGGGCGGAACTGTCAAAACGCTTTGGGCGACTGTCGTTAAAAGAAGTGCTGCAGCCTGCTATTTCGTATGCACAAGAAGGGTTCCCAATCTCCCCAATTTTAGGGTACAATTGGGAACGAGCGTTTGAACGATTTACACACGCGTTAAAAGGTGACGAATATAAGCACTGGTTTGAGACGTTTACCAACAATGGATCAGCTCCTAAAGTAGGGGAAGTGTGGCGATCACCGGACCATGCTGCTACGCTGCTTGAAATTGCCGAAACGAATGGGGAATCTTTTTACAGAGGGGATTTAGCTGATAAAATAGCAGCTTTTTCGAAAAAATACGGCGGATTTTTAACAAAAGAAGATTTAGCAGCTTTTAGAGCAGAGTGGGTGAAGCCAATTTCAACTTCTTACCGAGGATATGATGTGTGGGAAATTCCACCAAACGGCCAAGGACTTATTGCACTTTTAGCTTTAAATACGTTAAAAGGCTTTTCTTTCGATGCCAAAGATTCTGTCGATACATATCACAAGCAAATTGAAGCCATGAAGCTAGCGTTTGCAGATGGACAAAAATTCATTACAGATGCTGATAAAATGACAGTAGCAGTTGAAGATTTGTTGAATGATTCTTATGCAAACAAGCGCAGAGGGCTGATTGGCGAAAAAGCGCTTGTTCCCGAAGCCGGACAGCCGTCTCATAGCGGCACGATCTATTTAGCGACAGCTGATGGAGAAGGAAACATGGTATCATTCATTCAAAGTAATTACATGGATTTTGGCTCAGGACTTGTCGTACCTAATACGGGCATATGCCTGCAAAACCGCGGGCATAATTTTTCGTTAGACCCACAGCACCATAACCGATTAGAGCCTGGAAAACGAACCTACCATACTATTATTCCTGGATTTTTAACAAAGAATAAAAGCGCTGTAGGTCCATTCGGTGTAATGGGCAAATTCATGCAACCTCAAGGACATGTGCAAGTCGTCATGAATATGATCGATTTCCATCTAAATCCTCAGGCAGCTTTAGATGCACCAAGATGGCAGTGGATTGAACATAAAAAGGTTCTTGTGGAAAAAGAAATGCCTTCACATATTGTAGAAGCATTAGAACGCAAAGGGCATGATATTCATGTGGCTACGAGCAGACATACGTTTGGAAGAGGACAGATTATTTTAAGAGATGAACAAACCGGTGTATTATACGGCGGCACAGAAGCGCGAACAGACGGAGCGGTCGTTGCTTATTAGATCACAGAGAAAGGAGCGCGAGAAATGCGACAATTGGATATTTTTATAGCGTTTTTTCGCTCAGGTATGCTCGGCTACGGAGGCGGACCTTCAGCTATTCCACTCGTAAAAAAAGAAGTGGTCGATACGTACAAGTGGATGGATGACGATGAATTTGGCGATTTATTAGCAATCGCCAATACGCTGCCTGGGCCTATTGCTACAAAGCTGGCTGGATACATCGGCTATCGAGTCGGTGGTATTTTGGGTCTCGGGACAGCTTTATTTGCAGCCGTTATTCCAACCGTTTTTTTAATGGTATTGCTGTTAACAACTTTAACGCAATTTAAAGATCAGCCGTGGGTTATGGGTATGACCAAAGCAGTTGTTCCTGTAGTAGGAGTTATGCTCGCGGTTATGACGTGGGACTTTTTTAAAAAATCAACGTCTGGTCTAGGGTGGACGCCAGCTATTATCTTACTGATTATTAGTTTAGGGCTAATGGAATTCGCCCATATCCATCCAGCGGTCATTATTATTGTCCTTATGGCAGCAGCTTGGATTCCGCTAAAACGAAAAGGAAAAAAAGACGAAAGTGCTGAGCAGAAGCAGAAGAGGGAATCGGTATGATTTATATTCAGCTATTTATGGCGTTTTTTGTTTCAAATATTTTAGGCTATGGGGGCGGACCTGCGTCGATTCCGCTTATTCAAAAAGAAGTCGTAGATCGCTACCATTGGCTTACGGTCAAAGAGTTTAGTGAAATGCTAGCAATTGGAAATGCGCTGCCGGGTCCGATTGCAACAAAAATGGCGGGGTTTATCGGATATCAGCAGGCAGGGATTTTAGGCTCGGTGATTGCTCTTTTTGCAACGATTGCTCCGTCGGTTTTACTTTTAGTTATTTTACTTCGAATATTATTTAAGTATAAAGATTCGCCAAATGTTAAGAAAATGACGAACTACATTCGTCCGGTTATTGCCATTTTACTGGGCTTGATGGCATATGAATTTTTTATGAATTCATACGGTGATTCAGGGATATGGCAAACTTTATTTTTAGTAGCAGCCAGCTTTCTTTTATTGGAAAAATTGCGTGTGCATCCAGCGTTCGTTATTGTCGGAGCACTCGTATACGGAGCTGTTTTTCTTGCGTGAATGAAGCTCTCGAAGGATGAGAGTTTTTTTTTGTAAAAGAGACGAAAAGAGGGGAAGTCATGGTTGAAAAAGCGGTGTTAGAAAACGTTCAGGATCTGGTTAACTTGCGAATTTTGCTTATGAAAGAACTGGGAGAATTAAACGGGAATGAGGAGCTGTTTCGAAAAGCTACAGAAGAATATTTTACTGCAAATATAAATAATCCACATAGCTATACGGCTATTTTAAAAGCGAATGGAGAAATTGTATCAGCAGGAAGCATCGTCTTTTTTATACGTCCGCCTTCACCAAGTAACCTCCAGGGAAAAGAAGCATATGTTATGAACATGTATACAGCTTTTGATCACCGAAAGCACGGCTATTCTTCAGCTGTTTTAAAGCATTTGATGCAGTACTGCCAAAAAAATGGTGTAAACCGAATATGGTTAAATGCTTCTTCCGCTGGAAAAAGCTTGTATCAAAAACATGGATTTATTAAATATGAATCTGAAATGGAATACAAATTTGAAAAAAACTAGAGCAGCAAAACTCTTGATAGAGATGGGTTTGAAGGAGCTATGGTTTTTAAAAAATAAAAAAAATTAATAAAAAGTGTTGACGAAGATAAAAAAACCATTCATAATACAAATCAACATCACACAACATTACACACAACTTGGAAGCGACAAACAGTTTCAAACGATCGGAACTGATTATCCAAGTACACATACATAGTCAATACTGAGCGTTGATAGGAGCACTAGTAGAAAAAATTTCCCTGTAACAGAGAGCTGACGGTTGCTGCGAGTCAGAACACAAATTTTTTCGAAGTACATTCCTTGAGCATCTTTTCCGAGCAGGAAAAGACGGCCTAGCCGTTATTTTAATGAAGAGGCAAGCAAAATGCTTGCAACTAGGGTGGTACCGCGAATTTTCGTCCCTACTGACTCTTAAGAAAAATCTTAAGGGTGAGTAGGGACTTTTTGTATTTCGGTCCATTATAATTTTATATCCATTACAAGCGATGAAAAGAGCATAGTAGCAAAATCTTCCCTGTATTCAGAGAGCTGATGGTTGGTGCGAATCAGTACAAAAGAGATTGCGAATTACATTCTTGGAGCTTTCTTTTGGCGATAGTCAAAAGCGGCAATAGCCGTTATCTTAATGAAGAGGCAAGCAATGCTTGCAATTAGGGTGGTACCGCGATCAATTCGTCCCTACTGATACAATCAGTAGGGACTTTTTGTATATCCGCATAAGCGGCTGTGTAGGTGTAAAACGGGTTTTTCAATACAAACTAATCGAGAAGATCCGTTCAAGGTTATAAAATCAAAGGAGGATTTTTAAAATGACAAAATCACTAGAACAATTACGAGGACAAATCGACGAAATAAATTTAGAAATTTTAGAATTATTAAATAAACGCGGTGAAATCGCACAAGAAATCGGAAAAGTAAAAGGGACACAAGGTGTGAATCGCTTTGATCCAGTTCGTGAACGTAAATCGTTAGATCAAATCTTAGCTAACCATAATGGACCATTCGAAGCTTCAACAATTCAGCATATTTTCAAAGAAATTTTCAAAGCAAGCTTAGAGCTTCAAGAAGACGATCACCGTAAAGCACTTCTTGTATCTCGCAAAAAGAAATCTGAAGATACAATCGTTGACATCAACGGCACAAAAGTAGGTCCTGGAAACTTAGAATTTGTAATGGGACCATGTGCAGTAGAAAGCTACGAACAAGTAAAAGAAGTGGGCTTAGCGCTTAAAGAACAAGGCATTACATTAATGCGCGGTGGAGCGTTCAAACCACGTACATCACCTTACGATTTCCAAGGTCTTGGAGTGGAAGGGTTAAAAATCTTACGTCAAGTAGGAGATGAGCTAGGCCTATCAATTATCAGTGAAATTGTTTCTCCTCAAGATATTGAAACGGCTCTAGACTACGTAGATGTGATTCAAATTGGTGCACGTAACATGCAAAACTTCGAGCTATTAAAAGCTGCAGGTTCTGTAGACAAACCGATTCTTTTAAAACGTGGATTGGCAGCAACAATTGAAGAATTCATTAACGCTGCTGAATACATTATGTCTCGCGGAAATGGAAACATTATTCTTTGTGAACGCGGTATCCGCACATACGAGCGTGCAACACGCAACACACTAGATATCTCAGCTGTTCCAATCTTGAAAAAAGAAACGCATTTACCAGTTGTAGTAGACGTAACACATTCAACAGGACGCAAAGACTTATTATTACCATGTGCAAAAGCAGCGATTGCTATCGGCGCAGATGCTGTAATGGCAGAAGTTCATCCAGACCCAGCAGTAGCACTATCAGATTCAGCACAGCAAATGAACATTCCTGAATTCCACAAATTCATGGAAGAATTAAAAGGTGCAGCAGTAAAATTATCTTAATTTCATAGTGATACAGTGATAAGAAACTAGTAGCAAACATTTCCCTGTCTCAGAGAGCTGACGGTTGGTGGAAGTCAGTACACAAATGTGAGCGAATTACACTCTTTAAGTACTCTTTTACAGAGCGGTCAGCGGATCGTTAACAATTCGAGGTGGCAAGCAATGTTTGCAACTAGGGTGGTATCGCGAGAAAAACTCGTCCCTATGACGTAGGGGCGAGTTTTTTTATTTTTTATAACAGAAAGGAATCGATAATATGAGATATTTAACAGCAGGAGAATCGCACGGACCTCAATTAACAGCGATTATTGAAGGAGTACCAGCAGGGCTTGAATTAACAGCCGAACATATTAATGAAGATTTAGCAAGAAGACAAAAGGGACATGGGCGCGGACGCCGCATGCAGATTGAAAAAGATCAAGTTCAGATTAAAGGCGGGGTTCGCCACGGTGAGACGCTTGGTTCACCCATTGCTTTAGTCGTTGAAAACAAAGATTTTACTCACTGGAGAAATATTATGGGTGCTGATCCAGTTGATCATGATGAAGAAGTAAAGCGACAAATTACAAAACCTCGTCCAGGTCATGCGGATTTAAATGGAGCGATTAAATACGGTCACAGAGATATGCGAAACGTATTGGAACGTTCATCTGCTCGTGAAACGACGGTACGAGTAGCCACAGGCGCAGTTGCCAAACAAGTACTAAAAGCTGTAGGCGTAAATATTGCATGTCACGTGCTTGAAATCGGCGGTGTGAAAGCTGAAAAAACGGCATATGAGTCACTGACAGAACTTCAGGAAAAAACAGAAGCGTCACCTGTTCGCTGCTTAGATGAAGAAGCGGGACAGAAAATGATGAAAGCAATCGATGATGCAAAAGAAAATGGAGACAGCATTGGTGGCGTAGTGGAAGTAGTAGTAGAAGGAATGCCTACTGCAGTGGGAAGTTACGTGCACTATGATCGTAAGTTAGATTCAAAGCTAGCTGCTGCTATTATGAGCATTAACGCGTTTAAAGGCGTTGAAATCGGCGTAGGCTTTGAAGCAGCTCGCAGACCGGGAAGTGAAGTCCATGATGAAATTCTATGGGATGAACAAAATGGCTATACGCGTAAAACGAACAATGCGGGAGGTTTAGAAGGAGGCATGACAACAGGAATGCCGATTGTTGTGCGAGGCGTCATGAAACCTATTCCTACCTTATACAAGCCGCTTCAAAGTGTAGATATTGATACAAAAGAGCCATTTGCTGCAAGTATTGAACGCTCAGACAGCTGTGCAGTACCGGCGGCAGCGGTTGTAGCAGAATCAGTGATTGCTTGGGAACTAGCATCTGCTATTATCGATCAATTTGGGGCAGATCGAATTCAGTTAATTCAAGAAAACGTAAAAAAACATGAAGAATACGCAAAGCAATTTTAATGAATAGAGGAGAATGAAAGGTGAAAACACGTGTATTACTTATTGGCGTCGGCCTTATTGGAGGATCATTAGCGCTAGCTATGAAGAAGCATCGTCACGTCACAGTCGTTGGAGCTGATATCAATACAAATGAAGTACAAGTAGCCAACCAGCTAGGTATCGTTGATTATGTAGCTGAAGATATAAAAACAGAAGTAGCCCAAGCAGATTATATCGTACTTGCTACTCCAGTAGAGTACACGACAGCATGGATACACGACCTTTCTAATTGGAAGCTTAAAGAAACGGTTATCGTAACGGATGTCGGAAGTACCAAAGGTGAAATTATGAAAGCAGCCGAAGCGCTGAATAAGAAACGTATTTCATTTATTGGCGGGCATCCGATGGCTGGTTCTCATACGAGCGGTGCAGTCAATGCACGAGCGGATTTATTTTGTTCGGCGCGCTATATTTTAACGCCGTTTGAAAATGAGCAAAAAGAAAAAATAGATGCGCTTATGCATTTGCTAGAGCCTACAGGTGCACAATTTGTACCGCTTGATGCAGCTACTCATGATCAAATCACTGGAGTTGTCAGTCATTTACCTCATGTGATTGCGACCAGTCTTGTAAGACAAGTAAAAGGATATTCAGCACAGAATCATCTTGTCACGGAAATGGCAGCAGGCGGTTTTCGAGATATTACGAGAATTGCTTCAAGTAATCCTCATATGTGGAGAGATATACTAAAACAAAACCGTTCTATGCTTTTAACATTGCTTGATGACTGGATGAAAGAAATGGAACAAGTAAAACTATTAGTAGAAAAAGGTGACGGTCACGAATTATTTGATTACTTTTCAGATGCCAAAGAATTTCGTGATTCGCTTCACGCATAAAAGGAGAGACATATTGTGACAGTAAAAGCTTTACGAGGAACGATTCAAATTCCAGGGGATAAATCTATTTCTCACCGTTCCGTTATGTTTGGTTCGATTGCAGAAGGAACAACAACGATTAACGGATTTTTGCCAGGAGACGATTGCCTTAGCACCATTTCCTGCTTTCAAAAACTAGGTGTAAATATTCAAATGATTGATGAACAAAGCGTCGTAGTAAAAGGAAAAGGGATACAAGCGCTAAAAGAGCCATCTGATATTTTAGATGTTGGAAATTCGGGCACAACGATTCGCCTTATGATGGGGATTTTAGCAAATACACCCTTTCATTCAACATTGATTGGAGACGAATCCATTGCCAAACGCCCTATGAAGCGTGTGACCGGTCCGCTTCGTGATATGAATATTCATTTAGACGGTCGAAAAGATGCTAATTTTACACCGCTTGTTATACGAGGTGGGAAAGCAAAAGGTATACACTATACATCTCCCGTTGCAAGCGCACAAGTAAAATCAGCTATTTTACTTGCTGGACTGCAGGCGGAAGGAACAACTTCTGTAACGGAACCGGCGAAATCACGTGATCATACAGAACGTATGCTAGAGGCATTTGGTGTTAAAGTCGAAGAAGAAGGCTTAACCGTTTCAATTGAAGGCGGCCAAACGTTAAGAGGAACCCATGTAGAAGTGCCTGGTGATATTTCGTCAGCTGCATTCTTTTTAGTAGCGGGGGCTATTGTTGCAAACAGCCGCATTGAAATTCAAAAAGTTGGGATGAATCCGACTCGAACGGGTATTTTAGATGTGCTTTCAAATATGGGCGCTTCGATCGAGACAGTCAAAGAAACAAAAGAAACAGCGGAACCCTATGCAGATTTAGTTGTAGAAGCTTCTCACTTAAAAGGTACGGAAGTAGGCGGAGACTTGATTCCACGCCTAATTGACGAAATCCCGATTATTGCACTAGCTGCCACACAGGCAGAAGGGATTACGATTATTAAAGATGCTGCAGAGTTAAAAGTCAAAGAAACAAACCGTATTGATACGGTAGTGAATGAGTTAACCAAAATGGGAGCTAACATTGAAGCAACGGAAGATGGAATGATTATTCACGGAGGTGCAAAACTTCACGGAGCAAATGTAAACAGCCACGGAGATCACCGTATCGGTATGATGCTCGCTGTTGCCTCTTGTATTGCAGAAGGGGAAACAATTATTGAAAATCGTGACGCGGTATCCGTCTCTTACCCGCAGTTTTTTGCTCACTTAGAGTCTTTACAGCAGTAAATTCCCTTATTATGTTAAAATAGCAGTTTGAAAGTTATAAGGAATTTATAAAATTAAAACCAATGACTCTATATTTCGCCGGAGAAATCCGATATAATCATTACAACACCTCTAGTATTAAATAGAATTTGGTGAATGATTATGTTTTTGATGATTGTCTACATCGGGGCCATTTTATTTTTTATAAAAATGTTTATGGATCGAGATTTTATTTGGTTTTTGTTCCTATTGCCATTTTTGATGTTTGTTATGTTTTTTGAAACAGACTATCTTGATCATGTCCCTGAATCTGGAAGGTTAATTATCTTTACGTTTTCTTTTTTAGTCATTTATGCAATGGTTTTGGTGTATAATCGATATTTTAGAAAAGAAGGATGTAAAGAGTAAACTCAAATGTGAATCTATTGATAATGATAAAAAAAGCATGCCCTACGGCGTGCTTTTTTTATCGCTTGAATCGACATCCACTGGCGTAAGCGGCTTTTTAGCAGGGCCTTCTACCACAGATCCGTCGTAAGAGAAACGAGAACCGTGACAAGGGCAGTCCCACGTGCGGTCACCAGCGTTCCAATTTACTTCACATCCTAAGTGCGTACATGTAGTATCGACGCAGTGAAGCTTCCCTTGAGGATCTTTATAAGCTCCCGTACGTTTGCTGTTTACATATACGACCGACCCTTCATCATTTTGAAGCTGATCCAGTCCTTTTTCAGGCATTGAAAACTTACCGGTAATAAAGTGTTCAGCCACATCAAGATTTTGACGAAAGAAATGCTTAAGGCTAGGGTCCGCATAAAAACGAGACGGATTATACAACTCCGCATATGGGTTGTCTTTTCCGGTTATTGCATCTCGAATAATATGTGCTGCAATGGTGCTATGAGTCATCCCCCATTTTTTAAATCCGGTAGCAATAAAGATATTTGGCTTGCTTTCTTTAATGGGACCGATATATGGAATTTTATCAAGCGTAAATAAATCTTGTGCAGACCATTTGTAACGAAAATGTTGAACAGTAAAATTTTCTTCGGCGAACCTCTGAAGGGACTCATAGTGGAACATAGTATTAATTCCTTGTCCAGCTTTGTGGCCTTCTCCACCAATTAAAATGAGTTCTTCTCCGTCAACTTTTGTTGAACGCAGCGAATGAGTAGGCTGATCAGCACTTAAATACATGCCTCCAGGGTAAGCTTGTTCAACTTTTGCTGCTAACACATACGAACGTTTGGCATACATGCGCGTATAGTAAAAGCCGGCTCCATCATAAAATGGAAAGTGTGAACACGCCACTACATATTTGCAAGAAATTCGATGTCCGTCTCTTGTGACAACGGTGGGCGACGTGCTTTCTTCTACATCCGTGGCTACGGTGTTTTCAAAAATCAATCCGCCGCTTTCTGTGAATTTTTTTACTAAATGAAGCAGATATTTTAACGGATGAAACTGAGCTTGATCTTTCATAATAGCTGCTGCCCTAATATCAAAATTAAAAGGAAGCTCTGTTGCAAATTCACATGGGATATGTAATCGCTGATAGGCTCGAAATTCTTTACGAACTCGATGATCAAACTCCAGCGTTTCTCCGTATAAGTAAGCATCTTGTACCGAAAAATCACAGTCAATGTTTTCCGTTTGAATTAAGTTTTTCATAAACTGCAGAGCTTGTTCGTTTGCTTTATAATACAGCAGCGTTTTTTCTTCGCCAATGTGTGAAAGCAGCTCATCGTAGATAACGTCATGCTGAGCTGTAATCTTTGCTGTTGTGTGACCGGTTGTACCATTTAAAATATTATCAGCTTCAATTAACGCCACGTTCAGCCCTTCTTTTTGTAATAAATAAGCTGTTGTAATACCGCTAATACCGCCTCCTACTACTACAACATCAACTTTTCGATTTTCTGAAAGAGATGGGTATGTTGGAAACTTTAAATGATCGCGCCAGTAGGGCTCAGTATCCTTTGGGATATTTGCCAATTTATTCACCTCCATATGATAAGTCTTATTTTTACCATAGTTTTCTAAAAAATGTATGCAAAATAAAGGAATCTACTCCAATAGCATCTCTTTGCTGTACCTATTTAAGCAAAAGGAGGGGAAAAGAGTGATTGCAATCAGCCTTTGTATAATTGTTGCGAACGAAGAAGAGGTTAAACCAAAACATTTGCTCTTTAAGATTCTTCTTTTTAAACGTGGCTTCTGCACCTGCACCTTACCATTTGCTGCGAAAGAAGTGGTGAATAAAAAGCAAAGTATAAAATAGTAAAGGTTACAGATTTAAACATGCAAAGCAATAAATTCATATAAATGATAGGGAGCATCATATAATAAAAGTATAGAGGCTTAATTCGGCAAAAGATATTTAAACATCAAGGTCCAAATAAAAGGGCAAACGGCATGTTTGTCCTTTTTTCATGATTATAGTGACAATTTTCATATATAGTAATAAAGTATATATATAGCAAAAAAATCCCAAATTCCAAGAAGATAAAAAACAGCTTAAAACCAAAACAAGTTGTACTCTTAGAGTATGTAGAACGTGCAAAAAAAAGAAATAATATGTAGTATTGTAATACAGGACGTAATTGGGAAGAAAAATGAAAACGTTGACAAAAAGAGGAGGGGTACCATGTTGGGTTCACTACCTAATGTTATAAATACGTCAACGCTTGTGTCTTCAAGTGAACAACAAGAAGCGTCATCTGAATCATTTAAAACATATACTCATAAAGGAAAAAAATTCAAGGTCTATTTACCTAAATCCTATCATATTTTAAAATCTTACCCACTAATGGTTATGCTGCATGGATGTACACAAAATGCAGATGATTTTGCAATAGGCACGCAAATGAACGAGCTCGCCGACGAAAAAGAATTTATTGTCGTATACCCACAGCAGTCTTCTAACTCAAATATGAATAAATGCTGGAACTGGTTTGAACCTCTTCATCAAATTAGAGGGTTTGGCGAGCCAGCTATTATTGCAGGGATTGTAAAAAAAGTTCAAAACATGCACTTTATTCAGAAAAATAAAGTGTTTATTGCCGGTCTGTCAGCAGGAGGAGCAATGAGCATTGTTATGGGGGTAACGTATCCAGAACTGTTTGCTGGAATAGGTGTGTCAGCAGGTATCGAATATCAGGCGGCTCTTAACGTATTTAATGCGTATTCTGTCATGGCCAGTAAAGGTCCTTCACCCGTTAAACAAGGAAGAATTGCTTATCAGCAAATGGGAAAACGGGCAAAGCCACTGCCGCTCATTGTATTTCATGGTAACGCTGATTCTACGGTAAATGTAGCCAATGCAGATCAAGTGGTTCACCAGTGGATTACAACGAATAATCTTGCTTATAATGGAAGAATAGATGGATGGATTCAAGATAGCCCGGTTAAAACGAGAGAAGAAAAAATTCTCTTTGGCCGGGATTATACAACATATCGCTACGAAAGTAGTAAGGGAGAATTGGCTATTGATAAATATATTATCAATGGAATGGGGCATGCATGGTCAGGAGGGAATTCAGCGGGCAGCTATACAGACCCTAAAGGCCCCAATGCTAGTCGAATCATGTGGGACTTTTTTATGAGTCAAAAAGTATAAACAGAGCATATAATGAGGTTCAATTGCGTTCTTATCGCAGAGAAGAAGAGCTGAAAGTAGCTCTTCCGGCCCTTATTAGTATAAAGAAGCAGCTGCAGGAACCATTATTTTAACTAGACGTGTTTTTCTAAAAATTAGGATTTGATTATTTAGAAAACGGGTACTGTAATAAAGAAAATAAGAAGTCAAAATTACATAGCTTAGGATTGACAGCTTATAGTTGTAAATGTAAGATAACTGCGAGCTGCATTTTGTATGATTAAAACATTAAAAAAAGCCGAAAACTGAAAAAATAAATAGAAATTGTAAGATGAGCGGGTAAGGAAAAGGAGATTAAAAAATGAATATTGCATTTTTCTTAGTACCAAAAAGTGATGTTGTAACCCTAAATATTCAATCCACATTAAGACAGGCTCTTGAAAAAATGGAGTATCATCGCTATTCTACAGTTCCGCTAGTTGACGATGATGGTAAATATGTGGGCGTTCTTACTGAAGGAGATCTTCTTTGGAAGTTAAAAAGCCTAGGAGACTATCGCTTTCAAGATACGGAAAATATTAAATTAACAGAGATTGACCGCTATCAAGATTATAACCCAGTTGCTATATATGATGAAGTTCAAAACATCCTTTCAAAGGCAATTGACCAAAATTTTGTTCCTGTAACGGATGATCAAGGTGTATTTATTGGAATTGTAAGAAGAAGAGAAATTCTAGAGTTTTATGCAGAAAGCGCAAGTAAAGTGAAAAATCAAATATAAAAAAAGCCATCTAGAGATGGCTTTTTTTCTTGTCTTATCTCCCCCGTACATACTCCTAAAAACAGGCTTAGGTCATGGCCCACAGCAATGCACTTCCTTGTACTAGTTTACATAATCTATTTATATATAGGTATAAAATTGCCTATATAAATCTTATTTATAGATAAGGATGGTTTATGTGAGTTACAACAATAAAAAGAAGTGTTGCTGGTGTTCTAATCAGTATTATTACAAAACTTCTGGCTATGATCCAAGAAGTAGCCATGAAGGAAAATGCTGTCATAGCGATTATAAGCATAACGATCATTGTCCTAAACATGATGATGATCATCGTTCTGGACATAAAAAATG
Source organism: Priestia sp. VA7 (assembly GCF_055710015.1). Lineage (NCBI taxonomy): Bacteria > Bacillati > Bacillota > Bacilli > Caryophanales > Bacillaceae > Priestia > Priestia sp. VA7. The sequence continues at coordinate 491,058 of NZ_JBVQPN010000003.1, forward strand.
CCATCATGGTGGCAACCATAGCGGAGGTCACGACGGTAACCATGGCGGAGATCATGGTGGCAACCATGGCGGAGGTCACGGCGGCAGTCATGGCGGAGGTCACGGCGGAGGTCACGGCGGAGGTCACGGCGGTTGTCATGGCGGAGGTCACGGCGGTAACCACGGTGGAGGTCACGGCGGTTGTCATGGCGGTAACCACGGCGGTTGTAAAAGACGTCGCTGCTGTTGGGGCTGGGTGTTTTAATTTAATAAATAATTGAATTAAAATGAAGCGTTGATTTAGCAGAAAGAACTCAAGAAATTGAGTTCTTTTTTTTGTAAGTTGAAACTTATAAACGGTATACTTCGTATATATAGTAAGAGCATTTTGGAGGAGGAAAAAAATGTTTAAAAAAATGTTTGCTAAAATTGGAGTTGGAGCTGCCAAAGTGGATTTACGATTAAATGAAACCGCCTATACGCTCGGTCATGTAATTGAAGGAGCTATTGTCATCCAAGGTGGAAACGTTCAGCAACGTATTAATTTAATTGATGTTGAATTTTGGCTTGAAGTTCAATTGAAAAGCGGTCAAATGCATACACATCGTGTGGAAAGCCTGCGCGCAGCTTCTTCATTTACAATTAATGAAGGCGAGAAAAAAGAAATTCCATTTACATATCATTTACCTTTGGACCTTCCAATCTCTGCGAGCAACGTTAGCTATTTCTTTAAGACACACTTAGATATTGAAGGGGGAGTAGACTCAACAGACCGGGATCCTGTGCGCATTAAAGCTCCAAAAAGCTTATATCAGCTAGTAGAGGGCTTTGAAGCACTTGGATTTAGAGAAAAACATCATTCAGGAAAATTTAACGGATACAAACAAGAATTTTCATTTTTCCCTACAGACTTTTTAAAGGGATATGTAAATGAGGTTGAGTTTGAGGTAGCCATTGAACGAGAAGGGATCCGCGTGCTGTTGGAGCTAGATTTGCCTTCTTTTGGCCGTGAGAGGGAAATAAAAAATGAACTCTTTTTTACAAATGATGAACTAAGCCAGCCATCTACTATCGCTCGTTTGCTGGAAGAAGCGATGGAAGAGATGATGGAGAATCCTCGAGACTATGAATATTATAAGTCTCCTCACTATGATCAGCATTCACACCACCCACGTATGAGCGGGTTAGGGGGAGCAATGGGAGGTTTTGCAGCCGGTATGTTAGGCGGACTGCTCATTGAGAATTTGATGGATGATATGTTTGAAGACTCGGCGCTTGGTGAAATTGGAGAAGATATTGAAGAAGCCGGGGAAGATCTGTTGGATGGAGATTTTTTTGATGAAGGAGACGATTGGTAAAAGGGATTTTGAATAAATAAAAAGGATGATTAATGATGATCATCCTTTTTTTCTTTCTTCTTTCTTTTTTTTACTTCTATATACTTAATGTGAAAATCCTCTATAATCAGAACTTTAAAGTAAAATTGCTCATGCTGAATGATATCATTTTTGGTCACATCAAACTTTTCGGTTAACACCCACCCGGCAATGGTATCTACTTCTTCGTCGCTAATATCCGTACCGAGTAAATCATTTACTTGGCTAATGAGCATTTTTCCGTCAAGAATATAATGATCGTCTTTAATTTTTTGTACATAAGGAATTTCGTCCGTATCAAACTCATCTCGAATTTCTCCCACAATTTCTTCAATAATATCTTCTACTGTAACAAGCCCAGCAGTTCCGCCATACTCATCAAAAAGAATAGCCATTTGAATACGTTCTTTTTGCATCTTTACAAGCAAGTCATGAATGGGTACGGTTTCAATTACTTTAAAAATAGGCTTGACGTATGACTCTAACGTATTGGTGCCGTCTTTTTCGTTGAATACAATATCATTATAAATTTCTTTGATATTAACGAGACCGATTACTTTATCTTTATCCCCATCTTCAACAATTGGATAGCGCGTATATTTTTCGACATTTGCGATTTGCAAAAAAATCTCTACGACGTCGTCTTTGGAAGCACTCACAATTTCCGTACGAGGGACCATTACTTCTTTAGCTAAACGATCGTCAAAATCAAAGATTTTGCTCATATATCGATATTCGGATTGATTGATTTCACCGCCTTCGAAGCTCTCAGATAACAAAATACGCAGCTCTTCTTCACTATGAGCAGCTTCATTTTCTGAAATCATCGTTATACCAAAAACCTTAGTCAACATACGAGCTGATCCATTTAATATTTTAATGAACGGATACATAAGTTTGTAAAACACGATAATCGGTTTTGCAAAGTTCAGCGTAATTTGTTCAGCCATTTGAATAGCAAACGTTTTAGGAGCTAATTCCCCTAAGACAACATGTAAAAAAGTAATAACAACAAATGCAATGACAAAAGATAAAATACCAGCAAGCGGCTCATTCGTATGGAAGGTAGTAAAAAGAGGGTGAAGCAACCGATCTAGCGTCGGTTCACCAAGCCAACCAAGCCCGAGAGCCGTGATGGTGATACCAAGCTGACAAGCGGATAGATATTCATCTAGATGCGTAATAACGTGTTTGGCAGATACAGCTTTTTTATGTCCTTCTTCTAGAAGCTGATTGATTTTTGAACTTCTTACTTTTACAATAGCGAATTCTGTCGCTACAAAAAAAGCAGTTAATGCAATTAAAACTGCAACTAATAGTAATTTTACGGCGATCATCAAAGTCACCACCTTGTATGTAAATGTATATATTAAGTGTTAGCCAAAGTGGTGAAAACATGTATTAAATCAAGAAAAGAAAAACGCACATAAAAAAACTGCTTCTATCTTTAAAAAGAAAAAGAAGCAGTTTATTATGTTACATGTTCATTTAGGGGAATTAATCTTAACTTTACCATCATGGTCTATCACATATCGGTTCTACAGTTCAACTGACTTTTAGCAAACGTATTGCGAGTGTGTTATGACACCTCCTTTAACTGTAATCCGAGTATATATGATGCATCTCTCACCCCTTTCTATTAGTTAATTGTATTATAATGCATAATTAATCAAAATACTACAAATATTCAGAAAATAATCCAAAATGCATAGTTTTTTGTCATTTTCTGAAATATACGCACAAAACGAGATTGAGACATAACAAAATCAATACAATACAATCTAAAGACGAGTAAACTGAGTAAATGATCTAGTATGAGTCGTTTGGTTACACTGCTGGTGATTTCCGTGCAAGGCTACGCTTTCCCTCCAATCAACAGCTAGAAGCAACTCCAAACATATTAACATTAAACCTATATTCACCATACCAATGAAAAGATCCGAACGATGAATCGTTCGGATCTTGCTTCAACTAAAATACGTTTGTACCAGCCTCTTTTTAATTAATGTAGCTTATGGTTATTAGGCATCTGAGGAGAGGCAGTAGCTTTTGCAAAACTTGTGATCATTTGCTGCATATCTGCTTTTGCAAGCTGCGGCACTTGATAATAATGGTGTTTATTTTGATAAAGAGAAATTTCATAAGCCATTTCAATCCAATTAGGAACACTGTCTCCGAATATTCGGCGAACAACAGGATTTGTTATTTCTAAAGCGGTCATGGTTAAAAGAGATGCTTGAGACTTAACTAGACCTAGCATATGACCTGATATGCCTTTTTCATTGATTTCCTCAACGGACTGATTCGGCTTTTTAGGCTGCGAAGGCTTTAAGCCATAAACAAAGGTATGAGACTGCTTCATGTTATATACATGTGTAGAATCGGCCGGCTTTTGACCAGTAGAAAAAGCTTCTACGATTAAATTATATTCATTTAAAATAAACTGATATTGCCGATCAATGATATCAAGCAGCTCTTGTTCTTTTACATATTGCCTAAACATCATAAACTGATCCATTACATTAATCGAGCCCGCAAGTGTTTCATGAACGTCAAATAGTTCATGCCCTCCATGGTTCAATTGAGGGGGGACAGCTCCAGTTTGCATGTTTGTAGGAAGTTCGTGATTATTCATACTAAGTCCTCCTTAAAATCGGTATCGACTATAGTCTTTAAACTTCTTCAGGTTTTATACTCAAACTTGATTTATTCATAAAATGTTGCTCTACATAACTTAATTTACAACTAGTTATTTAATTAAAGGGTAAAAGTGAAAGGGTTTTATGAAAAAAAAGCGAATATCAATAACAATTCACGATCTATAGATAGGGGAATCAAAAAACATGAATGAGCTGCTGTCATACTCAAGTGAATTAAAACACGAAGCAAATCAACTGGTGGTATCCAGTCATTTATTGGATCTGTTAAGAGAATATGGTTGTCTTCTCTCAGGGGAGAGTTTTGAGTTAAATGTCATGACAAATCGCATCATTAATTTTTACGTAGGAAATGATGAAATGGATGAAGAATCTATTTTTCACATGGGGTATCAGCTTACAAAGCGTTTTAGCCCTTATAAGATGATATTTGCTAATGAAAAAGATAAGTATCAGTGGAGTGTGTATATGATTCAGAAGGGAGAAGAGTGGAAGCTTGATATTTCCGTGCTTCCAGAAAATATCGTGAAAGGCAAAGTTGAGAAACAAGAGTTATTAAAATCACTTTTCACTGAAAAGAAGCGGGAATGCATTTTATTTTTCAAGCAGCAAAGCGGATATAATCGCTATTATACGAGTGATCATGTCTATAAGGCTGTGCTAGAAGATGACATTCACGATGATATGTCTTTTTTTATGTGGCTGCAAAGACAAAAAAAAGTAAATCAACAAACGTAAAAAAGAGCCGCTGAGGCTCTTTTTATGCGTTTACGGATGTTTTTACAGGTAAAGCAGCTTTTAGCATCCAAATATGTTTTTCAATGTTGCCGATTGTTCCAATGAATAAGTCAGCTGTTACGTGATCGTGTGCTGCTTCAGCGTTTTCAACTGCATTTTTTAGGTTTTTAACAAGTAGCGTATAGTCATTAATTAAGGTTTCTACCATTTCTTCACTCGTTTGCTCGTTTCCATCTTCAGAAAGAGTAGCTGCTTGCAAAAATTGCTTCATTGTAGCAATTGGGCTTCCTCCAATGGCTAGTAATCGTTCTGCATATTCATCTATATAGTCCGCCGTCTCATTATAGAATTCTTCAAATTTTTCATGAAGCGGAAAAAATTGAGGCCCTTTTACATACCAGTGAAAGCGATGTAGCTTCGTATACAATACGTTAAAATCGGCAATTTGTTGGTTCAATACGTTTTCTAAATTCATAGTTAATAGCCTCCTAATAAGTTGTTGTTATCTTATATTTATATTATATCAAATATCAAATTAAAATCAATACTTATTTATAATAATTATTAAATAATAATAAAAGTGCTTTTAAATCATAGTTATTCTCTTTAAAAACTCTAAAGATATGATAGGATAGAGCAAGAGTATTGAAAGGAAGAAGGGTTAGTCATGCATATTACGCCAGAAGCAAAACAATTAATTAACAATATACTTGAAGAACAAGAGATAACAGGAATTCGCTTGTATTTCAAAGGAATTAGCTGTGAAATCCCTAATATTGGGTTAGCTTTTGAAGAGCCTTTTGAAAATGATGAAATGTATGAAGTCGATGGAGTACAAGTAGCAATGGAAGCTTCTATTTTGCCTTATACAAATGAATTAATGTTAGATGTTCATACAACGCCGTACGGTCCAGGTTTAGCATTAGTTGGGGCTAAAGAGGCTGAATAAAAAAATGTATGTAAGAGAAGCTAACAGGTTTGTTGTTTGTTTTGGTAAACCTTGGTTTACTTAATTTAAACGTTAGTGAAATGGAGGGGGACCTATGCTTCTTTCTCATCATGTAACGGTTGAACAAAGACAGCAAATCAAACGCTTTAAGCAGCAAATACAAGACGCAAAAACGCTAGAGGAGCGCCGTTTGTATCAAGCACAGCTAAATAAATTTGTTGAGCGCCTATTTATTGAGAATCGCTTGCAGCGCAGCGGCGAACAATAAAAAACACCTAGAAAAGAAACCTTCAAAGAAGGTTTCTTTTTTTTAGTAGATTATTATACTTTTACACTTTGCAATTATTCATTTTCTTATATATCGCTCTTTATCTACTTGGAATCTGGTTTTCTGTATGAATATAGCACTAAAAACGTGTAAGTGACTATTAAATGAAAGCGCTTTCTGTTATAGTGAAGGTATAGAATGGTACTTGTTCACCTACAATGTTCATAAGGAGTGGTTTGTATGATTGAAAGAGGAAACTTCTTAATTGGTTTAGCGTGGGGAACATCTTTGAGCATACCTTTATGGATCGCCTTCTTTGGCTGGATAAAATTAGTTTGGCGCTTGCTTTAAATAAATAAAAACAAAAAAAGTAAAAAAACTTCAGTGAATATGCGCTGAAGTTTTTTTAAACAATATAAATAGGTATTAAGAACTATTAAATAAATTATAACTTTTAACGATAAGTAAATAAGACTACTATAAATATTGTTTTTGGATTTTTTAGGTTCCTAATGTTTTAGGTCTTATTACACAACGGAAAGCAGGAGTACAAATTGAAAAGCTATCGTTTAGTAAGTTTCTCTACCTTATGTATCTGTCTACTCTTTTTATTCATTTCACCTTTTCAAGATACATCTAGTGCGTCAACTGATAAATATCAAAATTTCAAGCAGCTCTCACAGCATGAGTCTTCAGCTAGCTATAAAGTGACGACCAAAAAAACGAAAAGCCCTGTCCTTATCTTTGCTCCACACGGTGGAGGAATTGAAGGGGGGACAAGCGAAATTGCCCAAGAGCTTGGCAAACAAAATGCTCTTTACCTATTCGAATCGTTAAAGTCGAAAGGATCACGAGACCTGCACCTCACAAGCACTCATTTTGATGAGCCCACAGCGCGTAAGATGGTAAGCAAGTATGATAATGTTTTATCTCTTCACGGGTATTCTGGGAACGAAAAACATATTTTTGTGGGCGGGACTGATCGGGAGCGCGCAAAAAAATTAACGCAGTTATTAAATCAAAATGGATTTCCGGCCGAACTGATTACAAAAGGGCACGATGAGATTGCAGGCATTAACTCTGGAAATATTGCAAATAAAAATCGTACCGGGAAAAGTATTCAATTAGAGATTAGCCAACCGCTGCGAAGTGCTATGTTTCATTCATTCACTTCAAAAGGAAGAGCTTCGTCTAAAACTCAAACTTTTTATAGGTTTACAAATGTGCTTTCTACATTCGCTTCTACTTCTTACTGAATCAAAAAAAGAATGCTTTCGCAAGCATTCTTTTTTTATAAACTAGTTTTGCTACTCGTGACTTATAATAGGTTTCCAGTTAAAATCTTTTACATCTTGAACAGAAGGTTTTCTCACGTGCTGTAAGCTTTCTTTATTACACGCTCCATAAACTATAAAATTTTCCTGAGCTTCTATTAAAGAAATAGAGTTGGCTCCTAATTCGTTGGCATTAAGCTTTTGGTACGGATCGTCTTCCCAAAAACATATCTCACAAATGTCATAGTCACCATCACTGTCTAAAGATTGATAACCACAGCAAGGGCATGTATACTTTTTCATTGTTTCTATCCTTTCTGTATGGGATTTTAAGCTAGAAAAAAGTCAGTCATCTTATTTAACTATTTTACTATATTCAAGGATAGTCCGAAAGAAAATTCAAAAAAATTACAGCGGCATCTTCCCTAGGATTTGTGAACATTTTATAACGAATTGGTAATAGTTATTGTGAGACTGAGTAAAAAAGGAGTACACTTACTAGGAAAATAGATCGTGTTCGGAAACGTCTACATAAAAACATTTTTGGATATGATGAAAAAAGAAAAAAGAGATAGGGAGTCATAAATATGAAAAAAATAATAGGTTTACTTTTAGCATGCTTTTTAGCTGTTCCGACAGTTAGTTTTGCTCATACACATGTGCAAACAACCGTGCCGGAAAATGGTGCAACTGTTACAGCTCCTCTAAAAGAAATTAAATTAACCTTTGAAACACACATCGAGAAAATCAGTACTGTAACCGTTACAAAAGATGGACAAAAAATTTCACTTGCATCGCAAAAAGTAGAGGGTCATGATTTAATAGCTTCTCTCGATCAGCCTCTTAAAAACGGATCTTACACAGTGGACTGGGAAATTGTAGGGGAAGATGGTCATGTAATGAAAGATTCGATTGCTTTTAAAGTAGATGTGAAAGATGAAGCGAAAGAAGAGAATACTCAAGCAGCCGGAAAAGATAGTGAAAAAAAGCAAGACGCCACGCAATCCGAACAGCACCAAAAAAGTGCAGTAGCAAATGATGAAAAAACAGAGAACAATGATTCTTCATCGTTTTTTGTTATCATGATTATTGCTATTGTAGTTGTGGTTGGAGCATTACTCTTAATCTTCAGAAAGAAAAAGTCTTAAAAAGATGAGTATTTTGTTGCCTGTTTTTGAGTGGTTCACATACGTAGGTCTTTCCTTATTATTAGGATTTGCCGTACTGCAATATGTACCGCTTACAAAAAAGCCAACAATTTTATTATCAAAGCGATGGCTACTTGCAAGTGCAGCGGCTGTCGCTATTTTTTCGGTTGGAAATTCGCTTGAGATTATTTTATCTTTTTCAAAAATAAGAGGGTTAGGTGAAACAGTTCGTCTTGTATTATTGGAAACAAGAACGGGACACGCCTGGATCTTTGTTGTGCTAATTGCTATTTTATGTATGGTTGCTGTTTCAATAGAGAGCCACCCTCATATGTATACATTGCTGACTGTAGCCTTGGTGGGAGGAATCGCCTACGCAAGTCACGCAGCATCCGCTTCTGCGCTTAGCGGCATGCTTTCTCATTCTCTTCATATTTTAGCAGTTGGACTGTGGGGAGGGGTGGTTCTGATTGTTGCCGCTTTTTCAAAAGAAACCTCCAATTGGAAAAGTTTCTTAAGCTGGTTTACTCCTTTTGCAATCGCTTGTTTTGTGCTTCTTTCATTAAGTGGGTTCATTTCGATGGTCATTATCATGGGTCTGTCCAACTATGTAAATTCATGGGCTACAGATTACGGGCAGTCTCTTTTGCTAAAGCATATTACGATTATTCCGCTGCTTGCATTTGCCCTCCTCAATGGCTTTCTTATGAAAAAAACGATAAAACATCCAGAATATAAGCCCGTGATGTGGATTCGAGCAGAAAGCATTATTTTGCTTATCATTTTTTTATTTACAGCTATCATGGTAACGCAATCGCCGCCAACTAATATAAGTCATATGGCAATGGATTCATCGATTCTTCCGTTTATCTATGGGAAACAAGTGACGCTCCCTCTAACGTTTCACGTAACGATTGTGGGAATCCTATTCTTATTTGTCGCACTGCTGTTTTTTGTGTATTTACTTATTTGTTTTTACAAAAAGACAGTATGGCTTAGCGTATTAAGTGCGGGTTTGTTTGTTTTTGCTTTTTATATTGCGATGATGACAAGTATTCAAGTCTAAAAACAGTGAGAAATATCTCACTGTTTTTTTATTAGCCATTAAAAGCTGTATTATCTCTCGGGCCTTTTCCCGGAGAAGGAGGCATCGGCATTTGGGAATTAGAACCAGAGCTAGAGCTAGAACCAGAGCCGGACGTAGAGCCGCTTGGAGGCGATATATTTCCTGCGTTTCCAAAAATAACGATCCCGCCAGAAATTGTTCCAATAGAAATAGATTTAATATAAACAGACATCCTTATTCAACCTCTCATCTAGTAAAAGAATTCAGTGTACCATAATGTATGACCAGCTTGTCATTTTCGTATAGACGAGTTTGAAAAATAGGTAAAAGCTTAGAAGTTCAGGTTAAGAAAGGAAATGGTGTAAAATAAGATGGAACTTTGAAGGTAAAGTGTGTGGTGTTTGCCTAAAGTGTGTATACCACCTATTAAAAGAATTAGAAAGGAACTAAGATGAATACGCAAAAAGGAATTCATTTTTCATTTAAAAAATTATGGTTGCTAACGAACCCTCCGACAGGAAAGCTACTCATTTCGTTCATACTGGCCTTAATTAATACCGGAGCGTCGCTTTCTATCCCTCTTGTCATTAAAGAAGTGATGGAGAAAATTGCAGTAGGCATCTCACCGCAGCTTATAGCAGGACTCCTTGGTTTATTCGCTGCTCAAATGGTAACAAGCGCAGTATCTCTTTATCTCCTTGCTCAAGTAGGACAAGGTGTTGTAAAAGAACTGAGACATAAAGTGTGGAACAAGCTCATAAAGCTTCCGATTTCATTTTACGACCAAAACCATTCCGGTGAAATGGTAAGCCGCATTACAAATGATACAACCATTGTGATGAATTTATTGTCAACAGAAATGATTGACTTTGTTAAAAATATTTTATCTATTATCGTTGCCATTGTTATTTTATTTACGCTTGATGTACCCATGACGCTCATTTTATTAGCGGTTATTCCCGTTATGTTTGTACTGGTTATGCCCCTAGCGCGAAAAATACATAAAATTTCACGTGAGCAGCAGGATAAAATGTCCAAGCTTACAGCTTTTTTAGCTCAAATGCTGAGTGAAATCCGCTTGATTAAAGTATCCGGTTCAGAGAAAAAAGAAGTTGATTCCGGCTTACAATCGTTTCAGTCACTCTACCTCTTCGGTGTAAAGAGAGCTAAAATTGAAGCCATCATTACCCCGATTATTAGCACGGTGATGACCGCTGTTATGATTGCCATCGTCGGGTTTGGTGCATACCGTGTGAGTGAGGGATTTATCACTGCAGGAGAGCTGGTAGCTTTTGTTCTTTACCTTTTTCAAATTATGGTTCCGGTTGCTTCACTTAGCCGATTTGTTACTAGCTTTCAGCAAACTAAAGGAGCTTCAGAAAGAATCTTTGATATATTAGCTGAGAAAGAAGAGAACTATGAAAATGGAGAGGTGCTTGAACAGGTAGGGAGTTTAAGGTTCGATAAAGTTGCTTTTCAATATGAAGATAAACCAGTATTGCAGGAAGTTTCATTTTCTGCTAAAAAAGGAGAAGTTACCGCTTTTGTTGGACCTAGCGGAGCTGGAAAATCTACTATTTTTTCGCTTATCGAACGCTTTTATGAGCCTTCATCGGGGCGCATATTCTTGGATGGAACAGACAGTCAAAACGTCAACTTACGTTCGTGGCGTCACCTGTTTAGCTATGTTCAGCAGGATTCTCCGATTTTAGCAGGAACAATTCGAGAAAATCTCATTTACGGATTAGAGCGGCATGTGACGGATGAAGAAATAGAAGAAGCAGCGAAGTTAGCAAATGCTCATCATTTCATTCAGTCCTTTGAAGATCAATATGAAACAATGATTGGAGAAAGAGGTATTAATCTCTCAGGAGGACAGCGACAGCGTATTGCAATTGCCCGAGCGCTGTTACGCAATCCCCAGTTTTTACTACTGGACGAAGCGACAGCTAGCTTAGACTCCGAATCAGAAAAGCTTGTGCAAGAGTCATTGGAAACGGTAATGAAAGAACGCACATCACTCGTCATTGCACATCGTCTATCTACGGTCATTAATGCGGACCAAATTATTGTAATAGAAGAAGGGAAGGTTACAGGAAGCGGAACGCATAAAGAGCTGTTAGCCTTTCATTCTTTTTACCGGCGTTTGGTAGAGCAGCAGTTTCAAACATCCCTATAGAACAAACAAAAAAGACTGCTTTTAAGCAGTCTTTTTTTAGTTTATTTATTTAGCTTTTTAACTAATTCATCACCCATTAACTCAGAAGAAAAAGGATCTCGGCTTGTGACAATTTGATCATTTGCCCAAACAGCATATGCTTTTTTATCCATCTCAGGGATGTAATTAGCCACTTCACGAAGTTCTTGTTCTAAACTGTATGGTAAAAAGGGAAGTACTTCTTCCGGTTCAATTTCATCAGGATAACCAGTTACGTCTAGTCCTTTAATTAACAGTTTATCATCGGATCCTTTCAAGAAAGCAAAAACAGAAGGTCCGTGACACTCAGCTGCTAAAATACCTCCATTGTCGTACACTTTGTTCATAAGTGCATGCAAGTCCACATTTTTTGCTAAGTCAAACATAGCGCCGTGGCCGCCTACTACTAAGATAACATCATAGTTCTCAGCATCTACTTCTTCAAGTTTCATTGTCTGATCCGCTCTTCCTGATTCATATAATTTCTTATACGTTCCGTCTGGATCAAAGTCTTCTGAAATACTTCGAACGTCTACTTCCGGCTTACCTCCAAAAGGTGAGGCTAAATCAACGGTGTGCCCTGCGTCCTCAAGCTTTTGCAGCGGAGCAAATAATTCTTCTGCCCACCAACCTGTGTGATAATCTTTCTCTTCGTATCCGCTTGATAATACAGCTAACACTCTTGCCATGTTTATACCTCCTAAATGATGTAAAACGTATAGTGATACATATCATGTATTCATTGTGAACTGTACCCTATATAAAAAAACTTTAAACAATGGCAAGTTATGAAAAGGTAGCGTGAATCATAAACGAAACCAAAAAAGAGATAGCAAATTTAAGATGCCACTTTTTATCTGTACGCTTATAGCGCTTCACGCCCATCACGAGTAAACAAGCTAGAACAGCCATCGTAATAATTCCTGAAAAGTACGTAAAATTTGCTTGAAATCCTTTTATTAAAGCCATATAACCATGTAAAATAATCAAGGCCGTTGATATAAGAGCAATGGGAACGTGCCACTGACGAACATACTTGGCTAAAAATTGGATAAGCGGTTTTAACTCAAAATTTCCTTTCTTTATATGCGATAACGGTTTCCATTTTAATAATAAAAAAATAGGATAAATGGCTAAAGCTGCAAAAAAACCAATTCGTGCGATTGAACCAAGCTCTTTAAAATTTCCTTCATATATTTTAGAATCGAGTGGAAGGGAATGTTTATAAATAGGGATGTAAATAAGCCCTGCTACAACTAGTAAAAAAGAGATAGTAAAGATAAAGATCACTTTTTTTCGCTCATTTTTATTTTTGATTAATGTCTGTAGCCATGATTTTTTAGCTGGAGATTTAGCTGAATTCATTTTCTTCCTCCTTGGAAAAAACTAGTTAGTATCAGTATGAACTTTTTTTCTTAAAAATTCTTTAAAAATCCTTCTTTTTTAGAAAAATTCATTTTTTTCTTTGCAATACGCGTTATAGTTAAACAAAGGGTTTAAAAAGGAGATGAATATATGAAAAAAAGAATAAGTATATCTATAATCAGTCTTTGTTTACTTTTAACGGCCTGTGGTCAGGAACCTGCTCAAAGCACAAATGCTGAGCAGCCAAAACCGTTGGACGTAAATCTTCAAGGCCCAGGGGCGTTACAGAAAAATGAAAGCGGTATCTACAAAGCCGAAGTTACATATGGAGACGAAAAAGTGAAAAATGATGATGTTGAAATGATTGAATTTGAAATAGAAAAAAAAGATAGCGAAGGGAAAGGGAAGATGTTAAAGCCTAAACAAATAGGAGAAGGTGTATATGAAATACAAACATCTTTCTCTGAGCCTGGCACATATACCGTGCAATCACATGTTTCTGCAAAAGGGACGCATAACATGCCTCTTATAACCGTTACGGTTAAATAAAAAAAGTCAAGGATTCTAATTCCTTGGCTTCTTTTCGTTTAGTATGTCCATTGAATTCCCATTCTACAAGGGGAAAAGGTTATTTGGAATAGGATGATGTTTTCTATCATCAATTAAAGTAATGCACTGAGCCAACTGTTCAATTCCTCGTTTGATCGTATTCGTATTTACTTGTGAGATGCTTAATCGGAGAAGAGTGTCTCTTTTATATTCTGGTAAAAAAAATCTAGAGGCATCATCAACATATATGTGCTGCTCATTCAGCATGTGAACGATCTGTTTTGCTGTCACATGCTCAGGCAAACTAATGGATAAATAGAATCCTGAAGTTGGTTTAGAAAAGTGTGTATGAGCGGGTAGCAGTGAATCACATGCTTCTACAAGAGTTTGCATTTTGGTATGGTATACCTCTTTTATCTTTTTAAGATGACTCGTAAACATGCCGTTTTTTAAATAAATTTCAAGAGCACCTTGGGAAAGCGCTGAACTATTAAAATCTGAACTGAATTTATATCGTAAAAAGTTGCTATTCATTAACGAAGGAAGCACGACAGCAGCAATACGTAACCCAGGAAGAAAGACTTTCGAAAAGCTTTTAATGTAAATAACTCGTCCACAAGGATTAAAAGAAAATAAAGGATCTGATTTTGCATCGAGATCAAGGTCGCCCAAAAAGTCATCTTCCACTATATATACATCGTATTTTTCGGCTAGCTCCACGATTTTTTTCTTCTCAAAATTTGTATAACAATGCCCAAGAGGATTGTGAAATCTTGGAATAATGTAGAAAAATTTTATATCATTATTTCGAAAAATGTACTCCAAACGATCAAGGTCAATCCCTTCCATCGATAGCTGGATCCCAAAAGTAGTAGCTTGGTGCACCGTAAGAGACTCGATAAAACCGAAATAAGTGGGCTGTTCAATTAGGATATTATTTTTTCCATTTGGAAAGGGCATAGAACCTAGTAAGTGAAGAGCTTGCTGAGACCCGGATACAACAACTAACCTTTCAGCTTGAGTGAACACCTGTAGGTTCTGCAAGTGTTTCACTAACTGTACCCGCAATGAGTAAGAGCCTTGTTGATCAGAGTATGTAAAAAGCTCTTCTTTGTAGTGTTCAATCGCTTGGTTTATACAATGCTGAAATTCAAGATAAGGCATAACGTTTTTATCTGGACCAGCAGACAAGAAATCAATCACTTCATTTTCATTCGTCCTATGTTGAAATTCTGCCACAACGTAGTAGCCGCTTTTAGGAACAGAATAAATTAAATGCTCTTTTTCTAGTTCACTGTACGCTTTGAGAACGGTATTCTTGCTGCACGAAAAAAGTTGGGAGAGTCGGCGAACAGAAGGGAGTTTACCACCTGCAATAAGCGATCCATTTGCTAGGCCAAGCTTAATTTCTTCCATGATTTTCAGATATTTTAAACTCATAGGTCATACTCCTTTAATTTGTACCCGTACAGATAGGTAAAAGAATGATTTATTTTAGTAGTTGTCCTGCGCTATCCTTTTAATTATATCAGAACTTTTTTTAGAAAAATGGTACAGTTCTGAAAAATAAAAAGACAGGGGTAGGGTAAGATGCAAAAAGAAATTAGAGAGAAAATGGGTGTATTGTTGGGATTAGTAGGCGTTATCTGTTTTAGCTTAACCCTTCCTTCTACAAGCATTGCAGTCGAGTATTTCGGAACGACAGTCGCCGGTTTAGGAAGAACAGCTGTAGCTGCTGTTTTAGTAGCTGTGATATTGATTGTACGAAAAGAAAAATTTCCTTCTCTCCGCCAATTTAAAAGTCTGCTGATCGTCGCTTTAGGCGCAGTTTTAGGGTTTCCTCTGCTCACTTCTTGGGCAATGAAATCCTTGCCTGTTTCTCACGGAGCGGTTGAACTCGCTCTTTTACCATTAGCCACAGCCGGTTTTGCGATGTTTAGAGGGGGTGAACGCCCTTCTTTAAAATTCTGGATATCAAGTATGATTGGTTCGGCAGCCGTTATCGTGTATGCTCTTCACCTTGGATTCGGTCAACTGCAGTTTGCTGATGCAGCTTTACTAGCAGCGGTGCTGATACTTGGACTGAGCTATGCAGAAGGAGGGGTGTTAGCAAGAGAATTAGGCAGCTGGCAAGTAATTGCTTGGGCCATTATCATCGATGCACCATTTTTTATGGTTCCAGTGGGACTAAGCATTACAGCTGAAATGCTCCATGCGCCTTTACAAGCATGGGTTAGTTTGATTTATCTCTCAGTAGTGAGTCAATTTTTGGCATACGTTGCTTGGTACAGCGGGATGGCTATGGGTGGAATAGCCAGAGTTAGCCAAGTTCAATATTTACAGCCATTTTTAATGATTCTGTTTGCAGCTCTATTTCTAGGTGAAACGATTACACTTTTTACTCTTGCTACAGCAATAATTGTTGTTTTTTCGGTTGTACTAGGCAAAAACGCTTCGGTGTCAAAAAAAGAAGTGCATCCACAGAAAATAGTGAATAAAGACGCTTAACTAATATGTGGATTTGTTACATTAAAACAACATGCTCTATTCCAATTAGCAATCGGCAGGTTCACTCAGTCTCCTGTTTTTCTATGTAAGTTTCAAGAGCCAAAGTATAAGAAATGAATGAATTTCCTATGTGAAAAAGGTATATAACGGTTTTTTTTCACATAGGTTGAACATTATACAAGAACTTGTACACCGAAAAAATACAATTAGACAAATAATTCGTATTGGGCTTGTCATATACATAGAGAGAAGAGGTAGTGATGAAAAAGGACGGGAGATAGAGGAGATAACGAGATGAACACTTTTTTGAAAGGAACATTTATTCTAGCAGGTGCTGCCTTTGCAGGAGAGTTAATTGAATTTCTTGTAAATATGGTACTTGCTAGAGAATTAGGAAGGGAAGGCATGGGCATGTACATGACTGTTCTTCCTATCATTTTTCTTATTGCCACCGTAGCCAACTTAGAACTGCCTATTTCTATTTCTAAATTTCTTGCTGAACATCATCGCAAAGAACATCAGCATATGATGAAGCATGCCACCATTTTTGCTACTGCTGTGAGCTTGGGAATCTTTTTTATTACACTAGCAGTATTAGCAGCCTTTCCATTTTTCAGTCACTATCATCCTTACTTAAAATGGGTTGTCCTATGTTTCATTCCGGTTGTTTCGTTTTCAGCGGTGCTTCGTGGATATTTTACGGGTAAAAATAATATGACGACTATCGCTGTGTCTAATTTTATCCGCAAAGCCTTTCAGCTAACGATTTTATTTATTGTGTTTCAAATGTTTGCTTTCACAGATGTTAAAATGTCGCTGTTTATTGCGATTTGTACGCTAATTGGGACCGAAGCTGTTATTTTGCTTTATTTTTTTATCACGTATGTTACCCAGTTAAGTGTTTTATCAAGAGGGCACAGACCTCTGCTTTCTCCAAGTGAGATTCGGAAAAAGCTGTTAGGCGTCTCACTTCCGACCACGGGACTGCGTTTATTTAATGCGGTATGTAATGCTATTCAGCCGTTTTTAATCAAACACGCGCTCGTTTTATCGGGCATGACTTTAACCGGGGCAACGCAGCATTTTGGTATGCTAACAGGGGTAGCGATGTCGATCGGCTTTTTTCCGGCTTTCTTTGCTCATTCTCTTTTAGTAGCACTAATACCTGCTGTATCTGAAGCTCATGCGAAAAATCAGGAAGAACAGCTTCAAAGACTTTTGACTCAAAGTATGCAAATGACATTTTTATATGGGATTCCGTCTATAGTGGCGATGTATTTCTTTGCTGAGCCGCTTACTAACTTGTTTTTTCATTCTACAGAAGCCGTGTACTACCTAAAGGCTTTATGGCCGTATTTTCTTTTTCACTTTTTTGCCGTCCCGCTTCAAGCTTATTTAATTGGCCTTGGCTATGTAAAAGATGCTTTTTATCATACGATTTGGTCTCATATTGTATCTTTTTCCCTGATGTTTTTCTTAGGATCACAAACAAATATTGGCATGCAGGGAATTATTATCGGGATGAACTGTGGCGTGGTTGTCCTGACCGTTCTGCACTATGTAACGATTTGCAAAGTCATTAATGTTTCCTTTTTTTCACTTAAGCATAAAACGCATTTATCCTAAAAAAACCTCCAACAGTGAAGTTGGAGGTTTTTTGGTTACCAGTTATTCATAATTGAGCTAAACAGTGTAGCAGGGTCTTGTCCACCGCCGCCTGATAAGTATTTCGTTGTTTGCGTAGAATTAGCATTATCAAAGCCAGCGTGGATAGAAACGACTGCATCATCGGTATACCCGACAAACCAAGCATCTTTGACATCGTTGGTTGTACCGGTTTTACCTGCAGCATCTCGTGAAGAACGAGCGTTAACACCTGTTCCATAGCTTTTTTCAATCACATCTTGCAGCATGGATGTCATTGTATCTGCATTTTCTTCACTCATTACTTGCTCTGTCTGAATGTCTGGCTTTTTCACTTCACCGTCGCGCATCTC
Organism: Priestia sp. VA7; assembly: GCF_055710015.1. NCBI lineage: Bacteria > Bacillati > Bacillota > Bacilli > Caryophanales > Bacillaceae > Priestia > Priestia sp. VA7. The sequence goes on from NZ_JBVQPN010000003.1 coordinate 509,129, forward strand.
AATTTTTCGAATTGCGTACGGCTTAGTCATGACGCCTTTGTTAGCAAAAGTAGTATATCCTTGTGCTAACTGAAGGGGAGAGAACGTTGTGGTCGTTCCTCCAAGAGCAAGCCCTAATTTTGACTTATCATCATCTTCAAGAGGAAGTCCAGCTTTTTCCATGAATTTTGCGCTTGTATCAATACCAATTTGTTTTAAAAGCCAAACAGCTGGAACGTTAAGTGAACGAGTAAGTGCTTCACGCATTGTCACATGCTTTTGATATTCACCTTCTGCATTTTTAGGGCTATATCCACCGCCAAAGTCTTGTCGTTCGTCACTTAAGAGTGAAGTTGGTGTATAATCTCCAGTTTCTAAGGCTGGACCGTATACGGCTAACGGCTTAATAGCTGAACCAAGCTGATAGCCGCTTGTAGCACGGTTTAAGCCGTTTCGTTCATAGCTGCGTCCTCCATACATCGCTGAGATCCCACCTGTTTTAGGGTTAACAGCTGAAATCCCAACCTCTACTTTGCTGTTGATGTCATCATCTCGGAACGTATGATTTGCTACAGAGTTATTAATCGATTCCTGTAAATTAGGATCTAAATCTGTATAAATGGCATAACCACCCTTATAAAGGTCATCAGCAGATACGCCATACTGTTGAGCAGCTTCTTTAATTACATAATCAATAAATGCTTGATTGGAGTTCGGTTTTTTAACAGGAATACTAGGCTTGACTACACGTTCGTTTAACGCTTGCTGATACTGAGTATCGCTAATAACGTTTTGGTCATGCATCAGTTTCAATACAACGTTTCGTCGGGCTGTCGCTTTTTCTGTACTATTGCTTGGTGAATACGTACTCGGCGCTTTTGGCAGTCCCGCTAAAAGCGCAGCTTCGCCTACGGTTAAATCTGATACAGGCTTATTAAAATAAAGCTGAGAAGCTGCACCAATACCATATACACCGCTTCCGAAATAAATTTGATTTAAATATAATTCCAAAATTTGATCTTTTGTAAATTGTCTTTCTAAGCCAAGTGATAGAAACATTTCATCTACTTTACGTTTAATGGTCTTATCACTAGATAAGTAAAGATTTCTTGCTAGCTGCTGTGTAATGGTACTTGCGCCTTCAGCTTTACTCATTGTTACAATGTTCTTAAAAAGGGCGCGGCCAATACCTTGTAAATCAATCCCAAAATGCTTGTAAAAGCGACGGTCTTCCGTTGCAACAAACGCCATTTTTACATAATCGGGAATTTCATTGCTCGAAACATTTTGACGGGGAACGGTTTTATACAATTCGTCAATCTTACGGTCATTTTTGTCATAGACTACCGTACTTTGAACCGACTGCAGTTTCGAGTAAGATAAATCAGCCGTTTGCTGAAATTGCTTTAATACATAGGTAACTCCCAGCATTACAATTAAAACAACGACTAAAAAGGCTAAAATAAATTTCCTCATGTTGGTTCACTCCACTAAGTAATAATTCCATGTTCACACATAGCTACATTCTTCGTCTTTACAAGGTCGTTATGTAAAGAATGCTGAAGTTTGTTGACCCATTCAATCTTTTAACAGAGAAATGGGTGATAAAGTATTAACGTTCACAAGCTGACGCGCTAAGTTTAATAAAGGCTATTATTCAAGTGCAGGTAAGTTTTTAGGGTATAAGATGATTGACATAAATAGCTCTTTACGCAGTTATTTTTTGCTTACTCGCAGATGCTTCGTTTTTTATTAAACTGAAACAAAGTGAAATACAATCATCTGAACTTAGTTTACCCATAAATTTGTGTTTGTCAAATAAAGTCGTATAAAGCACCATTCGGGGCTTTGTTCCCCTTTATGAAAAAACAAGCTGATATTTTACGTTCTGTTTCTCATAGAAAAAAGTTGTTGTAACACGTATACGAAATAAGATTTAGTACGTTCGGGTATAAATGCTGATATCTGTTGAAAGTAACGAAATAAAGAAAAAATTAACTAATTTATCAGACTAGGGCACTTTTTATACTAAGGAGGACGGGCGAGTTTTAATCATTATCCACCTTTTGACGGGAGCACTTAGCTAAAAGTGGAATATTTCTTTCCCCGCTGTAAGTCAAACGAATTAAATACCTAGCTGCATATGAGCAATGGCCATATGAAGTTATTCAGTATTATGTGATACTGCCAGCAAAACATACAGGTATTTCTTTGACAGTAGTTCCTTTACAAATGCTTCGAAAGTTCTTATAATAAAATTATCTTTAATTCGAGATATTTAAAAGGAGTGGATATACGTGAAACATATTTTTAAAAAAGGAACGGACGAGACGAAACCGACTTTATTGCTGTTGCATGGTACAGGAGGTACAGAACAAGATCTGCTTCCTGTTGCCGATATGATTGATTCCTCTTGCTCGGTATTATCTGTAAGAGGAAATGTACTAGAAAACGGAATGCCTCGTTTCTTTAGACGTTTACAAGAAGGAATATTTGATATAGAAGATTTAATTGAACGCACAAAAGAACTTCATCAATTTTTAGATGAAGCGGCTGAAACATACTCATTCGATCGACACAACATCGTAGCTGTAGGCTACTCAAATGGTGCCAATATTGCAGGAAGTTTGCTATTTCATTATGAGAATTCTTTAAAAGGGGCGGCTCTTCTTCATCCGATGGTTCCAAGAAGAGGAATTGAAGTTCCTAAGACCGACGCTTCTATCTTTATTGGCGCAGGCAAAAACGACCCTATTTGCCCAGCATCAGAAACGGAAGAACTTTCTGCGCTTTTAGAAAAAGCTGGAGCGGACGTACAGGTGCATTGGGAATCATTTGGCCATCAGTTAACACGAACAGAAATTGAAGCAGCTGAAAAATGGTATCGAGCAAAATTTTAATTTAAAAACTTTCCGCATTCGTGCGGGAAGTTTTTTATTTTTAAAAAATAATGAAAGTTATCGTACAAAAGATAGATATAAATGGTAAAAAGTACTTTTTTTACTGAATGAAGGGAAATTTTATGATATCATTTTATTTCCGGTATATCCTTGCAGAATAGCTATTTTTAGGTGAAGTATCAAATTATTTTAAAATTCTTGGCTTCTATCACAAAAAAATGAAACCAAAGTCTGAGTAAACCGTTATAATAAATGCAGGATTTAAATTCAAAAGGATGGTTAAAAGCATATGACTCGTTTTTTTATTGTTTTACTTTTCGTTCTAATGGTTATATGTGTATATACCATTATTTCGCAAACCCTTTACCGTCGCTATCATTCATCAGTCATAATAAAAGGGGCAAAAAAGCATAAAATAGCTATAACATTTGATGACGGACCTCATCCTGTTTATACACCAAAAATTTTGGACTTGTTCAAACTGCATGAAATGAAAGCTACTTTTTTTATTGTGGGAGAACTAGGGGAGAAACACCCGTCTATTTTAAACAGAATGATTGATGAAGGACATGAAATAGCTATACATCATCATCGTCATGTGAGTGCATGGACGCAAACACCTTGGCAATTAAAAAGACAAATTCATCAATGTGCACAGGTTATAGAGAAAGTAACCAATCAAAAGCCGCTTTTTTATCGTCCGCCGTGGGGACATTTAAATATGAGCAGTTTATCAATGGCCAAGCCATATCACCTTGTGATCTGGACAGGAATCTTTCAGGATTGGACACTAAAAACAACGAAAACGGCATTAGTTCAAAAACTAATGCGTAAAGTAGAAGATGGAGCCATTTTTGTTTTACACGATAATGGAGATACCCCGGGAGCAGATGAAAAAGCACCTGAAATGACGATTGCGGCGTTAGAAGAATTTTTACCTTACTTAAAACAGCAAGGGTATGAAAGTATAACCATGCAGCAATTGATGAATCAATCGTAAATAGAGGAGCGAGCAGTGGACTTAACAATTATTTCTCAGTATATACATTCCTATGGTTATATTGTTATTTTACTTGTACTTTTTTGTGGGATTGTTGGAATTCCAGCGCCTGAAGAATCGTTTTTAATATTATTAGGCATGTTTATTGCCAAACATCAGCTGAACTTATACGAATCATCTCTTTTTGCTTTTTTAGGTGTTATCACTGGAATGCTTACTGCTTACGGGCTAGGAAGGTATGCGGGAACCCCATTTTTTGATAAATACGGAAGATACGTAGGGTTAACCAAAGAGAAAATTGAAGCGGCAAGCGGCAGCTACCATAAATATGGGATATGGACCATTTTATTTGGTTTATATATTCCAGGCTTGCGTCAAATTAGCCCATATATGGCGGGAATAAGTCGCTATCCGTTTTTCCTTTATTTATTGTTATCGTTAGTAGGAAGTCTAGTATGGGTCCTTTCTTTTCTGATTCTAGGTTACTACGTAGGAGATCGAATTCATATTTCGTATATCATCATGGGCGCTGTAGCTTTTTTTGTCATTTATTTACTTATAAAAAGAACAAGAAACCGAAAACGTCTTGAGAGGAGGGATGGTCAATGAGGAAGGTTTTATTCTTACCGCTTTTTCAGATGCCATCTGGTCATCACCAAGTAGCAGACGCCGTTATGGATGCCATTATGGAGCGTTTTTCGCACGTTATTTGTCAAAAAATTGATTGTTTAAGCTATTGGAGCAAACCGCTTGAACAAATGATTTCATCGATATACATGAAATGGATTTCTGTTTTCCCAAAGCAGTTTGAAAAATTTTATTACGGTCATGTATACAAAAAAAACGACCATACGATGGACGATTTTGTTGTGAAAAAGTGGCCGATTATCGAATACCATATGAAGAAATTAATTGATGCAGAGCAGCCGGATGTCATTGTTTGTACACACAGCTTTCCTTCCTGTGTATTAAGCGGGTTAAAAGAAAAAGGAATCATTGATCTTCCTATTATAAACGTATACACAGACTTCTTAGTAAGCGACGTATGGGGTAAAAATGGAATTGAGCTTCACTGCGTGCCTGATCAGGATACAAAAGCGTTTTTACAAAACGTTCACGGTGTAAAAGAGTCTTCTATTTATGTAACGGGAATTCCTGTTCATAAAGCGTTTTTAAAAAGAAGGATTGACCATCTTATGCCACAGAAACATATACTGATTGCCGGAGGGAATTCCGGCCTTGGAAATGTACGCAAAATGCTTCAGCAGCTTCCGCAAAACTGTACGTATATGTATTATGTGCTGTGCGGAAAAAACAAAAAGTTGTATCAAGAACTAATAAAATTAAACCACCCGAGAATTAAAGCGGTCTCGTATGTAAAATCGAGAGAGAAAATGAATGATTTATATGAGGGAGCAGATGCCATTGTCACAAAAGCGGGAGGAGTGACAATTAGCGAAGCCCTTCACAAAAGACTACCTATTTTTATTCACTCCTCTCTTCCCGGTCAAGAACAAATTAACATTGAATATCTAAAAGAAAAAGAGCTGCTGATACCGCTTAATGAGGCTGAAGCCTTTGAACAGCAGCTTAAGAACATTTTAGAAAATGATGTGAAACGAAACCGGTTGATAAAACGGATGGACGAATATGTAGACAGCTTAGAAGTAAAAGTAGATCACGTGCTTGCAGATCACTTTAAGCTGTATCGATATGAGACAAGTCAAAATCAATTTTAAGCAGAACATTGGTTATTTCTTTTTACATTCGATAAACTAACTGTAGAGATAACAACTGTAGAAGGTTAGATGAAGTAAAAGGAGATTATAATATGAACTCAGTTATTGAAACGATTTTAAATCATCGTTCTATTCGCAAATATGAAGACAAACCATTGTCAGAAGAGCAAATTCAGACGATTGTAGAAAGCGCACAGGCAGCTTCCACATCAAGCTATATTCAAGCGTATTCCATTATTGGAGTAAAAGATAAAGAAACGAAGCGAAAGCTTGCTCAATTAGCAGGAAATCAGCCTTACGTAGAAACAAATGGACACTTCTTTGTATTTTGCGCTGACTTTCATCGTCATGATGTCATTGCGGAAATGGAGAAAAAAGATTTATCGACAGCCCTCGAAAGCACAGAGCAGTTTATGGTAGCTATTATTGACGTTGCCCTTGCTGCGCAAAATGCAACGCTTGCTGCTGAATCAATGGGACTTGGAGCTTGTTACATCGGCGGTTTGCGTAACGAATTAGAAGAAGTAAGCAAATTGTTAAAACTGCCTTATCATGTAATTCCGTTATTTGGTCTAACCGTTGGACACCCAGCGGGTATTACGGATAAAAAGCCGCGCTTACCATTTAAACATGTGTATCATGAAGAAACATATGAGCCGAACGATGAGCAGACGAAAAAAGAATTAACAGCGTACAACGAAGAAATTTCTGCTTATTACAACGAAAGAACAAATGGCAAACGCCAAGACACATGGACTGGTCAAATGGCCGACATGCTTTCCAATCCTAAGCGTATGTATATGAAAGAATTTGTTGAAAAGCAAGGATTTAACAAGAAATAAAAAAAGCTGGGACAAAAGTATTTTAGCCGAATTGAAAAGCGAACCGCTAATCAAAATTTTTGATTAGCGGTTCGCTTTTTTTGTTATAAAAAAACTGAATATACCCGTTAAATGATCAATAAAAAAGAAGAGGCATAGTCAGCAATGGTAGAGAAATTTAACTATTTTAGTAAAAACAACAATAAAAAGCAGTAAAAAGTAGAAACGTTTCATCATATAGCCAAATTATCAGAAATATTACGATTGAATGTTCTGTTTTGTTAAGTTTTGTAATAAAAGTAGCATGGCTCTGTAACGGCTGTGAAATGTGAGGATGATATCATTCAATCATTGAGTAAATAAGGAGGTATTCGTAATGAAAAAATTTATATTTACTCTAGGAACAACAGCAATCCTTTCAGCAGGATTTGTAGGTGCAGCTTCTGCTTCTACAAGCGGAACGTATCACGTAGAAAAAGGTGATACGTTATGGAAAGTCGCTCAAAAGCACAGCGTGAGCGTAGACGAGCTAAAAGATGCAAACAACTTAACATCTAATATTATTTATCCAAATCAAGAATTAAACGTAGCTACTATAAAAGAAATGACGCACAAAGTTCAGCAAGGAAACACATTATGGTCTATCAGTCAGCAATACGGCGTGACGGTAGATCAAATTAAAGAATGGAACGGACTGAAGTCAGATTTAATTTATCCTGGCGAACAATTAAAAATTCAGTCTCCAAACGGCCAAGCTCAGCAATCAAGCCCTTCAGTAGCCCAAGCTGCTCCAGAAGCTCAGCAAGCTCAAGCGCCGGCTGAACAAACTCAAGAAGAACAGCAGCAAGCTCAAGTTGAACAAACTCAAGAAGAACAGCAGCAAGCTCAAGTTGAACAAGCTCAAAAAGAGCAGCAGCAAGCTCAAGCTGAACAAGCTCAAAAAGAGCAGCAGCAGGCTCAAGCTGAACAAGCTCAAAAAGAGCAGCAGCAGGCTCAAGCTGAACAAGCTCAAAAAGAGCAGCAGCAGGCTCAAGCTGAACAGGCTCAAAAAGAACAACAACCTGCTGAATCGTCACAACAAGCCAGCGGCAAATCAATGACAGTTGAAGCAACTGCCTATACGGCTAATTGTGCTGGATGTAGCGGTACAACCGCTACAGGAGTGGATTTAAAAGCAAATCCAAATCAAAAAGTAATCGCTGTTGACCCTAGTGTTATTCCATTAGGTTCGAAAGTTTATGTAGAAGGCTATGGTGAAGCTGTAGCTGCCGATACAGGTGGAGCAATTAAAGGCAATCGAATTGATGTATTCGTTCCTGCTGAAGGTGATGCTCAACAGTTCGGAAGAAAATCTGTTAAAATTACGGTTATGAACTAAGAAGTTCTTTATAAAATTGCTAGTCTAGTATAGAAATACATAGCTAGTAAAGCAAAAGAGGTGCCTTATGGCACCTCTTTTTACTTTATAATACGCTTTGCGCCCGCATAGCTGTTTTTCCAGTACGCTGTTGAAATTGATTGCGTTTTAACGCCTTTGCTGCTGACATAAATGAATTCTTGTTTGTCTAGGTAAATTCCTACGACTGAAACGGATTTGCCGTTTTTAAAGAAAACTAAATCTCCAGCCCGCAGGCTGTTTTGCTTTACGTCCGTACCGCTTTTATACTGATCTGCTACTGTACGGGGGATAGAAATATTTGAACCCGCGTTTTTATATACATACTGTGTGTACCCTGATACATCAAAACCTTTTGGTGTCGTACCTCCATATTTATATGGCTTTCCAATTAGCGTTTTAGCATACGATACAATTTGCTGCTGTTTTGCACTAACAGAAGTTTGAGGTGCTGGAGCCGGCGAAGGTGCGCTTGCACTTTTCACTTTCAGCACTTGTCCGACTTTTAGCGCGTCTGTTTTTAAATTGTTTAATTTTTTTAATTCAGCTACCGTCATGCCGTACTTTTTAGCGACTGCTGTCAGCGTGTCTCCTTTTTTCACCGTGTAGGTGCCATTGCTATCAGCCGGTGTAGATGGAGCTGTTGGTGAAGGTTGAATATCTTCATCAAGCAAATAACTCATATTTGCGTTAAACGCTACTTTTCGCTTCGTTTTATAGCTCTTCGCTTTTTGCTGAAATTGCGTATTGTATGCGTTGATTTCTTTTTCAAAATTTGCAGAGATCTTATTAAATTCCGCGTCACTTACATCTCCATACGCATAGTCTTCAAGATCTACAATGTAATTGTAAAGAGCAATTAAGCTGTCGTATAAATACCCTTGAAGCTGATCAGCTTCTGAATTAAGGTGATTCATCGCATAATTTTTATCAGTCTTTGTTAGAAACTGGTCAATTTGATTCGCAAGCTGATCATATGCATCTAACGCTTTTTCGTCATCTTTTATTCCTTCAATTTCTTTTAGCTTTTTTTCTACGGTTTTATAAAATGGTGCGTAATAATCTGCTAGCGAATTAACGTCTTTTTGATAAACGCTGACAGAAGAAGCAGCATAAGCAGAGTGACTAAAAACAGGCGTTGTCACCGATGCTCCTACTAAAACAGATGCTGCTATAAATGGTACAAGTAGTTTCTCTTTTTTCATTTGTAAAGTCCCCCAAATATCCAAATAATAGTATAGCAGATAGATTATACTATATTAGGTTATAAAAGAACTAGTACTTTTCCTTTAATTTCATATTTTTTAGCAGTTTGCGTACTAGATAGAAGATAATCTAAGGAACAAAGAAAATATGTGATACAATGTACAAATATTCAGTTAAAAAGGAAGTGTACGATATGCAGCAATTTATCAAAGAAATAGCGCGCGGAAAAAGGGGATCAACTGACTTAACGTATGAACAAGCAAAAGAAGCAGCTCGCTTAATCGCTTCTGGACAAGCTACGGATGCTCAGATCGCTGCTTTTTTTATCGCGGAACGTATTAAAACTGAAAATGCAGATGAACTATTGGGATTCGTCCATGCTTTTCGTGAAAAAACAAAAGAAATATCGCTGTCTCAGCCGTTAAAAGATAAATCAATTGATTTTGCAAGCCCTTATGCAGGGAGGAATTCATTTTTTGCGACCATTCCTGCATCAATTTTATTAGCTGAAAGAGGTGTGCCAGCTTTTTTACACTGTACAGAAGCACTTCCTCCAAAGTTTGGAACAACGATTGAAGACGTACTTCATTCATTACAGATCCCTCAAGCTCAAACGATTGAAGACATCGGTCATGCGTTTGAAACGTTAAAAATTGGCTTTGTAAATGCCGAAACAATCTCTTATCCTCTTAGCCGCATCAAACAAGTTCGTCATGAAATTGGTGTAAGGACACTTATTAATACGGTTGAAAAACTACTAAACTTATCGAATGCTTCTTCTTTAATGATGGGCGCTTTTCACCGTACAGCCATTAATAAGATTGTGCCTATTTTTGCTTCTCTGCCTTTCAAACACGTATACGTGGTACAAGGGATAGAAGGATCAGAAGATGTACCTGTACATAGAAGCAGCTTTGTTTTTACGATCTCAGAAGGAGAGATGGAGTCGTTTATTGTCAATCCAAAAGAATACGGACTGTTTGTGGAAGAAGAGCACTTTGAAAAGAAAATAAGTGTTGAAAAACAAGTGGAATATGTGACGCGCATTCTGGAGGGTGAATCTTCTTCCGAACTGACTTACGTCTATAATCAAGTAGTATTAAACGCTGGCTTGCGCTATTATCTATTTGGCTATGAAGCTTCTATTGAAAAAGGAGTAGACTATGCAAAACGTCAGCTAGCTGAAGGTTTGGGCTGGAAACACCTGCAGAAATGGAAAACACAAGCGATTTCAGAAGAGTAAAAGGTGAGCAAACATGCTCATCTTTTTTTAGCGGAAGAGATAAATCCTTTGTTTTTTGTCAGAAAATTTACTATAATTAGTTATGTATTTTGTGTTAGAAAATATCACATTTGATGTTAATTAGAAAATAGATTAGCAGAAAGGAAGCTTTCATTGAAACTTACGTCGAGAGAACAAGAAAAATTAATGATTGTCGTAGCTGCAGACTTAGCAAGACGCCGTCAAACAAGAGGATTAAAACTTAATTATCCCGAAGCAGTAGCTATTATTACATATGAAATTATGGAAGGAGCTCGTGATGGCAAGACGGTAGCACAGCTAATGCGAGAAGGGACCAAGATTTTAAAACGAGAAGATGTAATGGAAGGTATTCCGGAAATGATTCATGATATTCAAGTGGAAGCTACCTTTCCAGACGGAACCAAGCTCGTCACTGTGCACGATCCAATTCGTTAAGAGGAGGGAAAGATATGATTCCAGGGGAATATTTCTTAAAAAAAGACCCAATCACATGCAATAACGGAAAGAAATCAATTAGCGTGACTGTAATCAACAGAGGCGATCGACCTGTTCAAGTAGGGTCACACTTTCATTTTTTTGAAGTGAATGCTGCGCTTGAGTTCCCCCGCGAAGCTTCGCTTGGCTATCATTTAAATATTCCGGCCGGTACAGCCGTTCGTTTTGAACCAGGTGATGCAAAAGAAGTGGATCTCGTTGCTTTCTCCGGAACAAGAGAAATCTACGGTCTTAACAATAAAACAAACAGATCGCTTTCTGATAGAAAGGAAGATGTATAAGATGAGTTTTCAAATGTCGCGACGTCAGTATGCAGATATGTTTGGACCAACCGTTGGAGATGCTGTTCGTTTAGCAGACACAGAGCTATTTATTGAAATTGAAAAAGATTTCACCACGTACGGAGATGAAGTAAAGTTCGGCGGAGGAAAAGTCATTCGTGACGGAATGGGGCAGCATCCTCTTGCAACACGAAGCGAAGCAGCGGACTTAGTGTTGACAAATGCAATTATTGTTGATTATACAGGCATATATAAAGCAGATATTGGAATAAAAGATGGACTCATTCAAACTATCGGAAAAGCGGGCAATCCCCTGCTGATGAATGAAGTAGACATCATCATTGGTGCCAGTACAGAAGTGATTGCAGCTGAAGGGAAAATTGTAACCGCCGGCGGTATTGATGCACATATTCATTTCATTTGTCCGCAGCAAATTGAAACTGCTCTTGCCTCGGGAGTTACAACAATGATTGGAGGAGGAACGGGACCGGCTACAGGAACAAAAGCTACAACTTGTACACCCGGAGCTTGGCATATTGAACGAATGCTTGAAGCTGCTGAAGCATTCCCAATGAATATTGGCTTTTTAGGAAAAGGGAATGCAAGTGCCAAAGAGCCTTTAATTGAGCAAATTGAAGCTGGAGCGATTGGACTAAAGCTTCATGAAGACTGGGGAACCACGGCATCTGCCATTGACACAAGCTTACAGGTAGCAGACGAGTACGATGTCCAAATTGCGATTCATACAGATACTTTAAATGAAGGCGGCTTTGTCGAAGATACGATTGCAGCGATTGGCGATCGAGTCATTCATACCTATCATACTGAAGGAGCTGGAGGCGGACATGCACCTGATATTATGGAAATGGCAAGCTTTCCAAACGTGCTTCCATCATCAACTAATCCAACAAGACCCTATACTGTCAACACGCTTGAAGAACATTTAGATATGCTCATGGTATGTCATCATCTTGATCCCTCTGTACCAGAAGACATCGCTTTTGCTGATTCTCGCATTCGCAAAGAAACCATTGCAGCTGAAGATATTTTACACGATTTAGGTGTATTCAGCATGATTTCTTCAGATTCCCAAGCAATGGGACGTGTAGGAGAAGTGATTACAAGAACGTGGCAAACAGCTGACAAAATGAAAAAGCAGCGAGGGAAACTTGATGGTGACAGCGAAGCTGGCGATAACGCACGTGTCAAACGCTATGTAGCTAAATATACGATTAATCCAGCTATTGCTCATGGAATTTCGGAATACGTAGGATCAGTAGAAACAGGGAAAATGGCTGACTTAGTCCTATGGGAGCCAGCTTTTTTTGGAATAAAGCCTGACTTGATTGTAAAAGGCGGTTTGATTGCACACAGCTTAATGGGAGATCCTAACGCGTCAATTCCAACTCCACAGCCGGTTTTATACCGTCCGATGTTTGCTTCTTATGGAAAAGCAAGAGCTAAAACGTCTCTTACGTTTGTGTCAAAAGCAGCGTACGAGAACAAAGTGGGCGAGAAACTGGGGTTGCAAAAGCTGCTTAAACCGGTCAAAAATATTCGTCAATTAAAAAAAACAGATATGAAGTTAAACGGGGAAATGCCTAAAATTGAAGTTGATCCCCAAACGTACGAAGTAAAAGTAGATGGACAAATGATTACATGTGAAGCAGCAGAAGTTGTGCCTATGGCACAGCGATACTTTTTATTTTGAGGTGAAAGAAATGGTAATCGAAAAAATTATCGGAAATATGGCAACATTAGAAAAACGGGCTCCGCATATAGAAACGGTATATATCGAAAGTGATCACTTAGTAAAACGCGTTCAGCGCGTTGTAACAGATCACGGTAAGGAACTAGGAATTCGTCTAAAAGAAAATCGCGAGCTCACTGATGGCGACGTGCTGTTTATGGATGAAAGCAATATGATTGTTGTTCAGGTGGTGGCAGACGATATTTTAACCATTCAGCCGATTGATATTCAGCAAATGGGAGAAATTGCTCACCAGCTTGGCAACCGACATTTGCCAGCACAGTTTGAAGGTGGAGACATGCTCGTACAGTACGATTATTTAGTCGAAGAATTGCTTCAGCAGCTTGATATTCCCTATAAGCGCGAAAAAAGAAAAGTAAAACAAGCTTTTAAGCATATCGGACACAGTCATGACTAATTCATTGCTTTCGCTGATTCAACTATGTGATTCAAATTTTCCATCCGGTGCATTTTCACATTCGTTTGGCTTTGAAACGTATATTCAGCGAGATCAAATTTACAACACAGAAACCTTTCAAGAAGCGCTTCGTACATACCTTGATGTTCAGCTGACGTATACGGACGGCTTAGCATGCAGACTGGCTTATGAGTATGCAAATCATGACCAGTTTAACGAAATTATAAGAGTGGATCATGAATTATACGCTCTTGCTTTGTCAAAAGAAACAAGAGAAGGGACGAGACGCGTGGGCCAGCGCATGTTAAAACTTTGCTTAGAGTTATTTCAAGGCTCTTATTTAGAAAAGTATATGAGTGAAGTAAAAGCAAAGAAGGCGTATGGACATCCTGCTGTTGTATTTGCATTAGCCAGCCTGCAGTTAAACATTACAAAAGAAGAGGCAATTTTAAGTCACTTGTACGCTAGTATTTCTTCGTTAATTCAAAATGCTGTTCGCGGCATACCGATCGGGCAAACCGATGGGCAAAAAACGCTCGTTCTTTTTCAGCCGTTGCTGCAGCAAGCACTTCAGCATATTTTACAAGCAGATCAAGAGGAATTTGGTGCGGTGACACCAGGGTTAGAAATTGCTCAAATGCAGCATGAACAGTTACATGTTCGATTGTTCATGTCATAAAAAAGGAGGGAAAGCCTTCTAACAATGAAGGCGTAAAAATGAATGCAATTAAAATTGGAATTGGTGGACCTGTTGGTGCAGGGAAAACAATGTTAGTAGAACGATTAACGCGTGCACTAGAAGGACAGCTAAGCATGGCAGTCGTTACAAACGATATTTACACAAAAGAAGATGCGCAATTTCTAGTAAAAAACAGTATTTTGCCAGAAAATCGTATCGTAGGAGTAGAAACAGGAGGATGTCCTCATACGGCCATTCGAGAAGATGCATCTATGAACTTTGCTGCGATCGATGAGTTAGTGGAACGCCACCCCGATGTTGAACTTATTTTTGTAGAAAGCGGAGGAGATAATTTAGCCGCAACGTTTAGCCCAGAGCTCGTTGATTTTTCGATTTATATCATCGACGTAGCACAAGGGGAAAAAATCCCGCGTAAAGGCGGTCAAGGAATGATTAAATCTGATTTATTCATTATCAACAAAACAGATTTAGCCCCGTATGTAGGAGCCAGTTTAGAAGTAATGGAAAAAGATACAATCCAAGCAAGAGGGCACAAGCCTTTTGTTTTCACCAATTTAAAAGAAGATAAAGGGCTCGACCAAGTGATAGAATGGATTAAAAAAGAGGCCTTTTTAATCGGCCTTGAATCATGAGCTACACGGGTTATTTAGAGCTTCGAGCAGAAAGAAACAGTGAGCGAACCGTTATTAAAGATACGTACCATTACGGTGCTTTCAAAGTTGCCAGACCTATTTACATGACTCCTGAATCCCCTTTTGTTTATATGCTTCACGTAGGCGGAGGATACGTAAGCGGAGACAAGTATAAAACGATGATAACGGTAGAGAAAAATGCCCAGCTGACGGCTACTACTCAATCTGCGACAAAGGTGTACAAAACACCGAACAAAGCTGTTTTACAAGAAACGTGTATAACCCTTGAAGAACAAGCAATCATGGAATATATACCAGACCCGCTTATTTTGTATGAAAATGCTGCATTTGTCCAAGAAATAACGGTTCGTATGGCACAAAACGCTGCTTTGTTTATGTGTGACAGCATCACCCCGGGGTGGTCACCGGATGGGCAGCTGTTTCAATATACCTCTATGCGTTCCAAGCTTAAACTGTATGTAAACGAGCAGCTGAAGGTATACGATCACTTATACTTGAAGCCAGAAAGCCATTTGCGCGGCATGATGAAAATGGAAGGGTATACTCATTTTGGATCGATTATCATTGTTCATCCAAACGCCGACGACGCATTTACAGCGAAAGTACATCAGCTGTGCGAAGAGGCAGGCTGTAAAGTAGGAGCTTCTGCACTTCCGATCCCTGGATGTGCTATTCGAATATTAGCTGCTAGTACACAAGAAGTTGAAGACATAATCGCTAAAGTATACGGATTGTTCCGACAGCATTTACTAAAAGCTGAAGTATCACTTTTGCGTAAGTATTAAAGAGGCTGGGACAAAAATATGTTAGTTGAAAGAAGATCCGAACGAGCTGGATTCTTAATGGAGAATCAAATTCGTTCGGATTTTTTATTGGTAGGGTGAACGTAGGTTTCCTGTATGTAGCTCCTTCTACCCGTTGATTAAAGGGCAAAGCGGCGTCTTGCACAAAAATCAACAGCTGTGGAACAGGCAGTCCAGGACATTTATCCTACTTATTCATCTTTAGATTGAATTGTTTTCGTTATGTCTCATTCGCTTTTAGAACCACAGGCTAAACAATCCGTCGCTTACACCTAAATTATACATATAATAAAGGCCAAATATAATGCTGACAGCGCCTGTTACCTGCAGTAAGCAGCGGTTTAACGTCACTTGTTTTTTAGTTGTAACGAATGGAATTCCAATGACCGTGGTAAATAACAGCATGCCAAGACAAGTGCCGATTCCAAAAATGATAATGTACAGAGCACCTTGCCATACGTGAGTAACGGTGCTCATCGTTAATACAACCATCGCTGCGCTTCCGGCCAGTCCATGAACAAAGCCAATGCCCAATGACTTTAAGTAAGACGTTTTTTCGTGATGCGTATGTACTTGTTTTTTGTAAGACAGAAACGATGTGAAACCGAGGTAAACGAGCATAATGCCCACTAAAAATTCAAGTGACATGCTCATACGTTCAGAAATACTGCTTTTTAACACCATTAAAATCATGCCAAAAATAAACAGCGTAAGCGTATGGCCAATCCCCCAGTACACTCCTGCAAGCGAAGAGCGCCACAGTTTTTTACTTTTTGAAGCAATGGTTGATACAGCGATAATATGATCTGGTTCTAGAGCATGCTTGATTCCTAAAAGAAACCCTAGTATTAAAATTGAAAAAAAACTTGTTTCCATGTCAGCTTTCTCATCCTTTCGTACGTATAACACTAGTATATCGTACGATTTTGTTTTAATAAACAGAAAATTCTAAACGAAAATATCTGGTCGAATAGCTAAACTATTTATCAATTTACAATAAGTTACAAATATTAAAGGAGATGTAGTATAAAAATTTTACATTTACAAAAACTATGAGTAAATTATTGTGAGGTTGATAACTATGGACAAAATTTCTACTGATATTATGCTGTGGAGTTCTTTTATACGTCAAAATGTTAGGACAGAACGTGACTAGACTAGAAGCTCTTTTATGGAGCATTGCGTTGCCGGGCTTTGGACAATTACTAAACAAAAAACATATAAAAGGAATTTTGTTTATTGTACTTGAATTTCTCATTAATATGGGCGCAAATTTTAATGAAGGCATTCGCTTAAGCTTTTTAGGAGAAACAAGGCAGTCCCTAGAAGTAATGAACATACAGTGGTTAATGTTTTATCCATGTTTATATTTTTTTGCAATTTGGGATGCTGTTAAAGAAGCAGAAAACGGCGCATCGAGATTTACATTTATTCCTTTTGTCTCCTGTGCTTATTTTGTTACAGTAGGCATTATGTATTCCTCAGTAACAACCATCAACGGTGTTTTTATAGGACCAATTTGGCTTCCTATGCTGTCTGTTATACCTGGACTTGTTGTCGGACTCATTGTCAAAAAGCTATTAGAAGTGTATATACATAAGAAAAAATAAACGTCATTACAATCTATACATCCGTAGATTTTAATGGACGTTTATTTTATTTTTGTTTATAAATAAGTAATAAAGTCTCTTATTTAGGGAACGTACTAACAGTGGCTGTTTTTACATAATTTTAAGAGAGCGCGGACTACTCATAAAAAAGAGCACATTGAAAATGGAGAGAATGGGTACGAGCTTATATAATAGCACTTTGACAAAAAGAAGCTGGAGAGAAGGTGGATAGAGGATGATCACAAATGGTATTTATCGTTTTTTTCTTATCTGGTACGTATGCGGAGTCGTCTTGCTTTCCTTCGATTTGCTGCCTTCATGGTTAGAATGGGCAAACGCGGTCTTTTTACACTTGAGCAGTCTTCTTGCTCTTATTTATCTAGCTAAAGCTTATGGAGTAAGGCGGGCACTGCTCGTTGCGATATTTGTGACAGGCGCATCTATTTATATCGAAAGTCTAGGTGTTAAGTATGGATTTTTATTTGGATCCTACGATTACGAAAAAGATTTTGGCGCCAAAATTTTAGGTGTTCCTCTGACCATTGGTTCGGCTTGGTTTATGGTTGTGGTTACAAGCAGAATACTAGCTCTAGGAATTATGAAACGTATGGAGCTGCCGTTTATTGTCCATGGAATTGCCTATGCAGTCATTAGTTCGCTTTTTGCTGTTATTATGGATTTGGCTATTGATCCTGTTGCCTATGTTGTTAAACAATATTGGGTGTGGGAAGGGGACAGCTTTTATTATAATATTCCTTTATCAAATTTCTCCGGCTGGTTTTTATTGTCTTTCTTCATTCAGCTGGTCGTATACTTCTTTTTAGCTAAGTCTCCTAAAGAGGAAAATCCGGTGTGGGAAAAAAGAATGGTATTTTTGTATAGTGCAGTTGTCATGATGTTTGTGATTGTAGCGTTGGCAAATGGCCTATGGCTTGTCGTATGGCTGACGATGATTCCTTTTCTTATTCTTTATATTGTGTATAAAAAGGAGACTCGCTTATGATTTACCCGAAGAAAAACTCAATATTTGAGCGATTTTTTCAACTGTTTGTCACATATCAGCTTAAAAAGCAATTTTATCGTATTCATTTACATATAGGAGGGCTCCCAAAAGATAAAAAAATTTTATTAATTGCTAATCATTCCAGCTGGTGGGACGGTTTAGTGACATTTTATTTAAATAACGCGGTATTAAAAACAGATCTATACGCTATGATGTCCGAACAAGGAATGAAGGATTTTCCTTTTTTTCAACGAATCGGAGCTTTTTCAGTAAATGCAGCGTCTCCGAAGCATACGGTGGAATCGTTAAGGTTTGCCAGTAAGCTGTTAGAAGAGAAAAAAGCGGTGCTTATTTTTCCCCAAGGAAAAGAAGAGCATCTTGAAAAAAGACCGTTAACTTTTTCTGAAGGACCTGCTTTTCTTCTAAAGAAGCATTCTGACGTTGAAGTTATTCCCATTACGTATTATTATACGTTTCGCCATGATCAGCGACCGGAGCTTTTTATCTGGATAGGGCAAGCTGTTTTTTACGACTCGGCCAAGGCAAGAGAAGAGATAACCAACACGCTAGGCGGTGCAGTCACTGCTCAGCTTGATCATCAAAAACAGAAAATAATTCAAGAAAACGATGAGGAGTTTACGGTTTTATTAAAAGGAAAAAAGACGCTTAGTGAATGGTTAACGTGGTGGAAAGCGAAGGTGAAAGAATGATTTACTATATGCTCTTATTTATTTTTATGCTGCTTTTAACCATTGTAAATATTCAAGCAATGCCTAAATTAAAAAGATACGAGCCGGATTCCAAAACACCTCAGCCTCTCATTTCTATTTTGATTCCAATGCGAAATGAAGAACGAAATGTAAAGCGAATCATTTCCTCTATTAAAGGATTAACGTACAGCAATCTAGAATGTGTCATACTAGACGATCAGTCCACTGATCAAACACGAACACAGCTGTTGAAAGAAATTCACGGGGATCCGAGGTTTACCATCATAGAAGGAAAAGAGCTGAGAGAGGGTTGGGTCGGAAAAGTTCATGCCTGTTACCAGCTGTCGCAAGCTGCAAATGGAGAATATTTATTGTTTATAGACGCAGATGTAGAACTAAAAGAACGTACACTAGAACATACTTTAGCCACAGCACAAGCGGCAAAAGCCGCTCTTTTAACAGGTTTCCCTCGTTTTCCCGTAAAAACGTGGTTAGAAGCATTGGTTGTTCCGCTTCAGCATGTGGTTGTTTTTAGTTATTTACCGGTTGTCGTAGCTAATCGTAACAAGATGAGCAAAGCTTCCGCGGCTCACGGTGCTTTTATGTTTATAAAAAAAGAAGCTTACGAGGCCGTAGGAGGACATGAAGCCGTCAAATCTTCACTAGTAGAAGATGTCCACCTAGCCCAGCTTTTTAAGCAAAAGAAACACCGCGTCATTTTAGCTAATATTACCTCTCATGTTAGCTGTTATATGTATGAAACAACAGAAGAAGTATGGAACGGTTTTGCTAAAAACATCTTTGTAGGTCTGGGCCGCTCCGCTAAAGCAGTTTGGGTACTAAGCGTTTTTTTTGCCTGTTACTATGTGCTGCCGCTTCCTTTTTTTATAGCAGGAATATTCACAGGCAACATGCTTTGGATTCTTCCTTTTTGCATTATGCTTTTTCAGCGGTTTTTAATTGACCGGTCGGCTCAGCAAAAAGGGCTTTTATTTTGTACGATGCCCGCGTCGGCAATTGTGCTGATGCTGCTGATGAATCATTCCATGAAGCGTGAACGAAAAAAGCAGGGATATGAATGGAAAGGAAGGCATTATCAATGAAAAAAGTACTAATAGTTGGGGCAGGATTAGGCGGATTAGCTGCAGGAGTTCTTCTTCAAACAAAGGGGTTCGATGTCACAATTGTGGAAAAAAACGAGCATGTAGGCGGAAAAATGATGCCTGTGCAGCTAGGAGAATATTCTTTTGATTTTGGGCCTAATACCATTACAATGCCCGAAGTTTTTCAGTGGTTATTTGAGCAAGCGGGTGAACGTCCAGAAGAATATATGCCTCTTGTCAAAGTAACGCATCATACGAATAATTTCTTCACCGACGGCTCCCAATTTTCCATGTCTATAGACGAAAGAAAAATGATTCAGCAGCTTGAACGTCTCGATCCCTTTGCTGCGGAGCAATACCCTGCCTATTTGAAAGAAGTAAAAAGAATATACGACATTGCAAAAAGCCAATTCTTCTACCGGACATTTTCATCGTGGAAAGATTACACAAACCCTTCTTTATTAAAAGCATTGCTGCAAGTAAGGCCGTTTGAAACAGTAGATACGTTTCATCAGCGTTTTTTTCGAAACGAAAACATACGAAATGCATTTAATCGATATGCAACCTATATCGGATCTTCACCTTATACATCACCCGCTACGTTTTCATTGATTGGACATTTAGAAATGAATGATGGGGTGTACTATGTAAAAGGAGGAAATCCTAGAATTGCAAAAGGGCTGGGACATGTGTTCCAAAAAGCTGGAGGAAAGCTGTATACAAACTGCAGTGTTACTGAAATAATCGTAAAAAATAAACGGGCTGTCGGAGTGGAAGTAAATGGAGAAGAAAAGATAGACGCGGATATCGTTATTGTGAACGGAGACTTGCTAAAAGCCTATCCGGCACTTGTAAAAGAACAGGATAGACCTCATTTTAAAAACAAAAAAGTAGCTGAATTTGAGCCTTCCATATCAGCTTATGTGATCATGGCAGCTGTTAAGAAGCGCTTTTCTCAGCTGATTCATCATCAAGTGTATTTTTCTCAGGATTATAAACAGGAATTCTATGAACTATTTCAACAAAAAACGCTTCCAACCGATCCCACCATTTACATTTGTAATTCTTCATATACCGATAAAACGGTAGCTCCGGGCGATAATTTATTTATTTTAGTGAATGCTCCTGCTGTGAAAGAAGAGAATCAAGAAGAAATGAAAGCTTATAGAGAAGTTGTCTATCGCAAGCTTTCTCAGTTTGGTTTAGATATCGAGCCTTGGCTTGTACATGAACGAATTGTTACTCCATATGAAATTGAACAAACGTTTGGTGCATTTAAAGGTGCTCTGTACGGCGTGAGTTCAAACCGGAAAATGGATAGTTTTCTTCGCCCAAGCAACGTCTCAAAAGATGTTAAAAACTTATATTTTGTAGGAGGAACGACTCACCCTGGAGGAGGGTCTCCTATGGTCACGATTAGCGGCATCAATGTAGCTATGCTTATTTCATCGTCCTAATTGATAAATCAGGATTGTCAAAAAGTTTAGTTTTTTGGTACTATAAGAAAGTGCAGAGGCTGTTAACCTACTGTTATTACGGATGGAAAAAATGAAAAAATATGTTACATAACGAAGTTGAAAAGGTGATTACATAACTATATGATTGTATTTACGTGTCTTATTATTATCATAAGCATTATCCGTCCGTACTTGGAAAGCGTGACTGTTAAGCGAATTGCTTCAGAAGGCAAAAAAATTCGCTACTACAAAGAACAGTTCTTTTTTTATGTGCTAATTTTACTGTTTTATATTGCGGTGATGGTATACCATAGGGTTCCAATTTCTATGTTAGGATTACAGGGAGTATATCTCGATACGATTCACCGCACGGCTCCGTATCCAGCGTGGATTGAATATTTGCTGCTTTTAATCTTTGCAGGCTTTATCATTCTTTCCATTATGCTTCAATGGATGAAAGATCATGGAGAAACGGTTTTTGTGGAACAGGAAATGCCCACGTCAATTGAGGCAACCGTTCCTAAAACGGAAAGAGAGCAAAAGTGGTGGCTTGCATACAGCGGTATCTCCAGCTTCGTAGAAAGTACCGTTTATTTTCCTAGCTTTTATTTATATAGTCACTATATATTAGCCATTGAAAACACATGGGTATTGGCCGTCTTAATTGGTATTGGTTATTTCCTATCACAGCTAGCTTTCCAGCGTGACCGTTTAAGTGTCCAGACGCTGTTAGTTGGTATTGGGCTAGGCGCTTTATTTATCATGACGAAGTCAGTTGTCATCATGGTCTTGTACTATGGCTTTAGCTTTTTGATTTATGATATTTACCAGCAAGATCGCAATCTAGTAAAAAGCACAGATGATCACTAAGAAATAACACGGCATAAAGCTGTGTTGTTTCTTTTTTTTATAATTTATAAAAAAAGCTTGAAAAGCGCTTTCAATAGTCTTATAATTTAGATAAATCGATTTACTAAACCGGTTTAGTAAGTGGTTAGTTAGTATAATAAGAAAGGTAGGTCGATTTATGAATAGTATCATTATCCCGTTAAATGCATTCGAAACAACAGGCTTTCAGCACACCATGATTGGGAAAATATATGAGCAGCAAGTACATGGAGTGGAAATTCGAAGAGAGTTAATGAAAAAAGTAGATCAAGAGATTGAGCTTATTGCCGAAGAATTAAAAACATATCCGCTTTTTACAGTATATTCGGCTCCAATTGAACTGTGGAAAGAAAATGGAGAGTTAAACACACAAGAATTAAAAGCTATTCTTGAAGAAGCCGTATCACTTGGCGCTCAGTGGGTAAAAGTTTCTCTTGGTTTTTATCAGCCCCAATCGCCTATGGCAGATTTACAGCAGCTATTAGAAGCATTTCCAGCTTTACGTCTATTTGTAGAGAACGATCAAACCAGTCACGGAGGCAACATAGCATCTCTGCATGCATTTTTTGATAACGCTTACGAAGTTCCTGTTTCCATGACGTTTGATATTGGTAATTGGCTTTATGTACATGAACAACCCCAGGAAGCAATCAAAATGCTAAGGTCATTTGTGGGCTATATTCATATTAAACACGTCATAAAAAGCAGCGGAAAGCTAGTGACAACCGCTATATCAAACGATTCAAATGAAATGTGGAAAGATATTTTGAAAGGGTTTTCTCATTCGATTTTTAAAGCTTTAGAGTTTCCAATCGATGAACCGGAACAAATTCCCGGCTTCATTTCATCGGTGCAAGCAGCAGAACAGGAGGAAGTTCAATGAATTCATTAGACGTTATTACCTTCGGAGAAGCAATGGCGATGTTCATGGCAGAACAGCCGGGACCGCTGCATGAGATTAAGCATTATACGAAAGAACTGGCCGGAGCAGAAACAAATGTAGCAATTGGTCTCGCTCGTCTCGGTCTGCGCGCAGGCTGGGTGAGCAAAGTCGGCAACGATCCTTTCGGTACGTTTATTATGAAACGTCTACAAGAGGAATATGTCAACACCGATTGTGTACTAGTAGACAGCGAACATGCAACAGGCTTTCAAATTAAATCAAAAGTGGAAGTGGGAGATCCGGAAGTTTGTTACTTCCGAAAAAATTCAGCAGCCAGTCACTTGCACTCGAGCGATTTTAATCAAAACTATTTTTTAGCGGCAAAACATATGCATATGACAGGCATACCGCTTGCTGTGTCAGCAAGTATGCGCGATTTTGCTCTACATGCACTTACATCGATGAAAGCAGCTGGAAGAACGGTTTCCTTTGACCCAAACCTGAGACCCACTCTTTGGAAATCGCAAGAAGAAATGGTTGTTACAATCAATGAAGCTGCTAAACAAGCAAACTACGTTCTGCCGGGCATTGAAGAAGGAAAAATCTTAACCGGCTACGAAAATCCAGAAGACATTGCTTCTTACTATTTAGATGCAGGTGTAGAGCTTGTGGTTATTAAACTAGGTGAACAAGGAGCCTTTTTTAAGACGGCTAAAGAGCAAGGGATGGTTGAAGGAATAAAAGTGAAACAAATAGTGGATACAGTCGGAGCAGGAGACGGTTTTGCAGTAGGACTATTAAGCGGACTTCTTCAAAATGATTCTCTTACTCAGTCTGTAAGGAGAGCAAATGCTATTGGGGCATTAGCTGTACAAAGCCCTGGAGATAACGACGGATATCCAACTGAACAGCAGTTGCAAAGATATATGGAATCCCAAAAACAAGGAGTGAAGTGATAATGAAACAGCAGCTAGCAAAAAAAAGATGGCTTCGATTAATTCCTATCGTATTTATTACGTATAGCCTTGCATATTTAGACCGTGCAAACTATGGGTTTGGAGCAGCGGCAGGGCTGGCAGAAGATCTTCATATTACGCCAGGTATTTCGTCTTTATTAGGGTCGCTCTTTTTCTTAGGTTATTTCTTTTTCCAAATTCCAGGCGCTCACTATGCTGAAAATAAAAGCGCCAAAAAGCTGATTTTTTGGTCTCTGATTTTATGGGGAGCACTTGCTACAGCTACGGGTATGGTAAGCCACGTCGGATTTTTGTTTGTTATTCGATTTGCTTTAGGAGTAGTTGAAAGTGCCGTTATGCCTGCTATGCTGGTATTTTTAAGCCACTGGTTTACAAAAGCAGAACGTTCTAGAGCCAACACGTTTTTAATTTTAGGAAACCCGGCAACCGTTCTTTGGATGTCTATTGTTTCTGGGTATTTGCTAGAATCGTTTGGCTGGAGATGGATGTTTATTTTAGAAGGTTTTCCAGCTGTTATTTGGGCATTTTTATGGTGGAAACTAGTAAATGACGAGCCAAAAGATGCAGGATGGCTGTCAAAAAAAGAAAAAGCAGATTTACACGATGCACTGCAAAAGGAACAAGAAGGAATCAAACCTGTTAAAGGCTATAAAGAAGCTTTCAAAAATCGTACTGTCATTTTATTAAGCATTCAATATGCTTTATGGAGTATCGGTGTCTACGGATTTGTTATGTGGCTTCCGTCTATTATTAAAGCAGCGCCTAACATGAGTATAGTGAAAACAGGTTGGTTAGCGTCCGTTCCTTACGTATTAGCAGTTATATTAATGTTAACGGTTTCATATCTGTCAGATAAGTTTTTAAAACGAAGCGCATTTGTATGGCCGTTCTTATTAGTAGGAGCGTTTGCTTTTTACGGATCTTATTTAGTTGGCACAAGCAACTTCTGGCTTTCTTTTACTTTACTCGTTATCGCCGGAGGAACGATGTACGCTCCGTACGGACCGTTCTTTGCAATTATTCCTGAAATTTTACCGCGTAATGTTGCCGGAGGAGCAATGGCTTTAATTAATAGCATGGGCGCACTTGGTTCATTTGCCGGTTCTTATATTGTAGGATTTTTAAATGGATCAACAGGAGGATTTGGCGCTTCATATATCTTTATGGCTGGATCATTATTCCTTGCGGCAGTTTTAACCATTGTCGCAACGAAAAAGCCAAGAGAAGTTCAAAGTGTAAAGCCAGTCGAAACAACGGCTTAATGTAACGATAAAAAAGGAGAATTGAGATGCATATTGAGAAAATTACAAGTAGCGGTATTGTAGCGGTCATTCGAGGAGCAAGTGCTGAGCGAATTATTCCGCTTGCCTACGCATTAAAAGAAGGCGGAGTAACAAACCTAGAAATTACAATGGAAAACCCTGCTGCTGTAGAGGTTATTAAAGAGTTGAAAAATGAATTTGACGACTCGATGTTTATTGGAGCAGGAACTGTTCTAGACGAAGAAACAGCACGAATTGCTATTATGGCGGGAGCGTCATTTATTTTTTCTCCTACGGTTAATGAACGAACAATTAAAACGGCTAAAAGATACGGTGTCATTAGCGTTCCGGGTGCTTTTACACCAACTGAAATACTAACAGCCTATGAATGCGGTGCAGATATGATTAAAGTTTTCCCGGCAAGCGTAGTAGGCCCCGCTTATTTTAAAAATATAGCAGGACCGCTTCCTCATATTCCATTAATGCCAACGGGCGGCGTTACGGCTGAAAATGCGGGCGCTTATATTAAAGCTGGTGCAGCTGCTATTGGGGCAGGAAGCACATTAGTGGATGGAAAGCAGCTTCCAACTCCTGAATACTTACGTCAAGTAACAAAGGAAGCGAAGCGTTTTACTAATGAAATTCAAGAAGCTAGGCTTGCGTACGCTTAATAAATAAAGCCTTCTGCTAGCAAGAAGGCTTTTCCTTTTTCGTTTTTTTCGTTTACACTAGGAGTAGCATAATTTTAGGGATTGAATGAAAAGGGCGGATTATGATGCAAAAAGTTACTATGCTGGACGTTGCAAAAGCAGCAAATGTCTCCAAAAGCACCGTATCACAATACATTAACAAACGGTATGAATATATGGGCGAAGAAACACGAAAGAAAATTAAAGAAGCGATTGATACACTCGGCTATCAGCCCAACTATCTAGCACGAAGCTTAAAACAAAAGCGAACGTCAATGATTGGGATTATTGTCGCGAATATTATGCACAGATTTTCTACTGAAGTCATTCGTGCAATTGAAGACTATTGCCATTCACAAGATATACATGCCATCATCTGTAACGCAGATGATGACCCTGATAAAGAAAAGAAATATATTAATATGTTAAAAGCAAAGCAAGTAGATGGCCTTATTTTATTTCCAACGGGAGCCAATACTTCTCTTTATGAGCAGATGATCAAAGAAGAATATCCAGTTGTTATTATGGATCGCAAAATTCACGATGTAAAAGGAAAAATTCCATCCGTAGTGGCGAACAACCAAGAAGCCACAAAACAGGCTATTTTGCATCTCCTCGAGCTGGGACATAAGCATATAGCAATTATTACAGAACCATTAACTATTACACCTCGGATTGAACGTATAGAAGGGTACAAAGAAGCGTTAACATTAGCCAATATGCCTGTAAATGAATCCATGATTATCAACTGCAAAAAAGCGGACATGCAAAAAGCGCTTGAGAAGCTATTTGCAGCCGATAATCCGCCCACAGCGCTGCTTGCTGGAAACGATTTAGTATTCATTGAAGTGCAGAAATTTATTAAACAACACGGATTTAATATCCCAAATGATTTATCTTTAATTGTTTATGATAATATTCCTTACGCAGATGTAGCAACGCCTGCTGTTACGACGATTTCGCAGCCCGCTTTTGATATGGGAACAAAAGCAGCAGATTTACTTATTAAACAAATTTTGAAAGAAAAGATAGCTTATGAAGAATACCAGTATGAGTGTGAATTAATTATTCGAGAAACAACTTTGTCGCATTAAGCTAAAAAGAGCGCCTATGGCGTGCTCTTTTTAGCTCATCAAAATATTGGTTTTTTTTTATGCAGTTACTAAACCGATTTAGTAAAAAGTGAGGAGAAAAAATATGAAGATACAATTAGCATTAGATCGCGTCACAATTGAAGAAGCTATTATCCTTGCCAAGCTGGCAGAACCCTCTGTTGATTGGATTGAAGTAGGTACATCTCTTATAAAAGAGTATGGAATTGAAAGCATTTATAAAATCAAACAGGCATTTCCGCACAAGACGATTGTAGCAGATATCAAAACGATTGATAACGCAGAGTATGAGTTTACAATGTGCTATCAAGCAGGAGCAGATATAGCAACGGTCATGGGTGTATCACCTTTACCTACGATAGAGACGTGCGCAAATGTCAGCGAAAAATGGAATAAAAAAATGATGGTTGATTTATTAAACACGTCAAGCAGCTCGCAAAAGCAAGTAAGTATTTATAGAAACGCTATTTTTTGCCATCATATCAGCAAAGATGAGCAAGAAAAAGAAGGAAAATCGCTGAGTCAAATAAATTTGCGGCAATATTTTCATTCAGATGCCCAAATAGCAGTAGCAGGAGGAATTAATCCAGCCTTAGCAGCATTATTACTTCAAATGAAAGCGGACGTCGCGATTATTGGATCAGCGATTACAAAAAGTGCGGATGTGGCAAAGTCATCTGCTAAATTTCAAAACTTATTTATGAGCAGGGGGAACGTATGATGACAAAAACACAAACGATTTTAGACGAAATTACGGCCGTAATGAATCACATAAAAGAACCGCAAATAGAAGAAGTAGCGTTTTCACTTTACCAAGCAAAACGAATTTTTGTTATAGGCGAAGGCCGCTCTGGGTTAATGGGCAAATCATTTGCGATGAGACTGATGCATTTAGGTGCGACAGTATATGTTGTAGGGGAGACCATTACTCCTTCGATTGCAGCAGGTGACGTGTTGGTGGCCGTATCTGGTTCAGGAAAAACACAGCAAGTGGTGAGTGTAGCAAAAAAAGCGAAAGAGGTAGGATGTTCAGTTATCGGCATTTCAGCTAGTACAGAATCACCATTAACTGCTCATACTGACGAGCTTTTACACATTCCCGCTGCAACCAAATATCGAAGTGAAAATGAAGCAGCTTCCATTCAGCCTTTGGGCTCGTTATTTGATCAATGTGCTCACGTTGTATTTGATACCATTTGTTTAGAATACGGGAATTTGAATCACACGAATCATGAACAGGCGTTTAAGCAGCACAGCAATTTAGAATAAGAGGAAAGAGGCTAGAACAAAAGTAGGTTATTTAAAAGAAAATCCGAACGATGAATCGAGATTCTTGATAAAGAATCACATTCGTTTGGATTTTTTCATTGGTATCGGTGAGCGTAGGTTTCATGGGTGTAGTTGCTTCTAGCTGTTGATTGAATCGAGATAGTTATGTCTCATCTCCTTTGATACAGGCAAGTCTAAGTCTGAACGTTGACTTCACTTCAAAGTAAATAACAGCATTTTTATGCTGAAATTGCTATAATATACAAGCCGGTACATATACTAAGGCGACTGAAAATAAAGGAGTTTTGATTAATGAAAAAAATAAAATTAATTTCACATAACGATTTAGACGGGGTAAGTCCGGCACTATTGGGTCGGTTAGCGTTTGGCGATGACAACTTTGATTACAGCACGGTAAGCATTGGCCGCATTAATGACACAGTGACACATTTTATTGAAGAAGAAAACGATGGAGACACAGCTTTATACATAACGGATATTAGCGTGAATGAGGAAGTAGCGGAAAAATTAAATGAACTGGTAAAAAAAGGCCAAAAAATCACTCTTATTGACCATCATATCTCTGCTCTTCCACTAGCTGAGAAATACGATTGGGTTCATGTTATTGCAGAAGACGAAAACGGTAAAAAGACGGCAGCTACATCTCTTTTCTACGACTACTTAGTGCACAACAACATGCTCCAAAAAACGGCGTTGCTTGATGAGTACGTAGAACTTGTGCGCTTATTTGATACGTGGGACTGGTTCCATGAAAATAACTTGAAAGCAAAGCGCCTTAATCACCTATATTATCTAATCCCGCATGAAGAATTTAAAGAAACTATTCTAGAAACGCTTCGTGAATCGTACCATACTGAAAATCAAGAATTTACGTTTACGGACAAACATGAAATTTTACTAGAAGCAGAAGAAAAAAAGATTGAAAAATACATTTACGACAAGCAAAAACAAATCATAAAAGAAAGGGTTGAAATTGATAACACAGCGTACAACGCAGGGATTGTATTCGCAGATACATATCAGTCTGAGCTAGGAAATGCACTGTGTCTAGAAAACGAAGATATCGACTTTTCCGTTATGGTAGACATGGGACGCCAAAAAATTGGCTTCCGTGCAGTAAAAGACGAAATCAACTTAGCAGAAATTGTTGGGCACCTTGGAGGAGGAGGTCACCCAAAAGCTTCTGGATGCAAGTTAACGGCTGAAACGTTTGCTCTTTTCGTCACGGATCACTTGTTTAAAGACGAAGAAAAAAGTGAATAAAGCGTATAAGGAGGAGATGATATGTCGTTTAAAGATTTAGTTGTTGTTGTTACCGGAGCTGCGAACGGAATAGGTAAAGATGTATCCCGCGCATACGCGAAACAAGGAGCAAAAGTGGTATTGGCAGATGTGGACGAAACCGAAGGAGAGCGTCACGCAGAAGCTATTCAAAGACAAGGCGGAGAAGCCATTTTTGTCAAAACAGACGTCCGAAAAGAAGGCGACATTTTAAATCTCGTTGAAAAAACGGTCAGTACGTATGAAACGATACATATTTTGATTAATAATGCAGGCGTTTCCCGCTGGAAATCACCGTATGAGCTAACCATTGATGAATGGGATGACATTATCAATACGAACCTGCGCAGCGTGTTTCTATGCTCTCGCGAAGCAGCTAAGGTGATGAGAAAAAACGAAAGCGGAGGCTCCATTGTAAACTTAGCTTCTACAAGAGCTACAATGTCTGAACCTCACACAGAAGCCTATGCTGCTACAAAAGGAGGAATCGTTGCTTTAACTCACGCACTTGCCATTTCACTTGGTGATGACAATATCACAGTAAACGCTATTTCTCCAGGATGGATTGAGACATCTGACCACGATGGCCTTCGTGAAATCGATCATGCGCAGCATCCGTCTAATCGGGTGGGAACGCCAGCCGATATCTCAAGAGCGTGTATGTACTTAACAAACGTCGAAAATGATTTTGTAACAGGAGCTAACCTCGTAGTAGACGGGGGAATGACGCGAAAGATGATTTATGAACATTAAGCATCTAAGAAAAAAGACTGCCGTATTTAGCAGTCTTTTTTCATATAATCAAGAAAAGAAAAAGATAATAATTTTTGCTTGACAGAACAAAATAATCATTGTAAAGTAAGTTACATAAAGTAATTAAATTTCAATTAATATTTTTTTAGTTTAATATCTCGAATTAGAGATATAATAATTCATTATATCTTGTTTATCTCCTTTTATCAGGGGGAAGGGTATAAACATGCAATTTAAGCTTAAAAAACAAACAATTAGGAGTGTGGAAAATGGGTTTTTTAGATAAATTATTTGATAAATCAAGTGATCAACAACAGGTTGGAAAAGATTTTTATGAAGCGATTAAAAACCGACGTTCTATTTATGCAATTGATAAAAATGTAAAAATATCAGAAGAAAAAATTGAAGAAGTTATTAACTTTGCGGTGAAACATACTCCTTCAGCATTTAATTCCCAAAGCGCACGCGTAGTCGTTTTATTTGGCGAACAGCATGATAAAGTATGGGATATTACGAGAGAAACGCTTCGTAAAATTGTTCCAGCTGAAAATTTTTCAGATACGGATCAAAAAATGAACTTATTCGGAAGCGGCTATGGAACAGTTCTTTTCTTTGAAGATCAAGAAGTAGTTGAAGGATTGCAAAAGCAGTTCGCATCTTACAGCGAAAATTTCCCGGTTTGGTCTAACCAATCATCAGGCATGCTGCAGCATGTGATTTGGACAGCGCTTGAGCTCGAAGGCCTAGGAGCAACATTACAGCATTACAATCCATTGATTGACGATGAAGTAAAAGCAGCTTGGAATATTCCAAGCTCATGGAAATTAATTGCCCAAATGCCATTTGGTAATCCTGTGTCACCTGCGGGAGAAAAAGAATTTCAACCGCTAACTGAACGTGTAAAAGTATTTAAATAAGCAAAATAAGAGGTACGGACAAAATTATTTTAGTTGAAGCAAAATCCGAACGATTCATCGTTCGGATTTTTTCATTGGTATGGCAAGCGTAGGTTTTGCGTATGTAGTAGCTGCTTCTAGCGGTTGATTTCGTTATGTCTCAGCCTCTTTTTTTGATAAATAGTTTGAATATTCTTTTATGTTTAACCTAAGAAAAATGCGGTTAAATAGGAGGAGTAGTCCTCAAATCTTCTGTGGAATTTATGCGCTATACATAAGCAATTCAACGATGTTTTACAAAAAAATAAAGTTTTTAACTTGGTTTTTTAGAGAATATTTGTTAACATATCCACTTGTGAGGTCTTAGTAAGAGGAGGATGATGTAAAGAATCCCATATCGGACGCAAGGGCGTAGATATGTGGAGTGGGAATTTTAAAGGAGGATTTTATGTCTGATCAAGGAAATCAAGGAAAATTTAAAAAATCAATATCGTTACTTGACCTAACGTTAATTGGGATGGGAGCTATTTTTGGTTCCGCCTGGTTATTTGCGGTTAGTAACGTAGCGTCAAAGGCTGGGCCAGCCGGAAGTTTTTCGTGGCTGATTGGCGGAGTCATTATTTTACTTATCGGTTTAGTGTATGCTGAACTTGGAGCAGCGCTGCCACGTACCGGTGGAATTATCCGTTATCCGGTTTACTCACACGGTCATTTAGTGGGTTACTTAATTTCATTCATTACCATTATTGCTTACACTAGTTTGATTGCTATCGAGGTAACGGCTGTACGTCAGTATGTTGCTTTTTGGCTTCCTGGTCTAACTAAACATGGTTCTGAATCGCCTACTACAGTCGGCTGGTTATTTCAGTTCGCGTTATTAACACTATTTTTTATCATTAACTACGTAAGTGTAAAAGCATTTGCTAAGTCAAATGTTATTATATCTGTGTTCAAATATGCGGTTCCTCTTACAATTATCGTCGTGTTGGCTTATCACTTTAAATCAGCTAACTTTACAACTGGCGATTTTGCTCCGTTTGGTTTTAATGGTATCCAAGCAGCCATTTCAACAGGTGGCGTTATGTTTGCTTACCTAGGACTTCACCCTATTGTTTCTGTAGCCAGTGAAGTTAAAAACCCGCAGCGTAATATTCCAATCGCGCTCATTATCTGTATTGTACTTTCAGCGATTATTTACACAGCACTGCAAGTATTGTTCATTGGTAACATCCCGGCTGATATGCTATCAGGAGGATGGGGAACAATTCAAGAGCAATTCTCTTTACCATTTAAAGATATTGCACTTATTTTAGGCCTTGGCTGGTTAGTAACGCTTGTTATTTTTGATGCTATTTTATCACCAGGCGGTAACGGGAACATCTTCATGAATACAACTTCTCGTTTAGTTTATGCTTGGTCTCGTAATGGAACACTATTTAAACGTTTCTCAAAAGTAGATAAGAAAACAGGAATTCCACGTGCGTCACTATGGCTATCATTTGGAATGTCCGTATTCTGGACACTGCCATTTCCTTCTTGGGAAGCGCTAGTAAACGTATGTTCAGTGGCACTTATTCTGTCTTATGCGATTGCGCCAATTTCAGCTGCTGCATTCAGAGTAAATGCAAAAGATCTTAAAAAACCTTTTAAATTAAAAGGCATGAGCGTTATTGCTCCTGTATCATTTATTTTCTGTTCATACATCGTATATTGGTCAGGGTGGACGACAATTTCTTGGCTGCTAGGATCACAGCTTCTAATGGTTGTTATCTACGTAGCGTTTAAGAAATACGTACCAACTGACGTTGTAAAATTTGCACAGCAGCTTAAATCTGCTTGGTGGCTAGTTGCTTATTATATTATTATGCTTGTTATCTCTTATTTAGGTTCATTTGGTGGAGGACAAGGTGTGCTAAGCAACCCGCTTGACTTAATTTTAATTGCTCTTGTTTCACTTGGTATTTTCTACTGGGCGAAATACACAGGTTTACCAAAAGCAGTTATCGATACAGATGATTAATAAAAAAACACGGCATGAATTCATGCCGTGTTTTTCGCTTGTATAGGGGGTGTACTCTATTTACTTATCAAACAGCCACGTTTTTAATATAGCAGCATACTCACGAAAGTAGGCTTGAAGTTTAATTGAATTTGGTGTCTTTGCACCTAAAGGATAAACGTCAAAACCTTGACGTTTAGCAATAATAGAGGCGCGAAATAAATGAAAATCACTGCTAACAAGGACGACTTTTTTGTGTTGAATATCAACTTTCTGTTTAGTAAAAGTAAAATTCTCAAAAGTAGAAGTTGACTGATTTTCTTTTATAATTCGATTCTCTTTAATTCCTTCTTTCCGCAGAAAACGATAGGCTGCCTCTGCTTCAGAAATTGCTTCATCGGATCCTTTTCCGCCCGTTACGATAACTTTTGTTTGTTGATGTGCTTGTAAATAAGATAAAGCCGTCTTTACTCGTTCTTTTAAACTAGGAGACATTTTGTCACCATCTACTTTAGAACCTAAAACGAGCACATAATCTGCGTTTTGCGGAACAGGCTTGTGAGCAGTTTGATACATACAAAAAGATATAATTGCTATATAAAGAACAAGAGAACCAATAAAGGTATAAATCATTTTTTTCTTCAACTGTGAGCACCTTCCTAGCTATTTCATAAGATGTTTGGAAAATAATTGTTATTATAGCATACGAGACCCAAATAAGTATAAACACAGTAATATATAATAATAGAAGAAAATCGTTATTGTGAATGGTTATAAAATTCGTTACAATAAAGAATAAATGATTTTAAAAGTGCCTCTAAGGAGGATAATAGGGAAATCGGTGTAAATCCGGTGCAGCCCCCGCTACTGTAAATGTGGATGAACCTGCAAAGACCCACTAGTCAAACTAGGAAGGGTGCAGAAGTAAAACGAAGCATAAGCCAGGAGACCTGCTTTTAAAAACCCCTTATTTTTCGGTGGGAGAAATAAGTCAAGACAATGTGTTAATGAGCGCATGACCAAACCTTGACTTTTACAGTTAAGGTTTTTTTATGTGGTAGGGAGTGGGAAAAGTGAAAAAAGGAAAACCGCTTATGATTCAAGGAACGCACTCAGACGCTGGAAAAAGCATGATTGCTACAGCATTTTGCCGTATTTTTAAAGAAGACGGCTATCAAACTGCACCGTTTAAATCGCAAAATATGGCGCTTAATTCATACATTACAATGGATGGAAAAGAAATTGGCAGAGCGCAAGGAATTCAAGCAGAAGCGGCTGGAGTAGAAGCAACAACCAATATGAACCCTATTTTAATTAAACCAACTCGTGATCATGAATCTCAAATTGTCGTTCACGGAAAACCGCTACGTAATATGTTTGCTTTTCAGTATCGGCAAGAATTTTTTAATGAAGGTTTGAACGTTATCACGGAAGCTTATAAAGAGCTTGCCAATCATTATGATCGAATTGTGATTGAAGGTGCTGGAAGTCCTGCCGAAGTCAATTTGAACGATCGGGAACTCGTAAATATGCGTGTTGCAAAAATAGCAGAAGCGCCTGTTGTGCTAGTAGGAGATATTGATAAAGGTGGCGTTTTCGCGAGCCTAGTGGGTACTCTTCAATTGCTTCCAGATGAACACAAGTCTAGAGTTATCGGGGTGTTAATTAATAAATTCCGAGGAGATTTAGAACTTTTAAAACCAGGTTTGAAGTGGTTTGAAGAATACACGGGTGTTCCGGTTCTAGGAGTTATTCCTTATATGAACAACGTGGAAATTGATGCGGAAGATTCGTTATCACTTAGAAATTACTCAACGCTTGTGAATCCGTTAAAAGAAATTGATATTGCGGTCATCTCGTACCCGCGCATCTCAAATTTTACAGACATCGATCCTTTAAGCTTAGAAGAAGACTGTCACGTGAGGCTTGTAACCAAGCCGTCGCAATTAGGTACGCCTGATTTAATTGTTTTACCAGGAAGCAAAAATACGATTGAAGATGCGCAGTTTTTACAAGAAAGCGGCCTGGATCTAGCCATTAATCAAGTATTGAACACAACGAACGTTCACGTCATTGGCATCTGCGGAGGATATCAAATGCTAGGGGAGACAATTACAGACCCTGATGCAGTAGAATCTCGGATTGAATCCATTAAAGGGCTGGGCTTGCTTCCAGTGGAAACGGTTATGACAACCAGCAAAAAAACAGAAAGAGTTGCTGGGTATGTCCAGCTAGAAAGTGAAAGAGTTTCGATTGAAGGCTACGAAATTCATATGGGAAAGACGATTTCTAAGAGCACCACGGAAGCTTTTGCAGTGGTAGAGCATGAAAAAGAAGGAACGGTTAAAGACAACGTCATTGGCACGTATGTTCATGATGTGTTTCATAATGATGCTTTGCGCAGAGCTTTGCTTAATCAAATTCGTAAACATAAAAAATTGCCGCCTATTACGGACACATTCAACAGTCGCCTGCAAAAAGAGGAATCTTTTTCAAAAGCAGCAGCATATGTGAGAGAAGCCGTAGATATGGAAAAGCTGTATCAGTTAATAGACAACTATAAAAGCCCGGAGCAAACACAAAAAGTATAGCTTGTAGAGGCTTTCGCTTGTTTTTTTGCCGAGAACTTTAGTACGCTATTCTACGTTGCCTAGTTCAACAGTCTAGCACTCGTAACAAATAAAAGATGATTGTTTCCAACTTAATGCATGGTGGAAGCATGGTTTATGGACAGGAAAATGAATGGTTAATGTAATATAAAACATCACGCCTCGTTTCCTAGAGGAGCTGAACGTATTGATTTTTAAACGTATTTTTTTTAACAAAGCATCTATTTTATACATAGTCAGTTTATTTATTGTATGTACTTCGGTAATTATGGGCGTATTTATTGGTACAGTTTCGTTAACCGTAGGAGATACAATCAAAATTATTATTGGCCACCTTACCGGGCTATCCTTATATCACGGTCCCGAAAACATGGATTTAATCATTTGGCAAATTCGTTTACCAAGAGTACTGGTGGCATTTTTAGTAGGAGCTTCGCTTTCAATAGCAGGGGCTGCCTTTCAAGGGCTATTAAGAAACTCTCTTGCTGATCCTTATACGATTGGGGTTTCCTCAGGTGCAACCCTTGGCTCTGTCATGGCAATTTATTTTCATTGGAGTATTTTTGGTTTGTCTATCTTCACGCTGCCTGTAGTCGGCATTGTATCTGGTTTTATTACTCTTCTTTTAGTTTTTGGTATTACGAAACTCGCAAGCGGCAATTTGGCCAATGAAACCATCATCTTAGCGGGGATTATTTTATCATCCTTTATGAGCGCGCTTATTTCATTAATTGTGGCTCTTTCTCCCGAAGAAGATGTAAGACAGGTTTTATATTGGCTAATGGGAAGCGTATCAATGAGAGGATGGTCTCATATTCAAATTTTAGGGCCGTTCTTTTTGATTGGTACAATTATGCTGTTGTTACATGTAAAAGAGCTGAACGGCTTAGCATTTGGCGATCAATCCGCTCAGTTTATGGGAATAGACGTAAAGAAGAAAAAAAGAATGATTTTAATAGGTGCATCCGTATTAACAGGGGCTGCGGTATCAGTATCTGGGGCAATTGGATTTGTTGGCTTAGTTATCCCCCATGTAGTGCGTCTCGTAGCGGGAGCTAATCATAAGCATGTACTGCCGCTTTCTATTTTAATTGGAGGAAGTTATTTGGTTTTAGCAGATTTATTGGCACGAACGATATTAGAACCTCGTGAACTGCCGATTGGAGTCGTAACCGCCTTAATTGGTTCGCCAATCTTTACCCTGCTCCTTGTAAAAGAACGTATGCGGAAAAGAGGAATATCATGATTGAACTATATAATGTGACAGGAGGATACGATAGGCAGCAGCCGACCGTTCGTGACATCACGTTCACCGTAGACAAAGGTTCTTTTGTCGCTTTACTAGGACCAAATGGAAGCGGGAAAACAACGCTTATTCGCTTGATTATGAATGTATTAACCATTCAATCAGGCGAAGTGAAGGTAGAAGGAAAGTCAGTGAAGGCTTATTCACCAAAACAGCTGGCGCAAAAAGTTGCAGTCATGACGCAAGAAAATCAAATTGGGCTAGAATTTACGGTTCAAGAAATTGTTTCACTTGGACGTTACCCTTATCAGGCAAAAGGATTGTTTAGCACTGTATCAGCACAGGATGAAGAAGTGGTGGAAAGCGTGATGAAATTAACAAACGTTTGGCACTATAGAAATCATACTTTTCAATCGCTGAGCGGTGGAGAAAAACAGCGGGTTTTACTGGCTAAAGCACTGGCGCAAGAACCTGACTACTTACTTCTTGATGAACCAACGAATCACTTAGATGTAAAACATACAATGGAACTGCTTCAGCTGTTAAAAACGTTACAGCAGGAAATGAGCTTAACGGTTCTGGCCATTTTGCATGATCTCAACATCGCCTCGCTGTTTGCAGATAATGCTGTGTTACTGAAAGATGGAAGAGTAGAAGAAACGGG
Organism: Priestia sp. VA7; assembly: GCF_055710015.1. Classification (NCBI taxonomy): domain Bacteria; kingdom Bacillati; phylum Bacillota; class Bacilli; order Caryophanales; family Bacillaceae; genus Priestia; species Priestia sp. VA7. The sequence goes on from NZ_JBVQPN010000003.1 coordinate 546,966, forward strand.
GATGGATGCTATTTTTCAGGATGCAGCTACGTTAAAAAGAGTATATGGGGTTGATTTGCATGTATTTCACCATCCCGCTGTGAACAAGCGGCAAATTGCTTTTGTGCCGCCGTATCAATATCCAGAGACGGACTTTCATGAGTTATATCAGTTACAAAAGGAACCGGGCAACCTATGTTTATCCTTTGTTCGTCCTTTGAGAACTCTTTCACTGGGTTCAAATGAAACAGGCCTAGACTGGTGTCAAGAAATTGTTCAACAGCAAAGCAGTGCTAACGCGGCGTGGAAATCTGCGTCTTTATCCAGTCATGAAGTTCGCTTAAAAGACGATAAAGGTTACTCGTGGCTGGCTGTGCTGACACATGGACAAAAAGAGAATGAAATGAATATTGTTCTACTAACAAATACACCGCTTTCGGACGCGAACTTACTTCATGCTGCGATGAAGGTAATTGAGTACCGGGCTTTCTTAGGGAAAACAGGACGTATTGCTGTAGCATCATCTCATCATAAAGAAGAAAATCAAGAAGAAATTTCAGAGTTCTTAATGGAACGCCTCCAAAAAGAATTACAACTATTTATGGAAACAAAAATGACCGACAATTGCTTTAAATAAGCAGTAGCGGTCATTTTTTATTCTTCGGAGTGATCATCAGATTTTTCTGGTTCACCTCCTGAACTCATCGTTGTTTCAGTTGTATGTTCATCAATCTTTTTTTCTTTTAGCTTAACAGAAAACAAGTCTTTGACTTCTTCATCTACTTGATCAGAGTCAGCGCTGTAAGTGGTGCCGATGTTTAAGTGACCCGTCAAATCTTTAATGCCTAACTGGCCGAAATTATTACTAAGATCAATTTTGTCTAACAATACTTTTTCGACCATGATTTTTTCAACAACAATGGACTGCTTTGGCTGAGTTACTTCATCAATCTTTTTGTCAAGAGTTTTCACCATCTCATATAAGGCGGTATTAGAAGATTCTTCCTTTAACGCAGAGAGCTGATTTTGAATAGCCTCGAAATTAGGAGCTGACTGCATAGCCGAGAGTAAATGAGCTGTTTGCTCGTGCAGTTGAGACAGTGATTGAATAAGGTGAGCTGATTCATGTAATTGCTGATGAAGCTCTTCTATTTTAGGGATCGCGTCGGTTAAACGCGTCACTTGATCAATAATTCCCTGCAGGTTCAGCGCTGAATCTGACGAAAGAGCAGGTTTTGTGACTTCAGCTTCAGCAGATGTCTTAGGCTCCGTTTGGCTAGACAACTTCTTTGGCTGCTGAGAAGGGTTCTTTAGATTAGACTGTTTTTTAGTTTTCATCTTTTTGGGTAATTCTTTCCGCTTTTGATTAGAACGTTGGTCTATGGGACTTACTTTTTTTTTGGTTGGAAGGGAAGACGGATTTATTTTGCGGACTGTTTCAATTTTAGGCGATTGTTTAAACCACTTAGAAAACATGAAATTCCCTGCCTTTCATGCTACGTATAGTTCTGCACAATAAATTACAAATCAAATTTCACATGCAAAAGACCATCTTTAAATGATGCGTGACACGGCGCTTCCTCTACAGCAGGTGGAAGGATAATTGATCGTTGAAACGTTCCTTCACGTCTTTCTTTGTGAAGAACATTTGCATCCTTCACGGTTAAAAGAGATGAACCGGATATGTGTAAAGTATTTTCGTGCATAGTCAATTCGACGTCTGTTCGTTTAGCACCGGGGATTTCAATTACAACTAACAGTTGATTTGCCCATTCATATACATCAATTAAAGGATAATCTCGATACTCATTTACAATCTGAGGAGAAGCATCTGCTTCCGTATCATTCTTTTCTTCATGATCATCATCAAAAATCTTTTCCCAAAATTTCTTATGGTTTTCTTCTTGTAACGTTTCTGCCCACTTTTTAAATTTTCCGTGATTCATATTTGTCACCTTCTTTAAAAAAATAAAACAAGGCCTTTTGCAGCTTTCTATTTTATATGTATGCATGAAAACAGAAAAAAACGTCCACTTTAATCTAAATCGTGGACGTCTATTTGAGACATAGGAATATTAACATGTTTAGGCATCCGGATTTCCAACACTCCGGAACGATATACGGCGCGCGTACCTTTTTTGCGAACCGAACAAGGAAGCTGAATTTCTTCTTTGAAGGATTCTTCTCCATCTATTCCTTCAATCGTGCACACGTATGGAGTATGATAGACTTTAATGCTTGATACAATATCGCGATTAGGGATTTTCAACTGAACAATGCATTCGTCTAATGTATTGATGACGTTTGAATCAAACCTTCTTAGCTGTTGTCCTTGACCTTCATTTCCCACATCCTGCTGTTCTTTCATCATGTCTTGAGCTTGCTTAAAGAATTCATTTCCTTGCATAAAATCGGGAAAAGAATGGGACATCGTAGAAGAAATCATTTGCTGAATATACTTATTCATGTCTTTAGATGCCATTCCTTTTGGGATATTTTCCATCATTCCTTTAAAAGGAGACTTTCCAAATGGAAACATATTTACACACCTCCTTGTAATGTGCCAAGTAAACTAACAAAATTGTTAAAGCTAAATTTGATTTCCAATTGGAGCTGAAGGGTTTGCAATTTGATCTTGATCACTTACATCAGGATCTAACACGCCCGTATTCATTTGAGAGCAAGTAGGAGAGAAGTTACCTAAAGAGAAATTCGCGCCGTTAAACTTTGAGTTCGCCGTGTGACTGTTTTGAATAGTGGAACCAAAATCAATATTTGCGTTTTGCGTGACACCGTTTGTTACGATATTAAAAACGTTAATTTGAAGAGGCATAAAGAGACTCCTTACTGTTTTTATTCATTCTACTCCAACAGTCTATTGCGTTCAGAGAGAATGTATTCACCGTTTGTCGTCATGCTGTTGACAAGCATCGCCCTATATCACTGCTGATAACCATTGACATGATCAACGTTTGCAATATCTGTTTGGTCATTTGTATCAGGATCGATATAAATGTTTCGCATTTTCGAGGAAGCAGGTGAGACATCGCCATAAGAAGAGTTCGTACCAGTGGATTTTGAATGAGCCGTGTGACTGTTATGGAGTGCTTCGCCAATGTTGACAGAACCGTTGCTTGAGATACTGTTGATCTTTAAATTATAAATGTTAATAACACTTGGCATACGCTCTCACCCTTTTCTATGGTTGATTAATGTATCCTATGATGATAAGTGCCTAAACGTTCACAATTCCTCATAACTAAAATCGCCTTTTCCGATTGAAGGAAAAAGCGATTGAGAGAGGATTACTTAATGATATGATGGGCTTATGAAATGGGTGCAATACGATAATTCTTTTTTTCTAAAATGTAAGAGATGCTTTGTTGGACAGTGGAAAATGTTCGCCAATTAAACTGAGAATCTACAAGCGAAAGAGCCATTTTTGAAGAAAGACCAACAATAAGGCAAGTGGTACCAATCAAACGCAAAGCATCGTGAAGCGTGTTAATATAATAACCGTGTTCTTCGTCTAACGAATGAAGGGAAGATAAATCAATAAGCAAATAGCGCGCCTGTTCTTTTACAACTGCCTCCAATACCGTTTCAGTTAGCTTCTTACCACGTTCTATATCCATCTTACCGGTAATGGGCACAGCTAAAACCTCGTCCCATATTTTTAATAAAGGTGTGGACAAATCCTCAATTAACCGTTCTTTTTCAAGCTCTGCTTCGGCTTGATCTGTAAAGTCTAATAGCATAAGCAAGTAGCCATAACGCTCGCCGTCTTTTGTATCAATAGGGTGAATCACGGCTTCTGCTACGTATTGACTGCCAATCGTTATACGCGTTCGGTAGGTTGTATGAAGAGAGGTGAGTAATTTTTCCGCTTCTTCAGAATTGGAATGAAAGAAGTCCATATGCTTTCCAATTAACTCTTCGATATGAGATAACTGGTAGATTGGAAGTACTGGCTGGAGTGTTTCAATTGCTCTTGCATTCATCCACTGCACACGATAGTCTTTATCCGCAATAATCATGGTTTCTTGAATATTTTCTAAAATCAAATGGCCATTAAGCTTTTGTGGAAGTCGTCCAATTCCATTCATTCTCCATCTCTCCTTATGTGTGTATTAAGTTTATGTACATCTACTTTATATTTTACAGTGAAAAGAATAAAGAAGGCTATAAGAAATTTATTAACGTATATAGGGATTATGGTATGTAAAAAAACGTTGGAGTAAGCACTCTCTTCAATTAAAAAACTCCCCTGTGCAAAAGGGGAGGCCACCTTACTCATATGATTTAATAAAATCAACGTTGTATTTTTCAACACTTGATAAGTAGGAATCTCTAAATGATGAATCAGGCGTATACCATGACTTTTCATAAAAATAGGCTTGAAGATCTTTCGATTTAAATACGTACCCATGCCGCGCATAGATTTCATTTCGAGCTAGCCTTAGTTCACTCGAGCTCAAACTGTTAATATCACTATAGCTTAATTTGTAAGAATCCGAACCAGGAAGAATATAAGAGCTTGAAGTAGCATAAGAGCGCGGCCCAGGCACGATCACTTCTCGTTCTTTTATGACGGTTTTTTCCTTTTCGACGGGCGGCGTTTGTATATTTAACATAATACTTTCTTCACTTTGAATAGTGTAGGGACTGCTTTTGAACGTTGTGCCGTCTTTTTGCACTTCTGCATGAACAGTGACGCTTCCATCCGTGGCAACAGGCCCTATTTGTGATGAGCTATTCACCTGCAGTCCCGTGCTTTTTCCATTTACGAATAAAACAGCGTCATCTCTATTCGATGAGATTGTAACGTAAGCGCCTTTAAATACCACAGATATATTTTCTTCTTTTTGTCGGTGAAAATTTACAGTGGTTTGGTCTGTAAGTTTTCCATAAGAGCTTTCATAAGAAGCCGTAAGCGGGTAATTTCCAATCATAAAAGGTCCTATTTTTTGCGTTTGATTCTTGGATATCGATTGTTTTGTATCATTGACTATAACCGTTGCATCCTCTGGCGTGGTGAGGGAGATATAATATGATGACGGCACAACCACGTACTGTTTTTTGAAGAGTAGTGAATGTTTCTGTTCTTTTATTGTAAAGTAGATGCTCGATTTATTTTTTAAATCATTTTCAACATCTCGTAAAATAGAACCATCGGAAGTTGCGTCTAACAGAGCTTGAATAGATGTGTCATTAATAACTATAGTAGACTGCGAAGAGTCTAACAACTCTCTTAACACAGCTGTATCTTTCGATTCTAATGCCTCAATAAAGCGGTCAGCCGTCTTTTCTTCTGAGCCAGAGAAAAAGAAATAAAATACAAAAGTTAAAAGAAGTATAAGCGCAATACCCCCGCCAATATACCAGCTCTTTTTATGCTTGGCTGCAGCTGGCGACACGGTGAAAGAAAAGCCGCAGTTATTGCAAAATAATTGGTCTGTGCTTGCACTGGCCCCGCATTTTGGACATTGATTCATTCACACCATTCCTTTCTTTTTATTTCATTAAATGTATGGAATGTGTAGGTAAAACAGACCGTTAAATTGGAAAAAGAATAGATTCAACAAGAAAGATAAACACACCAAACATGCACAGAAAAGGTGAGGTATGCTATGATAAGAACTATATATTAATCCGATAGGGACACTCTGTCATATAAAAAGGAGATGAAGCAAATGAGTGTTTCATTTGTAAATAAAAATCAAGAGTCTACGTATGAAAAATTGCTGCCTCTAGTCGAAAAATTTAAGAAACGAGCTTTTAAAATAGATGAAGAAGGTACGTTTCCCTTTGAAAATATTCAAGAGTTAAAAGAAGCGGGCTATACACGTCTTTCTCTCGAAAGCAAATATGGCGGAAATGAATTACGCCTTTATGATTTTTTATTATTTCAAGAATTAATTGCTCAAGGAGATGCTTCTACGGCTCTTAGTATTGGATGGCATATGGGGATTACAATGGACTTGCGTGAAAAACAGCCTTGGAATCAGCAAATGCTCGATTTTATTTTTAAAGAAATAGAAAAAGGTGCACTTATTAACACCGCTGCAACTGAACCGAAGACGGGAAGTCCTACTCGAGGAGGAAAACCGGAAACGACAGCCGTAAAAACAAAAGAAGGCTGGCGAATCAATGGCCGAAAAACATTCACCACGATGTCTCCAGTGTTAAATTATTTTTTGGTAAAAGCAAGCATTGAAGGTGAAGAAGAGATCGGCTTATTTTTAATTCCTCGTGAAACAAGCGGACTTTCAATAGAAGAAACATGGGATATGATTGCAATGCGCGGAACAGGAAGTCATGATCTTGTGCTAGAAAACGTCGATATTAAACACGACTTTCTTGTTGAACGCCTCGGTGGTTTTAAAAAGAATGAGCCAAGCGGCTGGCTGCTTCATATACCAGCTTGCTACATGGGTACAGCCATCGCAGCAAGAGATTATGCTGTCGCATTTGCTACAGAATATTCGCCTAATAGTATTGAAGGAACGATTAGCGAATTGCCAAATGTGCAGCGTTTAGTAGGAGAGATGGAACTTGAACTTATGCAAGCGCGTCACTTTATGTACAGCGTGGCAAGTAAATGGGATGAAACCAGCGACCGAGCAGCATTAGCGGGAGAGTTAGCAGCTGTCAAACACGTAGTGACCAATAGTGCCTGTACGATTGTCGACAAAGCAATGCGCATCGTGGGGGCGAGAAGCTTGCAGCGCAGTAATCCGCTGCAGCGCTATTATAGAGACGTGCGTGCTGGGCTTCACAACCCTCCAATGGATGATATGACGATTGTTAATTTAGCGAAGCAGGCGTTTGCTAGATAAAACTTAATAACATGTTAAATGATGAAAAACTGCTTATTATAGGCTATTCTATAATAAGCAGTTTTTTCGTTGCAAGAGGAGGAATTGGAGATGAAGTCCGTAAGAGAAATTCAGCTGACACCCTATAATATCGCGTGGGAAAAGGAATTTTCAAAAGAAGCTGCCACCTTAACAACTATAATGTCAGCTCAAGTTTTAGAGGTTCATCATATCGGAAGCACTGCTGTTCCCGGCTTAAGTGCAAAACCGATTATTGATTTACTTATTGAAGTGAAAGATATAAAGAAAGTAGATACATATAATCAGAGGATGGAGCAGCTTGGTTACGAAGCGAAAGGTGAAAACGGCATAAAAGGAAGACGATACTTCCAAAAAGGCGGAAATGAAAGAACGCACCATGTTCATATTTATGAAAAAGGTCATCCAGAAATTAATCGGCATATATGGTTTCGAGATTATCTGCGAACTCACCCTGATACAGCAAAAGAATACGAAACGTTGAAAATAGAACTAGCGCATCGCTATCGCTTTGAACCAGAAAAATATGTGGAAAATAAAACGAATTTTATTCATAAAATAGATGTGCTAGCTTTAAAATGGAGAAAGGGAAGCAGCAATAAGAATAGGAAAGATGATCTTAGATAAAAAGGAGGAACGAGCTTGACTCCAGTTCTAAATCGACAGACAAATACAGGAAGAAAGAAAAAAACAATATGGATCAGCCTGATATCCTTTGTTATTCTTTGTTTTGTACTTTGTACGGCAATTTCTCTTTATGTAGGCATAAGCCTGACAAAACTAGATAAAAATCCTGCTGTGAAAAATCCTGGTGATTACGGCATGCACTATAGCAATCAAGTATTTTTGAGCAAAGACGGAATAACCCATTTAAAAGGATGGATGATTGAACCAACGGAACAGCCAAAAGCGACCATTATTATGTCACATGGATACGGAAATAACCGTGAAGCACAAGGAGCTGGCTTTCTGCCGCTGAGTAAGGAATTTGTAAAAGCGGGATATCGAGTAGTTATGTTTGACTTTAGAGATTCAGGAGACTCAGAAGGAAATCAAACAACGATTGGTGTAAAAGAACAGCTCGATTTATTAGGCGTTATTCAGAAAATGAAAGAAACAACAAAAGAGCCAATTGTGCTCTACGGCATTTCAATGGGAGCAGCTACTTCTTTATTAGCAGCTTCTCAAGAGGACGACGTAAAAGCGGTGGTAGCCGACAGTCCTTTTAGTGATTTAACCTCTTATTTAAAAGAAAATCTATCTGTATGGTCTCATTTACCAAACTTTCCGTTTACACCGCTAACAATTGCTATTCTTCCTGTTATTGCAGATTCAAATCCTGCTGAAGCTAGTCCTATTAAAGCAGTCGAGCATATTTACCCTCGACCAATTTTATTTATACACAGCACAGGAGATACAAAAATTCCTTACACTGAAAGTGAAAAAATGGCTAAAACGCACCCGGATGCTTTTCACTTCTGGAAAACTGATAAAGCAGAACACGTTCAAAATTATCATGTATACAAAAAAGAATATGTAAAGCGCGTATTATCTTTTATTGAGCAATCACTGTAAAAAAAGAGGCTGGGACAAAAATATTTTAGACGAAATGTAAAACGAACCATTGATCAAGACTTTTGATTAGTGATTCGTTTTTTTGTTAGGACAAACGTAGATTTCATGTGTGTAAATCTTTCTAGCTGTTGACGAAGACTCCTGCGGGAAAAGCGGAACAGGTGAGACCCCGCAGGAGCGAAAGCGACGAGGCTCAGCGCCCGCCCGCGGAAAGCGAAGCCTTGCACGGAAATCAGCTGCGGTGTCTCAAACAGTTCAGCTCATATATCCCATTTGTTCATCTTTAGATGGGATTCATTTCGTTATGTCTCAACCTCTTTTAGCCGTTGATTTTACCTTGTTCTATAAGCTCAGCATATAAATTACGAAGAATGTAGGTTTTATAACTTTCTAGCTTTCTTCCATCGATTTTAGAGATATTGGCCGCTTTTAACTGCTGAACAAACCAGCCCTTTGAATAGATATGAGCCATTGTTAATCACTCCTTCAAAAAGATCCACTCTAAATAATTAACTATATTCATAAAAGGAACTAAAAAGAAGTGAATGAGGCAAATGAATTGACGTTCATTTTTTGCAGCGTTATACTGCTCTACAGCTACTTATAAAGGAGGAAATGAACAATGAGTAAACAGTATATAAACGTAAATGGCGTTAATTTGCACTACATAAGCAAGGGACAAGGAGATCTTATGCTATTTCTTCATGGGTTTCCTGACTTCTCGCATATTTGGCGACACCAGATAGATGAATTTTCTAATGATTTTCACACAGTTGCTTTGGATTTAAGAGGATATAATCTATCTGAAAAGCCAAGCGGACTAGAATCATACGAAATTGATGTATTAGTAGAAGATATTCGCCAAGTGATTGAAGGTTTAGGATATAGCTCCTGCACGCTAGTTGTACACGACTGGGGAGCAGGAATCGGCTGGACATTTGCTTATCGCTACCCTGAATATGTACAAAAATTAATTGCTTTTAACGGTCCGCACCCTTATACATTTATGCGTGAGCTTAGAACAAATAAAAATCAGCAAAAAGCAAGTGAATATATGAAATGGTTTCAAAAACAAGAAGCACAGGACTATATGGAACGAGATAATTTCTCAGGTTTGCGTAAGCTTGTGATCGACCCAGGCGTAAAAAAAGGATATCTAACAGCTGATGATGTTCAAGCATACGTGAACTCTTGGGAAAATGGCTCTGTGCTGTCCATGCTAAGTTATTACCGCAACTTAAAGATTTTCACAGAAGAAGACCTTCAAAGAAAATCTTTGTTTCCGTTAGAAGAAGAAGTGTTAAACATCCCGGTACAAATTATTTGGGGAAATCAAGATCCTACTTTTATGCCTGAAAACTTAGATGGTATTGAAGAATATGTACCAAACATATCTGTTCACCGATTAGGTGAAGCATCTCATGCTCCTCAGCATGAAAAGCCTCACGAAGTAAACGACGTGATGTGGAATTTTTTAAATAAGTAAAGATAAAAAGAGGCTCAGACAAAAGTAGTTTAGGTGAAAGAAAATCCGAACGATGAATTGAAATTCTTGATAGAGAATCCAACTCGTTCGGATTTTTTTATTGCGCAAGTTTCATATATATAGTGGTTTCTAGCTGTTGATTGGAGGAAAAGGCGAAGACTCCTGCAGGAAAGACCCCGCGGGGCGCAAACGACGAGAAGGCTCAGCGGCTGCCTGCAGAAAGCGAAGTCTTGAACGGAAATCAACAGTAGTATTAAAAGTAATTCATACTAACTCATTTATCCCATTTGTCCGTCTTTAAATTGAATTTATCTTGTTCTGTCTCAATTTCTTTTTCGGTTAAATTTAAAATATTTATTCAAAAAGTGATCCAAATGAATAAGGTGTTCGTTAGGTAAATAGAAAAGGAAGTACTTCTTAAGAAAAGGCGGTTAAAAACTTTTTTTAAAAAAAGTGATCCAACGTCACTCAGCGATCGTTTAGTAAATAGAAAGAGAATACTTCCTAAAAAGGATCATTAAATGTGAGGGAACATGAAAGTTTAATATATAGAATATTCAAAATATTCTATATATTTAATGGTTTAAGATGTAGTAAGAATGAAAAAAGTGGCGTACATCAACTAAAAATGAGGAGAGTGGAAAATGATGAAATTAAGTAAAAAATTAATGATCCCTGTACTAGGAGCTTCACTATTGATGCCGACTATTGCAAATGCGGAGGAAGTAAAACCAACGGCAGTAACAAAAGCTTCAGATCTACGAGCGAACTTAGACTACCTATTATCTGAACACTTTACGCTTGCCGTTGCCGCTATGACAACAGCCTATGACGGTTCTAAAGATGCTGACGCTTCGTTCAAAGCATTGGATCAAAATGCCGTCGACATGGAGCCAGCTATTGCTTCTATCTATGGTGATCAAGGAGCGGCTGAATTTGAACGAATTTTCAGAGAACACAACAATTACACAGATGATTTTGTAAAAGCAACAAAAGAAAACGACAAAGAAGCCATGGCGGAAGTAGATAAAGAAGTAGATCAATTCGTGAATGAATTTGCTGAATTTTTAAGCACTGCTACGGAAGGTAAACTACCTGAAGATGCAGCAAAAGAAGCGCTTCGCGTGCACGAAGATCAAGTAAAAGAAACGTTTGAAGATTATGTAGAAGGTGACTATGAGGCAGCCGCGAAGACATACCGCGAAGGATATCAGCAAATGTTCGCAATTAGTAAAGCGTTATCAAATGCAATCGTAACGCAAATGCCTGATAAATTCGACAATACAAAAGTAGATACACCAGCAGCAGATTTACGTTCTTCATTAAACAGCTTAGCAGCAGAACATTTTGCTCTAGCAACAATGGGAATGGAAAAAGGGTTTAACGGTTCAAAAGATTACGACTATGTTAGCTGGTTAGAAAATGCTAACACAGCAGATTTTAAAGCTGCAATTGGCTCAGTATATGGCGATGAAGGAGCTGCACAATTCGAAAAAATTTGGCAAGGAGATCACATCAATGCCCAAGCTGAATTAGTAAGTGCACAAGTAAAAAGCGATGAAGCAGGAGAAAAAGCTGCAAAAGATAAGCTCCATAAATTCGCGCAAGAATTTGGTACATTCTTAGGAACAGCAACAGATGGAAACCTTCCAACTGCAGACGCACAGGCAGCTATAAAAGCACACGAAGATACGGTTATTAAAACATTTGAACAATATGCATCCGGTGACTACGCTGGAAGTTATGATACGTATCGTGAAGGGTATAAATTAATGTTTGGTGTTGGCCAAGCTTTAGGTGAAGCAATCGTAAAACAAAACCCCGATAAGTTTGCTGAAACAGCTATGCCAACAGCTATGCCGAAAACAGGTATGGGCGGGGCATCTGAATCAACGATGAACCCACTTACAGCGATCTATATTGCACTAGGTTCGTTAGCTGTGTTAACAGCTGGAGTGATTTTACGCAAGAAACCAGTAAGCAAATAATATTTTTTCTCCTTTTCCTTATGATTTACAAGTCAAGAGTCCTGAAAAAAAGAAGAGAGGTTGTTCTCTCTTCTTTTTTATAAACAGCTGTGAAATGAGGTGACGATGTGAAAAAAGCGATTGTTCTCGCCTACTGTATATTAAGTTTAGTCCTGCTTGTTAGCGGGGGACTATATTTTAAAGAACAAATGGTAGAAGCAAAAGAAACAAAGCAACAGGCTGCAGCTAAGCAACAAGAAGCACAATCAAAGGATCTAAAAAGCCAGGTAACGCTTGAAGAAGAATTTGCTGTACTAAAAAAGCATAAAACAGAAGCCAAACAGTTAAACAAAGAATTTAAAGGAATCATTCCTGAAAAAATGTCCATTCCTGCTGTTCATGTGGAGGCTTCAGTTGAACAAGTAGGAGTATTAGACAGCGGTGAAATGGCAGCTCCATCTACAGAAAATGGAGTTTCTTGGTTTGAACCAGGAGCTAAACCTGGCGTAAAAGGAAATGCTGTATTAGCAGGACACGTAGACAGTAAAACCGGCCCTGCAGTCTTTTACAACCTAAAAAACTTAAAAAAAGACGATGAAATTACCGTCAGAGATGCACAGGGAACCACGCTTACTTTTGTTGTTAAACGTATAAAAAGCTATCCGCGAGATAAGGCACCTCTAAACGAAATTTTTGGGTACAGCAACAAACGTAATTTAAATTTAATTACGTGCACAGGCACGTTTGACCGTGCGGAAGGAACCCATCAAGAGAGGTTAGTTGTCTATACAGAACTAAAAGCTGACCAAGCAAAAGAATTGGAGCGTGAAGCAAATGCACCACAAACTCCTACACATGTAAAGATGAGTGGTAATTTGCTTACGTGGTACGCGGTACGAGAAGGTAATATTATCGGCTACCGAATTTATAAAAAGAATCCAGGCGGAACATTTGTCCATATTGGCAGCGTTTCGGAATTTGAGCGAAAAAGCTTTGCTGACTCCGACGCATCTCAAGCTCGTTACTATGTAACAGCTGTTAATGAGTCAGGAAAAGAGTCCGCTCCGTCTAGTATAGCGAAATAACAAAAAGTTCTCCTTAAATGGAGAGCTTTTTGTTATTTTTGATTGTCGATTAAAAAGATATCTTCTGCCTTTCTATTTATCTAAATGCTATTAGTTTTAATAGATAAATAAAAATTCCTTAAAAATAATACTTGAATAATATAAATATTCAGATTATTATGTACTAATAGTCTTTTTGGTAATTAAAAGGAAAAACCTAAAAAGAATCTAAACGAAAAAGGAGAGAAAGCATGGCACAACCTAATTTGCAGACAGAGCAAAAATCATATCCAACAACTTTTCTAGACAAACTATTAGGAAGAGTAGAAGCAATCGGAAACAAACTACCTGATCCTTTTATTTTGTTTGTATGTCTAGCGCTTATTATCGTAGTAGCATCTGTTGCTATTAATAGTATCGGAGTAACGGTGGTCCATCCCGGTACTAATAAGACTCTTCCAATTAAAAGTTTGTTGTCGCACGAAGGCATTCAGTATATCTTAACATCGATGCTGACCAATTTCACTGAATTTAAGCCCCTAGGACTTGTACTTGCTATGATGCTTGGAGTCGGACTTGCAGAAAAAGTAGGTCTGCTTGAAGTGGCCATAAAGAAAACGATTTTAAATGCTCCAAAAGCTCTTATTACATACGCCATCATTTTTACAGGAATTATGGCCAACTTAGCGGCAGATGCTGCTTTTGTCATCGTGCCTCCTCTTGCCGCAATGATTTTTTATACAGTAGGAAGGCACCCGCTTGCTGGATTAGCAGCAGGATTTGCTGGGGTGGGATCAGGCTTTACAGCGAATCTTATTATATCCGGAACCGACGGATTGTTATCAGGCATTTCTACTGAAGCTGCTAAAACAATTGACCCAAGCGCTGCTGTCAGTCCTGCAGCAAACTGGTATTTCATGGCGGCTTCTGTATTTGTTTTGACCGTTATAGGAGCGATCGTCACCGAAAAGATTGTCGAACCTAGGCTGGGCAATTATAAAGGAAAAAAACGCAATGATTTTGGTGAAATTAGTGAGGCAGAAGCAAAAGGGTTAAAAAACAGTATCGTTGCTACATGTATTTATGTCGCTGTACTAGCTGTTTTCTTATTTTGGCCCAACTCTCCTCTACGAAATGAAGACGGTGGAATTGTTCCATCTCCTTTTTTAGATGGTATCATTCCGATCACGCTGCTGTTTTTTGTAGTAGTTGGCTCTGTTTACGGAATAACAGTAGGGAAAATCAAAAGTTCTAGAGATGTACCTGCTTATATGACTGATTCGATGAAAGATATGGCTAGCTATATTGTCCTTATTTTTGCGGCTGCTCAATTTATCGCTTACTTTAATTGGACTAATATTGGAACGTGGATTGCAGTAGAAGGAGCGGATGCATTAAAAGCACTAAATCTAACTGGACTTCCAGTTGTGGTTGGTTTTGTATTTTTAACTGTTGTTCTAAGCCTTCTTATTTTTAGCGGCTCCGCTCAATGGGCACTAGAAGCACCTATTTTTATTCCATTGTTCATGCTGTTAGGCTACAACCCTGGATTTATTCAAGCGGCATACCGAATAGCGGATTCTTCCACGAATGTAATCACTCCTTTAAATCCATATATGATTGTTATTTTAGCCTTTATGAAAGAATACGAGCCTAAGGCAGGGCTTGGCACAATTATTTCACTTATGCTTCCTTATACTCTAGCTTTTTTAGGGATTTGGATTGTTATGTTGCTTATTTTTGCTGTATTCGGTATTCCTCTGGGGCCTGGTGTATATATGTATTTGTAAAGAAAAATCCTCTTCTTGGAGTAGAAGAGGATTTTTTATGTCAGAAAATATAACACGAATAAAAATAGTTCAGCTTATGTGTACGTAGGAGAATACATAAGAAAAAGAAAACACTATAAAAAACAAAAGTTTTCTGAATAAATTTGCAAAAAGTAGTTGCTAAATACATATAAATCAAATATGATAGTAAACATAACAAAATATGTTATATAATCTAACATTAGATTTAGGGGTTATTTATTCGTACTTAAGGGGGAAATCATCATGCAAATGGGCGATTCAGTATTTATGTTTTTTTCAGCATTATTGGTTTGGATTATGACACCAGCTATTGCATTGTTTTACGGGGGCATGGTTCGAAGTAAAAACATGTTAAGTACCGCGATGTATAGCGTAGGTTCCTTAGCTGTTATATCCGTTCTTTGGATAGTAGCAGGCTATTCGTTAGCTTTTTCGACCGGTGGCAATGCTTTTATTGGTAACTTGGACTGGGTGGGATTAAAAGGAGTCGGGTTCACTCCAAACGGGGACTACAGTGCTACGATCCCGCATAATATGTTTATGATGTTTCAGCTGACATTTGCTGTACTAACAGTAGCTATTATCTCTGGGGCTTTTGCAGAGCGCATGAAGTTTTCAGCATTTATCTTATTTGCTATCCTATGGTCATTATTTGTATATGCACCAGTTGCACACTGGGTTTGGGGAGTTGGCGGATGGCTTCGTGAACTAGGAGCTATTGACTTTGCCGGAGGAAACGTCGTTCACATTTCGTCAGGTGTAGCAGGATTAGTTCTAGCTCTTGTTGTTGGAAAACGAAAAAATGCCGATGCCGCAGCACCTCACAATTTACCGTTAACTCTTTTAGGCGGAATGCTGATTTGGTTCGGGTGGTTTGGTTTTAACGTTGGAAGTTCTTTAACTATTAACAGCGTTGCAATGACGGCTTTTATTAACACGAATACAGCGGCAGCAACAGGAATTATCGGCTGGCTTGTAGTAGAGTGGATTATCAATAAAAAACCTACGCTGCTTGGAGCCGTTTCGGGAGCAATTGCTGGACTTGTAGCTATCACACCAGCTTGTGGATTCGTTACACCGTTTGCTTCTATTGTAATTGGTTTTATCGGCGGAGCGGTTTGTTTCTGGGGTATCTTCTCACTTAAAAAGAAAATCGGTTACGACGATGCGTTAGATGCATTTGGTCTTCACGGTATTGGGGGAACGTGGGGAGGTATCGCAACAGGTTTATTTGCCACAACTTCTGTAAATGACGCCGGTGCGAATGGTTTATTCTACGGAGATCCAAGTCTACTTTGGAAACAGCTGGTGGCTATCGTAGCAACGTATCTATTTGTCGGCATTGCTACATTCATTATTGTTAAAGTGGTTGGATTAATCGTATCTCTGCGTGCGACACAAGAAGAAGAAACGCTTGGGCTTGATATTACGCTGCACGGTGAAAGAGCGTATCACGAATCGAATATGTAAAAGGGGTGGGCACAGTGAGTGATGTTTTAACAAAAATTGAAATTATTACACGCCCTTCAAAGTTTGAAGAGCTTAAGCAAGAACTAGCGAAAATTGGCGTTAGCGGTATCACAGTTACAGATGCGCTGGGATGCGGGTTGCAAAAAGGCATTACGGAACTTTATAGAGGCGTTAAAAAACAAGACAATATGCACGCACGAATTAAAGTAGAAATTGTGGTGTGCGAAGTTCCAGTATCTGACGTTGTTGATAAAGCAAGAAAAGTACTAAATACAGGTCAGCCTGGAGATGGGAAAATATTTATCTATGAATTAAAAAATGCGATTAAGATCCGAACAGGGGAAGAGGGATCACAGGCATTACGAAATAATAGTTAAAGTCGGGGAGAAGTAGAAAACAAAGGGTCACATATAAGAGGCTTGGACAAAAGTATGTTAGCCAAAGTGAAAAACGAACCGTTAGTCAACATGTTTGATTAACGGTTCGTTTTCTTTGTTATGTTAAACATACATCTGTTTCGTTCCTTCTAGCAGCTGATTGGAAAGAAAGGCGAAGACTCCTGTAGGAAAAGCGGAACAGACGAGACCCTACAGGAGCGCAAGCGACTGCCCGCGGAAAGCGAAGTCTTGCGCAGAAATCAATGGCGGTGTCACAAGCAGTTCAGCTCACGTATCTCATTTGTTAGCCTTTAGATTGGATTCATTTCGTTATGTCCCAGCCTCTTTTTTAGGTTAAATAGGTGCAAAGCATGTTTTCGTAGGGTGACATGCTTTTTGTTCCATGTACTAGCCATTGGGCGAACGCTTATGATGAACCCTACTATGCTTATGCTAGATGAACCTTCTATGGGTCTTGCTCCTATCATTGTAGAACAAATATTTGAAATCATTATAGAATTAAATAAAAACGGAATGACCATTTTACTCGTTGAACAAAACGCTTATCAAGCACTGCAAATCGCACACCGAGGCTATGTGATTCAAACGGGAGAAATTATTCTACAAGGAAAAAGGACAGAATTAATTCATAATGAAAAAATAAAAGAAGCTTATTTAGCTTAAATAACAAGGGATGATTTGGATAAAGCAGGCAAGCATTGCTATTATCTGGTTTAGTTTCTTAATTAAGTAGGGAACATTTAAAATAAGATTATTGAATAAGTGAGTAATTAGGCAACCCCCTAGATGAAAGAAATGATTCAATTTAAAGCTTTTTTATAAAAAACAAAAAAAGTTGAAACTTTTTTCATTAAAAAACGTTTATAAAGTAATAGAAAAAAATGGGTACGGTTATTTACACTCAAAAAGGAAGTGAGAGCGTGGCGACGCTGAAAACTAATTATTTGACTGACTTATGCTTAATCTATAGAGAAAGTCAATTTTATGTACTGCAAATACCTAGTTTCTACAAAAAAATGGCTAGCAAATACTTTCAGTTTCAGCCTCAAGAAAAAATTATCGCGTATTTACACAGCTCTTTTATAGCAGGCCTAGATAAAAGGGGAATTTGCCTTACAAATAAGGGGATTTACTGGAAAAGCAGAGGGATGAAAAAAGGAAAAATGTTATGGGAAGAGTTCGCTAACATTCAATCCATTACCATTCGAAAAGAAGAAATGATTTGTTTTAATGACGTGGAGAAATTTCAAGTCAATCAAAACGATTACTCAGCTAGAAAGCTAGTATCTCTATTAAAAAAAATCAAGAAATTTATTCGCACTCATTCCCATGAATATATGTGTCAAGACTATATATATCCGTGTGTATCCTCAAAAGAATTAACTTCTATTTGTTCATCTTTTCAAATTCATCAAACTCCTGATCCAAAAGATGTGTTGTCGGTAGAAGGACAGCTATGTGAAGAAGTTGAAAAAGAGATGCGGAACAGGCTCTACTTACCTGCTAAAGAAAAAATTGTAGCTCATTTAAATACATATCCTCTTCAAAAAACCGAAGGGATTACCGTTTGTTCTAAAGGAATTTATTTCTCAAAATCTTTTAAAACCGTTTACTACCCTTGGCACTTATTTCGCCACGTGAGTATTTCAGTGGAAACCGAGGAATTAAAAATTGCTAAAAAACATTCGTTATCTCTCAACTCAGCTGCCGTGTCAAGCGGGGAAGTAATGCTGTTTCTGAAACAGATTAAACAACATGTGCAGGCTTTGCATGAAAAAGAAGTCGACATTAAACCAGATAATAAGTTTGCATGGAAAATGTTAATTTAAAAAACAGGTTACGCGTAATCTGTTTTTTATTTTGTAGTTCTTTAGAATCATTTATTTAGAATGTTGAAAGACATCATACAAGTAAACAAGACTAGAATATTGGAAGTTAAGAAATTTTTTCCATGACTATAAGGTTAATTTTACCAAAAACTCTTTCCTGTTTGGATAATTATGCTAAAATAGAGCTCGAGTTTATTTTAAGGAGCTGACAACAAGATGGAACGTAATTATTCAATTGATTTTATTAAGTTTTTTGCTACAGTGTTTGTGGTTTGTATTCATGTTAATCCATCACATGACGATTTCTTTTTAGGGAACCAGGAAAATGTGCTAGATGTCATTGTTGACACATTTGCACGATTCGCGGTTCCTTTTTTCTTTATTGTATCAGGTTATTTGTTTATGAATAAAATCCAAAAGCATCCAAAGCCTTCTGCATACTTAAAAAAATACACGTGGAATATTTCAAAGCTTTATGCATGTTGGTTCATCTTTTATTTATTGTTTGGTGTAGTTCTGCGCTTATTTCAGAACCACGGAACATTAGCAGAACGAAAAGATGCAGTAGCTGATTATTTAACATCATCCATCACATTCAAAGATATTTTTTATTATGGAAGTGACACAAGCGGATTTCAGCTTTGGTACTTGATTGCATTAATTTGGGCTGTTGTCATCGTTTTCTTATTTCAACGATGGAAAAAGATTGGCTTATTAATGTTTATCAGCACCGTATTATATGTAACTGGGTTATTTGGGCAGTCTTATTCTTTATTTTTTCCACTTTCTTTTCAAACGAGAGATGCCCTGTTCTTTGGTTTGTTCTATACAGTATTAGGAGCTATGTTTGCCCTTTATGGTAAGCAAATTCTGTCAGTATTAAACGCAAGGCCAATGATTTATTTAGCCAGCTTTTTTGTGTTTTCAGCGTTAGAGATCGTCGAACGTTACTGGTTGGTTAATATCCAGCATAGCAAGCCCGGAGACTACTTTATTTCTACGATTTTTTTATCGGCATCATTGTTTTTATTCGTATTGAGCAGTCCAAGTCTTGGCAAAAACTCATTTTTTTCAAAAGTTGGGAAAAATTCAGTTGGCATTTATGTAGTGCATATATGTATATTAAATGAGACCTATCGATTGCTTCGTTCTATAGATTCTTCTTTCTTTACGAATAGTGTCGTTGCCTACGTACTCATCGTTCCAGCAGTTTTTTGGTGCTCGTACTATTTATATAGAGGAATTCAATGGACAAAGGGAAAATTACATGTAAAGCCGCACAAACATTCATTTACAAAGCTACAGCATAAATAAAAAGAGCTGGCTAACTAAGCCAGCTCTTTTTATGATGCAATAGCGTACAAAAGCTGCCTTTGCAGTTGAGGGGATAAAGAAATATTTTGATACAATTCGTAAATATGATGTTCGTTCCGGTGATAACAAATCCAATCCTTGTATGTTCCTTTTAAGAAGATGCGAAAAAACACGATTCGCTTATTCGTGCCACCTGTTTTTAATTCAATTTTCAAATCATCTGTTTCTAATGTATACTGTACTGTAGAAGAGGAAAGAGCAAGTTTAGTTGTTTTTTTACTTGTTTTAATGAATTCGGCAAGTTCAATGATCTTCATTTTTTTACCTCACTCTATTGTAAATTAGGGGTATCTTATAGGTATGATGTGTACAAAGAAAATAGAATCGTTTTTTTATAGTTTAGAAGAATGATCTTCAGCCCCTTCGTTAAGGGATTTGTATAAAAGGTTGACGTTTTCTTTGAATACAAATAAAATGCATATTAAGAAGTATTTCCCTCATTGTAACTACAGAAAAAGAAGAATTAAGGGGGCTCAATATGTTGACTGACTTAGTTGTAAGTCAAAAAGTAGTCAAGGTAAATGAATTTACTGTTGTAGGAGTGCCTATTCGAACAGATGAACCTGTGGAAGAAACGGGCACAGGTCTTATTCCAGAGCACTGGCAGACTTTTTATAAACAACAGTTAGCTAATAAAATTGCCAATAAAGTAAATGGTAATACATTTGCTCTTTATACAGAATTTGAATATGATCAAAAAATGGATTTTACATTTGCTCTCGGATATGAAGTTTTACCCGGCGGCGAACTGAAAGATGATATGAGAGAGTTCATCATCCCGGAAGGTGAATACATGGTGTTTACAACAGCTGTTGGGCCAGCTAGACAGGTAGTCGTAGAGGCTTGGGCTTATATTCGCGAATGGGCTAAAAAAAATCATCGTGCCTATAAAATAGATTTTGAATTATATGATGAACGCTGTATTGATCCTGAGTACAGTCAAGTTGATATTTATGTTTCAATTTAATAGCTAGTTTTGCTAAGTAGTTAAGATGCAGAGAAACGTTTTTGCTGCGTTCTTACTTTTAACGATAGGAATAAAAAGGGGTTTAGCGAGAGTGATCAGCAACGATTTATTACAAGCTTTAAAAGACGGATATAAACAGAGAATTAAATGGGTACTTATAAGTCAAATGGCACTGTTCATCACCGTAGCAGTCATACTTGTATCAAATTTTGTCACTAAATTTTCGTTTAACCAATTAAGCTTTATTTTTGTTTTGGTTAGTATAAGTTCGCTGTTATCAGGGGTAGAGCATGTATTGTTAAAACGTGAGAAGTGGCAATGGATTTTTGATTTTATTTTAGCTGCTTTTTTTATTGGTTTATCTATTTTTTTACACCGTTAAAGCGCCTGGTTCAGCGCTTTTTTATTTTGAGCAGCTCGGCACGCAATTTTCGGGCCTTTCTAGTATAAAAAAAACAAAAATAGGTATTTATGACGAAAATAGTCAGAAAATTTAGTAAAAAAGTCTTGTATCTTGTCTTTATTTCGATTATGATAAGTTTACACCCTTCGTATTCACTCCTTTGGATGTCAGTACCTCTATTTTTACACTACAGAAAAGAGGTGAAGTCATTTCTTCAGTTTTCTTGCTAGCCTGCATACTAACCCTTTTAGCTATTTTATTTAGTAGCAACTACCCTCAAAATTAAAGGAGAGATCCGCGCTTATGTCAAAAGCTCCTGTAAAAAACGAAATTGAACTTCAACTATCTGAAACGCACTTTTTTCAACTGCTTGATTTAATTTATTTAGGTAACTGGATGGTCACAGCATGTTCTGGAGTGGAAGATGAGCATGCACAAGAATATACGGATGTAGAAAAACAAATGTTTTCTCATGCAGAGCCTTTCCTTGAAAAAGGACCTTTTCACACGCTAAACAGTGAGGTTATGTTTACAGAAGAACATGAGGATTCTCTTCAAGATATTATTGGAGAATACGATAACGAAGTGTTTTGGGAAGCGCTAGCCTATCGCATGGCTAAACGAGATGTGATAGAACAAATAGGACCCATTAAAGAAATAAAAAATGAAGTTTTTATGCAAATTTTTCATCGAGAAATGGAGTATATACGAGAGTTTGAGACAAATGGAATTAAACGAATAACCATACCTCCTTTGCAGTAAAGGAGACAAATCGGCTTTCAAATTTGAAGGCCGATTTGCTGTTAAGCTGAAGCTTTTCTATTCCGTCTGAAAGGCGGGAAAGATCGGTATGTAAAGCTCCGCCATAACCATTCACACGGACCGTAATAGAAATAATAAAGCCACCACTTATTAAAAAAAAGCTGGAGTGTATATATAATGAGACAAATAATCGTGCTTTCTGTTAAAGTAAGAGTTCCGTATAAACCAAAGTCTCTAACCATCCACAGGCAAATTAAAGTTTGGCTAAGGTAAGTTGTTAATGCCATTGTTCCACTATACTTAAAAAGACCCAGCATCGAAGCGTAAGGAGAAAATTGCAGGAATAACAGTAAGGTGGTAAGATAAAAAAAACATAGAAAAATGCCGCTCAAACTTGTAAAAAGGTGAATGGCCGACTGCTGATAGAGTCCATATTTTAAAATTTCTAGTTTTAAGATAGCGAGAATGATAGTTAAAGTAAAACCTGCTGCACCTGTTATTAACTGAATTTTCTTAAAAAAGGAACGATTTTGTTCGATACTATGTACTAATTCTTTTTTAGCAGTATATAAGCCAAATAAAAACATAGAAAATACGGGAAAGATAGAAAACGGTAGATTTAATAGCATAGGTACCACTTCAATATTCAAACGATAAAACAGCCAAGATAAATAGTCTGCTTGCCTGTAGGTGGATAAATATTGGACTAAGGCATGTTCATGTAAAACCTTATACTCCAACTGAGCCTCCTGCAAGACGTGGGCTGTAATAAAAAACTGCATGCAAGCCAAAAGATAAAAAAAGCATAGCAAGCCTATTGCCCACAGCAAAATCGTCTTGGTTTTTTGATTATAAAAAAACAACAATAAAAAACCGCCAATAGCATACACATGCAAAATGTCTCCATACCAGAAAAAGACAAGATGAAAAAGCCCGATTAATAGCAAAGAAGCCATTCTTCTTGACCATAAAGCAGCGGCAAAGTAATGCTTTTCTTCAGCTCTACGCAAAAAGATTCCGCATCCAAGTCCAAATAAAAAAGAAAAAATCGTAAAAAACTTTCCTTGAACAAACAGCAGCAGGAATAAATCAATATAAGCATCGATTCCTTTATATTCATAAGGAATATCGTACATTTGAAAAATAAATATCGGATAAGCAAAAGCAGGGATATTTACTAAGAAAATGCCTAGCAAAGCAATACCCCGAATAATATCAAGAACAACAAGGCGTTCGTTAAGGGGAAGTGGAGAAGGATTCATCACTGTCGCTCCTTTTTGTTAGATATGTACATCTTAACACGGCAGTGGCGAAAAAATAGGGGGGAATATAAAAAAATAAGCGGAAAGATTCATAGCTTTATGAACAAAAAAGTTGGATAATAATGGTATGGTTACTCATATCAAATACGAAAGGTGGAGAAAAAGATGAAAACAGCACTTGTGTTAGGTGGAACTCGTTTTTTTGGAAAAAATTTAGTCCAGACATTGCTCTCTAAAGGAGTTAAGGTTACGTTAGCAACGCGAGGTAAAACACCAGATGATTTCGGCGACCGAGTTGAACGGATTTTTCTTGATCGTGTAGAAAAAGATTCTGTAATCGAAACAACACGAGGAAGAAAATGGGATGTTATCTTCGATCAAATATGCTATTCTTCACACGGCGCAGCTGTGGCTGTTGAAGCTTTTCGTCATAGTACGAGTCACTATGTACTCACCTCGACTCTTTCAGTATACGGTTCTTTAGAAAAAACGTGTCATGAAGAAGATTTTGACCCATACAAGTATCCTATTTCATATACACGCCGTGAAAATATTTCCTACCAAGAAGGAAAACGCCAAGCTGAAGCGGTATTTTTTCAAAAAGCACCGTTTTCGGTAACGGCTGTCCGTTTTCCAATTGTAATGGGAAAAGATGATTATACGGATCGTTTACGTTTTCACGTAGAAAAAATTATGCATGAAGAAGAAATTGGTGTACCGGCTATCGAAGCGGAAATGAACTTTATTTCACAGGAAGAAGCTGGTGAATTTTTAGTCTGGTGTGCAGAGCAGAAGCTAAAAGGGCCGATTAATGCTTGTTCAAATGGTACCATTTCACTCAAAAATTTATTTTCATATATTGAACAGGCAGCGGGTAAAACAGCAAAAACAACCTCTCGTTTAACAGACGAAAATAGTTCTCCGTACGGAGTAGATCATTCTTGGACAATGAGCAATGAAAAAGCTAGCTTTTGGGGATATTCATTTACAAATCTGCAGGACTGGCTGCCATCATTAATCAAAGCTTACGTTGAAAGCGAAAAGAAAGTACCTTTAAGTTAAGAGAAAACAAAGACTGCGCTGTTTAGCAGTCTTTTTGCTGTTACAAGCAGAACATTTTTATTTTATACATAAAAAGGGTACGCTAGGTACACATCATTATATAGAAGGAAGAAGGATAAACTATGGCAAAACACCATTTTCACCTGCAAGCAAATTGGCCAGGAGGTCGAAATGAAGTAGGTACAATTGAATCAGGACAATTAAAAACACAAATTTCTATTCCGCCAGAAATGGACGGGCCAGGAGTAGGAACAAATCCAGATGAAATGCTGCTAGGAGCAGCAGCCACTTGCTATATTATCACGCTTGCGGCGATGTTCGAAAGAAGCGGAATCCGTCAGGAAGCTTTAACGATGGAATCAGAAGCTGTTGTGGACGTAACGAATGGTGTATTCACATACGAAAAAATTATTCACAAACCTCACGTTATCATCACACCTGAACTTACGGCTCAAGAAGAAAAAATCAGTCGACTTATAAAAAAAGCAGAAACATCCTGTATGATTTCAAGAGCTATCCAAGGAAATGTTGAAATTGAATTAGAGCCCCGGCTCACAGTAAAAGCGTAATGAGTTCATTACGCTTTTTTTATGTTTATTTCTAAAAAATAGCACATTTAAGATTGTAAAATACTCAAATTTGAATATAATAATTTAAGTAGTTATCATTTCTGTTCATCAAGAAAGATGATGCGAAAGGAGGAACTGAAATGGTTTCATCGGAAAAACATATTCGTTTTATCGTAGCAGGATTGCTGCTCGGTATTTTTATGTCAGCCATGGATAATACCATCGTAGCGACGGCTATGGGGAAAATCATTTCTGATCTAGGTGGGTTAGATAAGTTTGTTTGGGTTACGTCCGCCTATATGGTTGCCGTGATGGCAGGTATGCCGATATTTGGTAAACTGTCTGATATGTACGGTCGTAAACGGTTTTTTATTTTTGGATTGACGGTATTTTTACTTGGATCTGCATTGTGTGGCCTAGCGCAAAGCATTGTGCAGCTAAGTATCTACCGGGCGATTCAAGGGATTGGAGGAGGAGCGCTTCTTCCGATTGCTTTTACCATTGTATTTGATATTTTCCCTCCCGAAAAGCGCGGGAAGATGACTGGATTACTAGGTGCTGTTTTTGGCTCAGCAAGCGTATTTGGCCCGCTTCTTGGTGCCTACATTACAGAATATATCAGCTGGCACTGGGTGTTTTATGTGAACGTGCCGATTGGACTTTTGTCATTATTTTTTATCGTACGCTTTTATAAAGAGTCAAAAAGTCATAAAAAGCAAAAAATTGACTGGGCTGGTGCAGCCACTCTTGTAATTTCAGTAGTCAGTTTAATGTTTGCTCTTGAGCTTGGAGGAAAAGAGTATGAGTGGTCTTCTCCACAAATTTTATCTCTTTTCGTTATCTTTGCTGTGGCGCTATCATTCTTCTTTTTTGTAGAAAAACGGGCGCAAGAGCCGATTATTTCGTTTTGGATGTTCAAACGCCGTTTATTTGCAACATCACAAATTCTCGCTTTCTTATACGGAGCAACGTTTATTATTTTAACGGTATTTATTCCTATTTTCGTTCAAGCTGTTTATGGAGGTTCTGCTACAAATGCAGGTTTAATTTTAACTCCAATGATGTTAGGGTCGGTAGCAGGAAGTGCGATCGGCGGGATTTTTCTTACAAAAACAAGCTTCCGAAATTTAATGGTTATGTCCGTTTTCTCATTTGCAGTAGGAATGTTTTTATTAGGAACAATGGAACCTGATACACCTCGTTGGATGCTAACGGTATTCATGATTTTGACTGGGTTTGGCGTAGGATTTAGCTTTTCTCTTTTACCAACTTCGTCAACGCATAAGCTGGATCCACAGTTTAGAGGTTCTGCCAACTCAACGAACTCATTTGCGCGTTCTTTAGGAATGACGCTGGGAGTTACGATTTTTGGAACGATTCAAAGCAATACATTTACAAATGAGCTGCAGCGCAATTTTCAAGGTATGGGAAATGGATCACAAGGAGCATTTTCTCAAATAGGAGATCCGAGTGCAGTTTTTCAATCAAGTGCCCGAAACAGCATTCCGCCTCAAATATTAGATAAGATTGTTGATGCTATGTCTACATCGATCACGTATGCCTTTATACTTGCTCTTATTCCAATTGCAGTAGCTATCATTACTGTCTTTTTAATGGGAAATGAACGAGTGGAAGTTCCCCCTAAAAAGCGGGTAGAAGCTAAGGAACCTGCAGCTCAAAAATAGAAAAAGCACGAAGATTTTCGTGCTTTTTTTACTAAATAAGATGCATGTCAAGAGGTGAAAGGTGTTATGAGTGTTAAATTAGTCATATTGGGTTTATTAATGGAAGGAAACAAGCACCCTTATGAAATTCAGCAAACCATTAATGAAAGACAAATGAAGCACTATATTAAACTGGCAAGCGGCTCTTTATATTATGCTTTTGATACGCTTGAAAAAAATCAGCTGGTGAAAGTAGTCGATGTGATTCGAGAGACGAACAGACCTGAAAAGACCGTTTATTCTATCACGGATGCAGGAAGAGAAGAATTTGAGCGCCTTTATTTTGAACAGCTATTAAAAAAAGAGCATATGCATAGACCAGTTTATGCTGCGCTTTCATTTACTTCTTACGTCGATCAAGAAAAAGTGGCTTCTTCTTTAGAAAAAAAGATTGAGGAAACGGCAGCTTATTTAGAAAAAATGCAAAATTTGTACCAAGTTAAAAAGGTGGATCATTCCATTGCAAATCTGTCGATCATTATGCGCACGATTATGCATTTGAAAGTAGAACTAACTTGGTTCACTCATTTACTCGAAGCGGCGAAAAGCAACAAGCTTACAGAAGTAGATGATGGTTATTTTGAAGACGTTGAAAAAATCGTAGATGAGTTTTAAAAAAGAAGCAAAACGCTGCTTCTTTTTTTTAATAGTCATAAAATATATTTCAAGCAATTTAATTTTGCCAAAAGCTAGGTCAATAACAATTAATTAACACCTGATTCGACCTTTAATCAGCTTTACTTATAAAACGCTTTCAAAAAGTAGTAAGACTATTAAAAAAGTAAAAAAAATTAAAGAAATATAGCGATTTCATTTTGATTGACGAGTAAAAGAGTGGTAAAATATAAGCAGATATCAGATACACACGCAGTGAGATTTATCACTCGTTGTAAAGATGTCAGACGATAAGGTAATCGACATTCAAAATGGAAAGATTGTTGAGTACGACAATTATTATAACTCGTTGGGGGTTTTATCATGGGTAACGAAACGTCGAATAGAGGGGAGCCTTGGCAAGGATTTTTGGGTCCGAACTATGGCTATGTATTAGAACAGTATGAGTTATATGAAGAGCAGTCAGATCTAGTAGATCCAGAGTTAAAGGAATTATTTGATTATTGGGGTGCTCCTCCATTAAACGAAAGCGAGCAGGTTCAGAAAGCTGAATACGCACAGGCTGCACCTTCAGCTAACACATCTAAAATTGCATCGGCTATTAAGCTAGCGGAAAACATCCGTGCTTATGGTCATCTATACGCATCAATTAAACCTCTTGAAAGCGAGAAGAAAGATCCTGTCTTGCTTCACTTGGAAGATTACAATTTAACGCAAGAAGATTTGAAATCAATTCCGGTTGATATTTTATGTACGAATGCGCCATCACACGTCAAAAATGGTTTAGACGCAATTAACTATTTAACAGATGTCTACACAAAAACCATTGCGTTTGAATTTCATCACGTACATAACATGGAAGAGAATAAGTGGCTGACTGATATGGTCGAGTCAGGTGCTATTTTCCAACCTCTTTCAAATGAGAAAAGAACTTCTGTATTAAAGCGTTTAACAGAAGTAGAAGGCTTTGAACAATTTTTACACCGTACATTTGTCGGACAAAAACGTTTTTCTATTGAAGGCGTAGATATGTTAATTCCACTTGTAGATGAATTGATCGCACGCTCAGTGGAAACAAGCCCAAAAACGGTTAATATCGGTATGGCTCATCGTGGACGCTTAAATGTATTGGCCCACGTATTAGGCAAGCCGTATGAAATGATTTTTGCAGAATTCCAGCATGCACCTAATAAGGAATTAGTTCCTTCAGAAGGTTCAATCGGTATCAACTACGGCTGGACGGGAGACGTAAAATATCACCTGGGTGCTGACAAACAAATTAAAGCAGAAAACACAGTTCGAGCTCGTTTGACATTGGCTAGCAACCCTAGTCACTTGGAGTTTGTTAATCCGGTTGTGGAAGGGTTTACAAGAGCGGCTCAAGATGAGCGTGATGTGAATGGATACCCAAAACAAGATGTAAAAAAATCGTTCGCGATTTTAATTCACGGAGATGCTGCGTTCCCTGGTGAAGGTATTGTACAAGAAACGCTGAACTTAAATCAATTGACTGGTTATCAAACAGGTGGAACAATCCACATTATTGCTAACAACATGATTGGATTTACAACAGAAAGCGTCGATTCTCGTTCAACGAAATATGCAAGTGACTTAGCCAAAGGGTTTGAAATTCCAATTGTTCACGTAAATGCGGATGATCCGGAAGCCTGTTTAGCTGCTGCTTATTTTGCTTATGAGTATCGCAGACGCTTTAACAAAGATTTCTTGATTGATTTAATTGGATACCGTCGATTTGGCCACAATGAAATGGATGAACCGTCTGTAACGCAGCCGAAGATGTATGAAATTGTGACAAAACGTCCAACCGTTCGTGCTATGTATGCAAAGCAGCTTGAAGAACAAAACGTGATTCAAAGCGGCCAAGCAGATCAAATTAATGAAGAGTTACAAGCGAAGTTAAAAGCAGCTTATGAGAAAGTACCGCCAAAAGCTGAAAAGCAACATAGAATTATGGAAATGCCACAAGCAGTCTTCAAAGGAATTTCAGATATTGATACATCGGTTACAAAAGAAGAGCTGTTTGAAGTGAATCAAGAGCTGGTGAAATACCCTGAAGGATTTAACGTATTTCCAAAACTTGATCGCATCTTATCTAAACGTGCCAAAGCGTTTGAAGAAAATGAAAGCGTAGATTGGTCATTGGGTGAAGCATTTGCATTTGCTACGATTTTAAGAGACGGCACGCCAATTCGTATTACAGGCCAGGACTCTGAACGCGGTACGTTTGCACATAGACATCTTGTTCTGCATGATCATAAGACAGGGGATGTTTACTCACCACTACACGCAATGAAGAACGTAAGCGCTTCCTTTGATATCCGTAACAGTCCATTATCTGAAGGATCCGTGCTTGGATTTGAATACGGCTATAATGTATTTGCTCCTGAAACGCTTGTTCTTTGGGAAGCACAGTTCGGTGATTTTGCCAATGCAGGTCAAGTTATTATTGACCAGTTTATTGCCGCAGGCCGTGCTAAGTGGGGACAAAAATCTGGAATGGTCTTATTGCTGCCACACGGCCATGAAGGTCAAGGGCCAGAACACTCAAGCGCTCGTCTAGAACGTTATTTACAGCTAGCTGGAGAAAACAACTGGACAATCGCAAACGTAACAAGCGCTGCGCAATATTTCCATTTACTTCGACGACAAGCTGCCATTTTACAGCGCGAAGAAGTAAGACCGCTAGTAGTTATGACACCAAAAAGTTTGCTTCGTAATGCTTTTAGTGTGTCAAACCTTGAAGAGTTTACAAAAGGCTCTTTCCGCTTAGTAGTAGAACAGCCTGGATTAGGCAAAAAAGAAGATGCAGTTGAACGAATCGTTCTGTGCAGCGGAAAAATCAGTAGTGAATTAACGGAACGCTTGAACAAAGCAGAAGATGATAAAGATTGGCTACACGTCCTTCGTCTAGAACAAATTTATCCGTTCCCAAGACGCGTAATTGCTGAAATCTTTGCTCGCTATAAAAATTTAAAAGAGATTGTCTGGTTACAAGAAGAGCCCGAAAACATGGGCGCATGGAACTATGTAGAAGATCGACTGCGTGAAGTAGCACCAGAAGGAGCTACGGTTGACTACATCGGCCGCACAAGACGCTCAAGTCCAGCTGAAGGAGATCCAACAGTTCACAGACAAGAACAAGAACGTATTTTACAAGATGCATTAACTAAAAATGAAATTGCTAACGACGTTGTTACACGATAAGGAAGGGGAATGAACCATGGGAGAGATTAAAGTACCGGAATTAGCAGAATCAATTTCTGAAGGAACAGTTGCACAGTGGCTAAAACAAGTAGGAGATTTCGTTGAAAAAGGCGATTATATCGTTGAACTTGAAACAGATAAAGTTAACGTTGAAATTACAGCTGAAGACTCTGGTGTGTTAACGGAACTTCTTGCTGGCGAAGGCGACACAGTGCAAGTTGGTGAAACAATTGCACGTCTTGAAGCGAAAGAAGGAGCTTCAGCACCAGCAGCACCAAAAGCTGAAGAAAAACCAGCAGAGGAAGCACCAAAGCAAGAAGCGGCTCCAGCTCAGCAAAAAACTGTTGAAGAAGTAGCGCCAGCAGCTGAAGCGCCTCAGCAAGGAAATCAAAAACAATGGCTAATTGCTTCTCCTGCAGCTCGCAAAGCAGCAAGAGAACGCGGGATTAAGCTAGATCAAGTGCCAACTACTGATCCTCTTGGCCGTGTGCGCAAACATGATATTGATTCGTATGCAGACCAAAAATCAAATGAGCAAAAGCAGCAGGCACAAGCAAGTAAGCCAGCTAACCCGGTATCTCCGTCTCCAGCGGCAAGTGAAAATAGCGACAAACCTGTTGAACGCGAACGTATGTCACGTCGTCGTCAAACAATTGCCAAACGTCTCGTTGAAGTTCAGCAAACAGCGGCTATGCTAACAACGTTTAACGAAGTAGACATGACTGCTGTTATGGCTCTTCGCAAACGACGCAAAGACAAATTCTTTGAACAGCACGACGTAAGACTTGGCTTTATGTCATTCTTTACAAAAGCAGTAGTAGCAGCACTTAAAAAGTATCCATTATTAAATGCTGAAATTCAAGGAAACGAGTTATTAATTAAGAAATTCTATGATATCGGTATTGCTGTGTCAGCTCCAGACGGTCTTGTTGTTCCAGTTGTACGTGATGCTGACCGCAAAACATTCGCTGGTATCGAAGGATCTATCGTTGATTTAGCGAAAAAAGCGCGCGACAACAAATTAGCATTAAAAGATTTACAAGGTGGAACGTTCACAATTACAAACGGCGGCGTATTCGGTTCATTAATGTCTACACCAATTTTAAACGGGCCTCAAGTTGGTATTTTAGGAATGCATAAAGTTCAGCTTCGTCCGGTAGCAATTGATGAAGAGCGTATCGAAAATCGTCCGATGATGTACATTGCACTTTCTTACGATCACCGTATCGTTGACGGCAAAGAAGCCGTAAGCTTCCTAGCTACTGTTAAAGAACTATTAGAAGATCCAGAATCTTTATTACTAGAAGGTTAATAAAAAGAACCTGCTATTTTCTTAGAGAATAGCAGGTTCTTTTATGTTCTTTTAATGCCTGCAACATAAGCAGGACCCAAAAAAGTCATGCTAGCGAGTGTCAGGGCCATTTCTTCCGGTGACTGCTTCATACCTTGTTCTAACCAGTGCTGAATAACTCCAAGATGCGCTGACGTTACGTAAGATATTAAATGTTCAAGTGGAACAAGCGGAGGCGTTTTATTATCAATGAGCTCTAATTTTTCGAGCATATTGGTTTTCATAACTTCTTTAATTTTAAGATGAAAGCCAGGGTTGCCTTTTGGACCAAGCATAACCTGCATAAAACGTGCATTTTCTTGAATATATTCAAAAAGTGTAATAATAAACGGCAAAGGCTGTTCTTTCAAATTAGCAGACACAATCTCATTGGGATTTGCTTTTTTGATAAATTCTTTTATTTCTTGAATAACTTCATTTTCGCTTTTTTCAAGCAAATCGTATTTGTCTTGGTAGTGTAAATAAAAAGTTCCGCGATTAATATCCGCTTTGTTCGTCAAATCCCTGACCGTTACGCCTTCAAACCCTTTCTCTTCCATTAATTCTGTCAAAGCATCTCGGATAAATCTTTTCGTTCGAATAATTCTGCGATCTGTTTTTGAATTCCCCACGGCTTTTAAACACCTACTTTTTCTTTAATAATGAACAGTTATATGCTTTGTGTTAAGTAATCGACATTCCCGCTATTATTGCATATTGAGAATACAGGTAATTTCATTATAATTTACATAGTGACCACTAATCAACATCATGTACATTATCTTTTCGTTAACGTGTATATCCTTAAAACAAAAAGGAGAGATCTATATGAAATTAGGGAATCAAAAGCTTATATATTTTTCACCAATTATAGTAGTAGCTGTTATTTTTATCTTTATTCTAACCTTAATTCCTTCGGCAAGCTCAGCACCTAAGAATTTGCCAATCGCATTCGTAAATGCTGACGAAGGAATGACAGTTCCAGCAAAGGGTAATGTAAATATAGGAAATCAAATGAAACAAAATATGAAACAGGCAAATACCGAACAGTCTTCGGTTAAATGGATCTTTGTCTCAAATACTAAAGAAGTTGAAAAGGGGTTAAATAATCAACAATACTACGGGGCGCTTATCATTCCAAAAGATTTCACAAAAAAACAGGCGACTCTTCAGACGGCTAAGCCTGATACACCTGCTGTTAAATTATTAGTGAATCAAGGAATGAATACAGCTGCTTCAACCCTAGCAAGTCAGGTGCTAAACGGGGCAGTTGATAAGATGAATGAAAATATGCGCTTGCAGCTAGTGAAAAGATTTGAACAAAACGGAACGCAACTAAGTGCAAACCAAGCATTAGCACTCGCTGCACCGATTCAAAAGACAGTGATAAACGTAAACGAAACAGGGACTCATAGTGTCAACGGAAATGCCCCCGTTTCATTATTTCAGCCGCTGTGGATGGCAAGTATAGCCGGTGCTGCAATGATCTTCCTCAGCATTCAAAAAATCACGTTTTCTTCTCGTAAAGAGAAAATCGTTAACCAAGTAGGACTCGTAATCATCGGGGTTATACTTGCTTTAGCTGCAGGTTTCGGGCTAGCGTGGCTGGCTGAAGTAGTTAGAATAAACGTTCCTTCATTTTTGGATACAGCACTATTCTTAGCTATTGCTTACTTCAGTTTTTTCACCTTGATATCAGCCGTACTTTCATGGCTAGGACTAAAGGGACTTCCGATTTTTGTTATTGTTCTATTTTTTGGCGCACCTTTGCTTTCAATAGCCCCAGAAATTATGCCTGATTTTTATAGAGAGTTGATTTATCCATGGCTGCCAATGAGATTTATGGTAGATGGCGTAAGAGAACTATTTTTCTTTGGAGAACATCTGACATGGAATCCTTCTGTATCTGCTCTAGCTCTTATCTCTTTAATAAGTTTGTGTGCTCTGTTTACTTCTGCTTTACCTGCATCTTCTATAAAAAAAGAGAAGTTTCGCTCAATATAAAAGATACTGTAACTGAATGAAAAGGAGAGATGATGATGAATCCACAAATCCTAATCGTTGGTGCCGGCCCTACTGGCCTCGTTATGGCCTACAATTTAGCCAGACATAACATTCCTTTTCGAATTATTGATAGAAGCGACGGACCTGGGCAAGCCTCCCGGGCAATGGCTATTTTACCGCGAACACTTGAATTTTATCAGCAGTTCGGTTTTGCAGATGAAGTCATAGACAGCGGGATTAAGATGGAAGATGTATACATCCGAGTGAAGAATAAAATAAAAGCAAAAGTTCATCTAGGATCTT
Organism: Priestia sp. VA7; assembly: GCF_055710015.1. Taxonomy (NCBI): domain Bacteria; kingdom Bacillati; phylum Bacillota; class Bacilli; order Caryophanales; family Bacillaceae; genus Priestia; species Priestia sp. VA7. The sequence goes on from NZ_JBVQPN010000003.1 coordinate 581,002, forward strand.
TAGGAGAAGGATTAAGTCCTTTTCCTTTTGTTCTTACATTTCCACAGGACGACCACGAGCGGTTTCTGCTTGGAAAATTAAAAAATTTTGGAATCGAAGTAGAATGGAGGACGGAGTTACTATCTCTAGCTGAACACGGAGAAGGGGTAAAAACTTTATTAAAAGCCCAACAAGAGGAAACCGCTTATTTTAAGTATATTTGTGGATGTGACGGAGCACACAGTACCGTTCGCAAGCAAATGAAGATAGAGTTTAAAGGAGAAAAATATAAACAGCATTTTTATGTGATGGATGTTCACGGCTCTGGTGAAGTGATGAAGGATCAAAAAATCAGTATTTCCTTTAGCAATGAAGAATTTTTGATTTGTATGCCGGTTAGAAGTAAAGGAACGTATCGAATGATCGGCATTATTCCTTCAGCTTTTAGAGATCAAAACGATGTAAAAGCTGAAAACATTCACGCTTTTATTCAACGAACATTTGGTGTTCAGATTGAGGGTATAAATTGGTTCTCGACATATCATATCCATCACAGAGTAGCAAATCGTTTCCGACAAGGGCGTATTTTTCTAAGTGGAGATGCAGCCCATATTCATAGTCCTGCAGGCGGACAAGGAATGAACACAGGAATTGGAGATGCAATCAACCTTTCATGGAAATTAGCAGCTGTCCTTCAACACAAAGCGGCACTTTCCATATTAGATACATACGAAGAAGAAAGGTTGCCTTTTGCAGAGCTGCTTGTAAATACAACTGATCGCGCTTTTAAACGAATGGTGGCACGAGATAAAACGAGTCAATTTTTTAGGAAGCATATCTTTCCGCCTGTACTATCCTTTTTATTTCGTTTCCCTTATCCCCGTCACAAAGCATTTACGATTTTATCTCAAATCCGCATTAAGTATCGAAATAGTGACCTAAGCAGCGGGCAAGGGACAAATGTGCAAAGTGGTGATCGATTACCCTATGTAGAAGGGAATTTTGAATCTTTACAGTCTTTAAACTGGCAAATACATGTCTATGGAACAGCAGCAGAGAAGCTAAAAAAAAGCATGCAAGAAAAAGACTTCTCCTTGCACGAGTTTTCTTGGAACCCTTACTTGAAGAAAGCAGGGCTTCAAAAAGATGCTCTGTACGTTATTAGACCGGACGGATACATTGGTTTTATTAGCAGCGAGCAGCGTATAGATCTGCTTCATCAATATTTGAATACGCATAAAATCCTTCCTTTTACAAATGAATATTAGATCTAAAAAAACGCCATCTTATATGGTGTTTTTATTTTTGTTTACAATTTCGAAACAACTTGGAGATGTTTTTGGGAAAGCTGTTTGATAAGATAGACGAATAGAAATATCAAATGAAAGTACGTGATACATTGAATAAAAAGATTTTAGTAGTTGATGATGAAAAAAGTATTGCTACAGCAGTATCCTATGCTTTCAAGCGCGAAGGATATATTGTAGACACCGCATCTGACGGTGAAGAAGCACTTGAAAAAGTAAAAAGCTTTCAACCTGACGTGATGATATTGGATGTGATGATGCCGAAATTAACCGGCTATGAAGTATGCCGAAAACTTGAGAATCGAAGAGGAATGGGGATTATCTTGTTAACAGTTAAAAATGATATCGTCGATAAAGTTCTAGGCTTAGAGTTAGGCGCAGATGATTACATGACCAAGCCTTTTGACGTAAGAGAACTTGTAGCTAGAGCTAAAGCACTTGTTCGGCGAATGGAAAAAAATGAAGCTCCTGAAGCTGTGGGAGAAATCACGGTGGGAAAAGTGAAGGTGAACTTAATTCAGCGCACGTTACATGTTGCCAATGAGTTAGTTAAGCTTACACCAAAGGAGTTTGATCTTATTGCTTTATTACTTGCCAATTTAGAGAGAGTGTACACACGAGAAGATTTACTAGATCTTGTCTGGGGAATGGATTATGCAGGCGGTACACGTACGGTAGATATTCACATGCAGCGCCTTCGAAAAAAAGTAGGAGAAGCAGAGCCTTATTTGCTTCAAACGGTATACGGGGTTGGATATAAAGCGACAGCAGGGATCAATGAATGAAAATCAGCCTAAAAGCTAAGATGGGACTCGTTCTTGCTTTTTTAATTATTTTAACAGTAACTGTACTGAGCGTACTTGTGTTAAAAGGAATTGAGACAAATCAGCGTGATCAGCTAGAAAGTGAACTTATTCAAAAAAGCAAAGCAGCCGAGCAGACGATTCATCAAAGTTATATAACCGGTGACCCGTCTCTGAATACAGATTCTTTTCTTCAGCAAAAAGGACAGCGCCTTGCATCTTCGATTGCATCACAAAGCGGAATGCAAACAGTCCTATATAATCAAAAAGGACAGGAAGCAGGAAGCTCTATTCCCATCGGCCAAAAAGATGTGGATGTTTCTGATACGCTTAGCTATGCTTTGAAAGGAAAAATAGCCTATCAAATCTCGGGTTCTTCCCTTATTTACTTCGCACCTGTGTCAATCGATAATCAATTTATTGGAGCCATTCGTTTTGACCATTCCCTAAAAAATAATCAGCAGTTTATAGCTGATATTAGGCACTTATTTCGTATGGGAGGAATGATTGCAGCAGCAGTAGCTTTTTTAATTGGCTACGCTTATTTTTACCGCATTGCTTCGCTCATCGCTACGCTTCAAAAAACTTCACAGCAGATTCGAAAAGGCCATTATTTAACTGATGTACCGTTCAAACGACGCGATGAACTTGGAGAGCTCAGTCAAGGCTTGTTTTTTATGAGTACGTCGATTGAAAAAAATATCGATCAAATGAATGAAGAAAAAAGAAAGCTTGAGTTTGCTATTTCGAAACTGCAGTCTCTTGAACAGCAGCAAAAGCAGTTTATCGGTAACATCAGCCACGAATTTAAGACGCCTTTAACATCGATCAAAGCTTATGTTGACTTACTTGATATGTATCGAGATGATCCTCAGCTTATGGAAGACGGCGTGCAGAATATTCGTAAAGAGACGAATCGCCTTCATGAAATGGTAGATAAAATCTTAAAGCTTTCAGCGCTTGAAAAATATGATTTCGAGCAGCGGCCAGAGCAAGTTGAATTGAAGCGGCTTCTAGAAGACATATGCGATCGTATGAAAGGAAAAGCAGCTAAATTTGATTTGACTCTTCATACAAATATTAAAGAAGCAGTTGTTTGGGCTGATCGTGAAAGTTTAATACACATTTTTATCAATTTAATTGACAATGCTATTAAATATAATGAACCAGGCGGAAAAGTGGAAGTAACGTCTTACACTTTAGAGAATTCTATTATTGTGGATGTAGCTAACACCGGAATAGGGATTCCACCCGAAGCAGAAGAGAAATTATTTCAACCATTTTTCACCGTAAATAAAGATCGGTCGCGTTTATCCGGAGGTACAGGCCTTGGCTTAGCATTAGCCAAAGATTTAACTGAAAAACAAAAAGGCGTTATCAGGCTGCATCATTCTGACTCTAAATGGACGATTTTTAAAGTGTCGTTTCCTTTGAAAACAGAGAAATGAGTTAGCTAAAAGGAGTGAACCGTTATTGAAACGGTATAGATTAATGATATGTATAGCAAGCACTTTTCTTATTTTAACATCATGCGGACAAAAAGAAAGCCATAGAGAAACCGTTGAAAAACCCGACAAGAAAATTACTATATTGGACCAAGTAGATAAAGATGGAAAAATAGAAGTGAAAGATGTTCAGGATATTAACGGCGTAAGGGCGTTTCAATTTTTAAATGAAAACACAATGATTGTTAGTAAAGAAAATAAACAATTTCGTTCGCACGATTTCGGTCCCAAAGAGGTATATGCACAGAATCTAGCTACTTATAATCTAAAAAACAAGTCTACTTTTGTGTTGCATCCAAGCAATGAAATTCAACATGCGGCGAAGCTTTCTCCGAATGGTGATTATCTTTTTTATAAAGTAGCAAAAGGCGAAGATACATTTGGTTATATAATGAACCTTCAAACAAAAAAAACGGTTAAAATAAAGAATGTTCTTCTCTATCCATCAAGCGGAGAGTGGCTTAATAATTCAGAAGTAATGTTTATTACAATGGAAGGAAAGCTTTCTAAAGCAAATGTAAAAGGAGAAGCAGAACCTCTGTTGCACAGAGACGATCGAATCTTAGATGCAGTTAAAGGAATAGGTGGCATTTATTATATTGGTGTAAACAACCAGCTTTTTTTTCTTCATAACGAACAGACGAACCCTGAAAAAATCCGAGATAATGTGATTTCTATTATCCCGTCTCCAAACGGAAAACAATTAGCACTCGTTCAGCAAAAAGATGCCCAAACGAGAACGTTGTCTATCACAGATTTAAAAGGATCAGAGGCCTTTCAGCTTGCTCTGTCCACTCAAATTTTTGGCGTAAGCTGGTCTCCCGACGGTTCGAAATTAGCCTATAACTTTATTTCTGAAAAAGAGGGAGATAAAGGGATATTCATAGCAGATGGATTAACAGGAGATGTTACACACTTAAACGTAAATTTAGACTATGCCGCTGATCAGCTTGCTTGGAGTCAATCAGGAAATAAACTAGTTGCATCGAGCTTTACGCAAAATCAAGTTCATACGTATATTATCTTTTTGAAATAGACTGCTTAGGCAGTCTATTTCTATTTTTTTCACACCTTACTTTTTTTAGAGTGTTTACAAGTTTGAAACAACTGAATAACAGACAGAAACATTTATATTTTATCCTTTCTTTATAGGCTTTTGTAGCGCATCAAAAGCCGCTTGAAAGGAGTAAGACATCATGAAATACTTTTTATTCATTTGTTCTTTAGCTTTTACGCTGATGATAGCAGGGTGCGGCACAAACAATTCTTCATCAAAGCCTGCTAGAGAATTTACAAAAAATGGACAGGCTCAAGTAGACGAAACAGTGGTAATAGCCAATCCAGAATCGGTTACAGCTTTAGTTAATAAAAAGCATCAGCTTCCTGAATCCTATCAGCCTTCCGATTTAGTCTATGCCGACGTTCCGTTTATCTTCAACGAAAAAATAGAAAAACGAATGCTTAGAAAGCCTGCAGCACAAGCGCTTGAAGAACTTTTCCGAGATGCTGAAAAAGAGGGAATCAGCTTACTTGGTGTATCCGGTTATCGATCTCACGAGCGTCAAAAAGAGCTTTTTGCATTTTACGCAAAGCGAGACGGAGAAGAACAAGCACGCACCTATAGCGCCTACCCTGGAACAAGTGAACACGAAACGGGACTAGCAATCGATGTCACGGGAGGAAGCGGAATGTGTGCTGCCGCAGACTGCTTTGCTGCTACATCAGAGGCTCATTGGCTTTCAAAAAATGCGTATCAATACGGATTCATTATTCGATACCCTGAAGGTGAAGAACAGGTTACCGGCTATAAATACGAACCATGGCACCTTAGGTATGTAGGGAAAAAAGCAGCTGCATCCATTTTTAATCAATATGCAACGTTAGAAACCTATACAAGTAAGAAAAAAGCTTAATCAAAAGTTCTATAACTGGAGAAAGAAGGAAAGAAAAATGAAAAGTCAGGTTTATCACTCTCACATATGATACAAACTGATACTATAACATGCTTGCTATAGAGGAAGGGTATCGATGTATAAAGATATTGCGATTGAACTGATATGTGGATTTTTAGCGCTATTTATTATGCTGAAGCTTTTAGGTAAGACGCAGTTTGCTCAAATCACCCCGTTTGACTTTATTACCACGCTTGTCCTGGGAAATATTGTGGGGGACGCAGCTCTTGAAAAAGGAGTAGAGTTAACTGAAATTCTTTATAGCGTTTTGATTTGGGGGCTTCTGATCTACGCAGTGACAAAGCTATCTCAAACCTTTACAGGATTTAGAGGGATTCTTGAAGGAAAGCCTTCAATGATTATTTATAAAGGGAAAATCCTTTATAAAGAGCTTAAGAAAAACAACTTGGACTTGAATCAGCTTCAGCATCTAATGAGACAGCAAGGGTATTTTTCACTGTATGAAGCAGAATACGTCATTTTAGAAACAAATGGAGAGGTGAGCGTCGCTCCTAAACACGAATTCGGCCCTCCGACGAAAAATGATTTAAATATCCCTTATTCTCAAACCAATTTACCTATTGCCTTAATCATGGATGGAAAAGTAGTGCCTGATAATTTGAAAGAAGCAAACGTAGATGAAAAATGGTTGAAAAAACAGCTTGCAATCAAGAAAATTAAAAAATACAGCGAAGTTTTTTATGCTGAATGGCAGCAAGAGCGAGGACTAGAAATAACAAAATTCTAAAAACCCTTTCCTTAAAAGAAAGGGTTTTTAGCTTTCTTTTAATAGCTTAGCAAAATCTTCAATCGTTGTAGAATACGTGACGTAAAGACGGGGAATAAGATAGTTTTCATTTTTTTGTCCGCTCTCAGTGAAAGATTTTGGAATCGTTGAAAGGCCAAATGTATAATTCTTTTTTGTTTCTTCCACTACGCGGCTATTGACCTTTCCGTAAGGGTAAGCAAGAGCAATAACGGGCTGGCTCGTAATGGCTTCAATTTTTCGTTTTGAATCAGCTAGCTCGTAGGATAAATTTTTCGTCTTAGTTAAATCCGGATGAGTAGCGGTATGAGACTGAATAGAAAAAAATCCTGAATCAACAAATTTTTTTAAATCCGCTGGCGACAAACGGTTGGGACGGCCGATAAAATCTGAAATCACAAAAATTGTAGCCGCTGGATGAAATTGAGGGCTGGCTGCTCTTTGAAAAATGGGCAAGATAGTAAGATTATTTTTATATCCATCGTCAAATGTAATAAATATAGGTTTTTTCACACGCTTTAGTTCCTGCCATTTTTCAAATGTTAGCGGCGTATATCCTTGCTTTTTAAGATAAAGAAGTTGTTTCTCAAAATTTTCAGGCGTCACATACAGTTCTTTTTCCCCGTGGCCTGTGTAGGCATCAATAGAATGGTAAATCAAGACAGGCACTTTCACTTGGCTAAAAGCGGGGGAAGGGAAAATAACAGTTAGCACTAAGATAACAAAAATCGAAATTTTTCTCATAACAATCCTTTCTATTGCACAGTGGTGACGAGACTGTTTTAGTATGTCAAAAGAAAAGGAATGTATAAGCCAAGCTTTCCTTTTTTACAAATATAAGCCTTCTTTTTTAAATATTTTATGCAGAACCAAGTGCTCAGCAGAGTTCACAACTGCAAACTGTTTTTTGGAAAGAGAATGGGGAGAAAAACGCATTAACTTAGTAAAGTCTGACGGCAGCGTAGTAGATGAAACATCCGTAGAGAGTATAGGGGCAGACAAAGGTGTTTTCGAGCCGATGTGAAAACCCCAATCTCCAAAAGAAGGAATAATGGTGTGGTAGCTCAACGTATAAAACTGAGAAGCTTTCATCGTCTTATTAATGCTCCAAAAAACGATAGGTGTGTCTCTAGGAGAATTTGACTGACATACGACCAAGCCGCTGCGCGATAGTGAACGATGGAGAAGTGCGTAAAATTCTTTTGTATAAAGAGCACTTATTTTTTTGTTAGTAGGATCAGGAAAGTCAATAATGATGATGTCATAACACGCTGAATTCAAAGAGAGGTAGTCAACAGCATCTTGAATATGAACGGTGACACGAGAATCTTCAAATGAGCGTTGATTTAACTTCTTTAATTCTTCTACATTCATCGCAGCATTTACAACGTCAGCATCTATTTCCACAAGGTCTATTTCTTTAACTTCTTTATATTTAAGGACTTCTCGTAAAGCTAAACCATCTCCACCGCCTAGAATAAGAATGCGGTGAGGACGTAAGGAAGCTGCAAAGATAGGGTGTACAAGAGCTTCATGGTACGCATGTTCATCTAATGAACTAAATTGCAGCTGTTCATCCAAATACATTCGAATATCAGAGGCTTTGATCAGCTGAATATCTTGAATACGGTTTTTTTGATGAAACAAAATGTCATGCTGGCCTGATAAGAGTTGCTTTAGACTAACGTGATCTGAGTCATCTCCACGATTGAGAAGACGAGTGTTTTCAGCATGCTGACGATTTTTTGTTGGAGTTTCGGCGTATTGAATTCCGCGAGAAATCGAATACACAACAGCTTTTTTTGAAGCTAATTGCTTCAGCAACGCATAACCAATTTCAATTATTTTTTTGTCTCCGCACGTATAAAAATCTAATGAAGCGTAGTTTTCCTCCGGCCACGTATGAATAGACAAGTGAGAGGTAGCTAATACGAGAATGCCTGTAATGCCTTGGGGCGTAAACTGGTGAAAATAACAGTGCAAAACTTCCATCTCTGCATCTAGTGCAGCTTCAACAAGAATTCTCCTTAAGAGTGAGGGGGCGTTTAATATCCCTTCATCGCATTCGAACGCATCCATTAGCAAGTGTTTGCCTTTAATATCCACTACTTCAGCCTCCTTTTTGAGCATTATTTTCACTATCTTATGAAACTTTTTCAAAAAAGAAACGTAAGCACGTTATTTTATGAATATTTTCGGGAAATAACTAGTTACCTTCCCATAGAAAAGAAGCTGGGACAGACGTATTTTCGGTGAAGGAAGATCCGAACGATCAATCGAGATTCTTAACGGAGAATTCAACTCGTTCGGATTTTTTCATTGTGATGGTGAACGTAGATTTACCGTATGTAATAGCTGTTAATTAGAGGGCAAGGCAAAGACTCCTGCGGGAAAAGCGGAACAGGTGAGACCCCGCAGGAGTCTAAGCGAAGAGGAGGCTCATTGGCCGCCCCCTGAAAGCGAAGTCTTGTGCGGAAATTGACAGCACTAGCTTACTTATCCAATTTGTTCGTCTTTACATTGGATTGATTTCGTTATGTCTCAATCTTTCTACTCTTTATCAGTATTAAACCAGCCTTTTCGCTTGAACCATAAAATTAACCCCAGCGTTATCAGTCCCATGAAGCCAAGCACAAAGAAATAGCCATAGTGCCACTTTAGCTCAGGCATATTTTCAAAATTCATTCCGTATACGCCAACGATAAAGGTAAGGGGAATAAAGATAGATGAAATAACAGTCAGTGTCATCATGATTGAATTCATCCGGTTTGAATTAAGAGAAAGATAATTATCGCGCATATCAGACGTCATTTCCCGATTTGATTCAATCATATCGGCTAATTTTAATAAGTGGTCATAGACATCTTTAAAATACCTTTTTTGTTCCGGATGAACATCTAGGCGTTCAGAATTTATAACACGGTACAATAAGTCGCGCATGGGCAAAATGGTTCTTCTGATTTTTAGCAAATCACTTCGAAGTTTGAATACATCTTCCATTAAAACAGAGATGGATTTTTTTGCATCTATGTTTTCTATATCATTCAGCTCATCTTCAATCTGATATACAGTGGGGAAATATTCATCTACCACTTTATCCATCACAGAATACGCAAGATAGCTTATCCCTTTTTCTTGAATCGAAGGTGTATGAAGCAGCTTTTCCCATACTTTATCAATTGCAGCTGACGGGTGAAAATGAAAAGTAACCATATAATTTCCGCCGATAAAAAGGTCAACTTCTTCAGCTTCTAACGTTTGACGATTTAATGAATGAAGGACAAAAAAACTGTATCCTTCATAATAATCGAGTTTTGGGCGCTGCAGAAAATGAAAGCAATCTTCAATCGCTAACGGATGAAAGTGAAAGGATGATTGAAGCAGCAGCGCTTCTTCTTCAGATGGGCAGTTAAAGTCAATCCAATAGTACTGAATAGAGGGATCGTGAATATGACCTAATTGTATATGCTTCACAAGTATGTCATCGTTCGTAAGAGCTAACGTTCGTATCATTTGAAAACTCCTTTGTGTTTTTATAACTATTTTCAATGTAGCATAAAATCATAAACTACACGTATTTAAAAGAATAATTTTCTTTCTTCTCTTTTTATAAAACTAGTAAGGGTGAAAAAGTTGAATTATAATGATAGCAGTAGCTGGTATGGAAAGGGGAATCGTTTTGAATAAAAATGAAGCACTTCGAATGTTTTTTTTAAAACATGCGGATCAACTGACGGAAGAATGGTATGAAAGCATTGAAGACAATGACCCAGAATCAGTTTATGCATCTACTCATCCGGAAGTCATTTCAGTATTAAAAGATCAAAATAATGAATTCCATTTATACATAGCCGATGTATTTATAAAAAGTGAAAAAGAATTTTTTGATTCATTTGAAACGTGGATTTTAAAGATTGCGGAAGACGGAGAGCATGTAAGAACGCCTATTCATTATATTATTCGAGAATTTTTCCGAGTTAGAAAGCAGTATTTAACGTATTTAAATCAATTTATAGAAGAGTACGAGCAAGATATTACGCAAGAAGAACTAGACGAATGGAACGAATTGATTGTACGCGTGTTTGATATCACCGTTTATAAATTTGTAGAAGAGCACCATCAGCACGCAAAGAAGTTGCTTGAAGCACACAAAGAGCTGATCAATGAGCTGAGCTCGCCAGTTATTCCATTAAGCGATCATATTGCGATTCTTCCGCTTGTTGGGGATATCGACACAGCAAGAGCGCGCCGAATTTTAGAAAATACGTTAACTCGCTGCGCTGAACAGCAAGTGAATCACCTTTATATTGATATTTCAGGAGTAGTTATTGTTGATACGATGGTTGCTCATCAGATTTTCCAGCTGATTGATGCATTAAAATTAATAGGTGTAGAATCAACTATCTCTGGGGTACGCCCTGAAATCGCGATTACCGCTTCTCATTTAGGTTTATCGTTTGAAAATATATCAACAAAATCAACCCTTGCTAACGCGATGGCTTCACGTATGAGGAAATAAAGCAAACAAGAATTACTTTTACTTCTTGTTTTTTTTATTCCAATTCATACTTGACATATAGGTTAAAGAGGCATTATGATTTTACTAATTTAATAAATAAAAAGAGTCGTATTACATACGCTACTATAAAAATGCATCTCTATAATTAGCGGACAAGAATTAAACAAACAATATGAAAACGCTTTATATAGAATACGAGAATATTTAGGAGGAAATAGAAATGAACATCTTATGGTTTTTCCCTACAGCAGGCGACGGACATTATCTAGGCACAACCGAAGGAAGCAGAACAAGCGACATTCACTACTTAAAGCAAATCGCACATGGACTGGATTATCTAGGATATGACGGCGCTTTGTTGCCCACTGGTTCAAATTGTGAAGATTCATGGGTGATTGCATCGGCACTTGCTTCCGTTACGAATCGACTGAAGTTTTTAATTGCACTTCGCCCGGGTGTAATGTCTCCAACACTTTCAGCACGGATGGCTTCGACATTTGATCAAATGTCAAACGGCCGACTTATGTTAAATATTGTGACGGGAGGTGATCCCGTGGAGCAAGCAACGTACGGTAACTATTTAAGCCACGATAAACGCTATGAGTTAACAGATGAATTTTTAACGATTTGGCGAGATGTAATGGAAGGAAAAAAAGTGGATTATAAAGGAGAGCATGTTGATGTAACAGGCGCGTACATTCCATCGCCTCCTATCCAAAAACCGTATCCTCCGCTGTACTTTGGCGGGTCTTCTCCAGCAGGAAAAGAAGTAGGAGCAAAGCATGCAGATGTATATTTATTATGGGGAGAACCGCCTGCGGTGATTAAAACAAAAATTGATGAGATGAAAGAAAAAGCTGCAAACGAAGGCAGGGACATTCGCTTTGGTATTCGCCTGCACGTTATTGTAAGAGAATCGGAAGACGAAGCATGGGAATCTGCAGATAAATTAATTAAACATGTTAATGATGATACGATCAAAGCGTTTCAAGATAAGTTTGCCTCATTTGACTCCACTGCCCAAAAAACACAGTCAAGTTTGCACAGCGGCACAAAAGATAGAGGTGCACTGGAGATTGCTCCGAATCTATGGGCGGGAATTGGCTTAGCACGAGAGGGTGCTGGCACTGCTCTTGTTGGAAGTCCTGAAATTGTAGCGGATCGGTTAAAAGAGTACAAAGAGCTAGGAATTGATACATTTATTTTATCAGGCTACCCGCATCTAGAAGAAGCATATACGTTTGCTGAGCTAGTATTCCCACATATCCAAAAAGAACGAAGCAAGAGATAATTCTTGCTTCGTTCTTTTTAAATCGTAAAAAAACAAATATCCCAGTTGACTTATAGGAATTATAGGTGTATTATAAAGATAGTTCATTTAGTCAGAAAATTTGTGATAAAGGGTGAAGAAAATGGAACGTTATGACGTAATTCAAGGTGCAGAATCTTTTTATTATAAAGGCAACGACATTGGTATACTTGTTTCTCATGGATTTATGGGGACTCCTCAAAGTATGGAATATATCGGAAAAGAATTAGCTGAAAAAGGTTTTACTGTGTACGGTTTGCGACTAACGGGACATGGTACTCACTACTATGATATTGAACAAACAACGTACCAGGAATGGAAGCAAGACTTTTTAACTGGGTATCAGCGTTTGAAGCAAGAATGCCGTCATGTATTTATCTTGGGTCAGTCCATGGGAGGCACTCTTACCTTTCATACAGCAAGCCAAGGATTAAACCTTGACGGAGTTATTGCAATCAATCCGGCTATGACGTCCATTCCTTCAATGGAGCCTTATCGCTCTCGTCATACGCCTCGTTATTTAAAAGAAGAGCATCCTGATATTAAAGATCCAAACGTACATGAAATTACGTACGATAAAGTACCCGTGCGCTCTATGCGTGAGCTGCTTTCTTTAATGGACGAAACAAAAGAACGCTTATCTTATGTAACGTGCCCTGCTTTAGTACTAACATCAACAGTTGATAACGTAGTACCGCCTGAGAATTCAGCTTATATCTTAAGCCATATTCAATCAGCAGAAAAAAGACAGCACATGCTTCGAAACTCTTACCATGTTGCGTCGATGGATTTTGATAAAGACACAATTGTTGCACAAACGGCACAGTTTGTACAAGCAACAGTTGCCAAAAAAAAAGTGCATGAGCGAATTTTTTAATTTTTAAATTCGCTCCGTTTCTTTTTTACTTCAAGTAAGATAAAATGAATCTTGAATGAAAACAAAGGAGTGTACATACATGATTCATTTAGAATGGAACGATCGTCCAACAATTAAACAAGTAAAATGCATACATACAGATGCAAAAAAATTCGTGGTTGAAAATGTCTTAACAGCAGGAAAAACATATGATGTGAAAAACGAAACAGAAGAGTTTTATTTTGTTGTTGATAACACTGGCCAAGTCGGCGGCTTTTATAAAGAATACTTTGAAGGCTAAACAAAAAATCATCGTCTCGGCGATGATTTTTTTATTACAATAATTACTTGGAGCTTTTCTTAATGAAAACGAATGAACATACTTTTAAAGAAAAATTCCATATATCTAATCATTTCGAAAAAAAGCTTTATGATAAAAATAGGATGTAAGACCCGAATTCTTCCGTTTCTTGTTCTGATTAAAAGGGTAACTGACTATAAATACCCATGACAACAATTATTTTACAATGTAAAATGAAAGCGACGCTTAACAGAAAAAGGAAAAGAGGAGGTCATACGATGAAAAAGCGTAATACAGCAGCTTTTACATTTTTAGCATGGACAGCTTTTATTACAGCACTATTAGCTATGTTTATAGGAATTTATACCTTAGATGCATCATTACCGGTAAAAGGTTATTATGCCGTTGGAACTTTATACTTAACAATGTCTGCTTTTGTGCTCCAAAAAACCATTCGTGATAACGAAGAAGATACGGCACACGAACGCAAATATGACAAAGCAGAAGAAGAATTGTAGAGCTAAAAAAGAGCATTTTTCTAGCTCCTTGAAAAACATCCCCATTTTTGGGAGATGTTTTTTTATATAAAAAAACAGGGAACTTGTCACTCCGTGTCGTATTAATAAAAGAAGGAGGCGATTGAATTGACACAACTAATGATTAATAACGTAAATTTTCACGTTGATATGTTTGAAGAAAAAATGATTACTGATGCGAATACAGGTGAAGAGTTGAAAAGGCTAAACTTTTCTTTTTCGGTTGTAGGCAAAGCAGCTTATGATAAATATGATGCATTTTTTGAGGATCCTTATTTTGAAGTAACAAATATGGAGACAAAAGAAACGCTAACACTAAAAAACATTTCGCATAGCACATTTTATCAGTCACCTGAAATTACAGATCATACGAATATTGTTTTCAGGGTGAAGCTGCAGCAAGAACCTGTTAAAGCAAAAGAACAAGTGAAAAATGAACAGCCAACAGAGAGCACCGTAAACGAAATGCTTTTATCTAGAATAAAGTTTAAGGCTCTTGTCGAAATACTTGAAGAAAAAGGACTTCTAACAGAGAAGGAATTGTATACTAAAATTGAAGAAGTAGCAGAACGAGATTTTGATATTCTGCGAGATGAATTAAGTCATTCTAAAAAAGAGGTAAAAGCGTAAAAATACCCCACTCTGCAGGGGGATTTTTTATTTATATCCATTAATGTATAACCCTTTTGATAAATCGTTCATATATTACATCATGATGAAAATAAAAAGGGTGAGGATAATGCCGATTGTTATTAATCATGTAGTGATTCCAAACGTTACAGGAGGAGTCGTTACGTTTGGCGATACGTACTATGTTTCTCCAAAAAGTAACAGTAAAACTGCACAAGGTTCAGGGTCTTCAAATACAGGAATTTGTGTAAATACAAATTCAGGACTTTCTAATACAAATACGCTCGATCCCGATGGTTCTGATCAAAACGGATTCGGAAACGGATAAAGAAAGAGATATTTTACTCTTCTTTCTATACGCCTTTTCAGTATTCGTTCTATCCGTATTTTATGCCTTCGTTTGCACGTCCAATTGGATTTGTCGTTTCACCTGATGGAGCGATGGACAACTGGCGGGGCAAAAAACCATCTTGGTGGGGGGAAATCACGCCTTCAGCAGGCGTTTTTCCTCCCATTACCCAGTATTATACGGGCAGTTTAGTTCCTTATAGTTTAAGGAGCTATTATTAATATAAAAGAGAAGTTCAGATTAAGCCACATTGTTAGCGTCTATTTCCTGAAAATAGGCGTTTTTTCCGTTTTACTTGATTCAAAGTTATTTTTGCTGAATAATAAGGAAAAGAGAAATTTTAGAAGTAAGCTGTAAGTAAGGAGATGTTCTATCATGACAGATAAATGGAGAGTTCATAAAATAAAAAGCGATTGTGAACCTTGGCTATTTTTAGAAGGCTGGGAAAAAGATATTATTGAAACTATTGAATTTGAAAAAAAAGAAGAAGCGCTTCGCTACTATGCGATGATGATTTATGAATTTCATCAAAAATATGCAAGCGTGCGTAGCGATGAACTAGCGCTTTTTAGCTTTTGGAACGAAGGCGAAAAGGAATTTTGTGAAGCGTGTGATGATGACCTTCAAATCTTCCACGGTGTTTTATTCGCTAAAAACGACGAAGTCTATCCCTTAGAAGAAGATGAAGAAGGATTAAAAATACTTCGTACTAAATAAAAACGTCCAGCTGGGCGTTTTTTTTATATAAAATTTTTATATAAAAAATGAACGATTTCAATCGCTAAAGCGTCATATAGGTGATGAAACAAAAAGGAGGGGTGACCGCTTTGGAAGAAGATGATTTCATCCTTGTCCAAAAAGCATTACAAGGTGATGATGATGCCTTTTCATTATTATTTCAGCGCTATCATTCATTTTTATATAAATACCTTTTAAAGCTGACATTAGATGAGGACTTATGCAGTGAATTGTGTCAGGAAGCAATGATGAAGTGTTACGTGAATCTTTCTTCATACAAAAATGAAGCAAAGTTTTCGACTTGGATGATATCCATTGCTTCAAGACTGTACATGGATTATTTGCGTAAGCAAAAACGGGAAAAAAGCAGTCTCCAGCGAATAAAGCAGTCTTTATCGCACCAGCTTCAGTGGAAAGCTAAATACAAAGGAGTGGAATGGAGCGAGATGTTTTCCGATTTTAACGAACTCGATTCGCGCTTTCGAATTCCTGTCTTGCTTCGACATTATTACGGATATACATACGATGAGATTGCCCATATGCTGAATATGCGAGCAGGAACCGTCAAATCAAGAGTAAATAAAGGAGTAAACATACTGAGAAAGGAGTGGAAAGAATGAGAGAAGAAAATAACAATCAGTCCTTACATTCTTTAAAAAAAGATTGGGAGCAGCTAGAGAGTTTAGCAAGTCATGAACGTATTTCTCTTCATGCAATTCAAGAACAGCTTCTCATTCAAAAACAAAAGCAGAAAAAAGCTTTCCGGAAAGAGTTATGTTTATTTACATTAACAGCACTTGTTATTTTAACGGTAATGGCAACTGCTATTTTACAAATACCTGCCTTATTTATCGCCATTGAAGTAATTGGGATCATTGTTGCTCCTATTTCTTTTATCGTCTTTCACTATAAACGAAAAAAGGAGATGTTTTTATAATGAATGAAAAATGGATTCTTGTGCTGTTTATTTCACCATTTCTCCTTCTTCAAAGCTTTCTACTTTTTATCAATGCAAAAAAACGCGGCGCTCATCCATGGTTTTGGGGAATATGGGGACTGATTCAAATTCCAATGCCAACGCTGTTTTATTGGTTTTTTATTATTTGGCTGCCAGCACGAAGAAAAAGGGGGATGTAAATGAAGGACATTAACTGGTTGTTAATTGCTCCAATTCTATTCTTACAATTGCTTTTAATGATTCCAGCATTGATAAGCTGCATAAAGCAAGAAGAGACAAACGGGCCAAAATGGTTATGGGGACTCATCATTTTATGTGTAAGTACAGTTGGCCCCGTTTTATATTTTGTTTTAGGACGTAAAAAACAGTGAGGTGGAGCTAAGATGTTTATGCAAGTAGAAAGACTGACAAAAGCGTATCGTAATATAACTGTTGTGAATAACCTTTCATTTAATCTCGACAAAGGAAAATGTGCAGCGTTGTTAGGCCCTAATGGTGCAGGTAAGACGACTACTTTGCATATGATAGCAGGTCTTACTGCACCTAATAAAGGGAAAATTTCTTTTGAAGATAAACAGCATCAAGACGTACGATCATTTATTGGCTTTCTGCCACAGCATCCTACGTTTTTAAATTGGATGACGCCTCAGCAGTATTTAACTTTTTTAGGTCTTTTATCTAACATTTCAAAAAATGTGCTTTCCCACCGAATAGATGAAGTACTTGAAACTGTAGGTTTAAAAGGAAAGGAAAAGCAGAAAATTGCTGGCTTTTCTGGAGGAATGAAACAACGTTTGGGCTTGGCGCAAGCCTTGTTACATAAACCTGAACTGCTAATTCTAGATGAACCGGTTTCGGCTTTGGATCCTGAAGGCAGAAAAGATGTCCTAATGATTATCGAAACATTAAAAAAAGATACGACCATCCTTTTTTCAACTCACATTTTGCATGATGCAGAACAAATATGCGATAACATTATTATGATTAAAAACGGACGTATGAAATGGAATGGAACAAAGAGTTCGCTGCGCCAAGAGTTTACGACTCCTGCTTTTACGATTGAAACAGAAGAAAGGCTCCCTGGATCACTTAGCAGTCTGCCAAGTGAACAGGTGCTGTTTCATTCTCCTTATAAAGCCACTGTAGGTGTAAAAGATACATCTCAGCAGCAGCAACTGCTTCAACTGCTTGTTGATCAACAAGCAAACCTTGTTTTATTTGAACGAAAACAGCATTCTCTCGAAGATATGTATCTAGAGGTGATGAACAAATGAACACATTTGGAGTCTTATTTAAAAAGGAACTGCATGAATTATTTGCGAACGGCAAAGGAATTTGGCTGCCAATCTCTTTAATTTTACTAGGCATCACACAGCCTTTAACGAATTATTATATGCCACAAATCATTAACATGGCAGGGAATTTACCAAAAGGAGCAATTATTCAACTTCCTACGCCCACCGGTCAAGAAGTAATGCAAGGTGTCCTTTCACAATATAGCACAATAGGAACTTTACTGATTGTACTAGCAAGCATGAATATAATTTCAAATGAACGACAAAATCATGCTGCTATACTTGTTATGATGAGACCGGTGAGCGTCATTCAATACATTATGAGTAAATGGGCTGCGCAAATCGTACTGGTCATTGGCTCAACGTTTATAAGCTATATAGCAGCATGGTATTATACAAATCTTTTATTTTCATATGTGGATTGGACTCATATGCTAGTTAGCTTTCTTTTATACAGCCTGTGGCTGATTTTTATCTTGTCCGTTTTAGTGGCAGCAGGAACATTTCTTTTACAAAGCGGAGGAATTGCTGGAGTAAGTATTTTGATCATTGCGTTACTTTCATTTTTGAGTACTTTGTTTACGAATCAATTAAAGTGGAGTCCTGCAGCGCTGTCACAATACGCCGCTCGTCTGCTTGAACAATTGCATTGGTCACAAAGTGTCACCTATACCGTAGTTGTTACGTTAATGAGCAGTTTTTTTCTTTTAATCGCTGCTGTTCATAGATACAAAAAAGTGGAATATGTATAAAAAGACTTCTTTAACGAAGTCTTTTTTCTAAGGGATTAATTTGCAAATCCATGCAATATAAAGAGCAGCAGGTACTAAGAGAATTTGGGCACATACTGTCCCGAACAAACGAGAGATGACGAGTGTACCAACCATTTTATTCATAGATTGCTTAGTAGATTCACCTTTCATTACCTTTTCAGTTAAAATGGCTACTTGCGGATCTACAAACACAGCAAGGGTAATCATCGCTAGTCCGTTAATAAGACCAGAAGACATCAAAATTGATTTAGAAAGAGTAGGCTCGAGCGTAGAAGCATAAAGAGTGGAAAGAACACCTACTGTATAAATGGTCGTAGCCATTAAATTTAAAAGAAGCAACCGCTTGGGCACTCCGCCTATTCGCAGCTGAGACAGCATAATCCACCTAGGACGCTTCACGTGTTTTTTTGCTTTTTCCAGCGTATGTATGGAAGTAATGTTTTTCATCATTTTGGGTACAGATCCCGCTACTTCTAAATGTGAAATCATTCGGGAGAAAATTGATACAAAGCTAGGAATTAAAAGAGCACCTGCGATTGTACCAATAGAAGCCGCGAGCAAGATAGTTTGAAGCTGATGAAGCAGAACGGGCAAATCTTCTTTAGACTGAACTGCATCTCCTAATTTACCGGTCAGCGGAGCTTGCACCATATTAGCTGTTCTTGACACAATGACAATAATATTAAAAAGAGATAAAGCCACGACTAGTTTTCCAGTTTTTAAGCCCGCAAGTCTCACAGAGTAGGCTAGTGTTTCAATCATATGAATAATTCCTACAAACACACAAATAATCAGTAATTTTTCCATCATAATAAGCAAGTTCCTTTCTTTGGTATACGCACTTCCTTATTATGTATAAATTTGGTTCATTTGTAAATAAAAAGCCGCTTGCTACCAAAAGTAGCAAGCGGCTTTTTATTATCGATGCTGGTTAATATCACGCAGTATATCTTTGCTAGCCTGATAATCTTTTTCTCGTTCTTTTTCCACCTGTAGACGTTTGTCTAGTTTACGGCTATATTCAGCATACCCCACGCCGTGAGAAAGCTGCATGGCCTTTTCCATTTCTGACGTGTACGTTAGGTGAAGTGCGATAATGAATCAATCCTTTCAGCATTTTTCACTTGTGGCACATGTATTGCTGCTCAAGTGTTTGGATGTTTATGATTCTTAAAGTCTTTCTAGAAATCTTTTTCCCTGTCGCTCTGGATCTAAACATCAAATGATTAAAATTTCATAACATTCCAGGTAAAAGCCTTTTTTTCTTGCGTAGTAT
Source organism: Priestia sp. VA7 (assembly GCF_055710015.1). Taxonomy (NCBI): domain Bacteria; kingdom Bacillati; phylum Bacillota; class Bacilli; order Caryophanales; family Bacillaceae; genus Priestia; species Priestia sp. VA7. The sequence continues at coordinate 600,854 of NZ_JBVQPN010000003.1, forward strand.
CCCATATAATAGCAAGAACAACGTTTTTAAAGGAGTTATATATGAACAATACAAAACGAGTATGGTTTGATTTACTTTTTTATATCGCTATTCCTTACCTAATATGGAACCAAGGAAAAGACATTATTGGTGATTACTATGCCATTTTGCTTTCAACAGCACCAGCATTTGTGTATACCATTTATACATTTATTAAAGATCGCCAGTTTAACGTAACAGGATTGTTTATTGTCATTACGCTGCTGGCACGTACTATTATTGATTTAATTTCAGGGAACGCAGCAACGATGTTAAACAATCAAGTATACTTTATGATTGGACTGGCTGTAGTTGTCCTTTTTACCATTGTGATAAAAAAGCCAATTGGTTTGTACTTTTTTGTAGATACGGCTTACTTAATGGGCTATAAGCGAGAAGACTCTCTAAAACTCTTCCACCAGCCTGATTTATTCAAAATGATGAACTGGCTTACAGTACTGTTCGCAGGTCGCTATGTATTTTTAGCAATTGTAAAATACGTATTGATTCAAAAGTACGGAGTAGAAGGGTACGGGAACATGATTGTATTCCGTCAGGCTGTTACGTGGGCATTCTCCATTTTAATTGCCGTCTACACGTATTTTATCTATAAAAAAATTCAAGATAAAACAGGGATGGATAATCCAATGAATCCAAATGTAAATGAATGAAAAAGAAGCGTGCGTTTAACTAACGTACGCTTCTTTGTTACAAAACAGTGAACAGTGCACGAAACGCTAACATCTCATTTAAAATTAATAGTAAAATAACGCTATTAAGAACGGGATGAAAGTAGGTCAAGAAATGAAACTGTTATTAGCATGTCAAAAGCAACCTTATCGGATTTTAGAAATGATTATGGTGTTTTTTACCTTAATTTTTGTCGTACTGTCGTTCTTCGATTACCGTCAGCTGTTTTTTCTTGTGTTTACACTTGGAATTGTATTTGCTATTCGAGCGTTTGAAATGCAAGAAGGAGAGAAGAAGACTCAAGGAAACGTCTGGCTGCTTTTTGGTGTTGTAATGATTTTGCTAGATATTGTTTTATTTGTTGTATATGCCATTAATCGATCGTAAATGAAGAAAAAAAGCTTCCGCGCAGAGGGATACCTCTAGATACGGAAGCTTTTTTGATTAAGGAATCATCCATGATAATACATTAGATTGTAAAAATGTTAGTACGCAGACAATCAGCAGTAAAAATAAACTGTGTTTCACCGTAAAACGAAGCAAATCGGACTCTTTTCCAGCCAACCCAACCGCAGCACAGGCAACGGCGATGGACTGGGGGGAAATCATTTTCCCGGTTACTCCCCCTGAAGAATTTGCTGCAAGAGCAAGAAGCGGGTCCATTCCAATAGACGTGGCCGTAATTTTTTGTAAGTTGCCGAACAATAGGTTGGCCGATGTATCTGATCCTGTAATAAAAACACCGAGCCAGCCGAGTACAGGAGAGAAAAAGGGAAATAACGCGCCTGTTTTAGCTAGCAGTAGTCCTAAGGTTGTACTCATTCCAGAAGCATTTGTCACGTAAGCAAATGCCACAACGGACATAATGGTAAGCAGCGGCAACGCTAATTCTTTGCACGTCTCGTTAAACGTAATGAACCAGTCTTTCCAAGAGATGTTGACGATAAATTTTGTGACAACAGCAGACAACAGGATAGCTGTGCCGGCAGCGCCTAGTAATTCTAACTTATACACTGCCGCAATCGGTTCTCCATTTCCATTTAAAATTAAATTATTTAACCAAGGTACTTCTGGCATAAACGTTAAATAATGTCCGATGGAATTGATAGCGCTCAAAAAAGCGTTAGCTCCTTCATAATGTCCTGTCAAAGCGGTTTTAATTTGAGGAATTCCCCATATAGAAATAAAGATCGTTAAAATTAAAAAAGGTGACCACGCCTTTGCAATTTGAGCCCCCGTGAATGTAGGTTGATCTTGAGTTTCTCTTGGCTCAGCCGAAGCGGAAGCTACTTCATGTGCTGCTTTTTCAGATTGAAAGCGAAACGTTGTTTTCGGTTTCCAGAATTTTAAGAAAATAGCAAGCGCAAAAAGTGAAACGAGTGCCGATAAAATATCGGGAAGTTCCGGTCCTAAAAAGTTAGAGCTGACAAACTGGGTAAGGGCAAAAGAGATGCCAGATACTAAAATAGCAGGGAGTACTTCTACTGTTTTCTTAAATCCTGCCATTATAAAAACCAAATACAGCGGAATAAATACAGAAATAAAAGGAAGCTGGCGGCCTACCATTTTAGAGATTTCCATTGCCGCTACTCCAGTAGGACCTTCCATAGCCGTGATAGGAATACCAATTGCACCAAAAGCAACGGGTGCTGTGTTTGCTAATAAACATAAGCCAGCAGCATACAGTGGATTAAATCCTAAACCTACCAGCAGAGCTGCTGAAATAGCAACAGGTGCGCCGAAACCAGCGGCCCCTTCAAGAAAAGCCCCAAACGAAAAAGCAATCAACAAAGCTTGAAGTCTGCGATCTTCTGTAATAGATACGACAGAGGTACGAATAATATCAAACTGACCGGTTTTTACGGTTAGTTTGTAAAGAAAAACGGACGTAATGATAATCCATCCAATCGGCAGTATACCGTATACAGCTCCTTGACTAGCCGACATAAAAGCCATGCTAGCCGGCATTTTGTAGGCAAGTATTGCAACAGCAAGTGCGACCAGTAAAGTTGTAACCCCAGCCATATAACCTTTCATTCGTTTAATAGCCAGAGCCCAAAAGAAGTAAAGAATAGGAATCAAAGCGATTAATGAAGACCAAATGACGCTGTTTCCTACAGGAGTGAACTGCTGTGTCCATGTCATAACTAACACCTCATTTTCAAATTAGTGAACTACAAATTTAGTAAAACAAAACAATCAAAACTACGATGATAAGGTCATCTGATGACTTATGTAAAAATGAATTCGCTTACATTATATTCTAATCCTTTTAGGATAGGCAAGTGCCAAAAGAAACTTTTTTCAAAAGAAGGGACATTTTTTTATTGATATGAAGAAAATATTGGTTGAAAATCCCAAGAATAGGTGATTTAATGATTGTAAGCGCTTGAAATATATCTTTTCATCTATTCTACTAATTATCCTTCTTATTAATCTACTACTTTTAGTCGTATTATATGGAGCACTTCTTTCTGTTACTAGTGAAACGTTGTTTGCTATTACAAAACGAGAGGAGTCAATTTATTGAGTACGTTAGAGCTTCCAGGTCATTTAAAATCCATTTTATTTAATTCTTCCACACTTGAAGAACAGCATATGAATCCCTTCCTTGGAAATAACGGATCCCTTCACGTTAAGCCAACTACAGAGCAAGAAATAGCAGCCGTTTTAAAGTATGCAACGGAACACGGAAAAAAAGTCATCATTGAAGGGAACGGTACAAAAAAAGGGTTTGGCGGGCTTATGGAGACAGCTGACCTTTTACTTTCACTGACTGAATACAGCGGAATTGTTGAACATACAGTAGGAGATATGACGGTTACTGTAAAAGCTGGTACACCGTTTGGAGAGCTCCAAACGTATTTAAAAACCTATAATCAGCAAGTTTCACTTGACCCAGCTCTAGGAGAATACGCTACAATCGGCGGAGTTGTTGCAGCAAATGAAAGTGGTCCAAAGCGCTTGTCTTATGGATCAGCTCGAGATGCAGTAATCGGTATGAGAGTCGTATATTCAGATGGAACCATTGTTCGTTCAGGGGGAAAAGTCGTCAAGAACGTGGCTGGCTATGATATGAATAAGCTGTTTATTGGTTCAATGGGAACGCTCGGCGTTATATCCGAAATAACGTTAAAGCTGCGTCCGCTGCCCAAGTATCAAAGCATTGTCTTTATTTCTTTTTCAACAGGCAATATCGAAGAAATTCATGCGTTTGTTAGCAAAGTCTTAGATTCCATGATAGAGCCCGTTGCTTTGGAATTATTAAATCCTTCTCTAGCTGAAGATGTAATAGGGCAGCATCTGTTTACACTTGTAATCAGCTTTGAAGATGTGGAAAGTTCCGTTCATTATCAAGAGAATTACATCAAAAGTATTCAGCCGCCTGATACGATTTTAAAAGTGCTGCATGAAAAAGAAGCCGAAGTATTTTGGGGATTTTTTAGTAACATTAGTCCAAATGGTGCATGCTGTTCTTCCGAAGAGGAAACGGAAGCCGCACTAAAAATTGGCGTACCAAATATGAATGTACTCGATGTAATAAACAAAAGTACTGCATTAAAAACGTCCTGTCCAATGCTGATAAAAGCACATGGAGGAGTTGGACATGGTCTTTGTTCGGTCTACATAAAAGGCTCAGAAGATGCCATTCTTTCCGTTATTACTTCATTTACTGAAACTGCTAAAACGTACGGAGGATATGTGATCGTTAACCATTTGCCTTTTATACTCCGCCAAAAAGTAAATGTATGGGGAGAAGAACCTTCTCATTTTCCGTTACTAGCAGGAATTAAAGCAAAGATGGACGCTAAAAACGTGCTTAACTATAAACGATTTATAGGAGGAATCTAAGTGAATTCAGCGAAAGCGGATATCAAAGATGCTCCATGTCAAAGCGTTAGCAATTATTTGTGGAAAGACGCGCCAGACGAAAAAAAATGGGCGGATTGTGTACACTGCGGAATGTGCTTGGAGTCTTGTCCTACTTATGAAATAACAGGGCAAGAACAGCATTCACCAAGAGGACGCGTGCACCTTATCAAATCGGTAGCAGAAGGAAAAATAAGCGTGAATGAGCAGTTTACAGACCCTGTGTTTGCCTGTTTGGATTGCCGGGCCTGTACAACTGCTTGCCCTGCAAATGTAGACGTTGGCGGACTCATTGAAGAAGCTCGCGGCCAAATTCGTCAGGCAATGCCTTTGACGGGATGGAAAGGCATGATCAGCAAGTTTTTTCTAAAAGAACTTTTTCCTCACTCTCATCGCTTAGAAGCTGCAGGAAGCTTATTGAAGCTGTATCAAAAAAGCGGAATGCAAAAAATGATGCGCACAACAGGCATGTTAAATATGATGCCGACACATCTAGCGGAAATGGAACATGTAATGCCTAAAATTACCCGTTCTGTTCGAAAAAAATATAAAAAGAAACGCGTTCTAAAAGCAAAAGCCGAAAGAAAAGCAGAAGTTGCTTTTTTAACCGGCTGCATCATGGACGTCATGTTCAGTGAGATTAATGAAGCGACTCTTAATGTATTACGAAGAAATGGAAACGACGTCGTTATTCCTCCATCTCAAACGTGCTGTGGTGCTTTGCATGTTCATGCAGGAGACCGAGACATGGGAAGACAGCTTGCAAAAAAAAATATAGAGGCGTTTCAGCATGCGGACACTGTTATTGTAAACGCTGCAGGATGCGGCTGCATGTTGAAAGAGTATCCTGAACTATTTAGAGAAGAAGAGCAAGAGTGGCTTGAAAAAGCCGAAGTCTTTGCTGAAAAAGTCCAGGATATTTCAAAATACCTTCACGATACGGGATATCGAGCCCCGCAGACAAAGCTGCATAAGCGTATTACGTATCACGACGCTTGCCATTTAGCTCATGGTCAAGGAGTTAGAGAAGAACCAAGAGATATTTTGCTTTCTATTCCGGGAGTGGAAATGGTTCATATGGCTAATGCGGACCGATGCTGTGGAAGTGCAGGAATTTATAATTTAACAAATCCTGATATGGCGGGAGCTGTGCTTCAAAGTAAAATGGAACATGTGCCTCATGACGTAGAAATGATTTCAATGGGAAACCCGGGATGCATGCTGCAGATGGCAGTAGGAGTGAAAAAATATGGACGAAGTCAGCAAATTGTTCACACGGTACAGCTTTTGGAGTGGGCCTATCAAAAAGAAGAGGAGGAAGCACATCGTGTTGAAGAAAAATAGAATAAAAGATCTTCACGTAAAAAATCTTTCTCAACTAGTAGATGCTCATTCTATTTTGCATCATAAAGAAGATTTGCTTGCGTACGACTGCGATGGATTTACCATTCATAGACATTTGCCTAAAGCGGTGTTATTTCCTCAAAATACGAAAGAAGTTTCTAGCATTGTTAAATACTGCAATGAACATGATTTGCCTTTTCTCGCAAGAGGAGCAGGGACAGGACTGAGCGGGGGAGCGATTCCTCTTAATAACGAAGTGGTTATTAGTTTAGTGAAAATGAAGCGCCTTCTTAGCGTCGACTATGAAAACAGGCGTGCCGTTGTAGAGCCGGGATTTATTAATCTTAAATTAACCAATTCAATCTCTGAAAAAGGATATTATTATGCACCTGATCCTTCGAGTCAATATTGCTGCACCATTGGTGGAAATGTAGCGGAAAACGCAGGAGGGGCACACTGTCTTAAATATGGAGTAACTACCAACCATATTTTAGGGCTAGAGGTCGTGCTTCCAAATGGAGATGTGATTGAGCTTGGCAAGCAAGGTATTCCAGATGAACCGGGATATGATTTATTAGGGCTTTTAACAGGATCAGAAGGGACGTTAGGAATCGTTACAAAAATTACGGTACGCATTTTGAAAAACCCCGAAGCAAAACAAACGGTTCTTGCCTATTTCGACCGCGTAGAAGACGGCAGCCAAGCGGTATCGGACATTATATCAGCCGGCATTGTGCCTGCTGCGCTTGAAATGATGGATAAAACCGCCATTGAAGGAGTGGAAGCTGCTGCGTTTCCAGTCGGACACCCTAGAGATATTGAAGCTCTTTTATTAATTGAAGTAGACGGCATTTCAGCCGGTATCGAAGAGCAAATCCTTCGTATTTTAGACGTATGTAAAAAACAAAACGTACGGGAAGTGAAAGTAGCTGAAAGTGAAGAAGAGCGCGCGAGGTGGTGGGCAAATCGTAAAACAGGATTTGGAGCGATGGGAGCTATATCCCCTGACTATCTCGTACAAGACGGCGTTATTCCAAGAAGTAAACTGCCTCAAGTGCTGAAGCGAATTAACAAAATTAGCGAAGAATCTGGCCTTCGCATTGCCAATATTTTTCACGCCGGAGACGGGAACTTGCATCCGCTTGTATTATTTGATGCTAGAAAGCCCGGGGAAACAGAAAAAGCACTCGACGCCGGAAGCGCATGTTTGCAAGTATGTGCAGAAGCAGGAGGAACGATTACCGGCGAACACGGCGTGGGCATTGAAAAAAAAGAAGAAATGCGATTTGTTTTCAATGAAGAGGAAATTCAAGCACAAACGAATATACGAGAAGTATTTAATCCTAAAAATCTATTAAATGCAGGAAAGCTGTTTCCAAGTCCGAGCCGCTGCGCTGAAGTCAAAAAAGAAATGAAAAAAATAGAATATTTTTAGAAAATTCTTGAAAATATATTCGCTCGATGATATGATTTTTTTAACAAAAATAAAACGCTGTTTCGTAATAAGAAACAGAACCGCATATGTTCGTCTTAACCATTTTTGGCAAAAAGAAATGAAAGCGCGTCCAAATTTAAAAATGTAAAAGAGTAAGAGGAGGAAACAGACGGTGACAAACTATAAACAAGTTGGAAATCTGAAAGTAGCTCCAGTTCTCTATCAATTTATCAATGAGGAAGCTCTTCCGGGCAGCGGCCTAAGTACAGAAAATTTTTGGTCTGATTTTGAAGCGTTAGTAACCAAGTTAACACCCGTAAATAAACGTTTGTTAGAAAAGCGTGATCAGCTGCAAGCTCAAATTAATGCGTGGCATCAAGAAAACCCTGACGGTGACTTTAGCGAATACAAATCGTTTTTAACGAGAATTGGCTATTTAGAAGACAAGACAGAGGATTTTCTTATTGGTACAGAAGGAGTAGACAGCGAAATTGCCTATCAGGCAGGACCGCAGCTTGTTGTACCAGTAAATAACGCCCGGTACGCTATTAACGCTGCTAATGCACGTTGGGGAAGTCTCTATGATGCTCTTTACGGCACTGATGCAATCAGTGAAGAAAATGGAGCTTCGCGCACGAGTTCTTATAATCCAATTCGAGGAGAAAAAGTTATTGCGTTTGCGAAGAATTTTCTTAATGAAGTTGTTCCGCTCGTTCAGTCTTCTCATGCGGAAGTGGTTCAGTACAGCCTTGAAAATGGAAAGCTTGTCGCTCAATTAAACGATGGCAGTTTAACCGAATTACAGGAAGAAGAGAAATTTGTAGGGTATCAAGGGGAAGAAGAAAGCCCTGATGCTCTTTTATTCAAAAACAACGGCCTACATTTTGAAGTTCAAATTGACCGTACGGATTCGATTGGTAAAACAGACGATGCGGGTGTAAAAGATATTTTAATGGAAGCAGCTCTTACGACGATTATGGACTGTGAAGATTCAGTAGCGGCAGTAGACGCAGAAGATAAAGTAGATGTTTACCGCAACTGGCTGGGATTAATGAAAGGTGATTTGACGTCTACTTTTAAAAAAGGAAGTCAAAACATGACAAGGCGTTTAAATCCAGACCGTACCTATATTTCTCCGGACAAGAAAAAGATTTCACTGTCTGGCCGTTCGCTTATGTTTGTTCGAAACGTTGGGCATTTAATGACAAACAGCGCTGTTTTAGATCGAAATGGCAACGAAATCTATGAAGGTATTTTAGACAGCGTGATTACTAGTTTAATTGCCAAACACACCTTGCTTAAAAACGGTACGTATCAAAATTCTAAAAAGAGCTCTATCTATATCGTTAAACCGAAAATGCACGGCTCCAAAGAAGTAGCTTTTGCCAATACGCTATTTAATTCAATTGAAGATATGCTAGGGCTTGAGCGTCATACAATTAAAATTGGCGTAATGGACGAAGAGCGCCGCACGACGCTTAATTTAAAAGCGTGTATCAAAGAAGTAAAAGAACGAGTGGCTTTTATTAATACTGGATTCTTGGATCGAACGGGTGACGAAATTCATACCTCAATGGAAGCGGGCGCTGTTATTCGTAAAAATGATATGAAAACGTCTAAATGGCTTCAAGGCTACGAGCAGTCTAATGTAAATGTAGGATTAGCAAGCGGATTCCAAGGGCGCGCTCAAATCGGAAAAGGAATGTGGGCAATGCCTGATATGATGGCGGAAATGCTTAAACAAAAAGTGGGACATTTAAAAGCAGGAGCGAATACGGCATGGGTGCCTTCACCAACCGCAGCAACGCTTCATGCTCTTCACTATCATCAAATTGATGTAAGAGATGTTCAAAACGAATTGCTTACTCAGTCTACTGATTTACAAGATGACATTTTGCAAATTCCTGTGGCAGAAAAACCAAATTGGAGCAAAGATGAAATTCAGCAGGAGCTCGACAACAACGCTCAAGGAATACTTGGTTATGTAGTAAGGTGGGTCGACCAAGGAGTAGGGTGCTCAAAAGTACCGGATATTAATAATGTAGGGCTAATGGAAGACCGGGCAACGCTTCGTATTTCTAGTCAGCACGTGGCTAACTGGCTTCATCATGGAATTTGTACAAAGGAACAAGTAACGGAGACGCTCAAGCGAATGGCAAAAGTAGTGGATCAACAAAATGAAAATGATCCTCTGTATCAGCCAATGGCACCGAACTACAGCGCATCCATTGCTTTTCAAGCAGCCTGCGATTTAGTATTTCAAGGCTATGATCAGCCAAACGGCTATACGGAGCCCATCTTACACCGCAGCCGTATAGAAGCAAAGGCAAAAGCAGCTATAAAACAGTAAAACAAACGGCCTGTCAGCATAGGGATGGCAGGCTGTACTTACACCTTCAGAATCTGACTATCTACTATTCTTATTAAAATTAAGCAAATGGGAAAAGGAGCTATGTTATGAAATTTGTAAGGTTCGCTGTACAAGATAGCCGTCATACAGGTGTACTAAAAGAGAATACGATCAGCGTCATTAAAGGAAATATATTTGAGAAATGGGACTATACAGGGCAGACTTTTTCACCGAGTGAAGTAAGGCTTTTGGCTCCTTTAGAGCCGAATCAAATTATTGGAATAGGCGCAAATTATGCGGCTGCAAAGTCGGAGCTGCCAAGAGAAATGCCTTCTATTCCTGTCTTCTTTTTTAAGCCCACATCCTCTGTGATCGGTCCAAACGATGCCATTGTCATTCCAACCGCGATTAAGCACGTCAAGTTTGAATCCGAGCTTGCGGTTGTTATTGGAAAAGAAGCGAAGAACATCGCAAAAGAAGACGTGCTGGACTATATATTTGGGTATACAATTGGAAACGATGTAACGGCTCCGGATTATTTTCATGAAGACGGGCACTGGACCATTGGAAAATCCTTTGATTCATTTACCCCTCTTGGCCCCGTAATCGAAACGGAGCTTGATTTTAAATCCATTCATGTAAAAGCGTTTTTAAATGGCGTTGAAAAACAAAATAGCTCGACAGATTTAATGATTATTTCCGTTGAGCAAATGATCGCTTACCTTTCTACTGTTATGACCCTTAAGCCGGGAGATGTGGTTTTAACAGGAAGTCCGGTCGGCGCGGAGCTGGTAAGCGCAAACGATATCATTGAATGCACCATCCGAGAAATTGGAACCCTCCAAAATCCGTTTGCTGCAGAGAAAGAACGTGTAAACGTATAAGAGTGATAAAAAATGCCCGGCAGTAACACGACACATAAAGGAGAGAAAAAAATGGAGAGAGAAAATATGGTGAAGTCTGTAAGCCGGGCGTTGGATATCGTCACAATTGTCAGTATGGAAAGAGAAGGGGTAGGCGTCACAGAAATTGCAAAGCAAATGGACATCAACAAAAGCTCCGTATACCGTATTCTAACTACTCTTGCTCAGTACGGCTATATTGAACAAGATCAAGAAACCGGGCGGTACAAGCTTGGGTATAAGTTTTTAGAAGTAAGTTCAAAGCTTTTAGATTCTATTGATTTACGAACGGAAGCAAAGCCGTTTTTGCAAGAACTTGAAAGTGAAACAAATGAAGTTATTCATCTTGTTGTCTACGATCAAGGTGAAGTAGTGTATATTGAAAAATTAGAAGGCAATCAGACGCTGCGCATGCATTCAAAAGTGGGGAAAAGAGCCCCTATGCACTGCACGTCTGTCGGTAAAGCTATCCTAGCTTTTTTACCGCTTAACACGGTAACAAGCATTCTTGAAAGAAAAGGCTTACCCGCTCATACCGATCACACCATTACAGATGAAGAAAGCTTTCTTCGAGAACTTTCAGAAGTAAAACAAAAAGGATATGCGCTGGATTTAGAAGAAAATGAATATGGAATTACCTGCATCGCAGCGCCTATTTTTGATCACCTTGGTCAAGTCGTTGCCGCAGTCAGCATTTCCGGTGCTACCATGCGTATGACAAATGAGCGATTAACGTATTTTCAAGAACGCATGGTTGATATAGGCAAGAACATTTCGGAGCGGCTCGGCTACAAAACTGAATCTGTGAAAGACAAAAGTTTGTTCTGATTCTTAGAGAACAAACTTTTGCTATATAATAATCTGTAAAATAACGTAATTATATTATGTAAACTATAGGCTAGGATTTTTAATTGATGTTTTATTCATGATACAATAAAGTCGTTAGAATATATACGTAAAGGAGATAAATTATGGAACAGTTTGAGCGCAATATTGAAAAGTATGCCGAGCTAGCTGTAAAAGTCGGTGTAAACATTCAAAAAGGGCAAATATTAAACATTAATGCCGATATTTCTTCCGCTGATTTTGTTCGTGAAATTGCGAAAAAAGCATACGAAACCGGAGCAAAGTCTGTTGATGTAGACTGGCATGACGATCATTTAGTTCGTTTGAAATATGAAAAAGCGGATGAATCTGTATTTAGTGAATTTCCTGCTTGGAAAGCTCAAGCAAGAGAAGAGCTTGTGAAAAACGGAGGCGCTGTTTTATCTGTGATTTCAAGCGGCCCTGACTTACTAAAAGGAGTAGATGGCAAACGTATTGCTGCTTTCCAAAAAGTAAGCGGAAAAGCAATGAAAAAATTCCGTGAAGCGATCCAATCCGATAAAATCAGCTGGTCCATTGTAGCTGTTCCTTCAAAAGACTGGGCAGCAAAAGTATTTCCTGACGTTCCAGAAGAACAGCAGCAAGAAAAACTGTGGGAAGCTATTTTTAAATCTGTGCGCGTAGACCAAGAAGATCCAGTGGCTGCATGGGAAGAGCATAATGCTTCATTACATACAAAAGTAGACATTTTAAATGAAAAGAGATTTGCTAAGCTTCACTATAAAGCGCCAGGAACAGATTTAACAATTGAGCTTCCTGACAAACATATTTGGGTTGGCGCAGGCAGTATTAATGAAGACGGCAACTCGTTTATGGCCAATATGCCAACAGAAGAAGTATTCACACTTCCAAAAAAAGACGGCGTAAACGGGCAAGTAACAAGCACAAAACCGCTTAGCTACGCAGGAAACTTAATTGAAAACTTCACGTTAACATTTGAAAATGGAAAAATTGTTGATGTAAAAGCAGAAGAAGGTGAAGAAACGTTAAAGCACCTAATTGAAACAGATGAAGGTGCTAAATACTTAGGAGAAGTAGCCTTAGTACCGCATCAATCGCCAATTTCTCAGTCAAACATTATCTTCTACAACACGCTGTTTGACGAAAATGCATCCAACCATTTAGCGATCGGCAGCTCGTACTCTTTCTGTCTAGAAGGCGGAAAAACGATGTCTAAAGAAGAGCTGTCACAAAACGGAGCAAATGACAGCATCACCCACGTTGACTTCATGATTGGCTCAGCTGAAATGGACATCGACGGCATTAAAGCTGACGGCACAAGCGAGCCTGTGTTTAGAAAAGGGAACTGGGCGTTTTGAATTAAATAAACAACAATAATAAAAGCTTCTGCGCTACATCCGCAGAAGCTTTTGTTATGACCACTAAATTTCTTTAAAACTGAGACTTTATATATCTTACACGCGCGATTTCGCTTTAAAATAAAACGATAGCAAGTTATTTTTAAGTTTGTACATCAGTATCAGAATCAGGAGCAAAGTTAACAACTTCTAAAACTATAGGAGAACCTGTTAAAACGCTGGATCCTGCAGGAACCGTAATAGCTAAAGAACCGACACCCGTAGCTCCTGGCGTATATGTGGAAAGGCCAGCCATTTGTAAAACGCCGTTGATATACACATTGTAATAGCTGTTATCCGTAGCTAAAGCAGGGAGTGCAGTAGCCGCGCCACCTGTGTCACCAAAAAAGTCAGCCGCATCGATTGTTAGAGTAGCTGCACCCGTAGTTGTAGCAGTGGCTGCATAGAAAAAGCGTGAGACGGTTGGGCTGGCTGTTACAGTGGTAGTAGCGGCTATAGCGAGTTTCATAATTTGAAGAGGAATAAATGTGTTACCTCCTTTCATGTTCTATCCTTCAATATATGCATTTGTTCCTTCTGAGGAATAGGTTTAATGGCATAAATTTAATTCTTAAAGACTATAACTAAACTAAGTACATCTACATCTGTGAAGGAGAGTCTTTCTTGAAAAAAAAATCTTACGGCTGCGATCAGTATGCATCCTCTTGTTCAACACCTTTTATTAAGCTTCCCGTGTTGCCTCAGCAGGAATTCAGGTATATATTTCCGAAAAAAGTTCGCATCTTTGAATACTATACGGTAGCCGGAGGCAGCAAGCGCATCTTTACAGATCAAGATGCATTAAAAGAATACGGCACTCAGCATATATTGGATCCTGAGAGCTACTCGTACAGTAATCTATTCATAAACGGTGTGTTACAGCCTTCCTCCAATTACAGCGTCCAAAAAGGACTTCTTATCATTAACACAGAGGATATTCCTTTAGAAAAATCACCCGTGATTTTACAAATGATTAAAGTAATCTAACTTTCAACCACAAAATGCGAAGTACACATGCCTGCACATAAAAAAACAAGGTGAACGTTAGTCAGTTCCACCTTGCTGTGATTCTTCTTTTTTAACCGGAGCGTCACGCTTGAACATGTGATAGTAGGTAAACCCTAAGCATAGAGCGCCGGCGATTGAACAAAAATATTGCAAAAAACGGACGAAATCCATTGGAATGACCTCCCATTTTCAGTTTCGCTTCTAGTATGTACAGGGAAGTGAAATAATATGTGAAAAAGGGAGGTTTTCTCTTATAGTTCGTATGGTTCTTGAAGAGTAAGGTAAGGCTGCAGATCTTCAAGACCCAGACGCTTATTTAATTGTCTTTTCATTAAATCGTACTGGTAGATGAGGTGAAATTGATTTTTTTTCGGTGTTTCACAGCTAATGTATGTTTCTTGCCCGTTCTTGTCTGTGAAATGAATGGTTAATTCACCGAAATAGCGTTGAACAGGAGCTCCGTGAAGGCCTTTTTCATTTTTGACAACTTTTGAAAATTCTGCTCGTTGAATACGGTTAAATGGAATAATAGCTACTTGATTGATAACAAGACGCTGATCGTACATGTCAATTTTAGATATGGAAATTTGATTAATTCCTTCTGCAAATTTAACATGCCCGTTTACAGAAACAAGCGGTTTGCGATCCTCAGGATCAACAGCGCCTTGAGGCCGCTTAATGACGTAGAAGCTAGCTACGCCAAGTGCTACGATACCAACCACAACAATAAGTGCAAACATCATTTTGCATTCCACCTCCTGAGTATAGATGTGTAATCTGAATTTAACAGCAAGCTGTTTCAGTTGCCATATTGCCTCAACAATGAGGGTAGAGAAAAGCAGTTCGGCAGTTCATTATAAGTATATACATACGTTCGACAATATGGTGTGATATTCCTTCTTATTATGACTTTTTTACGACAAAATGGTCAAAACTCTTTTCGAAAATGAAGTGAATCAGTTACAATTTAAGGATAAGGTACCAAATTTCTTTTTTATCTCAAAAAAGTGCAGAAAAGCGTAAAAAATTCTAGGTACTTTCTCATATTTTTACTATTTTTATAGAATTTATTCCAATTTCTAATCCTTTATCGTGTATAATCTCTTGTGTGCAGCATGATATACATAAAGGTGTAAGGAGGCACAGTTCATTGTCTTTATCAGCAAAAAAGATATTATTATTAGTTTTAGTAGTTATATGTTTAGTGTTAGTTGTGATGCAATTCATAAATCGATCAGCAGAGCCGACTTCCGAACAGGCCCAAGAAACACTGAGTAAGCTCCCTGAACAAGAAACCGTTAAAGAAAAAGCAAAGGGCGACGAGGAAGCGCACAAATATCGAGTGTATTATATTACTATTGAAAAAATCGAAAATGGTACATACAGCGGAACAACAAAAGAAGGAACGGGCATTAAATTTTCCGATAAAAATTTAAATGAACCGATTCCAAGCAATTTGAAAAAAGGGGATATCGTTAAAGCATACTTTGATCTTGAATATAGCACCAAAGGTCTAGTCAAAGTAGAAAAGGTAGACGAGATGCCCGATGATGACGAGAGCTCAAGTTAATTGAGCTCTTTTTTTGTATTTTACGAATGTGGTAAAATATTGAATATATAGACACCGTATAGGGGGAAAAAGATGATAACAGCAATTATAGTAGGAGCGGTAATTCTTTTAGCTTTGATTATTAAAGGGATTGGAAAGCCAAGGGGATTTCGCTTGTATAAAGAGGAGCTTCCAGATGAGCTCGGAATACATGAAGGTAATGGTTTTGAAGATATTGTTCATTCACTAGAAGATTCTTTACCGAAAGCCTATGTTCAACAGGTGAAACAGCGTATGCAAGGGCGAAATACAAAAGACGATGAAGTAGAATGGACGTTTTTTGAGATGAAGCGCTACTTTTTATTAAATGCAGTCATCAAAGACGTACCGATGTTTAGTGCAAAAGTAGATGAAGTGTGGCACGAAATGATCATGTTTACAGTGGATTATGGGCGTTTTACAGACCGTTTTTTTGACCGTTTTTTGCATCACCAGCCAAATGTAGACACTACGCCATCACCACAGCCGGATAAGCGAGCATTCTTCGATTGGATGTATGCTCATTTGTTTGACATAACGGGCAACAGCCGACTGCTTTGGGGGAAATTTTTTCAGCATCCGCTTGATAAAAGTACACTTCAAGATTTTCAAAGATTGTCAGAAGATGAATTACTAGATCGCTATTTTTTAAGAAACGGCAAATGGGAAAAACTGCAGAGAGCCCTGATTCAAACGTTAAAAGAAGAAATCAATGCTGCTCGAAAAAGAAAAAAAGCAGGCGGATCAACTTATTTTAAAAAAACGGCTAAAAAAGGAAATGTATCAAACGAACTTCTTCTTCAAGGTTTTGTTTTTTATTCTCTCTACAAAGCCACCAACTTTTCAAGCCATATGAATGAGCTGCTGCTATATAAAAAAACGATGTATGCGGGAGATACAGCCTCTTACAGCGGCTATAGCTGTTCAAGTCCATGGGAAGACAATCGCCACCATCACCAACACGATGGAGGACATCACCATCATGACAGCGGCAGCAGCTGTTCGAGTTCAAACTGCAGCAGCTCTAGCTGTTCAAGCTCCAGCTGTGGGAGTGGGTGCAGCAGCAGCTAATAAAGTAAAAAAACTCGTATAAAACGAGTTTTTTTACTTTAAATGCAACGACGACAAAATGGTTCACTGACAAGCAATGAAAAATTTGGTATAATCGTTACGTTTTTAAAAAAGGAGAGACAGTGAAAATGAATATTTTATGGGACTTTGATGGAACCATCTTTGATACCTATCCAACGATTGTAAAAGCATTCAAAGAATTACTAACAGATCAAACGATTTCAGAAGACGATATTTTAAAACAAATGAAGATATCTTCTGACATAGCAATTAAGCACTTCGATATTGAAAAATCTTTGTTTGATAAACACTTCCATGTGCTCGAACAGAAAATCAATCCTAAAGATAAGCCTGCTTTTCCTCATGTAGAAGACGTACTGAGCTTTGCGGATACAAATGTAATTGTTACGCATAAATCTAGACAGTCTACTCTTGATATCCTGGCATTTTTTAATATGGAGCACTATTTTACGGAGATTATTACAAAAGATGATGGCTATAAACGAAAGCCTGATAGCGGCGCTTATGCCTATCTCCACGATAAGTATCAGCTCGATTTAGTGATTGGAGACCGCGAGCTTGATTTAAAACCTGCCCGTGAACTGGGAATCAAAACATGTGCATTTCAAAATGACGACATTGAAGCAGATTATCACCTTACATCATACGATCAATTTTTTACAACTGTCGTAAATAAAAACTCGTGAAGCTATTCTTCACGAGTTTTTATTTGTTCAGGCTTATGTACTTCGGGAATTTCACCGAGCGTATAGTTCGCTACTTTTGTAATGTTACTATTAGCAAAAAAGTAAAACTCTCCATCCACTCCGCGAATTTTTGTCGTGCGCAATCCAATTTCTTCAACAGTTCCTTTCGTATCATTTATGGATACGTGATCTCCTACTGAGAATTGATCTTCAAATAGAATAAAAAAACCGTTTAAAATATCTTTAATCAAATTTTGTGCACCTAAGCCTGTAATAAATCCTGCTACGCTAATACCAGCTAAGAGTGCTTTCATATTAATTCCGATTGCCTCTAAAGACGTAATAAGTACAATAAAATACACTACGTACATGACAATGCTCAGACAAAGCTTTTTCAGCGTTATTTCTTTACGTTCATTGTACCTCAGCAGTTTAGTTTTAAATCTGAAATCAAAGATTTTATTAATTACACTGCGAGCAAACCTGATAACGATTTGAGCAATAATGAAAATCAAGATAATCTTTATAATTACTTCACTAATGTCAATCCACTTACCGGTATTAAATAAAGTTTTCTGTACCCACTGTATGTCTTTCATGACTAAGTCCCTTTCTTGCTTTATAAAATTTTCTCTACTGAATAGTATAATTTATTTTTAAAAATATACTACTAGAATTTATGAAGAGGCGTTTGAATTATTGTTTTATTTTAATTTATTTGTATTAGGTATACGTAATGAAAACTCCTTAATTTAGAAAAAGAAAAAATCCTCAGGTATAGATATCTTTAAAACATTTCTTTATACAAATATTAAATAAAACCTTATAACAGAGATTAATATAGATCTTATTAACAAACATTATATACAGATATTAAAGAAAGAAAAACCCTGTGAAAACCCAATGATATCAAGGGTTAGAGAGGAAATTGCTTTTCAATAAATAACTGTGTGGAAAATAGACATTTTTTGTGAACAGCATCCTTTAGCTAAAGGATGTTTTTTATAACAACAGATATGGAAACTATTTTATTCACTATGTTTTTTCTTCTGCAATAGACGGATTTTAAAACTCATAGTATGAAGATTGCTATTAAAAGTATGAATTATTTCCATTGTGGATAAAAATAGTCATGTTAAAAAGTAAATAACCTGGAAATTATCGTTAATAAAAAAATAAAAGGGATGTTTTTATCAACAAAAAGGATGATATGACAGTCATTGAATATGTTTTCTTTCTTTTGTGGATAAGTATGAAGGTATTTTTTTAGCAATATTCCGTAGTTATACACAAGAAATATCATTTATTTGAACTCATTACGTTTATATAGATAGGATAATGGAATTGGATAGCTGCAAAAAGGGGTGTTTGTTTGCACTATTTGTATCAATAAGAGAAGAGAAGGGAGAGAAAATAAAAAAAAGGCATGCCAAAGAAGCCCCTTATGAAGCTGTAAGTTCGGCAGGGACTTGATCTTGAAGATTTTTTGAAAGCTCTTTTCGAATGAGCGTACGGATTTTTCCACCGTAATTTTCAACGACTTGAGCATCATGGCTGAAGAAGGCCTGTTCAATCAGAGAATAAAGGGCAGACTTTACTCGTTCAATACCATATTCAAAAGAAAGCTGAACCAAATCAGCGATGTCTTCGTTTTGGAATGAAGACATAACAATTCCGGTAGAATCTGTGCTGTGTCCAGATAATTTTACAAAAGTCTCTTCAATAGTACGTCGAATCGCCGCAGCGTATTGATCTTTCTTTTCTTGTTTTGACATCTTGCCATTTTTAGCTCCGTCTTTTAAAACAAAGAAAATAGTAGATCCTTGGACAACTGTTTTAAATGCGCTTGTCTGTGTTTCAGCTATTTTTTGCATCATACCTTTGTAGTGAGTATATTTCGGCGTAAAAATTTTATAGTCATTAAAGCTAATTTTTGAAGTGTTTTCTGCAGGATTAAACTGACGCTTAATCGTATCGTTGTCATAAACCAATTCTTTGCGCAGCTCTAAGCGAAGGGCATTTACATTTTCAATTAGAATAAGTTCTTCAAAGCGAGTATATTCTAATTCCATAAACCCAAAGCCGTGTTCTTCAAAATATTGAGGATAGGGAACAATACAAATATTGATTCCTTTGCCGCTGCGAGAATAGGAAATTAATTCTGTTTCTGCTAATACTACATTGTTGTTGCGAACTGTTCGAACGGTACAGTTCAAAGCGGCTGCAATCTCTTTTTCAGAAACATCACAAATAATACCTCTTTCATCAACGTGAAGGAAGTGATAAAAAATTAATTGTGAAATTTGAGATTTAGATAAACGGTGATGTTCTGCCACTGTTTTGATTGTAGGGTTCCCATGAGCGTCTAGGTCCATGTGATCTTCAATATCTTTATATTTTTCTACGGTGCTAGACAATTGGCGAATAATTTGTTTTCCAATTTTCGCAAATTCTTTTTTTATCATGAGAATCCCTCCAATCTATTTCATATCAACAATAATTTATTAGGGTAAAATAACAAAGAATACCTTGTGAAAATTATATCAATAAGAAATAGAATCGCAAACGAACGAGTAGTACGCTAAAAACGGCAAAAGTTTCAAAGAATGCTGTCATATCAAGGGGTGCAGCGTATAGGTTTTTTAGTACGCCAAAAACGGCAAAAGCAAGCAAGCGCCGGCAGAACAGTATTTGTTACGATCAGTAAAAATCAAAAAAAACTTTATGCGTTTTAGTACGTAAAAAACGGCAAAAGGCTCAGTATAGTACGCCAAAAATAGCAAAAGTGAAGAGTAGTACGCTAAAAACAGCAAAAGTTATCTCGATTCACCTAAAAAAAGGTAAAAAAATCACTTCTCTGATCGTTGTAAATAACACAATGAATTTCATCAGTACGTCAAAAATGGCAAAAGCTATTTTTAGTACGTGAAAAACGTCAAAAACGACGTAGTAGTACGACAAAAACAGCAAAAGTTTTTGTTTGGTACGTCAAAAATGGCAAAAGCTTTATATATGCTGCGAAAAAAATAAAAAATGGGGTTTGAAAAGGCAATAACAAAGGGAAAAGCAATGTTTAGTACGCAGAAAACGGCAAAAGTAGTGAAGGAGTACGTAAAAAACGGCAAAAGGTAGGATTGTTTTACGAAAAAAAGAGAATAATTAACAATTAATAAGTGATTACGAGTAAATAAAATGAATGTAGTACGTCAAAAATGGCAAAAGAATCAGAGTGGTACGTCAAAAACAGCAAAAGGTAGTAATTAGTACGCTAAAAACGGCAAAAGAAGCGAACAGGTACGTCAAAAACGGCAAAAGCTTCTGGTTAGTACGTTAAAAATGACAAAACTTCCAAACTATGAAATAAAAGTAGAGGGATATTTTGTATTTATAAGCTGAAAGCGGCAAAATATCAAATAAAAAAGGAAGGGAATAATTTACCCTTCCAATGTTTCTCTATGTTCCCCTCCAAAATAGTCTTGAATTTCATAATTTTGAAGAGGAATAAAAGAGATTTCAAATCCTTGAAGTTTTTGCTGATAACTTTGGATCAGTACTTGATTGCTAACAAACTCTGCTAGAGATTCATTAATTAATTTTAGATTGACATCAATTTTCTTTGAACGAAAACGAACTTTTGAAGCAAAATATTGATACGGGTAAAAATGGGTGTAAGACTTCTCTTGTAAATAACAATCTAATCGCTCTTTTTGAAATGCATACAGCAGTAAAGAAGACAGCGAGTTATCTTTAAACTTTTTAATAACGTCACTATAAATTTGTACAAACTGCTGATTTAAAAAGCCTTGATGCGTATCGTCGCTAAATACGATGGTTGCATATCGTCTGCCCGTTACTTCATCGGTTTCAATAACAGCTTTTTGGAAGAAGTTTATCGCAAATTTTGTATCTCTGGAATTTTTCTTCTTCGCTACACCTTCTACGTGGTATCTGGCAATTTTCATAATGCGGGCTTCAACCGCTTCATAGTTTTTTACACCTTTTGAATTATAAATTTCTTTAACGATATCCGCTAAATCAAGAGTCACCGTTTTTTCTTTATAAAACATCTCGTCGCGCTGTGAAAGAGCAAACTGGATAATTTGAGAATCTTTTGGATCTAAAACCATATTTCGTTTGGAAAGAACCGTTTGATTATCATTCACAGGGATAATGGTGCGAATGAAATATTCTTCATCAACTTTATAGTCATTATATAAAACGACTTCTTGGGAGTTTGTTTTAACTTCCATATTGGTTTTAAGAGAGTGACTTTCATTTGAGAAGATAGGGGCCTCTACCCACGAATTTAATCGTTTATCAATCCAGTTACTCAAATTCCCATTGTATTTTTCTAGTATGATTTCAGCAATTAAAAAAGTAAAGTCTGTGTGAAATGCTTTCTCTATTTGATAATTCATTTTTGAATCTAAATAAGGAAAATCAGTAATGTTTGTTTTTTTACTTTTAGCCCATGCCTCTACTTCTTTTAACTTTATCTTTAAAATATCTTCAGGTTTTTCCACGCCAAACAGCTTTTTTAAGTGTTCGGTATCCACTTTTTTATCCATCACTTTTTTGGCCAATTCAATGTCTTCAAAAATAGGATTAGGCTTTTCTGCTTTAATATCTTTTTTTAACGTTTGCAGCCAGTTTTTCTTATTCGATTGTCTTCTTTTGTAGGCCGGGTTTCTTATTTCCTTAGGATTTATTAATTTATTCTCTAAAACAAACGTATCTTGCAATATATTTAAAATGTAGTCTTCTATAAAATCTTTTTCATTCGAAAAAAACGAATGAGAATCATATAAAAAGTCTATGCACTTTGCTTTGATATTGTCATCGATCGCATCGCTGATTTGTTTAATAAGGTAAGGAGAAAAATTGGATGGTTCGTTCATGTTGACCTCCTCTGTATGTATTTAATCTGTAACAGTCTTATTATATCTTTTTTGAACGATACTCTAAAGGCTAAAAGAAAAATTCGTTTTTGTGAATGCAGTTTTATATCAAATTAGCCTAGCCGGCTATTAGTATATAAAGGCTTATTGCAAAGATAAAATTCTTTCTTTATAGCGCTTGTACAATTTTAGATGTAAGGAGAGTATTATAGTAGTTTTATAAAAGAGAAAAGCAAAGTACATTCATTGAGTTTGAAAATGGAAAAGTTTATACTTGCCAAGTACATTCTTTTTACAAATAGGGGGAATAAATATGTTGTTAAAACCTAAAGCAATTTTTTTAGATATGGACGGCACGATATTAAATCGCGCCAACAAAGTAAGTATTCAAACAAAAGAAATCATTGACGAATTACGAAAACAGGGAATTTTTGTTTTTATTGCTACGGGAAGAGCGTTTGATGAAATAGAAGAGTTAGTTCCTGAAGGCTTTCAAGTGGATGGATTTATCACGTCAAATGGTATGGCAGGGTACGTAGGAAAAGAGTCAGTCTTTCAGCACTCGCTTTCCCTTCAATTGGTGGAAACTATTATTGAAAAAGCAAGAGCGAACAAGGTATACTACGAGCTTTTCCCGTATAGCACACCTCGCGTGACGCTAAAACAAGATCAGTCCTATGTGGAAAATGAAATTAGAGAGCCAAAGCCAGACAGTGTGGAAATTAACGAATGGCTTTCTCGTAAACAAGCGATTAAAGAAGAAATTGACTGGAAAGATTCTGTAGAGGGAAGTGAATTTTCAAAGTTCTATTTCTTTGCAAGAACGCACGAGCATATCGATAAGTGGAAAGAGGAACTTGAAGAACTTAAAAAAGAAATCGACTTTACAACTTCTACTTCCTCTAAACACAATGTTGAAGTGATGGTGGCAAACGTAAATAAAGCAACGGGAATTCAGCAAATGCTAAAACATTTTAATTTGCCCGAGCAAGACATTCTAGCAATCGGCGACAGCAATAATGATTTACCAATGTTTCAGTTTGCCAGCTATGCCGTAGCGATGAAAAATGCGCCGGATCATATTAAAGAAATTGTCGATGACGTAACGGAATTTAACTGTGACGAAAACGGCGTATCTCATTATCTTTCTAAATTTTTATTGCAAAAATCTACTAGAAGTAATCCCGTTTTATAAAAATTAATCTATTTCATGACAATGCATTATAACCAACTATTCAAAACATCGTCTTTTAGGCGGTGTTTTTAGTATACATAAGGTGGAAAGTAAACCGTTCATTATTTTTAGTTATAGCACTCTTAGCTAAAAAGAATAGATAAGAATAAATCTTCTATAACTTAAAAATCATGCTATAAACAACATAACTATATAACTATCCTCGTACTTATCGCTGCAAAACGCCTCTCAGCCCTGATGGGTGCCACCATGCCAAAGCATAAAACATTTTAACATCTAAACTTTTTCTTACTTCAAACTTTTTATAAAATGCGGAGAAAAGGGATTGTATCTCCGTATATTTAATGCTAATATAACATTTAATGAAAATAGTATAACATATTTAGTTTTATTTTATAATTAGTATGACATAAATCCTGGATTCGCTCGTTTTTTTAAGTGTTTATAATCACAGTATCCAGGATATTAGCCCATTCATTACCCATAAAATATGTATCTTGCAAGCTGATAAATGATAGTTGAACAAAAAATACTAGCGTTATTAAACTATTAAAATCAAAGAATAGGAAGATTTAATGTGAATAAAAGAAAAATTGTCTATATAATTTCCGACTCAGTAGGTGAAACGGCTGAGCTGATGGTAAAAGCAGTTTTAACTCAATTTAGTGGAGAAGATATTGAAATTCAAAATACTTCTTACGTAGAAGATGAGGGAAATATTGATAATATCATTGCTGAAGCAAGGTGTAACGAGGCCATCATTGCGTATACTATCGTCATCCCACCTTTAAAACAGTATCTTGACCAAAAGGCACAAGAAGAAGGAATTGTAGCCATTGATTTAATGACCCCACTCATGAGTGCCTTTAGCCAAACCTTTAATAAAGAACCTAATCTCCAACCGAGATTAACGAGAAAATTAGACGATAACTATTTCCGAAGAGTAGAAGCAGTTGAATTTGCTGTTAAATATGATGATGGACAAGACTTCAGAGGCATCAAGCGAGCTGATCTAGTGTTGATTGGTGTTTCGAGAACATCTAAGACGCCACTTTCTATGTATTTAGCTCATAAAAGTCTTAAAGTAGCGAATATACCGTTAGTTCCAGAAGTGACGCCTCCTGATGAACTTTTTACTATTCCGAAAAATAAATGTATTGGTTTAGTTATTACACCGGATAAGCTCAATGAAATCCGAAAAGAACGATTAAAAAATTTAGGTTTAGCGTCTCAAGCCAATTATGCCAATGTAGATCGAATCCTTGAAGAGCTGGACTATGCTGAGAAAATTATGAAGCGCATTGGCTGTCCTATTGTTAATGTCTCAGGTAAAGCAGTTGAAGAAACCGCTGAAGTGATATTGAGCATGTTAAAAAAGGACAAGATGAAAGGGTATGTATAAAAACGCCCATTATGTAAGACAGATAACTTGTCAGACATACTTAATATGTAGAGAGTCAGGTAGAACAGGCATGTTGCTAAAAGGTGCTTTTTTAAAATATAAAAGATAAGGAAGATTGTGATGAGCAATGTATATAAAAAAACAGACGTTATCTTAATTGGGGCCGGAGTGATGAGCGCAACGTTGGGATCTTTACTAAAAGAGTTAGCGCCGGAATGGGAAATCAAAGTATTTGAGAAACTCGCAGATGCAGGAGAAGAAAGCTCGAATGAATGGAATAACGCAGGGACTGGCCATGCTGCACTGTGCGAGTTGAACTATACATCTGAACAAGCTGACGGATCTATAGATATTACGAAAGCAGTGCGGATTAATGAACAGTTTCAGCTTTCAAGACAGTTTTGGTCATATCTTGTAAGCAGTAATTTAATTCATCATCCGCAAGAGTTTATTATGCCAATCCCTCATATGAGTTTCGTACAAGGAGAAAAGAACGTATCCTTTTTGAAAAAACGTTTTGAAGCGTTATCAAATAATCCATTGTTTCAAGGGATGGAATATTCAGATCGTCCTGAAAAGCTAAAAGAATGGATGCCGCTTGTTATGAAAGGCCGTACATCGACTGAAGCAATTGCGGCAACCAAAATCGACTCAGGGACAGACGTGAACTTTGGATCTTTAACTCGTATGTTGTTTACACATTTAAAAAGTAAAAGGGTAGAAATAAACTATAACCACAGCGTTGAAAATCTGACACGTACCGCAGACGGCTCGTGGGAAGTAAAAGTACATGATATTCATACCGGCAAACAGGAATATCACACGGCGAACTTTGTTTTTATCGGAGGAGGAGGCGGAAGTCTGTCTTTACTCCAAAAAACGGGTATTCCTGAGTCCAAACATATTGGAGGGTTTCCGGTAAGCGGATTATTTATGGTATGCAATAACCCCGAAGTTGTAGCGCAGCATCACGGGAAAGTGTACGGAAAAGCAAAGGTTGGCGCTCCGCCGATGTCGGTTCCGCACCTTGATACACGCTATATCGCCCGCAAAAAAACACTGCTGTTTGGACCTTTTGCCGGCTTTTCACCAAAGTTCTTAAAAACGGGTTCAAATTTGGATTTAATCAATTCTGTAAAACCGAATAATATCTTAACGATGTTAGCAGCAGGCGTCAAAGAGATGGGCTTAACGAAATACTTGATTCAGCAGGTCCTGTTGTCCGATGAAAAGCGTATGGAAGAACTTCGCGAGTTTATTCCAAACGCAAAAAGCGAAGACTGGGATATCGTCGTAGCGGGTCAGCGTGTACAAGTAATCAAAGATACGGAAGCCGGAGGTAAAGGAACTCTTCAATTCGGTACCGAAGTTGTGAGTTCAGCTGATGGTTCCGTTGCTGCATTGCTCGGGGCTTCGCCAGGCGCTTCGACTGCCGTTCATGTCATGCTTGAAGTGCTGGAAAAGTGTTTCCCGCAGCATATGAAGAAATGGGAATCAAAAATAAAAGAAATGATTCCTTCTTACGGCTTGTCACTGGTAGAAAATCCAGCGCTTTTTAACGAAATTCATGCTTCTACATCACAAACGCTTGATTTAAGTAAAAAAGAACTTGTGTACCGATGATTTTAGGCAGCCTTTGATACGTATACTCTATATTAAAAGAGTCTTTTAGATAGTTAAAGCATTTAAACGACATGTGAAATCTAAAAGAAAAAATGAGGGAGGTTCGTTATATAACGGGCTTCTTTTTATTTATTTCCTTTACTAGCAGAATTTACTTCGTATTCATGATATAATTCTTATTAGTAAGCGTTTACATGTAATGAAGTGAAGAATTGGAAAATAGCTATTTCGAGGAGCCGATAAAAGATGATTCTAACTAATACATCTTTACTAACGAAAGAACAAACGATTTTTAACCATACAGGGAATAAAATTAAATTAGAAGACAGAGAGATTGATATTGTTGCTCGATTTGAAGAGCCTCTTGTTCTAGTTTTAGGAAATGTCCTAAGTAACGAAGAATGTGACGAACTTATACAGCTATCCAAAGATAAAATGCAGCGATCAAAAATTGGTGCTGCACGTGAAGTAAACAGTATTCGAACGAGCAGCGGCATGTTTTTTGAAGAAAGCGAAAACGAGCTTGTACATCAAATCGAAAGACGACTTTCTAAAATCATGGGACCATCTATTGAATATGCTGAAGGTCTTCAAGTTTTAAAATACTTGCCTGACCAAGAATACAAAGCACATCACGATTATTTCACTTCTGCAAGTAAAGCATCTAAAAACAACCGTATTAGTACATTGGTTATGTACTTAAACGATGTCGAAGAAGGAGGAGAAACTTATTTTCCTAAGCTGGGTCTTTCCGTATCTCCGACAAAAGGAATGGCCGTGTACTTTGAATATTTTTATAGTGACGCTGAACTTAATGACCGTACTCTCCACGGGGGAGCTCCTGTTATAAAAGGAGAAAAGTGGGTCGCTACCCAGTGGATGCGCAAACAAAAAATTCGATCGTAAAAACAAAGGTTTGAAGAGCCCTATTAGCTATTGTTAATGAGGGCTCTTATTTATGTTACAAAAAAATAGCAATCGTGTTAGTCAGTTATTATATTGAAATATTTACACTTATTCTATTTGTGCGGCTATTCCTTATTCTTATAAGGCGGTAGACGATAAATGTATTTGTAGTGTAAAATATCCTCATGATTAAAAATCTGGATACACTAAAACGAAAAATGTGTTCGTGAAATAAAAATAAAATAGATGCTATTTAAAAGAATAACTTTAAAACAGGTAACCAGTTTTTATAACAGTCGCACGAAAAAACTCGTGAAAGGTATTTTCACGAGTTTTTGTTTTTAGGTGATTTACACTATTTATAAAATCATTTTACTTTTATATAGTAGATAGGGAACGTGTTAAAGGAGGGCCCGGGTTTTGAAAGAAATAAAAGCAATTATTTGCACGATGCTTGCGATGTTTATGCTGCTTCTTACTGGATGCAGCGATGAGCAGGCAAGTCATTCAAGCACATCTTCTGCCGATACAAAACAAGCAGTTCAAGTAGAAGATTCATCAGATCAAGAAGAAGATCATAGTCCTTCTAAAGCAAATCGTGAAGATGTAGTAGGTGAGGCGGCTACGGTAGAAAGAGTAGTGGACGGTGATACGCTTAAAGTGAAAATGCTGAACGGAAAGAGAGATCGCGTGCGATTACTTCTTGTTGATACCCCCGAAACAAAGCATCCCAAACTAGGCGTACAGCCCTTTGGTCCAGAAGCATCTGCTTACACAAAAAAAAGACTAGAAGGACAGGAAATCACCCTTGAATTTGATGTGCAAGAGCGTGATCAATATGGCCGGTTACTTGCGTATGTATGGATAGACAATGAGCTGTATAATGAAGAGCTGCTAGCAAAAGGGCTAGCCCGCGTAGCAGTATTTCCTCCTAACACAAAGTACGTAGATGAATTTAAGAAAATCCAGGAGCAGGCTCGAAAAAGCGAAAAAGGAATCTGGAGCATTGAAAACTATGCCCAGGAAAAAGGGTATAATACGGATGCTGTAAAAAATCACTCCTCTTCTAAACAAAAGGATACTCAGTCTGCCAAAAGCTGTGAAGGTAAAATAAAAGGAAATCAGAACTCTAAAATTTATCACGTGCCAACTGGGGCGCACTACAATCAAACCATGAACCACGTCATTTGGTTTTGTACCGAAAAAGATGCGCAAGAAGCAGGATACAAAAAAGCAAAAAACTAATAAAGAAATTCAGTAACTGCTGAATTTCTTTTTTTTTTGAGTTAAGTAAGTATTTGTATAGGAGTGGCTAAATACCATCCAACAAAGAGCGACCAATCCGTATAAGAAGACGCAGGGGCCATATGAGCAGCTGAGGCACTTGCAAAAGAATTTCTGCTAAAACTTCCCATCCACTTACTGTAGTATCTTTCTGCTGACGGTGTTTTTTCATAGTCATCATCCATTCATTTGAAAATATACATTAATTATACAATGAAAGGAAGATTAGCAGTTAATTTTTTCTTTCTTTTCTTTTTCGTGTTAAAGTAGATAGGTAAGAAGGTTTGCTACAAATAACGCAAGCGAAGAGAATAAAGGGAGTTTGAAAATCGTGAAAATAAGGAAAGCAAGAAAAGAAGATGCTTCTGCTGTAACGGAATTACTTTATGACATGCTTGGCAGTATTGCACGCTCTCATACGGCGGCTACAACGAATGAAGAAGCGCTTTTAAGACTTAAAGCGTTTATTCTGTCTGAGAAGAATCGCTATAGCTATCATCATATTACAATCGCAGAAGTCGAGGAGAAGGTAGTTGGACTTATGCTTTGCTACGAAGGAAGTATGTTACAAACGCTTTATGAACCAGTTAAGCGTTTTGTACGTGCTAAACTTAATAATCCAGCATGGGAAATTGATATAGAAACTGAACATGGAGATTATTATATTGACTCTCTATGTGTAGATGAAGCTTATCGTGGAAAAGGGATAGGAACGGCTCTTTTAAATGTAGCCAAGCAAGAAGCCAAAAAGCGTAAGATGTTTTTATCGTTAAACGTTGAATATAATAACGTAGAAGCCAAGAAATTGTATCAGCGTATAGGCTTTCAAGAGCATAAAACCATTTTTATTGATAAAAAACCATTTTTTTATATGAAGACTGCCTGAGCATCTTTACGGTAGTATTTTTTGTGATAAAATGGATATATAAGTAAAATAATAAGAACCAACAGCTCAGCACTTTTGCTGAGCTTTCCTGTAAATCGCGTAAACGTATCAAAATGGAAAGAATCCTACATCCAATGGACCATAAGCAAGCGGTCATGAAAGTATGTTTGCTGATGTGCCACATGAAAGGAGCGTGCATGAACATCAGAGATCTTCCGTTTAATATGAGTTATCGATTTAATGAACAGCTTCGAGAAGTTCCGGTTAACCCACACCAAATGAAGCAGGGAATTATCTATTTAAAGAAACGAGCTCTTGAAGAAGAGGATGAGTGTGCCGCTGCTAAAACATATGGACATATTGGTGTATATGAGCGCATACTTGGAGAATTAACGAGCAGTGAAAGACATCTGCTGCTGGCCATTTATCTATATGACCGGCATGCTGATACAATAGGTGAATTTTTGAATACGATCCGACTTGGACATACATATCACTGGCAAGAACAGTGGGATAAAGCGAATGAAACGTTTCAGCTACTCATTGAACAATTAAAAGCAGATGAAGACCTTCACATATATGAAGACTTTGTCTATCAGCATTATGGAAAATGTTTACTTGATCAGCGGGTTGTTTCCAGAGCACATCACTATTTTCAACGTGCGTTAGAAATTCGATTAAAAAAAGGCGATAAAGAATTGATTGAGTCAACTAATTCCTGCATCCGTCTTTGTTTAAATAAATTAAAACATTCCTAGTATACATAAAAGATAAATGACTCATAGCCGTGGTTACACATAATGCATAAACTTTCCGTTTGACAAACGTATTTGAACATATTATAGTCATACATGGCAATTTAAGAATACGTAATATAAAAACTAAACATAAGCGTCTCTTCTCTTTTGGAGAAGGGGCTTTTTTATGTGAATTTTTATGCCGAGGAGGTTTAATCGATGAGTAAAACAGTAAAAGATGTCATCTTTTTATTAATAGGTTCGTTTGTATTTTCACTTGCAGTTAACATGTTCGTCATTCCAATAGGACTAGGTGAAGGCGGCGTGACGGGTATATCAATTATTTTATATTATACAACGCATCTTTCAACGGGCAGCACTAACTTTATTTTAAACGGTATCTTGCTTATCGTAGGGTATAAATTTTTAGAGAAAAAAACCATCGTCTATACGATGATTACGATTATCGCTACATCTATTTTTCTTCACGTAACTGAAGGTTGGGGTCTTCATCTTCATGAAGAGCTCATTGGCATGGTTTTTGCCGGTGTACTGCTAGGCGTTGGAATTGGGATGATTTTACGAGTTGGTGGAACAACAGCAGGTTCAGCCATTATTGCTCGACTTCTAAATAAGTTTTTAAACTGGAAAGTCAGTCATGCACTTTTAATAGTTGATTTACTAGTGGTATTGGCTTCTTATTTTATTATTGGAATCGAAAAGCTACTATTTACGATCCTCATGCTTTATATTACAACAAAAGTAATTGACTTTGTTATTGAAGGGTTTGATGCCAAAAAGGCCGTTACCGTTATTTCAAGCAACAAAAATGAAGTAGCAGATCAAATCAATGAACAGCTTGATCGCGGAGTAACGATTCTAAACGGTCGAGGGAACTATACAAAAGAATCAAAAGAAATCTTGTATGTGGTCATTAATAAACAAGAGCTCATTAAGCTTAAAAAGCTGATTAAAAAAATTGATGATGAAGCATTTGTGATTGTACACGATGTACGAGATGTAATTGGAAAAGGCTTTTTAAGCGCATAAAGCTTTGGTTCTTGGCAATTTTTTCTGACGTTGGTGTTCTCCGAAAAAGTATGATATAAGTGTGTCTAGAGACAATTCAATATACGAAAGGGAGAACCCATATGCGTAATAAAAGGCATGTAAAACGTCTTCTTCAACGTCGAATTCGTTCTTTACGATACGTTGTCTTGATTTTATTTACGATACTGATCTTAAAGTACGTTAGTGAAATTATGTAACTTTTTTATATGAGTCTTATCGTTCATTTGGAGTGCTTTTTCTTTTAAATTAGTAAACCAATTTGTATAATAGGTTTTAAGAAGGAGGAGTTCCATGAGCATTCCCAAACCATTAGTTCAGCTTAATCAACTCTTTATCGTTATAACGGTTTTGATCGCTTTACTTGCGGCAAAGTGGCTTTTACTTTTGCCTTTTCTCATTGGAGTAGTCACACTTGCAACAAAGCGTAATCCCGTAATTATGGCAGGGAAAAAGCTTCTCAAAAAGCCTGCTTCTTCTTATCAAATGGAAGACCGGGATCAGCAGCTTTTTAACCAATGGATTGCAACGATATGTATGGGGGTTGCTTTCATTTCATTTTTAATGGGCTATACGCTTGTCGGCTATGTATTTAGTATAATGGTGATTCTTGCTGCTGGTGTAGCGCTAATGGGATATTGTATAGGCTGCACGATTCGTTATCGATATATGATGTGGAAATATAAAAGAAAAAAACACGCTGCATAAACAAAGCCTCGAGAAGGCTTTGTTTTTTTTATGCTCATTTGTATGCGTTATCAATAAATTTTAATCATCATAAAGGGTGAAAACAACTGTTAGAGCGCCTATATCCTTTAAAAACCTTTGTTGACAAAGTAAGGTAAACAAATTAAACTTTTTATGATAATAATAATCGTTACGATTTAAAAGGAGGAAGTTATAGTTAGAAACCGTACATAAAAGAAAGATTGTTTTGAATAAAGGAGGGGTTTATATGAGAAAAAGGATAAGTTTGCTATGCTTAACGCTTGCTGCGATAGGTCTGCTAGCGGCATGTTTGAGTAACTCTGCGAGTACCGAAGAAAAGAGCAAAAAGAAATCACTTACTTTTGTATCGAATTTTCCAAGTGACACGCTCGATCCACAGTTAAATTATACAACTGTACGAGCCGGTATTGCCGAAACGTTAGTAAAAGTTAATGAGCAATTACAGACTGAACCGTGGCTTGCAAAAAAGTGGAAAACAGAAGATGATGGGACGACCTGGGTATTTGAGATTAGAGACGGGATTACGTTTCAAAATGGCAAGGATCTAAATGCTGAAGCCGTGAAACATTCGTTAGAAAGAACGATAAAAGAAAGCGAAGCAATGAAAAGTGCACTTAAAATTAAAGAAATGAAAGCCAGTGGCCAAATCTTAACCATTACAACAACAGAGCCGCTTGCCACGCTGCCTTCTGAACTTGTTCATCCAAACACAGCAATTATTGATGTAGATGCTCCAGATACAAAAAGTAAACCCGTGGGAACAGGGCCATTTAAAGTAGCTTCGTTTAAACCGGATAATGAAATGAAAGTAAAAAAATATAAAGAATACTGGGGCGGGGAACCAAAATTGGATGAAGTTGTGTTAACATTTAATGATGATGAAAATGCACGAACGTCCGCTTTGCAATCAGGTGAAGCCGATATTGTGTACCGTCCGGCTATTGAAAGCTTAAACACGTTAAAAAAAGATTCTTCTATTGTAGTAGATGTACAGCCGAGCCTGAGAAATCAAATGCTTTTTTATAATTCAAGGCAAGAAGCGTTTAAAGATAAAAATGTGAGAAAAGCGTTTGATGTATTATTAAATCCAAAAGATGTTGTCGATACAGCGCTTGCAGGTCAAGGATCCCCAGCAAATGGTCCATTTTTAAAGAGTTTAGATTTTTCGAACGATCAAAAAACGAAAATCTATGGACCAAGTGAAGCTCAAACATATTTAGAAAAAGCCGGTTATATACTCAAGGATGGAAAAGCAATAAAAAATGGAAAACAGCTTTCCTTTAAGCTTGTTACATACCCTTATCGTCCAGAACTGCCTTTAATGTCACAAATGCTTCAGTCAGAAGCAAAAAAGATTGGTGTAAAAATAGACATTCAACAAGTGGAAAATATGGACGAGTATATGACAACAAAAAATGATTGGGGAATCGTTACATATAGTCTAGTAACCGCGCCGCGAGGAGATGCAGGATATTTCTTTAATGCTCTTTACATGGAGGGAGGAGCATTTAATGTAGGTCATTTTCATGAACCAGCATTAACTTCCATTATCAATAAACTCAATAAAACAGTTGATCAAAAACAGCGCAATGAGTTAGCAAGACAAGCCGGAGAAATAGTAGAAAAAGAAACGCTCCATTCTTCGATTGTTCATCCGAATAATTTTGTGGCCTATAGAGACAATGTGAAAAATTGGGTCACAACTAAAAGTGAATACTATGTGATAACAAAGGATTTAGATGTGAAATAGATATGAAATTAATTGGTAAAAGAATAATAGAATTACTCATTTTTTTAGTTATCCTATCGTTTCTCAGCTTTGTTTTGATGAAGCTGGCTCCAGGAGACCCAGTTAAGCAAATGCTCCGTGTAGATGACGTGGCAGTTTCTGAGGAACAAATAAATAGTTTGCGAACAGAGCTAGGGTTTAATGAACCTGTATATATTCAATATGTAAAGTGGCTGAAGCGCTTTTTTCAGTTTGATTTAGGGTCTTCGTATATGACAAAAGAGCCTGTCATCGATGAATTAGCCGAGAAGTTTCCGGCTACGCTGCGCTTGACGGCTGCATCTTTGGTTGTGATGCTGTTAATAGCTGTGCCACTCGGCACGCTGTCAGCACTATACTCGAATAAATGGATTGATTATCTCAGCAGAAGTATTTCCTTAATTGGAGCGTCTATTCCAAGCTTTTGGCTCGGCCTTTTGTTTATACAGCTGTTCTCTGTACGTCTTCAATGGCTTCCTTCGATGGGGACAGGCACAGCGGCTCATCTTGTACTGCCTTCTTTAACACTCGGTTTTGCCATGTCCGCTGTGTATATGCGAATGATTAGAGCTAGTCTGCTAGAAGGACTGAAACAAGATTTTGTACGATCGGCTCGAGCAAGAGGAATCAGTGAAAGCCGCATTTTTATTTTCCACGCGTTCCGGTATAGCTTAACGCCCATCCTTACCATTTTAGGCACGAGCTTAGGCAGTTTGCTTGGAGGAACGGTCATCATTGAAGTGCTTTTTGCTTATCCTGGCATTGGAAAATTAGTCATTGATGCGATTATGAATCGTGATTATCCTGTGATTCAAGGGTATATTTTGTGGATGGGCCTGTTTGTTGTTTTAATTAATTCATTTGTGGATTTGAGCTACAAATATGTAAATCCCCAGCTCTATGTAAAGGGAGGGGATAAAACGTGAAAAAGCCGCAGCTTCCTTTTGTAGTGATAAGCGTGTGTGGTATTGCGCTTATTTTATTTTGTCT
Organism: Priestia sp. VA7; assembly: GCF_055710015.1. Lineage (NCBI taxonomy): Bacteria > Bacillati > Bacillota > Bacilli > Caryophanales > Bacillaceae > Priestia > Priestia sp. VA7. The sequence goes on from NZ_JBVQPN010000003.1 coordinate 635,566, forward strand.
GTTTGGAAGTCAGCTAACACCGATGGATCCCACACAAGTTAATATGCAAGATCGGCTTCAAAAATCCACCGGTGATCACTGGTTAGGAACTGATCACTTAGGCAGAGATCTCTTTTCACGAATCGTGGCTGGAGCTCAGACCACAATTGGAACTAGCTTTCTTGTCTTAGCTCTTTCTCTTTTGATTGGAGTACCTGTTGGCTTAGTTTCAGCGTATATTGGAGGGAAAATAGACCGCTTTTTAATGAGAATTGTAGACGCTTTTTTAGCTTTTCCTGACTATATTGCAGCCATCGTCTTAAGCGGACTGTTAGGGCCTGGATTATTTAACTTAATTGCTGCGATGGTTATTGTAAAGTGGGTTGGTTATGCAAGGGTAGTGCGCAGTATTGTGCTTCAAGAAAAGTCAAAAGAATATGTGCTGGTCGCTAAATTAAACGGAGTGGGAACACTACCTTTAATCCTGCGCCACTTTCTTCCTCATGTGGGAGGACATATTCTTGTTCTTGCTACGCTGGATATAGGGAAAATTATTTTAATGATGGCTTCATTATCCTATATTGGACTAGGGACTCAGCCGCCTACTCCGGAATGGGGAACGATGCTAAATGAAGGCAGGGCCTACTTTTACAATGCTCCGCAGTTAATGTTGATACCAGGCGTGGCCATTATTTTATTTGTGCTGGCGTTTACAGCTTTAGGTGAATATATTCGAGGGAAATATCAAGTTAATCAGTAAAAGAGGTGATCGCCATCGTTTTAGAAATAAAGCATCTAGCCATTCATAATAAAACAAAACAAATCGTAAAAGACGTTTCTTTTACAATCGAGCAAGGACAGTGGATGGCGCTCGTTGGAGAAAGCGGAAGCGGTAAAAGTATCACTGCTGCTTCGATAGGAGGACTGCTGCCTTCAGGTGTAACGCTTAAAGGAGGATCTATTATATTTAAGCAGGAAGGATATGCGCCTATCCTTGGAAAAGATATTTCGTATATCTTTCAAGATTATCGAAGCGCCTTTACTCCTTTTTTAACAATTGGAAAGCAGTTTGATGAAACGATTCGTACACATAGTAAGCTTGCTAAAAAAGACAGGACTGCTGCCATTTTTCAGGCTCTAAAAGCTGTGAATTTACCTAATGAACGCGTGTATAAAAGCTATGCTTCTCAGCTGAGCGGAGGACAGCTTCAGCGAGCAGCGATTGCTTTAGCACTGGTGATGAAGCCTGCCTTGATTATTGCAGATGAACCAACCACGGCTTTAGATAGCGTGTCAGCAGCTGAAGTTCTTCAGCTGCTGCATAAGCTGAAAGAAGCAACAGGCTGTGCCATTTTGTTTATTACCCATGATTTGCGTCATGTGCGGAAATATGCAGACCGAGCAGCCATTATGTTAGCAGGAGAGATCGTGGAAGAAAACAGTATCGAATCTCTGTTTCACGCTCCGCATCACTTTTATACAAAAAAACTGTTTAACGCCATTCCTTCTTTACAGAAAACGCCTGATCGATTGTTAGATATGCAGAAAAAAGTGTTGATATAGGAGTGAGATATGAAAGAAAAAAGTATATTACACGTCACGCAGCTGGTGAAACAGTATAAAGACGTTAAAGCACTAAATAATGTTTCCTTGCATATCGATAAAGGAGAATGTGTAGGGATTGTTGGAGAAAGTGGAAGCGGAAAAAGTACGCTTGTAAAAAGTGTGCTAAGGTTAACAGAGATTCAGCAGGGAGAAGTATGGTTTGCAGAGAAACCTCTTCACCGGTTAAAAGGAAAAAAACTGCAGCAAGCTCGTCTAGGCATGCAAGTCGTATTTCAAAACCCCGCGGCTTCTTTTAATCCAAAAGTAAAAATCATCGATTCTTTGCTCGAGCCTTTACGGCAGCAGCGAACCGTTCCTTCATTTTTATCTCATGTGAGCAGAAACGAAAAAGAACTCGCTTTTTATTTGTTAGAAACAGTCGGGATTAGCGCAGAATATGCGTTGAATTATCCTCATGAACTCAGCGGTGGACAGCTTCAGCGTGTAGCGATTGCGCGTGCCATTAGCGTAGGTCCGTCTCTGGTGCTATTAGACGAACCAACAGCGAGTCTTGACGTTACAGTACAGGCAAAAATTTTAAATTTATTAAAAGATTTGCAGGAGACGTTTCAGCTATCTTATTTGTTTATTTCGCATGATTTAGCGGCAGTGAAATTTATGAGCAGTCGCATGATGGTTATGCAGCAAGGCGAGGTTATCGATCAATTTGACCGTGCAAATCTATTTGATAAAAACAGGCATCCCTACACAAAAAAGCTTGTGCGTTTATTTGAATAGAGAGTAAAGCTCTTCGTTTAATATACTAAACGAAGAGCTTTTTTATAAATGAGAATGAGACAAAGTCAGGGACGCGCCGGGGGAGTATGCATATGTATAAAATGATAGCCTGCTTGGCAAAGCATGACAAAACTAATGCTGAGTACAACGAGAGGAATTAGCTTGTTTTTCCCTCGTTCTTCATATAGTCCGGCTGCGCTTAAAAGGAAGCCAATAGCAGCTAAAGGAGGAGAGGCGCGAAAGAATAAATCTGCAGCGGTAAACGCTTGGTTTGTATATTTATAATAAAAAAATAGACCTGTAATCAATAAAAATAGTCCAATCCAAAACAGCGTAAGTTTTCCAAAAAGGGTTTTAGGCACTGCGATTTCACTCCTTTTTTCAGTCAAGTACCATAAAATACTAGCATAAAACGTTCTAGTTTGCATTAGAGAAAAAGAACGTGAATTATACAATATGTGTAAAAAAACAGGTTTGAAGTAGGAGGAGATGAGGTATTCAAAGCGCTTCATGTAAAAAAATACATATCGTTGGATCTATTGGAAGTGGAAAAACAACTCTTGCCCGTTTATTATCCCATGAATTAAAAGTTCCTCACTACGAACTTAATAATATTATGTGGGAACGAACATATGAAGGAGATAAAAGAAGAAGTGAAACGGATAGAAAAAAGTGATCATATTGCAGCTTCAAAAGAATGGATTATAGAAGGCTTATACTATACGTGGGTGAATGAAATTTTTAATAGAGCTGACCTTATTATTTTTCTCGACATCCATTATCTAAAAAGAATATGATTTATTATAAAAAGGTATGTTCTGCAAAAAGCTAAAATAGAAAAAGCAAATTATGCACGGACGTTTTCTATTTTCATTAAAATGTTTCAATGGAATGCGGATTTCGAAAAGCAAAGTAAACCTGAAATTTTGCATATCCTTCGTACGTCATATAACGATAAACTTATAATAGTGAAAAAGAGAGAAGAGATAGAGCACCTTATATCGTAAGAAAACGCCGCTCAGTTGATGAGCGGCGTTTTTTGACTTTTATTCTATCAACATAGAAGCGCCTTTTTTTTCACAAGCTTTTGCAAGGTTTTTGAGCAGCTGATTAAGCCACTCTTCTTTTTGCAGCCCTTCTACGATATAGGAAGAGAAAACCCACACGTCGTTTTTGATGGCAGAGCGATTTGTTTCAGCGATTACGGTTAATGCCTTGATGACAGCAGACATCACGGAAACATCTTCTTTCCCATAATGGCGAATTTGATAGAAAGCTCCCGTACCATGATTTAATAAGTTCGGACTTCTTTTAGCATGGAGAAAAAAGTTAGTCATACTTATCCACCTATTATTACCCGCATCTGCATGTAAAAAACTTCTTTAAGAAAAGTTTTATCATTCATTTGTAAGGGGTAGAGATCAAAAAGGAGGGGAGAGCCGTGGCATTTGATTATTCACTTGACTTTGAGCATATCGATTTTAGAAAACATCCTGAAAAGTATAGAGTAGGAAAAGGAGAACAAGGAGTTCTCCTTGTGGAGCCGTATAAAAGTGAAATTCTTCCTCATTGGCGTTTTCGAACACCTGAAATTGCTGAGGAATCCGCGGACGCCATTTATCAGCTTTTTTTAACCTACAAAGAAAAAAGCGATTTTGTTGGAATGGACATGGCCCGGAAATTTCTCCAAATGGGATATACGCGATCCAGGCGCTACGCGAACTACAAAGGCGGAAAGAAATATAGCAAAGACGGAGAGCGTAATGAACGGCAAATTGATGAACAAAAAGCAAAATCGGCGGCTATTTTTATGAAAAAATGGAAGGAGGTACGAGAGAATAAAGAGTACTTGACATTTAAAAAAGAGCATCAAAAAAAGTACGGATAATCAGCTGTTATCCGTACTTTTTTCCTTTGTTATTTCGATTCGTTTAATATGGTGATGTTCAATATCAATGACTTTAAATGAAAAACTTTCGTTTGTGATGCTGTCACCTTTAGCAAGATCAAACTTTTCGGTCAGCATCCAGCCGCCAATGGTATCAACGTCTTCTTGCTCAATATTTGTTCCGAGTAAGTCATTTACTTCTTCAATCAATACCTTCGCATCGAGTACGTAGTGATTGTCACTAATTTTGTGTACGTCCGGTATTTCATCATCATCAAATTCATCACGAATTTCACCAACAATTTCTTCTAAAATGTCTTCTACCGTTACAAGCCCTGTTGTTCCTCCGTACTCGTCTATTAAGATGGCCATGTGAATTCTGTCTTTTTGAATTTTAAGCAATAAGTCGTAAATGGCGATGGAATCAATGACTTGAATGATGGGTTTCATATACGTTTGCACGGTACGTGGTTTAATATCATCTTCTTTTATGTAATCCGCTAATATTTCTTTAATATTAACTAATCCCACCACTTGATCTTTGTTTCCATCTACAACTACTGGATAGCGAGTATATTGCTCTACTCTAGCCATTTTTAAGAATTCTTCTATCGTTTCATCTGCTGATACGCTAACAATTTCCGTACGAGGCACCATGATTTCTTTAGCCGTACGATTATCAAATTCAAAAATATTATTCATGAACTTAAATTCCGATTGATTAATTTCACCGCTCTCATAGCTTTCAGATAAAATAATTCTAAGTTCTTCTTCACTATGAGCTACTTCGTTTTCAGAAGCTGGCTTCAGGCCGAATAATCCGACAACGCCCCTTGCTGAGTGGTTTAAAAGCCAAATAAACGGATAAAGTAACTTAGAAAAAAGAATAAGAGGACGGGAAAATAGCAGCGTCACTTGTTCGGCTTTTTGAATCGCCACTGTTTTGGGCGCAAGTTCTCCAGCTACCACATTTAAAAATGTGACAACCGAAAAAGCAAGAACAAAAGATATGACATGCGAAAGTGATGTAGCAAAAGGAAGCATGTCAATAAGCGGTTCTAATAAATGACCTACCGTAGGTTCACCTATCCAGCCTAGACCCAGTGCGGTAACCGTAATGCCCAGCTGTGTGGCTGAAAGATAACCATCTAAATTTGATACTACTTTTTTTGCTGCTAAAGCGTTCCGGTTTCCTTCTTCAATTAACTGGTCGATTCTCGTCGACCGTACCCTAATGACGGCAAATTCCGTTGCAACAAAAAAGGCTGTTAATATAATTAATACGATGAATAAAATGACATTTACTGTTTCCAAATTTATCTCCTTACCCCGTTGAAACGGATAAGGGAACACCTCCCTTATAAAAGTTTGATGAGCTGATTTATATGGTAAATAAAGAATATCATGTATACTGTTCCCTTAATGTCCGTAGAAATAAACTTACCGAAAAGAAAGAGCACTTTTTAATAACCCACAACATTTTTTGGCACAAAAAGCGTAAACTAAACACTATAAAATAAATGAAAAGAGATAACGTGATACCTTTAAAAGGATGTAAATAGAAGTAGGAGTCGATTGTTTTCATGGAATTTTTTCTGACGATATTAGTCTTATTGGCTTTGATTGGTCTATCTAATATCATTAATCATTTTGTACCATTTATTCCTGTTCCATTAGTTCAAATAGCTTTGGGAGCAGGGCTTGCTATCTTGCCATTTGGTGGAGATGTACATTTAGAGCCTGATTTATTTTTTATTTTATTTATTGCCCCGCTATTATTTAATGATGGGAAAAACGTGTCAAGAGCTGCTCTTTGGAAGCTTCGTACACCTATTTTATTACTAGCGCTGGGACTGGTTTTTGTAACGGTGGCAGTAGGGGGATATTTAATCAATTGGCTGATCCCTTCCATTCCGTTACCGGCGGCATTTGCACTAGCCGCTATTTTGTCCCCAACAGATGTAGTGGCTGTTGGAGCTATGGCGAGCCGAGTAAAGCTGCCTAAGCGAATTATGCATTTGCTGGAAGGCGAAGGGCTGATGAATGATGCCTCTGGTCTTGTAGCGTTTCAAGTAGCAGTAGCTGCTACCGTAACGGGCGTCTTTTCGATAGTAGATGCTACATTTCAGTTCCTTTGGGTAGCGCTGGGCGGTTTGTTTGTAGGAGCATTTATCGCTTTTTTGATTATCAGACTGCGTGTACTTGTTCGACGTTTAGGAATGGAAGATATTACGATTCATATGTTAATACAAATTCTAACTCCATTTGTTGTCTTCTACATTGCTGAACATTTTCATTTATCAGGAATCTTGGCAGTTGTAGCAGGCGGCATTGTGCATGCGATTGAGCGCGACCGAGAAGAATCACCTAATCAGCAGCTTAAAGTAGTATCAAAAAGTACTTGGACGGTTATTTTATATTTGTTAAATGGCTTGGTGTTTGTACTGCTTGGTCTGCAAATACCTAAAGTGGCGAAAGCAATTATTCAAGATCCAAACTTTAATAATGGACAAGTGCTTCTTTATATTTTGATTATTACTGTCTTTTTGCTTGTACTACGATTTATTTGGGTAATGGTGTCATGGTCAGTAGGCTGGTATTACAAAAATAACAAGCATCTAAAACCTGAGCCTCGTTCTATTGGCATTATTACGGTTTCAGGTGTACGAGGAGCGGTTACGTTAGCCGGAGCATTTTCGATTCCATATACGCTTGATAACGGCAGTGATTTTCCGGAACGCTCTCTGATTATTTTTCTAGCAGCAGGCGTTATATTGTTAACCCTAGTTGCGGCAAGTATTCTTTTACCTCTCATTGCGAAAACAGAAAAGGCGCCGAAGAAGCCTGAGCGCAATACAAAAGAGGTTAAAGCACGCATTAAAGTGCACAAAGCTGCTATTCAGCGGTTAAAAAGAGAAATGACCGAGGAAAATCGTGGAGCAGCCCTTTCGTTAATTTCAACGTATAATACAACGATTAATAATATCATCGTTAAAACTCATCCTTTAGAAGCCTCTGAAAACAAACAGTATGAAGAAGAAATTCGATTGCTGGCTCTTCAGGCCAAGGGGAAATTGGTGGAAAAGCTATTAAAAGAGGAAAAAATAGACCGTGAGACAGCGTATATTTGTTTGGAACATACGCACAAGCTTGAAATGGCTGTAACCAATCGTGTAAGGTACAAATTATTGGTGAGCTGGATGAGGTTTAAAAAAGTTTTATTATTACTAGTCCGAATTTTTTCACCGAATAAGCAGGCGTTAAGAAAACAAAGCTTGCGAAGAAGAAGCAAAGTGAACAAAGTACGTATTCAAATGATTGAAGAAGCGATAAAGGTCATTAAAGAAAATATGAACGAAGAAAATCGAATGATTTCACTTGCTATTATTAGCGAATACCATAGATCCATGGCAAGACTTAGAAAAGAGAGTACGGAGTATAATTCACGCAAACGTAAAAAAACAACGAGAGATTTATGTTATAAAGCGTTTCATACCGAGCGGGAAACGGTGCAAGAACTTTATGAAAAAGGAGAAATCACGCGTGAAATCGCTCATAATATCCGAAAAGATATCGCTTTGCGTGAAGCATTAACAATTGAAGAAAATGGTTATTAAAAAGTCGCAGAGAGTAGTCTCAGCGACTTTTTCTAGTAAGTTTCATTCTATTGCTTTTCAAATAAATAAAGCTTTCCGTTAACAGCAATATCAAACCGAGGCCCTTTAAAGCCGCGTTTTATAAGTTCTTTACGCATAAACTTCATAATTCCTCCGTGGCTGACAATCAGCAAATCGTCTTCTGACTCGGAAATGGCGCGATCTAGCACTGCTGCCACTTTTCTCTTAGTCTCAGCCATATCTTTACGAGCTTGTTTGTTGATGAGTCCGGACATGCGAAACAGTAATACCCAGAGGATAAAAGGAAGTTTAAATTTTACTGGAATAATAGGCATAGGTATTTCTCTAAGTTCCGAAAGAAGCGTGATCTCTTGTTTATAAATATGCTTTGCCGTTTTGTGTGCTCGCGGCATATCGCTTGAAAAACAGCGTTTCCATTGGATATTATTCAAATCAGTCTCTCCATACGTAATATCTGATTCATCATATTCCTGAAACCAAGCCACTAGTTCGTCAGTGGATAAGCGGTGGTTTTCTGGAAGACCTTTGTTTACTTTGTAATGACGTACTAATGCTACTTTCATTGTGAAATCTCCTTAAAATCTAAGCGCCAAAAACACTTATTCGGCGCAGCTTGATTTTCTTATTTAACGTTATTTTCATCATGCTGCACCTCCTTTCAAATATTTGTAAAATAAGTATAAAATGGATTAAGAAAATTGTAAATACGGAATAGAAGAAGATTTTGAGATAGAATAACTGGAAAATGAAACCTTTTTATAACATAAAACGTATTACTTATAGATAATTCAAACAAATTGAAATACATATAAAAGGGTGGATTACAATGATGGATACAGAGAGAAAAGTGAACATCAGCGAAGAGTTTGGAATTTTATTTGCACAAGGGGATTTTAAGAAAATTTATGATTGTGTAAGCGAAGAATTTAAACGTCAAGTTTCGCTTCAGCAATTTTTGGAGCAGAGCAAATTGTTTAATCAAGGAGAACAGTTCTACAGACTAGAAACAAATCTCTATTTAACTCCTCAAGTTGAGCAGTTTATTTGGTTAAATTCTACGCAGACAAAATTCATCAGCGTTATGTTTGATGAACATAACATTATACAAGCACTTGTGATTGCTCCTATAGAATCATTTTCAGAGAGAGATCGATGGAGTACAAACAAATATACGATGCCGATTCAAAGTGAATGGTTTGTCTATTGGGGAGGAAAGCATGAGGTGTTGAACTATCACCATCCAGTCGAAAACCAAAGGTATGCGTATGATTTAGTCGTGAGAAAAGGAAAGCAAAGCTATAAAAATGATGGAATGAAAAACGAAGATTACTATGCCTATGGAAAAAAAGTTGTAGCGCCGCTTGAAGGAGTCGTTATCACAGCAGTTGATGGTCAAGAAGATAATGAAATTGGACATACGAATAAAAAAAATCCTTTAGGAAATCACGTCATCATTGAGCATGAAGGAAAAGAATACAGTGTGCTTGCGCATTTGAAGAAAGGATCGGTTTCTGTGAAAAAAGGAGACGTGGTTCGTAAAGGAACGCTGCTCGGAAGGTGTGGAAATTCCGGGAATTCATCCGAACCCCACATTCATTTTCACGTCATGGATGCCTCTGACATCGAAATGTCAAAAAGTTTGCTAATTCGGTTTCATGCGGCCGTTGAACCGATTCGCGGAGATACGGTTATTCCATTTTTTAATTGATTAAAAAGCCATAGCGTTTGCTGTGGCTTTTTATGCAAGGCTTTCCTCAAATATAAAGTCAAGCAGCCGTTGAAACAAGTAAAGGATAATAGCTACGGTAGTCATGACAAGGAAAAGCCCAAAATGACTGATATCATACAGATTATAAAGCCCGATTTTAGCGAGAAAAGGAACAATAACATAACCATGAATCAAATCTAAAATAACGTTAATAATTATGTACAAGATAAACCCAGGATACGTAAGGTAAAAGACAAAGATCGTAATCACAATATGAAGGCAATAAATCGTTGCTCCCATGTTAGTAAGAAAAAATACGTTTTCTTGAACCGTCCACCAGTGCATTTTTTCCGCTACTTGATAGGCGATTGTCATCATTAATGCAGCAAATAACCCTACAGTAAAAAATCGTTTAACACGCTGTTTATCAAGCAGCAGCAGTAAAAACCATGGAATAACAAGAATCCCCCATAATATAATTTGATTCATTCATCTTCCCACCTTTTATTTATCAGTAGTTCTTAGTGTAAGAAAGAATTGTAAAAATATACGTTCTATAAAGAAAACGTTTACAATCAGGTTGCTTCTCTATATACTAAATCTTGAATACTTGTATACAAGTTGGCTAAGGAAGTGATGACACATTAAAAAGGTAACCTACCCGGAAAGATGGCTTCGCGGAGCGTCGCTGGGAGAACAAGTTGTAAGCAAATTAAGAATTCAAATTATGAGCGGCGAGCTGAAGAAAGGAGCCATACTATCGGAAAATCAGCTCTCGGCAGAGTTTGCAATGAGTCGATCTCCTATAAGAGAAGCGCTGCGAACCCTTTCAAACGAAGGACTCATTGATTTACAGCGAATGGGAGCAGTTGTTATTGGTTTAACAACTAGGGATTTAAACGAGCTGTACGATGTTCGTCTGCTTTTAGAACATTTTGTCTTAGAACGTTTATCTGAAGTCAACCATGATTCGCTTATTAAAAAGCTTGAGCAAAGCATTGATCAAATGAACATGGCAGCTAAATACGATGACTATGTAGAGTTTGCTTATCAAGATTTACGGTTTCATGAGCTCGTGATTATCGAAGCAGACCACAAACGGATATTAAAATTGTGGGAAAGCATCCGTGAAATTATTTTAGCTGCTCTTTTAATTACCACTGAAAAAAGATTTCGAGATGATAAAGCAGCTGTGCTCCCACTGATAAAGCAGCATCATGAAATGATTAAAGCATTAAAGTCTCAAAATACAGAACGTATTCAAGATGAAGTGAAGCGTCACTTTGAAGATACGCGAAATACGATAACAGCTTCACTTTTGAATGAAGCATAAAAAAAGGGATAAAAGATTCAAAATGTTTTTGGATCTTCTTATCTTTAACCTGTCGACAAGTATACAAAGGGGATGAAAAAATGAAAGCAGGTGTCTACGTTTCAGAAACAAAAGCCGTTATGCAGCAAAAAGCGAAACCGGTTATAAAAGAAGGAGAAGCGCTTGTACAGGTATCTCATGCTGGAATTTGCGGAACGGATATGATGATTTATTTTGGAAAACATCCTAGAGCACAAGCGCCACTTATTATGGGACATGAATTCAGCGGAGTTATAGAAGAGATCCGAGGGGAAACGGAATTTTCTTTAGGTGACCGCGTAGCAGTTGAGCCTACGCTTAGCTGCAGAACGTGCGAAGCCTGTGTAAGAGGACAGTTTCATGTTTGTAAGAAGTTAAAACTAATCGGCATTGATCAAGATGGAGGGTTCGCGGAGTACGTGGCTGTTCCAGTGAACCGCCTTCACCTCTTGCCAGAGAAACTGTCTAGCCCGCATGCAGCTCTTGCAGAACCTGTAGCGGTTGCCGTACACACAGTACGACGCTCGCGGTTGAAAATAGGGGACCAAGCTGTCATTTTAGGGGCAGGACCTATTGGACTGCTGATCGGGATGATTGCGAAACGAGCAGGAGCAAAAAAAGTAATGATCTCAGATATTAGTTCTTATCGCTTAACTAAAGCGAAAGAACTTGGCTTTATACCAATTGATGCAGCGAAAAAAGACGTCGTAAAAGAAGTGTGCTTGCTTACGAATGACGTCGGTGCAGACGTTGTATTTGAAGTAGCCGGAAATCAAATTACAGCAAAACAAATGGTTGAAACAAGCCGTATTCAAGGAGAGATTGTGGTGGTAAGCGTATACAAAAACGCTCCAGAAGTAGATTTAGCAGCGATGCACTTTAAAGAAATTTCATTAACTACAACGAGATGTTATACAAAGGAAGATTTTCAGACGGCTATTGATTTACTGGCAAACGGTGAAATAGCAGCAGATTCTTTAATTTCTCATAAACTGCAGCTTGAAGATATTCAAGCAGGGTTTGAGTTTATGCAGCGGCCTGATGAATCACTTAAGGTTTTATTTGCACCAAATGGAGAGGAGAATGAACAATGACAGTAGATTTATTTTCTTTAGATGGTAAAGTAGCAGCGATTACGGGAGCAACAAGAGGAATTGGAAGATCAATGGCGATTGCTTTGGCAGAAGCAGGTTCGGATATCGCTCTTCTGCAGCGATCAAAGGAATTTCTTGGAGTAAAAGAAGAAATTGAACGTCTCGGAAGAAAATGTTTTATTGTTAATTGTGATCTAGAAAATGCTTCTGAAGTAAGCGAAGCGATCTCATCGGTTGTTGCTTATTTTGGAAAGCTCGATATTTTAGTGAACAACGCTGGCATTCAAAGACGTTCACCCGCTGTAGACTTTGCAGAGGAAGATTGGGATGCTGTTATGAATGTCAATTTAAAAACCGTATGGTTGTTATGTCAGCAGGCGGGCCGCCAAATGCTTAAACAAGGAAGCGGAAAAATCATTAATATGGCATCTTTGCTTTCTTACCAAGGAGGTATTACCGTTCCGGCCTATGCTGCAGCAAAAGGCGGAGTTGCTCAGCTTACAAAGGCTTTATCTAATGAATGGGCAGCAAAAGGCGTAAATGTTAATGGAATTGTACCAGGGTATATTGCTACTGATATGAATGAAGCACTTATTAACGATAAAACGCGCAGCAGACAAATCATTGAACGTATTCCCGCAGGCAGATGGGGGCAAGCAGCTGATTTTAAAGGAGCGGTTGTCTTTTTAGCATCTGATGCATCTGCCTATATTCATGGGCACTTACTTGCTATAGACGGAGGCTGGCTAGGAAGATAACGCATGAATGAACGAATTTTTTCATATCATGAACAAACTTAATTAAAAGGAGCGTTCGTGGTATGAAAAGGTGGATGTTAAATCTGGGTATTACTGTCACAGTGCTTATAACTGCTTGGACGGTGTATACAAAGCCTGAAGAGAAAGAGGTTTCGCTATTTTCTTACAATCAGCCTTCTATAGTTGTTCAAAAAGAAAGCACAGACTTTGAAAAAGCGTTAAAAGCTTTTTTGATGCAGCATGGCTTTCAAGAAGTTAGGGTGCTGAATAACTATGCGGAAGCTCAAATTCTGATTCTTCTGCCCCGCGAACACCTTTCTTCCCGTAAGAAAAGAGAAATTCAGCAAATGGTAAATCAAGTTGCCAAACAGTATCACGTTCATCCTGATGTAGTTAATGTTCAGTTATATGAAAAAAAGTAAAAAGCCTTTTAAAAAGGGGAATCCCCCTCGATAAAAGGCTTTTTTTACTCTTTTTTCTTCTCTTGTTCAGCGAGCTCTTCTTGTCTTTTAAAATGTGATTTTCCTAACGCATACACAAAACTAAAAAACAAAGGAAGTAAAATAGTCAGCAGCACAAGGCGGGTAAGCATATCGCCCAAATCATTTCTTGTTAAGTAAATATTAATAGCTGCAATGACAATATAAATAAAAATACCGAGGTTTCGTAAAAATCTCTTTAGCATAGATGCATTCATTTTTTTCACCTTACTTTTATATACTCACATTTAAGGTAAAGGAAACGATTCATAAAAGCAACCTATTTACTACAAAGCAAGAAGGAATATAGGAATTTATAATGAATATTTATAGGTTGCCTGAAAATCATGGAAATAAAAATCCTAACATGAAGTCGTTTTATAAAGCAGCTCGCTCCGAGTACACTGAATGCGCCGAGTCAGCTATAAACAGCTGCCTTCTCTTCAATCAGCTTTATTTCTTAAAAAGGTAAGGTGATAAGATGAAAAGAGTACTGGTAATGGGCGTTTCTCCAGGAGTAGGAAAGTCTACCTTTGCCAAGAAATTAGGGGAAAAGCTTGATCTAGAAGTATATCATTTAGACAGCCTGTATTGGCAGCCTGGCTGGAAGGAAAGAGACAATGATAGCTTTAGAGAATTGCAGGAGCACATTGTAAAAAAAGACAGCTGGATTATCGACGGGAACTACAGCAATTCGTATGACCTGCGAGTGAAGCGCGCAGATACCATTATTTATTTAGAGCTGCCGCTCATCGTTTGTGTGTACCGAGTAATAAAGCGGAGAATCGTATATGCAAGAAAAACGCGTGAAGATATGGCAAAAGGATGCCCTGAAAAAGTAGATTGGTCATTTTTTACGTTTATTCTTACTACGTATCGAGAGCGGCAAAAAAAGATGAGAAACCGGTTTAAAAAGCTTAAAAATGATGAGAATTGCAAGATTTTTATGCTGATGAACAGAAAGGACATCGAGAACTATATACAAAACCTCTAGGGGGAGTATGTGCTGAATTTTGAACAAAAATAACCACGTAATAATTTCGCTTGTTACGTGGCTTTATTAAAAAAACAATTATTCTTGCGTAATCTTCAACATTCCTTCTTCGTCGAGCGCAACCGTTAGAGAATGATTGACCTTTGCCATTAATGGATGAACTTCAGAGTCTCGGTTCGAAAAAAACCACCGTCTTTTAGGCGTCCCTACAAGAAAAAACGCACTGTCGCTTCCTAAAAAATTAAATGTAGCGTTTAATAGCCTGTTGTTACGTACGGTGATACCGGAGTTGATAAGCTGTGTTCCTACAGAGTAGACATGAGGAGTTGTCAAGTTGATTTCTCCTATGCTTAAAAGTGACTTAGAAGAAAAGGGTTCCTTGGATGACGGGCAGTCCGAATGTCTTGAAATGTATTCAACAATATTATGAGCAGGGTCTTCAAAATAAAACGAATGAGCATCAAACGCTTCAAAATAAATCTCATCTTTCTTCTCTTCCGTATTGAGGAAGACTCTCTGAGTAGCCCATTGCTTTGCTTCCATAAAGCGGTTTGCTGGAATATTAAAAGCAAAATGGTAAAAGGGCTTTGTATGTAGAGAACTTTCTTTAAAGGTTAGCTCACTTTCACCAACCTTGATGGAAAAAGAACGCGGTGAAGCGGCGGTTAATGGAAAATCGAGAGAATTTACATAAAAATCCTTCATTGTGTCCAATAAGTGGGTGTACAGGACAGCTTGATTAATAATCATAAACCATTCCCCCTCGTTTAAGCGTTGTCTAAAATGGTATTACACAAATTTTTCGCTCTCTTTTTGATTACTGCTTTTCCAGTGAAGCTGAAAAGAGCCTTTATGCTCAGAGCCTACAAAATTAATACGATATCTCCTCGTTTTTTCAGGTGTTAAATAAAGAGAGTTATTAGTCATTTCAAAAAATCGTGTCTGTTTTGGATCTTCTACGTACAGGGACAGGTCTCCGCTTTTGGTATTTTTAGATAGCGTAAAAGCGTAGGTTACACCTTTTTTGAGTTTAATGCTCCGGGAGTAGCAGCCCGTAAAGCTGTCGTACTCGCCAAAAAAAACCTCACTTCGTTCCTTTTTTATTTTGCCTCCTACAATTTGATTTTCCTGACCGTTAAAGTTAATAAGTAAAAAAGCGATAAGAACAATAAGAAAACTATATTTAAACATAAAAACCTCCATCTACTAAATTATAGATTGTTTTGGATTTCGTCAAATAGTGTTATAGTTTAAAAGGTAAAAATTAACAAAAAACGAATTATCTTTTTGCATGTTACGTCTAACAGAAAGGAGAAAAGAATTGACTCAGCGTTTTTATCTTTTAGCAGCAAGTCAAGTAACCGCAAATGTAGGTTTTGTTCTTTATACAATGGCTGTCACTTCCTATATAAAGGAAAACACCGGTTCAACAGTTCTTGCGTCGATGATTACGATGACGAGCTTACTTGCGCGGCTCCTTAGCGGCCTTAGCGTGCCTTTGCTAGCCGATACGTATAAATCCATTCACATTATGCGGTCTGTTCAAGTGATGCAGATAGGGATGCTTGTTGGATTGTATGTGCTGCTCACACAAGAATTTACAGTCACAGTACTAACGATGGGTTTTATCATTGTTGGAATCATTTCTTTTTTTAACGGCTTTTTTTCCATTTTTAAAACGTCAGTTGTACGCAGCTTAGTAAATGATAGTCAAAGAATGCAGGCGAATAGCTTGCTTTCAACAATTGATCAGACTTTTCTGTTTGCAGGGTGGTCGCTTGGTGGTTTCGTTTTGTCCTTAACTGGATCCACTCAGTCTCTATTTATAACGGCAGGTCTTCTATCGATCTCATTTGTTTGCTTACTGTTTATAAAAGAAACCCATACATATAAACAAACACAAAAGCGAAGAGCGGCAAAACTAATGGAAGGATGGCGCTTTTTATGGATACATAAACGCATCAGAGCCCTCGTTATAATGGACATCATCGAGTCGCTTTTTGGAACCATTTGGATTGGAGCTATTACTCTTTCTTTTGTGAAAGAAGTGCTTGAAAAAGGAGAAGCGTGGTGGGGGTATATAAACGGTGCGTATTATTTTGGAAGCATAGTTGGAGGAATTATTGTGTACCGAATGTCTTCTATGGTAAAAGGAAGGCTTTTGCTTTTTATGTTCGCAGGCTCACTCGGTTATGCTGTTTTAACCGGTTTTTACGGTCTAGTAACGAACCCGTATCTAGCTTTAGTACTTTTGATAATGATGGGTCCTGCCTATCAGCTTCGAGATGTAGCTCAGGAAACCATTTATCAAAATATCTGCAGCAACGGGATGCTTCCTAAAGTAATAGCGGCAAAATCAACTCTTGTACAGGCTGTATTTATACTTTCCATAGCATTTGTAGGGACAGTAGCCGACCTGTTTGGGGTAAGGTTTGTATATCTATTTTCAAGCTTCATGTTACTTTTAACGGCTCTAATAGGCATGGCAGGATTAATGTATAACAAGCATTCTATCGAAATAGACAAGACACCTGCTGAACGGAGAGGAGGTATATGAGAATCATTAGGATGACGTAGCTTGTGGAGCATGATATAAAAGAGCTGTTAATAGAAAGCCAGGAGGAAGGCTTTTTCTTTCTTACCAAGCTAATAGTGGAGTATAAAAACGGGCAAAACGTATTTAACAAAATAGGCGAAAGATTGTGGGAAGTTTACGGTGAAAAAAACAAATTAATTGGCGTAGCCGGCCTTAATCAAAATCCTTACAGCCAGTATGCTAACGTTAGAAGAGTAAGAAGGTTTTATGTTTCAGCTCAGTTTCGTAGAAAGGGTGTAGGCAAACAACTTTTAAAAGAAATCATTCACTATGCAGGAACTATTATGACACTCTCGTCTTATATACAGATATGGACGAAGCCAAGTTATTTTATGAACGAAACGGCTTTAAACGCGTATACAATCAACATAAAATCACTCATGAATATAAACTAAAAATCCATATACTAAATGTTCATTAATCAAACCAACGGGCGTTTAATTAAATTTAGGACATTAAAGTAATATACGAATAACGCTCAGAAAAAATCTGAGCGTTATTCATTACCATTCATATTGCTAATTCACTATTAAAATAGATGCTAATTATGTTTTCATTTGCATCTATTTTAGCATTTTTTCCGTATCAACCGAACCCGTTACTCTTTTTAGTTTGCTCTTTTAAGTTTAAGAGCTGTTTTAGGAGCAGGGCTTTTTTTGACAATATACAAACCGCTAAAAATAATAAGTCCTCCAAGCAGCTGCATAGCATTGATGGTCTCTCCGATAGCTACAGCAGCAAAAACAACGGCGAACAAAGGAATAACATACATGTAGACCATTACTTTTGTAGAGCCAATTTTTCCAATTCCTACATACCACATCACCAGTCCGTAAACCGTTACGAACAAAACAGAGTATGCCAGAGAGCTCCAGCTGCCTATATCTGTTGGCCATACAAGTGTTTGATAGGTGAAAAGACAGTAGACAGTAAGCGGAATAGCTCCGATTAAAGCAGACCAGGCAGTCACGCGCAAAGCAGAATATTTTACGACTAAAGGTTTTGCTAAAATCGGGTACCAGCCCCAAGCAATGGCTGCGACAATCCCCATGATATTTCCGAACCATGCAAGCTGCGACAGCGCATGACTAGAGTGACCAAACAGCAGTACAAACGCAGCCCCGAAAAAAGCAAGCACAGAGCCTAGCTGTGTTTTTAACGAAAAAGCTTCATGCTTATATAATATAGCTAGGATTCCTGTGAAAATAGGAGACATCGAAATAAGTAAAGAAGCATTTGTAGCTGTCGTATACTTAACAGATACCATAAACAGCGTTTGATAGAGCGTAACGCCTACTATACTGACCGCTATTAAGCGTCCCCAGTCTTTTTTTTCGATCCGAATGCCTCGCTCTATTATTCCTGTAATAAGTAAAAGAATAGGAGCAACCATTATAAAACGCAGTGCGCTAAATTGAATGGAAGACATATGAGCAACTCCAAATTTTCCGATTGCATAATTGGCTCCCCAAATTAACGCCACGGATAATAATATCCATTCCAGCCAGCCTTTTTTCATGTAATCACCTCGAGTAAGTATAGAAACTAAATAAGTGCGAATATCCTTAGTTACAAAGTATACAGGAAGAAATTATGTAAAAGGCCAGCCAATTCAGCTATTTTTATCTCATCCACTTGTTTTTAATACAAATAAAAAAGCAGCTGCATTAGCTGCGTTCATGATTGTTATCCACATTGTTCTATCTCATCTAATCGCACAAGTTCGACTTTAAAAGCATGATCAATCGGTCGAATTTCACAGTATCCTGAATCATATACGTGAATCAGTACAAAGCGTTTTCCTTTATATAACACTTCTTTGTAGGCTGTCATGAGATACACCCTTTCTTTTCATAGGTTTGTTTTTCATTCTATGAACAAAAAACGGCGTAATTGCCTAATATAAAAAGAATTTTTAAGGTTGATAAAATTGCTTGGCAAAACGAGTTCGCTTATACTGTACTGTGATTCTATTTACGTATAAGTTCTAATTACTAGAACAGCTTTAACATATGGACAACGAAACCAAACAGCAGTACATAAGGAGCAGCATATGGATATTAACTATTTATATACATTCAAAGAAGTAGCGAAGTGGGGGAGCTATACACGAACGGGCGAGGAGTTAGGGTATGCTCAGTCAAGCGTTACCACTCATATAAAAAAATTAGAGGATCATTACGGTCAAAAACTATTTGAACGAACAGGACAAAAAATGAAGCTGACTCAGCCTGGTGAAGAATTGCTTTATTATGTGAATCAAGTAACCGAGTTATTAAATGAAGCAAAAGAGCGCCTTACTACGAACGAAGATGCTAGAGGAACCGTTTCAATAGGAACCGTGGAGTCGCTGGCCGCCTATTTTATTACACCGTATATTCGTGAATTAAAAAAACAGCACCCTTCTCTAAAGATTATGCTAGAAGCGGGTTTATGTCCAAATTTAACACAAGGAATTATTGACGGAAAGTATGATGTAGCCGTTTTGCTTGATCGCCTTCAAACATCTTCAAGTTTAGAAGTGATTCCTATTCGAAAAGAAAACATGGTTATGATTGCTTCGTCTTCTCATTCTTTTAGTAAAAGAAACAGCGTTCTAATGGAAGAGTTTGAGGGAGAGACCATTATTTTAACTGAGAGCGGCTGCCCTTATCGCACGCTTTTAGAAGAGATGATGCGCAGCAGCGGTATTCATATGCAATCGGTCATCTCGTTTAGCAGTCTTGAAGCGATTAAACAGTGCGTAGCGGATAATTTAGGTATTGCTCTTGTACCGGAAATAGCGGTAAAACAAGAGATGGAAAGTGGAAAACTGATTAAAGTCCCGTTTGACCACGAAGAATTTTATCTTTATTCACAGCTCATATTCAAAAAGAAAAAATGGCTGACGGCACCTATTCAACAATTTATTTCACTTGTTCAAGAAGGTTATCAAAAATATTGATAATAGATATAGAGAATCTTCAATAATGATGAAGTAGTTTTCGTGCTACACTTTTTATAAAACATGAAACTAGAGGTGTAGAACATGAATATATTTTTGCAGCACAATCCTACAAAATTATACTTTGGAAAAAATCAAATTACGAAGCTATCGCAAGAGCTTGCTTCTTATCATAAACAAGTAAACGTTCTGTTAGTATACGGAGGAGGAAGTATCAAACGAAATGGCGTATACGACGAAGTGAAAGCTGAACTTCAGTCTATTAACGCGGTTGTTCACGAGCTGTCTGGTGTAGAACCTAATCCTCGTTTGACTACGGTAGCTAGAGGCGTGGATATATGTAAAAAAGAAAACATTGATTTTCTTTTAGCCGTTGGGGGAGGAAGTGTAATCGATTGTACAAAAGCTATTGCAGCTGGAGCCGTGTATGAAGGAAATACATGGGATTTAATTACACGTAAAAAAGAGATTACAGATGCGCTTCCTTTTGGAACGGTATTAACACTTGCAGCAACTGGGTCTGAAATGAATTCAACTTCTGTTATAACAAATTGGGAAACAAAAGAAAAGCTCGGATGGACGTCTTCTCACGTATTTCCCGTCTTTTCTATTTTAGATCCGACGTACACATTTTCAGTGCCGCGCGATCAAACCGTCTATGGAATTGTTGACAGTATGTCGCATGCGCTTGAACACTATTTTCATCGCACGGAAAATACGCCGATGATCGACGGCTTTATTGAATCTTTACTAAGAACGGCTGTACAAGAAGGTCCTAAGCTTCTTAAAGACCTGACTTCTTATAAGTATCGTGAAACGATGATGTATATCAGCACGACGGCGTTTAACGGAAGCTTAGCAAACGGAACGGACGGGGGAGACTGGGCTACTCACCGTATCGAACATGCTCTGTCGGCTGTATATGATATTCCCCACGGAGGCGGTCTTGCTATCTTGTTCCCTAACTGGCTGGAGCACGTCTTAAAAGAAGACCCTTCCCGTGTAAAACAATTGGCTGTAAACGTATTTGGCATTGATCCAGCAGGAAAAAGCGATGAAGAAACAGCAATGGAAGGAGCAAAAGCGCTTCGCACTTTCTGGAATGACTTAGGAGCCCCGAACAGCTTGCGTGACTATGATATTGATGATCGTGAATTTGATGCGATTGTTGAAAAGACCTTTGTAAAACCAGGTGTTGGCACTTATAAAGAGCTTGACTATGCAAGCGTTCGAGATATTCTAGAAAGATCCAAATAAAAAAAGACGAGCTGCCTGCTCGTCTTTTTTATATGTACTCAATAATCCATTAGAAAATAAAGAAAAAGAAAAAAGCACAGCACGATGCATCCTGCTCCTACCGTTATTTCGGAAAATCCTTGAATAAACGTACTTTTAGGACTGGCTCCTTCATTTTGCAGCTGAAATACACGTTTTCTTTTGCGCTCATGGATGATTACCAACGAACCAAAAGCAACCGATAATAAGGTGAAGAGTGGTACCGCGATTAAAAACAGCTTAATAGAATACGTCCAGTACGATATGTACAGCATATAATACATTGCTCCGGTACTTAAGGCAAAGAGTATTAGAGAAAATAAAAACCACTTCGTAAAACGGTTTTTGCTCATGCATTGTTCACTTCCTTATATCAAGTTCTTCTATGATCTAGATAATAAAAGCCGTCTACCATTTTACCAAAACTTTTTAGTACGTTCTATTTTAAAGGGAAAATAGGGTTTGCAAATTTCTTGAAAGTGGTATAGTCCCTAGAATTATCCATGTTTACCTACAAAAAACTGATGATAAATGAGGGAGAAGATGAACTATGGGGTGCGACGGGTGTCTGCCAATTAGGACAGGATATACGGTTTCTTTTCAGAAGTCAAACGATGTGAAGAAATTGGAAAAATACTTTAAAGATATTTCTCAAAATCAATGGAAGACTCTTGGAGAAGATATGTTCTGGATGAGGGAAGATATCTTTTGGAGTTTTATGGATTATGTTCATCAGCATCTAGACCCTCGGCATGTGTGGGCTGTAGAAGCCAAGCAGCGGAGCCCGTTTGAAAACCTGGGGGGTATGGAGCCAATCACCGTTTTTCAAAAAATGAAAGATGCCTTGTGGATTGATGAGCTGATTGAAGACAAGCGAATTTGCTCATATTATCAGCCGATTGTATCGATTGATCACGAACGCGTGCATATCGTTGGGCACGAAATTTTATCAAGAGGATTAGAAGAAGACGGAAGTATTATACCGCCTTTTAAAATGTTTGAAGCTGCTCAAATAAGAAATAAAACCTTCGCTCTTGACCGAGCCTGCCGCTTAGAAGCTGTAAAAAATGCTAGTATTATTGATCGTCAGCTGATTTTTATTAACTTTATTCCTACAGCAATATATAATCCCGAGCATTGCTTGGCATCTACATTTGCGTTAATTTAAGAATTGAATATAAAACCCGAGCAAATAGTGTTTGAAGTGATTGAAACGGAGGATGTTCAAGATATTGAGCATTTAAAAAACATTTTGAATTATTATCGTTCCCATGGATTTAAATATGCTTTAGATGACGTAGGGGTTGGTTATAACACGCTGAAGAGGCTTTTAGAAGTGGAGCCTGACGTGGTGAAGTTAGCATTTGAATTCACAAACGGAGTCAGTAAAAATGAGAAACAGAAAAAAGTGGCCCAAGAGATGTTAGCTATCACTCATAAAATGGGGGCGAAGGCTCTTGCGAAAGGGGTAGAGACAGAAGAAGATTTAAAATGCCTGATAGAGATGGGATATGATTTGTTTCAAGGGTATTATTTTGCAAAGCCTCATCCTACTCCGGTAAAAGAGATTCATTCTATTTACGTTTAGCAGCGAAAAGCAGAAGAATAGAAACTTCTGCTTTTCGTATGACTAAAGGTAAGAAAATTTAAAAAATAAACAATTCACTTTCATTTTGCTAAACAGTTTACAGGAGAAGGGAAGTGCTATAAGATGATAAATATTAATTCTTAGTATTTCTATCAGAAAAGGAGTTGATGATGTGGTACAAACGTTGCACTCATCATATAAATCAAAGCCGACTACTGTTGTAACAGAATTAAGCCCTATGCAAAAGCCATTATTTGCAGGAGGGGTTATAGCAGCAGTTATTTTATTTCTTGCGATTGTGCTCACGACTAATTGGACGCAAGGTGTTTTATTTATTATCGGCCTAGCGTTAGGGATGACGCTTCTATACGCACGTTTTGGCTTTACATCAGCATTTCGCCGCCTTGTATCTGTCGGCAATGTTCAAGGCTTGCAAGCGCATATGCTTATGCTTGCAATTGCGTCAACATTGTTTGCTATTATTTTAAGTACAGGCTTTAGCTTTACAGGGGTAACGCCAAAAGGATATGTTTCACCTGTAGGAGTAAGCGTGATAGTTGGTTCGTTTATGTTTGGAATTGGCATGCAGTTAGGAAATGGATGTGCCTCAGGGACGCTGTATTCGTTAGGCGGCGGCTCTTCTTCTATGATTTTAACGCTTTTAGCCTTTATTGTAGGTTCTATGTTTGGGGCGTATCATTTGCCATTTTGGCAAAAGCAACCTTCGCTTCCCCCTATCTCATTAGCTGAATCGACAGGTCTTGGTTATTTTGGAGCTTGGATTATACAGCTTATCGCGTTCGCAGCGATTTACTGGATTACGATTCAAATTGCCAAAAAGAAAAATCCGCCTATGATGAAACAGCTTCCTACTACAAAAGGGTGGACAAAGATTATTCGCGGCTCTTGGCCTCTATTCACAGCAGCGATTGTGCTGGCCGTATTAAATGCATTGACACTTGCTGTAAGAGGAAACCCTTGGGGAATCACTTCTGCTTTTGCATTATGGGGTGGAAAAGCCATGATGGCAGCCGGGATAGATGTATCGAGCTGGGGATTTTTCCAAGGTGCAAATGGAGAAGCGCTAACGCAAAGTGTGCTAGCAGACTCTACCAGCGTGTTAAACTTTGGGATTATACTAGGGGCCTTCATTTCAGCGACGGCGCAAGGGACGTTCAAACCAGGAAAGATTAAGCCCGGAGTTGCGGGAGCAGCTGTTGTTGGCGGCCTTTTAATGGGGTATGGTGCGCGTCTTGCTTTTGGCTGTAACATCGGCGCTTACTTTGGCGGCATTGCTTCATTTAGTCTTCATGGATGGGTATGGATGGTTATGGCAATGCTTGGCACAGGATTAGCACTATTTATCCGACCGATATTTGGACTCAAAAACCCTAAATCTAATGATTCGATTTGTTAAGTTTAGATAAAACCTTCTTTGCATGAGCAAAGGAGGTTTTTTATTTTAGGTGATGTTTGAAAACCTCTATATTTTTGTAAATTCCTTGACGTTTATCAAAGATCATCAGCTTTCTTCATAGCACTTGTATTAAAAAAACCTCTTGTTTTAACTCAAAAAGAAGATTGGAATTTCCTTTTTTTATAAAAATTTCACTTATTTTGCCGATATAACAGGAAGATTGTATGTATTTGGCGAAATGAACATTAAACACCATGTCCAAACACAGTTATTAAAACGTAAAAAGGGGTTTTAACGTTACATGAACAAGTATTTAAAAAAAGCTGTTATTTATGGAAGTTTGTGTTTTTTACTGGGAGCGTGCGGAGGAGCAGGAGAACAAACATCTTCTGAACCGCAGAAAAAAGAAGAAGCTGTAAAATCTAAAGAAAAAGCGACAAAAAAAGAGAAAAAAGAGGGCATTAATACAACCATTAAAATTAGCGCAGCGGGAGATTTTACTTTGGGAAATGATGAAAGTTTCAGCTATGATTCTACTTTTAATGACGTAGCGGCAAGAAATGGCCTTCCGTATTTTACACAAAATGTAAAGTCGATTTTTGAACAAGATGATTTAACAACGGTTAATTTAGAAACGACGCTGACAACTGCGACTGAAAAAGCAAGTAAAACATTTCGTTTTAAAGGTGATCCTTCTTTTGTGAATATTTTAAAACAAGGAAGTATTGAAACCGTTAACTTAGCTAATAATCATACACGTGATTATTTACAGCAAGGATATGATGATACAAGAGAGAATTTAAAAAAAAGCGGAATAGGTTATTTTGGCTATGAAGATACATACGTCACCACGGTAAAAGGAGTCAAAGTAGGGTTGCTTGGATATCCGGGCTGGGATGACACCAAAGAAATAAGAAGCCAGATTAAAGATGGAATTAAGTCTTTAAAAGAAAAAGGAGCTAAAATTATCATTGTACATTTCCACTGGGGGTCTGAACGACACTATGTTCCTGATACAGCGCAGCAAGCATTGGCAAAGTATACAATTGATAACGGAGCAGATTTAATTTTAGGTCATCATCCTCATGTTGTTCAAGGAATTGAAGAGTACAAAAATAAATTTATTGTCTATAGCTTAGGAAACTTTATGTTTGGCGGAAACAAAAATCCAAGTGATAAAGATACATTTGTATTTCAGCAGAAGTTTACGATTAAAGATGGAAAGCTAACGACGAATAAAGACATCAACGTCATTCCATTCCGTATTTCTTCCACAACAGTGCGAAACGACTACCGACCTACGCCTTTAACAGGACCGGAAAAGGACCGGGTAAAAAATAAACTGATTGATGTTTCCAATCAAATCAAACAGGAAAAGTGGACGGTTTACGATGAAGATAGTAAATGAAGCTCTCAGTATTGAGGGCTTTTTTTTATAAAATAAAGCGATATACATCCAAAAAAATGATATAATGTAAAAAAATAGATTAAGGGTGGAACTATGGTTAATACAGGTGATATTATTTTTCAAATTCTTATGCTGCTGATCCTGATAGGAATAGCAGGAGTAATAATTGCATTTATTATAGGCTTAAAAAGGTTGATTCAAAAGCAGGGGGCAAATGAAAAAAGGCTTCAGCGTATGGAGCAAAAATTAGATGATATGCTGAAAAATAAAGAGTCATGACTATACAGAAGCACTGTTAACACATCAGTGCTTCTGAACTTGACATTTTATAAAAAAGCAGTAAGATATGTATACATCGTTTATATAGGGAGGAAGTTACATGGCAAAGTCAAAAGCAAAAAAAATGCGTGATAAAATGACGCGTGAAGGAAAGCGAAATCCAGAATTAAACCGCAGCCTGTTTATATTTGCAGACATGGAAACGCGCAAAACCAAAACAAAGAAGGAAAAACTTCAGCATCAGCAAACAAAACATAAAAAACGATTATCAGACGGAGCGTACAGTACCGGAGATGATCGTTTTTTTATTGCGTTTCATACATCTACAAAATGAAAAAATAGCTTTTTGACTATCCATCTTCACTTTGCCTCAAACATTTTTACTGTAAACTTTCACAAAAAACCCTTATGATAGGAAAAGAAGGAGATGAACTAGGAATGCTTACGATTGAAAAAGTACCTAAAAGCCAAGCGGGCGTTTTGCAAAATTTGTATTCTCTTTATCTCCACGATTTATCTGCGTATACACCTTCTTTAGATATTCGCGAAGATGGAGCTTTCCATTTTGAAGAGCTGCCTCTGTTTTGGAAAGTAGAAGGCCTCTCGCCATACTTTATTAAAGTAGATGATAAGCTGACGGGCTTTTTTTTACTTCTTGAACAGCCCGCACTTCAGCAAGAAGCAGATTACTGCATCAATGATTTTTTTATCTTAAACAAATACCGAGGGCAGGGCATCGCTTCTAAAACGGTAAAAGACATTTTCTCTCATCGAAAAGGAACGTATATGATTATTGAGCTTGCAGGCAATAAGCGGGCTATTTCATTTTGGAAACATATTTATGAAAGCTTACATATTTCCTTTCAAGAAAAGAAAATTGAACTTGACGGAGAGCCAACTCTTATTCAAACGTTTAGTGTGTAAAACCTTTCTGGAAAACAGAAGGGTTTTTTATTTAAACTAAATATTAACAATTTTCAACAAATTATGTATAATTAAAGATGCTTGTCGACATTTATTCACAGGAGTATTCCTGTAAAGGAGGAGTAAAATGAAAGCGTTATCTAATTTCTTTACGGCGCTTGTGCAGCGCTTTTTACCTGATCCGTTTGTATTTGCTTTAATCCTGACGCTAATTTTATTTGTATCAGGTATTGTTTTTACTCCTCACGGGCCGATTGAGATGGTTCAGTTTTGGGGAAGCGGCTTTTGGAACCTTCTGGCATTTGCGATGCAAATGAGCTTAGTGCTTGTCACAGGGCATGCGCTTGCCAGCTCCCCGCTTGTAAAGAAGTGGCTTGTGAACATAGCACTGCTAGCCAAAACTCCGGCGCAAGGGGTAATTCTGGTCACGCTCGGCGCAGCTATGGCCTGTATGATTAACTGGGGGTTTGGCTTAATTGTAGGTGCGCTGTTTGCGAAAGAAGTAGCGAAGCGCGTGCCGGGATCTGATTACCGGTTTTTAATTGCCTGTGCTTACATAGGGTTTTTAACATGGCACGGAGGCTTGTCGGGTTCTATTCCTCTTGTCGCTGCTACACCTGGAAACCCAATGGAAAAAACGGCTGGACTTATTCCGCTGTCAGACACGATTTTTACAGGGTACAACTTATTTATTACCCTCGGGTTATTAATTGTCCTTCCTATTATGACAAGACTGATGATGCCGACGGGAAAAGAAGTGGTAGAAATTGATCCAAGACTGTTGGCGGAAGATGAAATGGCTCCGGCTACAGTTGTTGAGACAACTTCTTCTAAGCCAACATTTGCTGTACGCATGGAGAACAGCAGGTTTTTAAGTCTGACGATAGCGCTTCTTGGGTATTCATATTTAATTTATTATTTTGCTACAAACGGCTTTAAAATGGATATTAACACAGTGAATTTATTGTTTTTTACAACGGGTATTTTACTTCACCGTACGCCTTTATCCTATATGAATGCCGTTTCTAATGCGGCGAAAGGCACCGCTGGGATTGTGATTCAGTTTCCGTTTTATGCAGGTATACAAGGCATGATGGAGCTATCAGGTTTAGGCGGGAAGCTAACGAACGCCTTTATCTCGATTTCAAATGAAACGACATTTCCGTTTCTCGCGTTTTTAAGTTCCGGCGTTGTGAACTTTTTCGTTCCGTCGGGAGGGGGACACTGGGTTGTACAAGGACCTTTTATTATGCCAGCAGCTGAACAGCTCGGCGTAGATCCGGGAGTCGCTGCGATGGCCATTGCTTATGGAGAAGCGTGGATGAATATGGCGCAGCCGTTTTGGGCACTGCCTGCACTAGCCATCGCAGGACTGGGAGCACGAGATATAATGGGCTATTGCGTGACGACGTTAATTGTATCAGGCTTTATTTTTGCTATAGGACTAACGTTTTTCTAATACGAAAAGGTCAGCTGAAAAGCTGACCTTTCTTTATTCTACATTATAAGCCAACTTCGCGTGCACTCCAATTCCAGAATTCTTCTGCAAGCCGTTCATTTTTTGCTCTTGAAGAAGGGGGCGTAACGCGTTTTTTATAAAAGTAAGCGCCGCTAATATGCGTCACTTCAGGGCTGTCTGCTAAATAAATAGCTGTTTCGGCACCTTGAAGAGGTGTTAAAAAGAAAGGGCGAAGCACGGCGTGAACGCTTTTTCCAAAACCCGTTTGACGATTAACGCCGATAGCGGTAGAGACTGCACCGGGGTGTAGGCAATTTACGGTTACAGAAGTATCTTTTAGCTTTTTACTTAAATGGACCGTAAATAAATTATTCGCTAATTTAGACTGAGAGTATCCTCGCCATATTCCGAATCCTGTTGTTAAGTGAGGGTTGGTGAAGTCTATTTTTCCAGCTTTATGAGCACCGGACCCAACGTTTATAATGCGTCCTTGCTGAGATTTTTTCAGCGGATCTAAAAGTAAATTAGTTAACAAAAAGTGACCTAAATGATTGACACCAAGCATCATTTCGAATCCGTCTTGTGTTGTTTCCCGCTTAACTGTTACCACGCCTGCGTTATTAATCAGCACATCAAGTACACTGTAGCGAGACGTAAAGTCTTCACTGAAAGCCCGGATACTGTCAAGAGAACTTAAGTCACAGGTCATAAGGGATATAGAACCCGATCCGCTTTGACGCTTCGCTTCTTCTAAAGCGGCATTTCCTCTTTCTTCATTTCGGCATACCATAATGACTTCGAATCCTTTTTTAGCTAGTTCAATCGTTGTAGCCAGCCCCATTCCAGAATTGGCACCCGTAATTAACGCTCGTTTTGCTGTCATGCGTATGTTCCTCCCAACTACCTCTTTTTTCTAGTGTATAAGATAAGAAGATACGTCGTCCACTTCTAGCTTTTCTTTCATGCATGCTTTAAAAAAATGCGTAAAATGTGCACAGGGAAGAAAACGTTGCACAAAGGTCAATATTTTACACCCTACTCGTCAATTAAAGCGGTTTCATAAATAACTGATTTCGCTAAAATAAGACATAGGGAGGTGCTAGTAAGATGAATAGCCAAAGTAAATTACAGGAGACAGAATATGTTCCTTTAGAGCAAGAACTTAAAAGAGAACCATCCATTAATACAAAAAAACGTAAAAATTTGAAAAATGTAGGTTTATTTGCTCTATTTGTAGGGCCCGCACTTTTAGCGTTTTGTGTGATTGTACTTATACCATTTTTTACAGGGATTTATTACTCATTTACAGACTGGAACGGAGTAAACGGTACGATTAACTGGGTGGGACTTGATAACTTTAAATACTTGTTCACCGAAGATAAGCAGTTTCAGCAATCGTTTTGGGTCACAACAAAATATACGGTCGTTGCGATTATCTTAACGAATGTGGTTGGGTTCGTGTTAGCAATCCTTGTTACTCAAATGTTAAAAACACGAAACATTTTACGTACGGTTTTCTTTATGCCGAATTTAATTGGCGGACTTTTACTAGGATTTGTATGGCAGTTCATTTTTGTAAAAGGATTTGCATCTATCGGACAAATCACGGGAATTTCGCTTTTTGAACTTCCTTGGTTGGGAGACGCAAAAACAGCATTTTGGGGCATCGTGATTGTAAGTGTATGGCAAGGAGCAGGCTATATCATGCTTATTTACACAGCAGCACTGCAAAACGTACCGCAAGAGCTAATTGAAGCAGCAAAAATTGACGGAGCAAGCAGATGGCAAATTCTTCGTCACATTACAATTCCAATGGTAGCACCGGCAGTAACGGTTTGTTTATTCTTAACGATTTCATGGTCATTCAAAGTATTTGATGTCAACTTATCATTAACAAACGGTGGTCCATTCAAATCAACAGAAATGTTAGCGCTTAACATTTATACAGAAGCATTTGTTAATAACAGATACGGTCTAGGTGAAGCAAAAGCCTTAATTTTCTTCATCGTCGTAGCAGCAATTACAATTATTCAAGTAACATACACCAAGAAGAAGGAGGTTGAATCGTGATGGGAAACAAATATACGAGCAAAACCTTTATTGTTGAAATTTTAGCAGTCCTGCTTGGACTAGTGTTCTTGGTTCCATTTTATTACGTGCTTTCAAACTCACTGAAGTCATTTGCAGAAATTTTATCAAACACATCGGCACTGCCGACAACAATTCAGTTTCAAAACTTTGTTAATGCATTCAACCAAATGAATTACTTAAAAGTGCTTAGCAACTCGCTGATCATTACAGTCATTAGTAACGCAGTTCTAGTCATCTTCTGTTCAATGGCAGCTTACATGCTGGTTCGAACAAAGAAAAAAATCAGCAGCATTATCTTTATGGCATTCGTAGCGGCAATGGTTATTCCGTTTCAATCCATCATGATTCCGCTTGTAAAAGTAGCAGGAAACTTAAATCTGTTAAACAGCATCTGGGGTATTGTGATCATGTATTTAGGCTTTGGTTCTGGTATGACGATTTTCTTATACCACGGATTTATTAAAGGAATTCCAGTTGAGCTAGAAGAAGCCGCAATCATCGACGGATGCTCACGTCTAGGCGTATTCTGGAGAATTGTGTTCCCGTTATTAAAACCAATTACAGTAACCGTAGTTATCTTAAACAGCCTATGGATTTGGAATGACTTCTTACTTCCGTCTCTTGTTCTGCAAGATCCTGAGCTAAGAACGATTCCGCTTGCGACATTCTTCTTCTTTGGTCAGTATACAAAGCAGTGGGATTTAGCACTAGCTGCACTTGTAATCAGTATTATCCCGCTATTAATCTTCTTCTTTGCAATGCAAAAACACATTGTTAAAGGAATTACAAGCGGTTCAATTAAATAATAGAAACGGCAACAGGGCTGATTTTGATGCTGAGGCGTCAAAATCAGCAGCAAATAGGGAGGAACGGAAAATGGCATTTAAAATGAAAAAATGGCCTTTAGCAGCAGGCGTTTTATCGGCTACGCTTTTATTTTCAACCGCGTGTTCAAACGAAAGCGCATCGGGTAATAAAAAAAGCGGCGGAGATCAAGTAGTAGTAGATGTATTTCAAGGAAAAGTAGAAATCGCTGATCAGCTAAAAGCTCTAACTGATCAATACACAAAAGAACATCCAAATGTGAAGTTCAATATCCAAACGGTCGGTGGAGGAGCTGACGGTGCAGCAGCTTTAAAAGCGCAGTTTGCGTCGGGTAATGCACCTGACCTTTTCACAAACGGGGGATATCAAGAGGCAAAAACGTGGAAAAATAAATTGGAAGATTTATCCGATCAGCCTTGGATTGATGATGCGTACGAAAACACACTTACACCAATGACGATGGACGGTAAAGTATATGGACAGCCAATCAGTCTTGAAGGCTATGGATTTACATATAACAAAAAACTGTTCAAAAAAGCAGGCATCAAAGAACTCCCAAAAACATATTCAGAATTAGAAGCAGCGGCTAAAAAGCTAAAAGCTGCCGGTATTACGCCATTTTCTATCGGCTACGGCGAGTGGTGGGTGCTTGGAAACCACGGCTTAAATATTCCATTTGCTAGTCAAAAAGATCCGGATGCATTTATTAAAGGGTTAAATGACGGCAGTACGAAAATCGCAGGAAACGAGCAGTTCAAACAGTATGTAAAGCTGCTTGATTTAACGGTAAACTACGGAAACAAAAATCCGTTAACGACGGACTACAACACGCAAGTAACGAAGTTTGCGAACGGTGAAGCAGCGATGATTCAGCAAGGAAACTGGATTCAGCCAATGCTTAATAAAATTACGCCGAACATGGATGTAGGTATTCTACCTATGCCGTTAAGCGATGATGCAGCTGTAGCTGACAAGCTTGCAATCGACGTTCCAAGCAACTGGGTTATTCACAAACAAGCACCAGCGGCAGATAAAAAAGCAGCAAAAGACTTCTTAAACTGGATGGTCACATCTAAAGAAGGCCAAAAAGCGTTAGTAGAAGACTTTAAGTACATTCCAGCTTTTAAATCAATTGAAGCAAAAGACATTGGACCTTTAGGCGAAGAACTTCTTAAATATTCTAAGGATCAAAAAACGCTTCCTTGGGAATGGACAAAATTCCCTGAAGGCGTAACGCAAAAATTTGGAGCGGATGTACAAGAATACATCGGCGGCCAAACATCTGAAGATGAGCTGTTAAAATCATTAGATAAAAGATGGGCTGAGTTGAAGTAATAAAAAAGACAACCTCTGGGTTGTCTTTTTTGTGAGTACATAAACTGGCAATATAGCTGTATTTATCTAAAAAAATAAAAGGCGGCAGAATCTATGTGTTCTGCCGCTTTCTGCGTTATCACTTAACTTCTTGGCCAAAGCATAACGGCTACGCCAATCAGACACACAAGTCCGCCAATCCAATCATATGTATCGGGCATTTTTTTATCAACCCAGCACGCCCAAAACAGGCTTAAAACAATAAAAATACCGCCGTAAGCTGCATATACACGTCCAAAGTCCGGGAACGACTGCCACGTAGCAATGACGCCGTACAGCACCAAAGCAATACCGCCCAGAAGTCCTAACCAGCTTGATGCTCCTTCGCGCTGCCACTGCCAAATCAGATAGCCTCCACCAATTTCAGCAAGACCCGCTAGGATAAAAAGAAAAATCGCTTTAATCATAAACTATGCTCCCTATACCATCATTTCATCTCTTTATTCTATCTTACTTTTTTCGTTTGCTGAACCATTTGTTCGTTTTAAATAAGTACAATGGAAAGCATTCCTTTATCAATTTGTCTTCAAACCTGCTAAACTATTAATAGTATGAGTTTATGTAAAATGTTTGTACGAGTACAAAGAGTCATCTAATTATTGATGCTCAGCGCACTTTTGCAAAAGGTAGAAGTTAGCAGGAATTTGACTATTTAAAAGAATAAAACGTTTAACAGTATAAAGCAGTAAAAAGAATGCAGATATAGGGGTTTGGTAAAATGAGTTTAGATCATAAAGTGATACGCATTGAGCTGCCTACGCCATTTCCAATTGGACCAGTGAATGTGTTTTTATTAAAAGCAGACAAGGTAACGTTAATTGATGCAGGGATGAAAACCAAAGAAGCGTGGAATATTTTTGAAGAGGCGCTTCGTAAAGAAGGATATAAAGTAACAGACATTGAACAAGTGATTCTTACTCATCAGCATCCCGATCACACTGGATTTTTAGAATGGCTACCGAGTGATATACCGGTTTACGGTCATAAGCTTGTGGAGCCTTGGATTTACCAAGATGAAGAGTTTGTTCAGCAGCATAATGAGCTATACCGTAATTTTCTTATGGAGTTTGGAGTCAGTGATGATGTAATGGATACATGGCTTCGTAAAGCAACGGCTGCAATTCAAGTATATTCACCTAAAGGGCAGAAGCTAGCAGGGTATTTGAAAGAAGGAGATACACTTCCCTATGCTAGTGATTGGGAAGTGATTGAAACGCCGGGACACTCCTTGAGTCAGCTGATGTTTTACAATCGAAAAGAAAAAGTCGCGTTTGGAGGAGATCATATTTTGCCAAAAGTGCCGTCAAATCCATACTTAGAACCGACAATCCAAAATCCTAAGCCTACGCCGCTATTGGACTACTTAGCGTCTCTAGAAAAAACATTGAACTATGACATTGATTTGATCTACAGCGGACATGGTGAACCGCTTAGTGACATTCATTCTTTAATTATGGAACGTATTCAAAAGCAGCATAAATGGGCGCTGCGCGTGTTACAAGCGATGGGGGAAGGAAAGAAAACAACGCTTGAAGTCAGCGCAGCTTTTTTCCCGGATATGTATCAAAAAGCACCGGACTTCATTTTCTCGGAAGTGTACGGCCAGCTTACGTATTTAGAGAAAGAAGGATACGTTGAATTAACAAAAAATGAAGAAGGCGTCTTGCTGTGGGAAACTACACGTGTGCTTGCTCCTCAGTCATAACATAAAAAAACCAGCTTCTTTAAAGAAGCTGGTTTTGTGTGCTTATAGTGAATGCAAGCGCTCAATGCGTTTTTCGAGCGGCGGGTGAGTAGAAAATAAGCGTGAGAATTTTTCTTTGCCGCTAATTTTAAAAGCAGCAATGGATTTTTGACGGTCATCTACTAATGAAGTAGTATGACGAAGCGATTCTAACGCATAAATCATTTTTTCTTTACCACCGAGTTTAGCTGCAAGCTCATCGGCTTTGAATTCACGTCTTCTTGAATGCCAGAAGATAATTGGGCTGCTTAAGATACTAAAGAGAATCTCAAATACAATCGATGTAAGGAAATAAACAACCATCGCAAACTCTTCTCGCACAAAGTTTGACACCGCTTTGGCTACTAAACGAGAGAAGAAAATAACAAATGTATTTAATACTCCTTGCAGAAGCGTAGTTGTGACCATATCACCGCTTTTAATATGCGCTATTTCGTGAGCGATAACGCCGCTGATCGCATCGCGGTCCATTCGTTCGAGCATTCCGCTTGAAACGGCAACAAGCGAGCGTCTTTTACTTGGCCCAGTTGCAAAAGCGTTAACTTCCGCTGAATGATAAATTCCGACCTGAGGCATTTTTCTTAATCCTGCAACAGATGCAAGTCGGTGCGTTTCTTCTAGAACAAACCGTTCGTATTCACCTTGAGGGGAACGTTCATCAATAACTTGAACACCCATCATCCACTTTGCCATCACGCGTGACATCATAAGAGAAATAATCGCGCCGCTGAAGCCGGCAATTACGCTAAATGCCAGCAGGCCGCCGTAACCGCTGCTTCCCATATAGCTTTGAACACCTAATAAAGATGTAATCGTTGTGATTGTAATTAATACTAAAATATTAACGAAAATAAACAGTGAAATTCGTTTTAGCACAAGTCTTCCTCCTTTAACTAATACGTGCATGATAGGTATACGGTTAGTAGAGAGGAAAGGTTTCATTTATTTATTCAAATTTACTAAAAAGATTACTATGTTAAGTGGTTTAATAAAAAAAGTAAATAAATGGTTGAATATTTACCATAAATAGGTTATTATGAGTGATATAAAGCTATCTTGTCTTGCAAGGTAGCTTTATTTTAAAAATGTATCTTGTATAACAAGATAGTGAAAAGGAAGAAATCGATATGTCTTTGAGAAGTCAATTGTTAAAAGGAATTTTAGAAGGGTGTATCTTATCAATCATTCAAAAAGAAACGGTTTATGGCTATGAGCTATCTCAGAAGCTTCAACAATATGGATTAAATGATGTGAGTGAAGGTTCGATTTACCCAATTTTACTACGTCTTCAAAAGGAGGGATTAATAAAGGGAGAAATGAAAGCATCGCCTTCGGGTCCTAAACGAAAGTACTATCATCTTACGGCATCTGGTGAGAGCGCATTATGTGAAATCCAAGAGGAATGGATCAACATTCAAAACCCTGTAGATAAATTGTTGAATAGGAGTTTTTACGATGAACGCTAAGGAATTAATTCAATTAAATAATAAGAAGCGAAAAGAGCTGACCAAGGAAAATGAAGAGTACTATGATAATATGCTTGTTTACATTCGAACGAGTGTGTCAGTTTCTGAACAGCAGGCTGAAGAGTTATTGATGGAGCTTTTAGATCACCTTATTGACGCACAAGCGGAAGGGAAGCGTGCTGAAGAGGTGTTTGGAGAGAATCTTAAGACGTACTGTGATGAAATGATTAAACAGTTACCTAAAGAACCCTTAAAAAGCACTGCTTTTTTTATAAGCTTTTTATTGTTACAGCTAGCAAGCTTGATGGCTATAGTAAGCGGGATAGGAAATATCGTTGTACATTATGTTAAGGATAGCAGCCAGACTGTTTATATCGGAACAGCAATCGTCACCTTTGTTATTGTTGTAGCTATTATTTCTCTTGATGTTTTTCTGCTTTTAAAATGGATACAAAAATCTGTTTACAAAATTTCGAATAAGATTAAGGACTTTTTTCTACTCTTTGTCTTAATTTTTATTTCTCTTGCCGGGATGGTTTTTTTACCAAAGCTTATTCCACCTTTTGGGTATGTAATAGAAGTTGGAGGTTTCTTATATCTAGCTGCTGGTGCCGTAACACTCATCGTTTTAAGGTGGTTAAATAGTAAATATCAAATTACAAAATGAGATATAGGAAGCAGCGAAATGTATTGTTTAGGCTATAACCAAGAGCATTTTTAAAGAAACTTCATAATTTACGTCTATCTTGGGACAAGACGTACTAAAATAATTAAAAAGGTGTTCAACTCATGAACACCTTTTTGGTCACACCATTTAAAGATTACTAACTTTAGTACGTTTAAAAATTAACCTTAGGTTCTGTACCTAATTTAATACGTTTGAAGTTTTTAATATGCTTCCATGTAATGAAAACAAAAATAATGGCTGCAAATACCATTAAAACTACATCACCTACATAAATTGATGTTAAAAAGGCAACCAATGCGCCAATAGGTGAAGATAAGGATACGTATTTAGAAATTTTGAGAGAAATTAAAAAAGCAAGAATTCCTAGAATGAAAGCTAATGGTGAAAATGCAAGGAATGCACCAGCCGCAGTCGCTACAGATTTTCCTCCTTTAAACCTTGCAAAAACAGGATAGCTATGTCCAAGAATAGCAATAAATCCAGGGACAAGCATATGCAAGTGACTATTCATCATAAGCGGTAAACAGACAGCTAGCGAGCCTTTTGCTATATCGCCGATTAACACTATAATACCTGCTTTCTTTCCTAAAGTGCGAAAGGTATTAGTGGCTCCTAAGTTACCGCTTCCGTGCTTGCGAACATCGGTTTTGTAAAAGCCCTTTCCAATCACTAGAGCAAAAGGAATTGACCCAATTAAATAAGCTAATAAGATAATTATAGCGTTTGTTAATACGTTCATTGTGGGCACCTCAAATTGTGTTGTTATTATTCATTTTATAGCAAGATATCAAGAGTAAAGTTTATTTTGTTTCTGAACACTTCTATCAGTATGGATTGCTTCCCAGCGAGTAAATTGCGGCTTCTTAAATAGTGGAAGGTAGCCTTTTATCTCTCTACAAAAGATAAACGCGGTAAAAGCAGTCTTTTGTATGGGTAGAGGGTGCTAGCTGTTTCGGTAGAGCATTTGTAAATTCAACTATATTTTTAGCGGAATAGCTTCATGACTTTATGTTAAGATATTTTTGGATTTTCAAGCCTTCCTACGTATTAGGATGAATCCATATGTCCATTATAAATATGTAAAAAAAGAAAAGAGGATAGGCGGAAAGGCCAAAATAAAAAAACTTGCTACAACAACAGCAAAGTTTTTTGTGCATCAGCCGTTCTGATTTTTTCTGCAAAAATAAAAACTTGTAATACAATTTTTAAAATATAACATAAATGTTTAAGGATTAAAAGATATTTTGGGTATATTGTAGTAGAAAAAAGCGTTTTGATCATTTTTTTATGAAAAATAAGACAAAAAAATTAACAAATCAAAAAAAATATAATAAAATGTAAAACAGTGTTTCGAAATATTAACTTCTTAAAGTTGAAAGGGGTTCTGCACTTGTTGTGGACAGATATCAAAGAACGAGAAGTAGTTATGTACAAAAACTGCCAGGCAAAAATTTTAGAAAAAAAAGGGCCGAATAAAATAGTCGTTCGAAATCTAGAATTCCCGGAAAAAGGCGATTGGATATCAGCCGAGCTTGATTTTGAAGCTGTTGAAAAATTTGAGAAGAGTCGAGAACACTAATACGACAAACATTTTATAATACTTCTATTTGTTATATAAGAAAAAGCCGAGCTTACATTTTGAGTTCGGCTTTTTTGTTTATGTTTAATTCGTTCTCTTTCCGAAGAGCTCCTCGTTATTACATGTAAAACAACGCCTTTTCCTCTCATTCATTTTCCACTATTACACTAGTCCCGTATAAAAACGTATCTTTATACGGGACTATCGATTTATTTTTAGTACACGTATTTTTGCCACTTTTTTCATATACAAACGTTCAGAAACAAAACCTCTTTGCATACATTGAAGACAAAGGGGGAGGATACAATGGGAAAAGCAAGTCGTATATTGAAATGGGTCAGCGGAGGATTGGAGGCGCTTTGGGGGATCCCACTTCTAGGTGGCACCTTGGTTATAAGCCTAGCCTACACGCCGCTTATTCTAATGCTCGCATTGCATATCGTAGGTTTAGTATTTGCCATTAAAACAAACAAAGTTCGGACAGGGCATATTATGGGAATTGTCTGTTCCGCTATTGCGTGGATTCCTGTGGTCGGCATGATCATGCACATTTTAACGGCTATTTTCTTACTTATAGAAGCAGCCAAAGATAATGAACCATCTGAAGACGCAGCATAAAAGAAGAGCCGCCTGATTTTTAGGTGGTTTTTTATATTTCCAAATAAAGACTTGTAGGCTCTTTTGCTTTGGAAAATCCTTTTTATGTTAGAATATTAGAAGTATTTTCTAAAAAAGAGGGTAAACACAATAGATAAAGCAAATCAAAAGAACAAAAGATTTCTTGCCGTAGGAGTTATATTAGTCGTTCTTGTAAGCTTTATATTTTTACTATGGAGTAAAGGCTGGGTAATTCCTAATGCGTAAGTGCCAACCGCTATGATGTAAAAGGTGTAGACCTATCTTCTTATCAAGGGGAGATTAATTGGAATGTGCTGAGTAAACAAGATATTCAGTTTGCTTTTATTAAAGCAACGGAAGGAAGTTCATTTCAAGATCCTTTATTTAAACAAAACTGGGAACAAGCAAATCGCAAAACCATGCGGATCGGAGCTTATCACTTCTTTAGTTATGATAGCAAAGGTTCCACACAAGCGGCTAATTTTATCAAAGCAGTCTCTCTTAAAAATAACGATTTGCCTCCAGTGATTGATGTAGAATTTTACGGAGATAAAAAACAAAACCTTCCGTCTCAGAAACATGTATACAAGGAGCT
Organism: Priestia sp. VA7; assembly: GCF_055710015.1. Lineage (NCBI taxonomy): Bacteria > Bacillati > Bacillota > Bacilli > Caryophanales > Bacillaceae > Priestia > Priestia sp. VA7. The sequence continues at coordinate 674,668 of NZ_JBVQPN010000003.1, forward strand.
TTCTAGCATGATTAAACGTCTTGAATCTCATTATGACAAGCGCGTCATTCTTTATACGACGCCTAAAGCGTATGACTTGTATATTAAAAACAGATATCCTGAGTGTGATATTTGGATTCGCGATGTTGTGAAAAAGCCTACTCTTGAAGAGCAGAAGAAATGGACGTTTTGGCAGTATACGAATAAAGGGCGGTTAAGCGGCTATAAAGGTAAAGAAACGTTTATTGATTTAAATGTGTTTAACGGAAATCAAGCAGAATTTGAAAGATACTAGTTTACTAGAAAGGTAAGAGATGGAGGAAAAATAATGCCTACTTATAACAAGCTAGTGCGAGATAAAATTCCTACGATTATTGAACAAAGCGGAAAAACCTTCAAATCACGCGTGCTGCAGCGAGAGGAATATCAACATGAGCTGACGAAAAAGGCAAAAGAAGAACTTCAAGAGTACATAGAAGCCCCAACGCATCAAGAGGCAATTGAAGAGCTTGCAGATTTACTAGAAGTTATGCACGCGCTAGCAGCTGTGCACGGGGCCACGCCAGAACAACTTGAGAAAGTGCGTGAGGAGAAGGCCAAGGAGCGCGGGAAGTTTGATGATCGGGTTTATTTAGTGGAAACAGAAGAAGCGTAGTTTGGTGGTGCAATAGTGGGAGGAGCGAGCGGTGGCAGGTGAGTTTTAATTTAAAAGTAGGAGAAATAAAAAAAGCTTATTTAACAGAACAAGAAATTTGGAAGATCATTAATCAATTTTTTGCTAATGGTCACTTTACCACAACGTATAGATATGGATTAATGAAAGCTTTAATTGAAAACCTATATAACGTTGACAATCGGTTAGTACTCACGTTTGATCAAGTATATTTTTCATTTGCTAAAATATATTGGAATTTGGTTATTCATCATGATTTAAATCAATTAAATACACCCAATAGACAATCTGGAATTCAAAAAGAGTTAAAGGAATTTCAGTTAATGCATGGTGTCCCCAATAAAGTAGTATTTGATCGTTTACCAAGTAATTTTCAATTGCAGTTAGTAGAAAGAACTAAAAAAGTGGGGGCAAGGTATGTAGTAGGGGCGTTATACGGAGATATGGAAGCTTCTATTTATGAGTTTGACAAAAGAACAGAATACATAAAGTTTAATAGCAGTATCTATATTTTTTTACAAAAATATAGACAAATTGTTACTCATTTAATCAATTATCATTTGGCGAAATTTTTAGAAAAGCATAATGACAAAAATAAGTTAGAAGATGTCTTGTTGAAAGTAGAAAATATTTCAAAACGCGAATCGCTGCATGCATTCTATAACATACTTTGGAAATATGAAACAAAAGAATGTTTTTATTGTGGGAAAGTTCTTTCTGATAAACGCATCGCTACTCATGTAGATCATTTTATTCCATGGAGTTATATCCAATCAGATAATATGTGGAATTTGGTGTTAAGCTGTCAAAGTTGCAACACAAAAAAGAGCAATAAACTTGCTAAGAGCTTATACCTTGAGAAGATGTTTGTTCGTAATGAGAATCTTAAATTAACAGCAGTTCACAATGATTTTAACTATTATTCGGAGCGTAAGTTAGAAGCTCTTTATGAGTATGCTGGAATGAATGGATACGTAGAAAACTGGTCTCCATAGCCCCGAGTATTTCTCTTTTCATCTCAGTTACAAAATCCCCTCTTGAAATTTTGTTCACCAAACAAGTAAACTAAAGACATAAGTTTGGTAAAATTGGGATAAGAAATTCATGAGGTAAGGGAGAACAAGTCGATGGAGATGGATCAAGAGAAATTTAATAAAGTGATTGAAGCGGCAAGGATGTATTATATTCTTGATTATAATCAAAGTGAAATTGCAAAAAAGCTTGGTGTATCAAGGCCTACGGTTTCTCGATTGCTGCAAACAGCAAAAGAAGAAGGCATTGTTCAAATTAAAATTGTGGATTCATCTATCAATAGTGAAAAGTTGTCTTCTCAGCTTGAACAAAAATTCAATTTAAAAAAAGCAATCGTCACCCCGGTGCCTCAATATGAAAATCACATTATTAAAAGTCATCTAGGCGTGGCAGCAGCTGACTATCTCTATGACATCGTAAAAGATGGAGACATTATTGGGGTGACGTGGGGAACAACTCTTTATCAGGTGGCCATCGATTTAAAACAAAAGTATGTGAATGACGTGCAGGTTGTGCAGTTAAAAGGCGGAGTAAGCCATTCGGAAACGAGCACGTACGCTTCTGAAATTATGTACTTATTTGGAAAGGCATACAATACGCCTCCTATGAATCTTCCGTTGCCTGTAATTGTCGATCACGTGGTAGTCAAAAAAGCAATGGAAACGGATCGTCATATTAAGCGCATTTTAGATTTAGGCAAACAAGCCAATATTGCCGTCTTTACTACGGGGCCCATTAAAACCGATTCGCTGCTTTTTCAGCTTGGCTACTTTTCCGAACAAGATGTAGAGAGGATTTCCTCGCGAGCGGTAGGAGACATTTGTTCACGTTTTTTTGATAAAGATGGACACATTTGCAATGAAAGCCTGGATGAACGGACGCTTGGACTTGATTTGGACGAACTAAAGAAGAAAGAGTACGCCATTTTAGTAGCGGGCGGGGATCAGAAAATTGACAGCATTTACGGAGCGCTGCAAGGGAAATTTGCAAATGTGCTCGTTACTGATCAGTTCACGGCGCGCTTTTTGTTAGATAAACAAGAGTAAAGGAGATGAAGACGCTGTTTTTTCAAGAGCAAAAGCTTCATCGGATTGAAATAGTAGAAGATATTGTATCTTATTCGGCGTCATCTCTGCAGGCACAGCGAAACCGGTATCCTTTTCAAGGGGACGTTTCAAAAGACGGAGTGATTGCCAAAGGAACCACGGGCTATATCATTAAACGGTGGGGAAGAATGTATTTTTCTCCTGATGCTAATCAAAAAGGAATTGAACAATTTACACCCCCTGATCAGCCATATGTATTAATTCCTTATAAAAAGGTAAAGAATAAGTACAGAATCGTATTGTCATTTGTGATAAAAGCTGAAAAATAAGGGAAGACTTCCGAGTGCGGAAGTCTTTTTTTATTCACTAAAACAAACGCTATAAATATTTTTGAACAAATGTAAATATATCTGTTTACAATTGTTCAAAGCTATTATATAGTAAGGGTGTAAGTTGTTGAAAACGTTTTAGTGGATGCACAATATGCAGATACTTTTAGGGGGAAAACGTCATGAGAATGGTTGACTTAATTGAAAAAAAACGTAATGGACATGAATTAAATAAAGCTGAAATCGATTTTATTATCGAAGGTTATACAAAAGGGGATTTACCTGATTATCAGCTATCGGCATTTGCGATGGCGATTTACTTTCAAGGAATGACGCAGGAAGAACGCGTAAATTTAACGCAAGCAATGGTTGAATCAGGCGATCAAATTGACTTATCAAAAATTGAAGGTATTAAAGTAGACAAACACAGCACAGGCGGCGTAGGTGATACAACAACACTTGTATTAGGACCTTTAGTAGCTGCGGTTGATGTACCGGTTGCCAAAATGTCTGGCCGCGGCTTAGGACACACTGGCGGTACGATTGATAAACTAGAAGCAGTGCCTGGCTTCCACGTTGAAATTACAAACGAAGAATTCATTCGTTTAGTAAATACAAATAAAATTGCCGTTATCGGTCAAAGCGGAGACTTAACGCCAGCGGATAAAAAACTTTATGCGCTTCGTGATGTAACAGCAACGGTTGATTCGATACCGTTAATTGCAAGCTCAATTATGAGTAAGAAAATTGCAGCTGGAGCAGATGCCATTTGCTTGGACGTAAAAACGGGGAACGGCGCGTTTATGAAAAAGCTTGAAGATGCTGAAGAATTAGCAAAAGCAATGGTTGAAATCGGAAAAGGCGTAGGCCGAAACACAAAAGCAATCATCTCAGATATGAGCCAGCCTCTAGGTTTTGCGGTTGGTAATGCGCTTGAAGTGAAAGAAGCAATCGACACGTTAAAAGGCGAAGGCCCTGAAGATTTAACGGAGCTTTGCTTAACATTAGGAAGTCATATGGTTGTACTTGCTGAAAAAGCAAGCAGCTTAGACGAAGCGCGTGCAATGCTTCAAGAAGTAATTAAGAACGGAAAAGCATTAGAATCATTTAAAACATTCTTAAGCGCACAGGGCGGAGACGCTTCTGTGGCAGACGATCCGTCTAAATTACCGGATGCAGCGCACAAAATTGAAGTGCCAGCAAAAGAAGATGGCTACATTTCAGAAATCGTTGCAGAAAAAATTGGCGTAGCAGCAATGAAGCTAGGTGCAGGACGTGCAACAAAAGAATCTGAAATCGACTTAGCAGTTGGTATCATGCTTAATAAAAAAGTTGGAGACCAAGTGAAAAAAGGCGATTCTCTTGTTACAATCCACAGCAACAGCGAAGATGTACAAGAAGTGATGGATATCGTTTATGATTCTTACAGCACGGTCGCTGAAAAAGTAGAAGCTCCAACGTTAATTTATAAAGAAATTCATTAAGAGACAGAGAGGAAGAACAAAATGAGTCAAAACATTACGGGTATTATTGATCATACATTATTAAAAGCAGATGCAACAGAAGAGCAAGTTACGGTTTTAGCACAAGAAGCAAAAGAATATTCATTCGCTTCAGTTTGCGTAAATCCAACGTGGGTAAAAAAAGCAGCTGAGTTATTAAAAGATGCTCCAGAAGTAAAAGTGTGTACGGTAATCGGTTTCCCTCTTGGAGCTACGACTTCAGCAGTAAAAGCATTCGAAACAACAAATGCAATCGAAAACGGTGCAGATGAAGTAGATATGGTGATCAACATCGGCGCATTAAAAGATAAAAACTATGACTTAGTGCAAAGCGACATTCAAGCAGTAGTAGATGCTGCAAAAGGAAAAGCGCTAGTAAAAGTAATTATTGAAACAGCTCTTTTAACTGACGAAGAAAAAGCAAAAGTTTCTGAGCTAGCTGTAAAAGCTGGAGCTGATTTTGTTAAAACGTCAACGGGCTTCTCAACAGGAGGCGCAACGGTAGAAGACGTAGCGCTTATGAGAAAAACGGTTGGACCGGATGTAGGTGTAAAAGCTTCTGGCGGCGTTCGCGGCTTAGAAGATGCAAAAGCAATGATTGAAGCAGGTGCAACACGTATTGGTGCAAGCTCTGGCGTATCAATTGCAAAAGGTCAATTAAGCAACTCTGATTATTAATAAATGACAGCAGGTTAGTACTAGCTAACCTGCTGTAAACTAAGCAAAGGATGATGACGGTGGAGCCAAAACAATTAATAGATGAAGCAATCGCAGCAAGCAAACAAGCACATGTACCGTATTCTCACTTCCATGTTGGTGCAGCTCTTTTAACAACCGATGGGAAGATTTATCGTGGATGCAATATTGAAAACGCTTCCTATGGATTGACGAACTGTGCTGAGCGAACGGCTATTTTTAAAGCTGTTTCAGAAGGGGACAAGCAGTTTTCAGCTATTGCAGTTGTAGGAGATACGGACGGCCCAATTTCTCCTTGCGGCGCATGCAGACAAGTATTAGCTGAGTTCTGTGATGATCACACACAAATTATCTTAGCAAACCTAAAAGGAGATTTTGTGATTACAAACATTAACGAAATCTTACCAGGCTATTTTTCATCAAAAGACTTACAAAAATAAGTAAGCAGTGGAGGATACTATGAAATATTTAATTGGCATCTTAGGATTACTCGTTGTCTTTGGATTAGCGTATCTTGCAAGTAATAACCGTAAAGAAATCAAATATAGACCAATCGTTATTATGGTTGTGATTCAGCTTCTTTTATCAGCTTTACTTCTAAACACGAAGTTTGGCTTGATTATTATTAATGCGATTGCCAGCGTTTTTGGAAAGCTGCTTTCATACGCAAATGAAGGCGTAGAGTTCGTATTTGGCGGAATCGCGAATAAAGGATCAATGCCGTTTTTCTTAAACGTGCTGCTTCCTATCGTTTTTATCTCTGTCTTGATTGGGATTTTACAGCACTTTAAAATCCTTCCGTTCATTATGAAATGGATTGGCTTAGTTCTCAGCAAGATTAACGGAATGGGAAAATTAGAGTCTTATAACGCAGTAGCTTCTGCTATTGTAGGTCAGTCAGAAGTATTTATTACCGTTAAAAAGCAACTAGACAAACTGCCGCCAAATCGTTTATATACGCTTTGTGCATCAGCTATGTCGACGGTTTCAATGTCTATTGTCGGTGCTTATATGACAATGATTGAACCAAAATATGTAGTAACAGCGATCGTTATTAACTTATTTGGCGGATTTATTATTTCTTCTATTATTAACCCTTACACAGTAACGGATCAAGAAGATATTTTAGAAGTACAAACTGGTCATAAACAAACGTTCTTCGAAATGCTTGGCGAATACATTATGGATGGATTTAAAGTAGCGATTATCGTAGGTGCGATGCTAATTGGTTTCGTTGCGCTGATGGCTGCGATTGATAACGTGTTTGAAATGTTATTTGGTCTATCGTTCCAGCATCTGCTTGGCTATGTGTTTGCACCGTTTGCATTCATCATGGGTGTTCCTGCTTCAGAAGTTGTGGCAGCGGGTGGAATTATGGCAACAAAACTCGTAACAAATGAATTTGTGGCAATGATGAGCCTGTCGGATATGGCTTCAACATTCAGTGCTAAAACGCTTGGAATTGTATCTGTATTCTTAGTATCATTTGCTAACTTCTCATCAATTGGAATCGTGTCAGGAGCTGTTAAAGGCTTAAGCGAAAAGCAAGGAAATACAGTAGCGCGCTTTGGTCTTCGTTTACTGTACGGAGCTACGCTTGTAAGCGTACTGTCAGCAATTGTTGTCAGCTTTATTTTATAAGTGTAATAGAAACAGAAAGAAAAGCAGTTTCCTTTTTAAAAGGAATTGCTTTTTCTTTTTTACATGTAAACCACAACTCCGTACATCCTAAAGAAAAACATAGACGCAGAGGAGGACAAGAAAAGCTAGGGGCTTTTCTTACTGAAAAATGGATCAAATTGGACTGTTGCTGTCAGGAGCAGCTTTATTTTTAAACGGACTGATGCTGCTTGGAAAAGCAGATGAAAAAAACGTAGGCGTATTTAACTTATTTGTTGGAGCTTTTCAAGTTATTGTTCCGTTTTATTTAATTATTACGTCAGATCAAAGCAACTGGATTTTGTATGAAAGAACGGCGATTTTTTTATTTGGCCTTACGTATTTGTATGTAGGGGTGACGGTATTAAAAGGAATGCAGGGAACAGGACTTGGCTATTACTCTCTTTGGGTATCGATTATCGCTTTAGTGTACGTGACCGTTTCTCTTGTTCATTATCATGACGTAATTAACGCTATTACATGGATTCTTTGGTCGTTTTTATGGCTTTTATTTTATGTGCTTAATACGAGCAAAAAAGATGTATCTGCATATGTGGGGAAAGTAGCGATTGTCCAGTCGTGGGTGACGTTAACGATTCCAGCGCTGTTTTCACTAACAGGCGTATGGGGAAATAAGGATATGTACAATATGTGGGGAATCGTGCTGGTAGCTTCCATCATTTATTTTGTATATCTAGGGTATCGACTATTCTTTTCTCAGCCGCAAAAAATGATTTTAAAATAAGTATTTACAAAAAATAGATAATAATGGTAAGATGTTAGAAATTAAATGCCGTGAAGAGAAAAGTAGACAGCGTGTATTCTTAGCAGAGAGCTCCGGAAGCTGAAAAGGAGCAAGAGAAACGCTGTTGAAGCAAGCCTCTGAGCAGCGCATTGGATCTAACGTGATAGTGCGACGGCTGCTTCCGTTACAAAGCTAGAGTATAAGCGAAAGCCGTACTCGATAAGGTTTATATGGCGACATATGAACAAACTAGGGTGGCACCGCGATTCATAATCTCGCCCCTAAGACAAATGTCTTGGGGGTGGGATTTTTTTATTGATCGAAATCAATAGTGAAGCGGAGGCCTTTCTTTTATGAAAAATAAGCTGTTGTCTTGGAAATACCCGTGTTTATTGCTGTTTGGAATTGGCATTAGCAATATCGGCGACTGGATTTATTTAATTGCTTTAAATGTCATGATGCTTGATATGACGAATTCGCCGCTTGCGGTTTCAGGGCTATACATGATAAAGCCGCTTGCTGCACTATGTACAAGTATATGGTCTGGAAGCTTAATTGACCGCATAAACAAACGGAAGCTTATGATGTTTTTAGATTGGATGCGCGCGGGGATTATTGCTTGCTTTCCGTTTTTCTCATCCATACTGATCATTTATATGCTGGTATTTATCATCAGTATGGCAAGTTCAATGTTTCGGCCGGCATCGATGGTTTATATCACAAAGCTTATTCCACGTGAAAAACGAAAAAGATTTAATTCGCTGCGCAGTTTGATTGATTCAGGCAGTTTTCTTATTGGGCCAGCCGCAGCAGGTGCGCTATTTATGATTGGAACCCCTGTGTTTGCCATTTATGCTACTGCTGCAGCGCTGGTATCCTCAGGAGTGGTTACTTTGTTTATGCCGAACCTGGATACAAAAACAGAAGTTAAAGAAAATAAGCTGTCTGTAAACACCATTCGAGAAGATTGGAAAGCGGTGTTTCGTTTCAGTAGAGCCAACAGATACATTATCACCATTTATGTATTATTCAGTTTCTTAATGGTCATGGCTACGGCAATTGATTCTCTTGAAGTTTCATTTGCAACAAAAGTCATTCATTTGTCCGAAAGCGAATACGGATTTTTATTAACCATAGCAGGCGCTGGCATTATGATTGGCGCAGTTGTGAACACACTGTTTGCTAAGAAACTGTCGACCAACTTTCTCATAGGTGCCGGCAGTGTAGGAGTGTCGCTTGGCTATTTGCTGTATGCGTGTTCCTCTTCTTTTCAAACTATCGGAGCAGGATTTTTTAGCTTATCCTTTGCGTTAGCTTTTGCAAGTGCTGGTTTTCAAACCTTTTATCAAAACAGTATTCCCGTTGACATAATGGGTCGAGTAGGAAGCATATATGGACTGCTTGAGTCACTCCTGATCATTATCATGACTTTTTTATGCGGCATGGCTGCGCCCATCTTTTCGATTCAAGGAGCTGTAATTGGTGGAAGCCTGATCATGCTTTTAAGTACAATTGTATTGTTTTTGTGCACGTTAAAGCCTACGTTTTATAAAGTGAATTTGGTCAAAAAGCAAAGAATCTAACGCACGGGTATAGTGGACAAATAAGCTAAGAAGCCGATAAAAAGAAATGAATACAGGATAAAGGATGGAAAAGCACAGTGAAAATGAAAGATGCGTTAAAGAAAAAAGGAATGTTTGTTAAAAAATTACCGAATCAAGGTGAATTCTTTCGAAAGCGATGGGAAAATGAATTTGCAAGTGTTTTAAGCGCATCGCAAAAAAGAAAATTTATATGGACCAATTTTTATGGCATGCATTTAGCTATGAAAAGCTCCCTTGCTTACAAGGAGAACAAGCGATTCAAGCATTCGAACAGCAAATAATGAACGACTGTTATTTGCTGTTTGAGGATGATGAACGAGTGCTGCAGCTATCTAAATGTAAGCATCTAACAAGCGCTGATTTAAGTGAAAATACAAACATGTATTTAGAAGATTTATATGTGGTTGATAAAGATTTTACGTGGACTTATGTGATTACGCATGAAAGCTCATGTGGGCCTTACTTTTACCGAACATAAGTAAAGATAGAGCCTGCCGTGTTTATTAATACGGCAGATTTTTTGTTATAAAAAAACATTTTATTAATTAAAAGTAATTATAGTGATTAAATGGTTTTTGATCTGAATTTATTGGGTATTTATTACTAATTATTATCCATTCATTTCCTATATCTATATTATCAATTGGAATTTTTTTAAAAAATAGGATATGAAAATAATTTTTTGTATGCTAAGGTAATTACTGCTAGTAAGCTTGTCTTACAAAAAATGTTTTAAAAAAGGAGGTTTTTGTATGAAATGGTATTTACATGTACTGAAAAATTATGCAGTGTTTCAAGGGAGAGCGACGCGTAAAGAGTATTGGATGTTTGTCTTATTTAATTTTATTATATGGTGTGTGCTTTCAGCTATTGAACTTATAACAGATATGCCCCCGTTTTTGCGTATAGTTTATCTTGTTGCAGTCTTCATTCCATCTCTTGCTGTGACGGCACGCCGACTGCATGACATAGGAAGAAGCGGCTGGTGGCAGCTTATTAGTATTATTCCGATTGCCGGAAGTATTTGTCTATTCATTCTTCTTTGTCTAAGAAGTGAGTCGCAGCTAAATCGTTTTGATGTACCTAATAAAGTTGCGTAGGACTTAAATGATTAGATAGTTTAATTTAATAAACAAAGAGAGGGTTTGTCATGTACTGGTATATAAAAGCGTTAAAAAATTACGCGACGTTTCAAGGAAGAGCAACGCGTACGGAGTATTGGATGTTTACATTATTTAGTTATATCTTTGCACTTGTTCCATTTATATTTATTTTCATTGATTCACTTACAGTCTTTGCCCCTATTTTAATATGGCTATACGCAGCAGCAATGATTCTGCCTTCACTTGCCGTTACTGTTCGCCGACTGCATGATACAGGAAGAAGCGGCTGGTGGTATTTAATTAACTTTGTTCCAGTTATCGGAGGTATTTGGCTGCTCATCTTACTTTGTCAAAGAAGCGAAGTAACAGCCAATATTTACGATACAGACACGCAGGCATCTTAACCAGAGTAGTTTATTAGTTTAAAAGTTAATAAACTAATAGACAAATTATTTTTAGCTAAAGAAAACTCCTGTTAAAAAGGAGTTTTCTTTTTTTTATTTTCCCACACGCTGCTGGGAAGTTCTTTTCGAAGAACAGGTGCAATATCATCTGCAAAGCGCTCTAGCTGTTCGCGCTGTTCTGCTTCGCTTAGACCGTCTACGCTGATGCTCAGCACTTCGTTTCCATAAGCGCGGTGATAGTCTATTATTTTTTCAATGATTTGCTCCGGGCTTCCTACTAAAGCAGGACCGTGTTGAACGATGTCTTCAAGTGACGTGAACGGCGATTGATTATGTTTGGCTGCTTCTGTATTGCTAAATGCGTTATAGTACGGGCGATAGCGGCGAATCGCTTCTTCCCCTGTATTAGAAATATATAGGCTGCTCGCCCCCGAACCGACGATGGCCTTGCGTGGATCATGCCCATAATAAGCGAAGCGTTCGCGGTAGTGGTCAATCAGCGTTTTATATTTAGCTTGAGGGTGGAAGGAATTGGATGAAAATAGCGGCTCTCCGTATTTAGCCGCAAGTTCTGTAGACAGCGGGCTTGACGCGCTTCCATGCCAAACGGGAATAGAAGTCTGAAACGGTCGAGGCTGAGTCGTAACGTTAGTTAAAGGTGGACGATAACGGCCGCTCCACGTGACATTTTCTTCTGTCCAAAGCTGTTTTAAAAGAGCGTATCTTTCAGCAAGAGATTCCCATTGTTCTTCTTCTGTAATACCAAAAAGCGGATAATGACGCGGGTCATTGCCTTTTCCGATAATCAGTTCAAGGCGTCCACCCGATAGGTGATCAAGCGTTGCATAATCTTCAGCTACTCGTACAGGGTCTAAAATGCTTAGAACGGTAACGGTCGTAAGGAGACGGATGTGTGACGTTTTAGCCGCAATTGCACTTAAAACAACGGGAGGAGAAGAAGACAAAAAAGGAGCTCCGTGTCTTTCGCCGACTCCGTAAGCATCAAAACCTAACTTTTCTGCCAGCACTGCTTGATTTAACACATGCTGAAACTTTTCTTGAGCAGTGAATGTTTCTCCAGTAACCGGGTTCGGGATGTTTTGAATAAGACTAAATAAAGCAAATTTCATACGTTTTACCTCCAAAAGATAAAATGATGGATGACAATAAAAAAAGCAAATGTACACTTATTATCGTGTCCATTTGCCTCCAGTTGACTGGTAGATATGTAGTTTCAATGTTTTATTAGTTGTATCTTAAGCGGTAGACACCAAGCTGTCAAGATAATCTTTTTCTTAAAACATACTTGATTTATCGGTTAACTAGTATTATGATGTGAATAATCTTACACGAAGTAAGCCCACTGGTTAACCAGAGGCTCTTGATGAAGCAGCTGCTTCATCAAGAGCCTCTTTTTATTACATAATATAGGGATTTAGGGGAGGAAAGTATGAAAAAATATTGGCTGTTTTTACTTTCAATTGTAGTAGCTGTGAGCATGGCAGGATGTGGAACAAACGCATCTTCAAGTGCAGGAGAAAAGAAAGAAAAAGATGTTCAAACGATTGTGGTTGGAACAGGCACTCAGTTTCCTAATATTTGCTTTATCGATGATAAAGGCAAACTGACCGGCTATGATGTAGAAGTAGTAAGAGCAATCGACAAAGAGCTACAGGATTATAAATTTGAATTTAAAACGATGGAATTTTCAAATCTGCTTCTCAGCTTAGAAAGTAATAAAATTGATATGATTGCTCATAACATGGCTCAGAACGCTGAGCGAAAGAAAAAGTTTTTATTTAATGATGAAACATATAATTATTCTCCGCTTTATGTAACAGTTCCTAAAAATCGAAATGATATTCATTCATTAAAAGATTTAGAAGGTAAAAAAATGATTGTAGGAGCTACAAGCAATGCGGCTGTCTATCTAGACAAATACAATCAAAAACACGGCAATAAAATCGATGTAGTTTACGCCGGTCAAGGTGCGGATGATGCCACAACTCAATTAAAAACAGGCCGGGCAGATGCTACGCTTGCGACACCATTTTCCATCGACTTTAGCAATCAAGCGCTGAAATTTCAGCAAAAAACGGTTGGAGATATCGTGATTAATTCAAAAGTATATTTTATGTTTAACAAAAAAGACGAAAAGTTAAAGTCGGAAGTCGATCAGGCGATTAAAAAGCTGAAAAAAGACGGTACGTTAAAAAAACTCAGCACAAAATGGCTAGGAGAAGACTATACGGTGCAAAATTGACTATCGCAAAAAAAGCAGCTGCCCATACAGCTGCTTTTTTTGTATGATATAAATCTGATAGATAGAAGAAACGATCTGCAAAGAAAACAAAAATTAGTGTATAGTAGAGCTATAAGTACTATAAAAGCAGGACCGCAGTAGGAGGCAATTCATTGATTACGGATTTACAGCGCGGAGATTTCTTTCAAAAAGGACATCGTTATCGCAGAAAACAAATTCATAAGCTTTATAAAGGACAGGAACAAAGCGAAATATCAACGCCAAAAGCGCATCCATATATTTTTATTTTCACAAAAGAAAGCGGAAGTGAATATGGAACAGGACACGGGTGGAACAGAGATAAAACCGCTTTTTTCTATACGGGAGAAGGCCAAAGAGGATCGATGCAGCTCATTAAAGGCAATAAAGCGCTTCGTGAACATTTTTTATCAGGAAAAGCCGTTTACTTGTTTCACTACGTGGAGCCTGGAGTAGTAGAGTTCATTGATGAAGTGACGTATATTAATCATCAATTAGAAATCATGTGGGACTCAGACGGAGAGCTTCGTGAAGCTATTATTTTTGAACTTGAACGAAATCCTGTGATTGAGGAAAAAGCAGCAAAGCTGGATGTTTCACCTTATTCAACTGAACAGCTTCGTCATATAGCATTAGGAGAAGAAAAAAAGACAAGTGTTTACGAACAAACGGCAGCTCTTAAACAATATGTTCACAAACGCGCAGCAGGTATTTGCGAAGCCTGCGGAGAAAGCGCGCCGTTTATCGCAAAAGATGGCAGCTCCTTTTTGCAAATGTACTATCTTTCAAAGCTTTCAGAGAGCGGACTCGCTAAGCCAAAGAACGCTGCTGCATTATGTCCCAACTGTTATAGTCGTCTACGCTACGGGAAAGATAGTGAAGTGTATAAAGAAGAGCTGATTACTAAAATTAATGAAAAAGAAGCAGGAAAGAAAAGTGAGTAATATCGTCTTTTTTCATTTTATAAAAACCGTCTCTAGGCCGGGCAGCTGCCGAGGCGGTTTTTTTTGTATAGAAGGACTTCAAAAAATAAAGACAATAAAGCGTATAAAAATAATGAAAAAACAGATAATGAAAAACTGAAGCTTTCGTTTAGAAAATAGTAAAAGCTGAGGTGATGTGCTGTGACAGATAAGTATGATTGCGTTATTATAGGTGGAGGAATTGCTGGACTTCAAGCCGCTATTCAGCTTGGAAGATATAAGCGCAGTGTATTGGTTATTGATTCAAACGATGGACGTTCCAATCTTTGCAAAAATTATCAAAATATATTGGGATGGCCTGAGGGAATAAGCGGGCAAACTCTAAGAGAAACGGGAAGGAAGCAAGCAAAAAGCTACGGCATTCAATTTGCAGAAGAGCGTGTCCTTCAGTGTGAAAAAAGAATAGAAGGGTTTAACGTCATTACAAACTCTGCGAACTATGAAGCAGCTACTTTACTGTTTGCGACGGGAGTAGTAGACCGGATTCCGCCTGAACTTCAGCAAGAGCTATATCCGTGCATGGGAACAACCGTATATGTATGTCCCGACTGCGATGGGTATGAAGTAAATAATAGAAGGGTATTAGTACTAGGGTCAGGAAAAGCAGGAGCCAGTTTATCTCTTACGTTAACATATTGGACAAATGACATTACGTACATTAATCACGACAAAAAAGAAATTGGACCTTTAGCAGATACCTTGATGCAAAAGGGAATTACCTATAAAGAAGCGGCAATAAAAAAAGTCATAGCTGAAGCAGACATGTTAAAAGGAGTCATCCTCGAAAACAATGAATTTATCTATGGAGAAAAAGGTTTTTTAGCGTTCGGAGGAAATAAAGTTCGAACAGAGTTAGCGAATGAGCTCGGAGCAGAACTTCTAGAAAATCTGCACATTATCGTAAATCCGCGTACAAAAGAAACAAATGTCTCAAACGTGTGGGCAGCAGGAGATATTGTGGCTCATTCTGAACAAGTGACGGTAGCGATGGGAGAAGGTTTACAGGCAGCTATTTGGATACACAAACGCTTGTTAGAGCTTTATGAAAAATAATTGTTTTTTTATAATTATAAAAAAAGTCAAGATTTCATGTTTTGTTTCCTTTATGTTAGGGAAATGGAAATAAAAGAAAGATAAAAAATGATTAAAAATGAGGAGAAGGAGTGGCAAAAAAGTGGTATATAGTCAAGCAGTAAGAAAACCTGAGTTTCAACAAGCGGAATCGGAAGGGTTAAATGAAGCCATTCACGAGTACATAACTCGTCGTACACGTCACAATGCACCGGTTGTGGATGCACTTCGATATATTATGACCATTGAACATAAACATGAACGTATGCAGGTAGCAGCAGAACTGTTCGGATCAGCTATTCAACGTGTAAAAGATCAAGATATTATTCAATATCTAAAAAAATGCGGAAGCTACAAAAGAATTTCTGATACGATGGAATAAAAACGTTTTCTTTGAAAAAGCGCCTTTAATGAGAGGGGGCTTTTTTTGTTTCCTCCATTTAAAAGCGAGGGTAAATACATAGAATTCTTCCAATTTGTGCATAGTAAATGAAGCAGAATTAATTGAGGAAGAGACAGAGCTGTGTATCTGGCTGCGGGGAGGAATGTTAAGGTCTAGAATAAAGTCTTCATTACAGATACCCACTCTTGAACAAATGAAGATTTACGTATGTATCCCTAGCAGGAGGTTGAGTGCATGAGTCAAGAAATACCGTTAAGTTCAAGTGAAATTGCTACTCTTTGGATGACCTATCAGCAAAAGACAATGATTGGAAGAATTTTAGAATATTTTATTGCGCACGCAGAAGATGACGGGGCAAAAGAAATTATGCAAGATACGCATATGCAAGTTGTGAACTATATTGAAGATATCAAAACGATTCTAAAAAATGAAGGGGCAGCCATACCGGTAGGATACACAGAAAAAGACGTAAATGTCGGTGTTCCTAAGCTTTATGATAAAGTGTTTGATATTATGTTTCTTCGCCTTTTAAAAGAAATTAGCATGGGGCTACATACGCTTCATTTAACCATGTCCTACAGAAAAGACATGATCTCTCTATATAAAGAGCTTACCGCTTTCACGCAAAGTGGCTATGACAAATGTGTAGATTATCTTCAGGAAAAAAACGTGCTTCCAAGGCCTCCAGCTGTTTCAGTACCTAAAACAGCGAAGTTTGCTGAAGGTACAGATTATATGAATGGCCTCCATTTATTTTCCAATAAACGTGCATTAAATACTGTAGAGGTAGCGCATATTTATTACGCTATTGAAAGCAACATTCTTGGCATGCAAATGATCACAGGGTTTGCTCAAGTAGCAAGTGAGCCTGAAGTAAAGAAGTATTTTGTAAAAGGAAAAGAGCTGGCTAAGAAAATTGTAAGTGATTATAGCAAAATTCTTTTAGAGAGCGATATTCAGACGCCTGCAACGTGGGGAGCGAAAGCGACCGAGTCAAAAGTAGCACCTTTTTCAGATAAACTAATGATGTACTGCGTGAGTTTGTTCTGCAGTTTTGGGCTGGGAAGCAACGCTCTAGGCACTGCATTTAGTTTACGTGGAGATCTTCCTCTTACTCTTGTCAGTACGGCCAAAGACATTTTAACATACGGGCAAGACGGGGGAAAAATCATGGCCAAAAACGGGTGGCTTGAGGAACCGCCAAGTATGGAAGACCGAAATGATTTGATTAAATAGAAAAGCATAATACATTACGAAAACTTCTTTTTTTGAAAGAAGTTTTTTCTTTTGTATAAAAAATGTCGTTATTTGTTCGTTTAACGGTTTGTTTTTTGAATAAAAAGGATATATAAACTATAAATTTACAATTTTATACCAAAAAAGGAGGGTGTTGCATATGAAGTGGTACATAAAAGTGTTGAAAAATTACGGGACGTTTTCTGGCAGAGCAAGCCGAACTGAATACTGGATGTTTGTATTGGTCAACTTTGTTATTTCATTTATTCTTTCTTTCATTCAGTTCGTTATTGATAAGCCTCTTTTTCTGCCGGTAATCTACTCGCTATTGATTGCAGTCCCTTCGTTAGCGGTAGGAGCAAGAAGGCTCCATGATACGGGAAAAAGCGGATGGTGGCAGCTCATTACATTAGTTCCGCTTATTGGCGGTATTTGGCTAATTGTCTTATTCTGTCAGCCTAGTGACCCTAAAGAGAATCGTTTTGGTACAACGGCTAAAGCAGCATAAATAGAACTCCCCCTTAGGTAAGGGGGAGTTCTTTAGTGTAGAGGTTCTACTATAGCGCCATCATAAGCCGATTGGTAAATAGCTCGTATGTCTTTCTCATGAAGAGGCAAAGGACTGCGAGCGAGAATTCGTTTTTGCTGGACGCCATCTCCTGTCAGCTTTTGAAGGGCACTTTCTGGAATATCAAATCCGCGAAGAGTTTGAGGAATGCCCACGTCTTTGACAAGTGACTGCAGCTGTTTCACACACTGATAAGAAGCTTCTTCTTCTGATAAAGAGGTAGCGTTTCCGCCTAGTGCTTCAAAAATATCCCGCATCTTTTCCACGCAGCTGCTGCGTATGTAACCCATCACATATGGAAGCAATACGGCGTTTGATTCACCGTGTGAAATATGAAACTGTCCACCTAACGGATAGGCAAGTGCATGAACACCGGCTACGCCTGCGTTAAAAAAAGCAAGTCCCGCTAAATAGCTTCCGTAGCTCATCTGAGTTCGCGCTTCTTTATCTTTGCCGTTTTCTACAGCTGTTCTTAAAGAAGAGCTAATCATGCGTATAGCCTTTAGTGCTAAGGCATCGGTTGCTGGATTTGCATTTACTGATACATAAGCTTCAACGGCATGAGTTAATGCATCAACCCCTGTAGCCGCCGTTACTTTAGAAGGCACGCTTAGCGTAAGCTCAGGATCTACAATGGCAGCATCTGCAAGCAAATAGTCGTGGGTCACAACGTCTTTGCTGCTTTCAAGAGATAATACAGAAATATTCGTTACTTCTGAGCCCGTGCCGGAGGTCGTGGGAATTAAAATTTTTGGAAGCCCTTTTTCCGTAATTTGTTTCGTGCCAGTTAAGTTCAAATATTCTTCTACAGCTCCGTCATGAACGGCTAAAACGGCCGTAAGTTTTGCTAAATCTAATGCGCTTCCGCCGCCCACTCCAATGACTAAATCAAATTTTCGGCTTTTTGCGTAAGATACGAGTTTTTCACCAAGCGCTAAGGGCGGCTCTGGTGCCGTATCTGCGTATACATCTACTTCGTATCCATTTTGGATAAGAGGAGCACTCACTTTATCTACAAGTCTAATGTCTTTTAACACGGGATCTGTGACGATTAAAATATGAGCAGGGTCATATTTTTTTACTTCCGGAAGCAGTTGCTGAAGTGATCCCCATCCTGTGTAGCTGAGAGGGGTGAAAACTAGTTTTGACACAGTCATTCTTTTATCCTCCTATAGGCACTGTATTGTTGGCGGTTTCAAAGATGTGGTTTTGCTTCTACGTATATTATAATGAAGTATCGTAAATTTTTCATTGAATGCAAATTAGCTGTCACGAAAAAAATGAGCTTTACTTCATAGAGGCAAAGGATGGGGAAATGTTGAGATACATAACAAAAGAATTAGCTCAGAAAATTGTGTGTAGAACGATGGAGATTATTGATTGCAACATTAACGTAATGAACGAAAAAGGAGTCATTATTGGTTCGGGTGACAAAAATCGAATGAATCAAATCCACGAAGGAGCGCTAATGGTATTAAAAAACGGCAGTTCCTACGAAATCACTCAGCAGCAGGCTGACTCGCTGCGAGGGGTCAAACCGGGCGTGAATTTGCCTATTTTTTTTAACGGAGAAATTGTTGGAGTCGTGGGGTTAACAGGACTGCCAGAACAGATTCGTAATTACGGAGAGCTTGTGCGCATGGCGGCTGAAATGATTTTTCAAGAAATGATTTTAATAGAGGAAATTCAATGGGATGAACGATTAAAAGAAGAGCTGGTTCATCAGCTTCTTCAACAAGAAGATCCGTTTGACTCTTTATTTTTTGACCGGGCGAACCGCTTTGATATTAATTTATACCTTCCACGAGTGGCAGTGATTGTTACAGCTGAAAATCGTCATAAAGTCATGAAACTTGTAAAGAAATACATAGCTAATAATGACTTATACGCTATGCTTCCAGACGGGGTGGTCTTATTAAAATCTATAGAAGCCGGAAGCGCTAGCAGCTATGCGGAACAGCTAGAAAAACAGCTTCGGGCGTCTGGTATGGTGTGTAAGTTAGCGGCAGGATCTTTTCAAGCTGATTTTAAAGGCCTTCATGTATCTTATCAGCAGGCGAAAGATACGCTTGCGGTCGGTTCAAAGCTTCATCCAGAAGCTGATTTCTACTGCTATGCGGATTATCAAATTCCCGTACTGTTACGTCAACGCGCCGGTTTTCAAGAAAATCATGATCTGTTGGATCACTATAAAAAGCTAAAGGAATATGATAAGAAAAAAGAACTTATCGAAACGTTAACGGTCTACATAGAAGAAAATGGCGAAGGAAGCACGGCAGCTAAAAAGCTTTTTATACATCGAAATACGCTAAGCTACCGTCTAGATAAAATCCAAAGCATCACGGGAAAAGATCCAAGGAAAGTAAAAGACCTCCTCGAACTGTATGTAGCGCTACTGTTATCTAAAATTTCATAATTGTGCACGTGCATAAAAGATCTTGCGATAGCAAGGTCTTTTTTTGTTGAAGTGACTAATGAAAGAATTGAAGGTAGCGCTTACAATTAGCGTTGGGGATAGAAGAAACAAGAAAGGGGATGCTTTATGGACGTTCAAGTAAGCGCATTAGGCGCGATTTGTGCATTAGTAATTGCCATTATATTAATCTTAAAGAAAGTGGCTCCTGCATACGGAATGATAGCCGGAGCTTTAATTGGAGGACTGATTGGCGGAGTTAATATTGCTGATACCGTTACTTTAATGATTGAAGGGGCACAAGGCATCATTCCCGCAGTGCTGCGAATTCTTGCAGCTGGTATATTGGCCGGGGTATTAATAGAATCAGGTGCAGCAGCGGTTATAGCAGAAACCATTGTAAAAAAACTAGGGGAAACAAAAGCGCTTTTAGCTCTAGCGCTAGCCACACTCATTCTTACGACAGTAGGTGTGTTTGTTGATGTGGCTGTGATCACAGTGGCGCCTATTGCTTTAGCCATTGCTAAACGTACGGGTATGTCAAAGCCTGCTATTTTACTAGCAATGATTGGAGGAGGAAAGGCAGGAAATTTAATGTCTCCTAATCCTAACGCTATTGCTGCTTCGGACGCATTCAATATTCCACTTACATCCGTGATGGCTGCAGGAATTATTCCCGCTGTATTTGGCGTAGCGGTCACTTATCTAATAGCCAAACGATTGGTGAAAAAAGGAACAATGGTTGAAGCTGAAGAAATAGATACAGTGGATGCAAGCAGCTTGCCGCTGTTTTTAACGGCTATCATAGCACCAATTGTTACCATCGTGCTGCTGGCACTGCGACCGCTTTTTGACCTTAATATTGATCCAATGGTTGCGCTTCCCGCAGGAGGAATTGTTGGTGCCATTGTGATGAAAAAAGGAAAACAGCTTAATACATATGCTATTTCTGGATTAGGGAAAATGTCAGGTGTAGCCATTATGCTGCTTGGAACGGGGACACTAGCAGGAATTATTGCTAACTCCCAGCTAAAAGACGTTATTATTCAAGGCTTGTCTGCCATTGGATTGCCAGCTTATGTTTTAGCTCCGGTTTCAGGTATTTTTATGTCAGCGGCAACCGCTTCGACAACTGCAGGAACCGCAGTCGCAAGCCAAGTTTTTGGATCGACAATTTTAGAGCTAGGCGTTTCTGCTTTGGCCGGAGCTGCTATGGTTCATGCCGGAGCGACCGTACTTGATCACCTTCCGCACGGAAGCTTTTTTCACGCAACGGGCGGAAGTGTAAATATGAAAATAAAAGAACGCTTAAAATTAATACCGTACGAATCGCTTATTGGACTCATCATGGCAATTGTATCCACGCTTATATTTGGTGTATTAAAGCTATACGGCTAAAAATAAAAGGAGTGTTTGCGGATGAAAATTGTAATTGCGCCAGATTCATTTAAAGAAAGCTTAACGGCTCTGCACGTCTGTGAAGCCCTGGAAAAAGGAATAAAAACTCATTTTCCCAACGCGGAGATTAGTAAAGTACCTATGGCAGACGGTGGAGAAGGGACCGTTCAGTCGCTTGTGGACGCGACGGGCGGACAAATTATACAAGCTAAGGTAACCGGACCTTTAGGTAAAGAGGTGGAAGCTTTTTACGGAATTCTTGGAGACGGCAAAACGGCTGTTATTGAAATGGCAGCCGCTTCAGGTCTTCATCAAGTTCCTATGGATGAACGCAATCCGCTTATAACTACAACGCGAGGAACCGGGGAGCTCATTCTTAAAGCATTAGATCAAAAAGTAAAGCATATCATTATTGGCATCGGAGGAAGTGCTACAAATGATGGAGGAGCTGGTATGGCAAAAGCTTTAGGGGCAAAGCTTATTAATACTAACGGAGCAGAAATAAAAGAAGGGGGCGGCAGTTTAAACCAGTTAGCTGCTATTGATCTTACAAACTTCGATTCTCGGCTTGCTGAAGTCAAAGTAGAAGTTGCGTGCGACGTAGACAATCCGTTAACGGGTGAAACCGGAGCATCTGCGGTATTTGGCCCTCAAAAAGGTGCAACTCCTGATATGGTTAAACAGCTTGACCGTAATCTAGCTCATTACGCAGCGATTATTGAAAAAGAAATGGATATTCATATTCAGAACGTTCCTGGTGCCGGAGCGGCAGGAGGGCTTGGCGGCGGCCTGCTGGCATTTTTATCTGCGGAGTTAAAGCCAGGTGTAGACATTGTCATTGAAGCAACTCAGTTAGAAAGCTATATTAAAAATGCCGATCTTGTCATTACCGGTGAAGGAAGAATAGATGGTCAAACCATTTACGGAAAAACACCCATCGGCGTAGCCAAAACAGCAAAAAAGCATAGCGTTCCCGTGATCGCAATAGCAGGAAGCATTGGAGCGGGAAGCGAAGCTGTGTATGAACACGGTATTTCTGCTTTATTCAGCGTCGTGCCCGGGGCGGTCGACCTGTCAGAAGCACTGGCAAAAGCTGTTGAAAACATTGAAAGAACCGCTAAAAACGTGGCGTCAGTTATACGCTTAGGCATCAAGTGAAGAAGTTACAGTTTTTATTGTTCTCTTTTTAATAAATAGTAAAAGGTCTCTTTCATCAGAAGAGACCTTTTTTTTGTATAGGGAAGAATTCAATATAGTTTATTAGTTTTATAGTTAAAAATGTTATAATTAACCAATCGTTGAATCAAGTTACAGATAAAGGAGGCAAATCATGATTAAAGCCGTTATTTTTGATTTAGATGGGACATTATTAGATCGAGAAAGTTCGTTAAAATGTTTTATTCAAGATCAATACGAGCGATATAGTAAAGAACTAGCACACATACCAAAGCAAGAGTACATATCTAAATTTATTGAGTTAGATCAAAAAGGCTACGTATGGAAAGATAAAGTATACCAGCAGCTTTTGAACGAATATGATCTTTCGAATCTAACATGGGAAGGAATGCTAGCTGATTATCTTCACTATTTTCCAGCTCACTGCGTTCCGTTTTTACATATGGAGGATGTACTAAAAGAGCTAAAGAAAAAGGGCTGTTGCTAGGCATGATCACAAACGGTTTTACGGACTTTCAGTGGATGAATATTAAAGTGCTTGGGATTGATCACTATTTTGATACCATACTTGTTTCCGAACAGGAAGGCATTAAAAAGCCGCATAAAGATATCTTTTTGAGAGCATTAAAAGCGCTTGATGTGTCGGCTGAAGAAAGTGTATATATCGGGGATCATCCAGGAAATGATGTACTTGGCGCAAGGGGGGCGGGCATGCATGCTGTATGGAAAAAAGACGCTTTCTTTGACGGGAATTTTACAGATTCATATGTAATAGAGGATTTAAAAGAGCTGTTGAATGTAATTAATGAGTTTCAAGAGAACTGATGCGAAAAGGAGAAACACAATGAAAACCGAAGTTCGTCTATTGACTGACGAAGATCTTAAAGAAGCAGCAATCATCTATACAAGTGTTTTTAGTGGATCACCGTGGAATGAGCCTTGGAGTATAAACACTGCTTATGCTCGTTTATACGATATCAGTAAAACTCCAGGTTACATAGGGATAGGTTACTTCCACAGTAAAAATAATAAACTCATAGGATTTATAGTAGGAAATGAAGAACAGTGGGCGAACTATAAGACGTTTTATGTAAATGAAATTTGTGTGTTAAGCAACACTCAGCAAACTGGCATAGGAACGAGTCTTTTATCTTTCCTTAACGAGTTACTTATACAAAAAGAAGTGAAAGAAGTCTACGTGTCTACTGAAAGAGGCCAAGGCAAACCAGAACGTTTTTTTGAAAAGAACGGTTTTGTTACTCATGAATCCCGTATACTGATGACAGTGAATGTAGATGAAATATAAGTGGATGGGTGTAGGGGATCCGCTTTGTTATTTCAGGAGGCACGGTTCATAAAGCAGGAGGAAATAATTTATGATTTTTTCGCTACTAGTTTTAGTCGCTATTTTAACGGTGAGTATTCCGCTGATGATTATTATTATTAAAACAGTTTGGCACCGAAAGCTTCCTCGTAATTACTATACGCCGTTTGACTATCTTGCTGCACAAACAGAAGAAGAGTTTCATGAAGAGCAAAATGAACGAGAACTAGAAGAAAAAGAAGGAGATGTTGCACACAGAAAGAGCTAAAGGTCGTTTTCAACTCCTTCTGTTTACAGCCCACTCCTCCACAATTTCCGTAAATTCCCTTAGGTGTTCTTCAAATATTCGTTTTCGATGTCCGTTTGCTCCTGATGGATGTGGAAAGCCAAATAAATACGTATGCTGAGAAAGCGAAGATTCACTTGAAAGTTTTCTTAAAACATTTTCAACTGCTTTTCCTAGCGGAACGATTAAGCACGGATTCTTTATTTCGTTCAATTCCTGTGGAAACACTTCAAAAGCATAGTGTGAAAGAAGTGCTGATCGTTCAATTGGCGGCTGATGACCCGTATAGTTTTTTCCTTTGTAAAACACAGGATACTTTAATACGGACGTTGTATGCAGCATATCTCGCTGTGAAGCAAATAACTCAGAGGCACTGTCCATACCTATCGCTTTTTGAACGCCGCACCTGTCTAACATGTCTATTAAATTTACTCTCATCGTTCCGCTAAAGCTAGCGGCTTTTTTTGTTTCGTACAGTACTTGTTCAAGCGGATGATGATGGGACAGGCTGGAAACGCATTGTTTAAAAGCGGTTTTCATTTGAAACCAGCCTGGTGTGATGCCGGCAATAATAATATGAGCTTCTGGATTTATGTAATCGTTATGGGGTGAGTAGTACATGCTTAGTTCCTTTTCTTGACCGATTAAAAAGTCTTTTTGCAACAGCTGTTCTTTCGTGAAATTCATATTATGTAATTGTTGAAGGGCAGGCAGACATTGTTGAAAATAAGAATGTTGGCTAATCATAGGCTCTCTCTTTCTACAGTATTATTTCTTTTCTAGCTTCTCCACTGCTGAACTATTATATTAAAACGGGTTAAACTGTTATTCATCTCTTTTATCAAATAATAGTAAAGGTGTTGGCGTTCAGCAGTCAAATATTTGTGCGGAGACAGAAGGAAATATCATCCAAATGGATATTGACATTTAAAAAACTTCATCATACACTGTAAGAAGCAAGTCATTTTATACTAAGAAAGGAAAGGTACCGTAGACAATGGATAAGTAATCCTATTTTTTTAGACATTCTTTTAAAACTTTATTTTAAATGAACATTTGTCTAGATAGGATTAGTCTGTACATTTTTAGGTGCCATTTCTATATGTCTTATATGAAGTGATTTCTCCCTTTTTTTACTCTATAAAAAGGGTGCATATTTGCGTATGCCTAATTATGACCTCTAATCCTCTCTAGAAATCCTAGGGAGGTTTTTTTATGTTATTGTTAGAAGCTATAAATATTGAAAAAAGTTATGGAGATCGCCTGCTTTTTCAAGCAGAAATGCTTCAAGTACATCGCGGAGAGCGAATTGGAATTGTTGGGAAAAACGGAGAAGGCAAATCGACGTTGCTTCATATTTTAATGAAAAAAATGAGTCCAGATCAAGGAATTGTTCAAACATATGGCCGTTCCTCACTGATTCCTCAGCTTGATGTTCAACCTACATCGGCCGTTTCTCCTGAGATGAAAAGTCAGTGGAACGTGCCAACTGAAGCGGACTTTCTTAGCGGAGGAGAAGAAACAAGAAAGAAAATTGCAGCTGCTCTTTCATCCGGCGCAGAACTGCTTGCAGCCGATGAGCCGACGAGCCACTTAGATGTAAAAGGCGTAGAAAAATTTGAAGAAGAAATGAAATCTTTTACAGGGAGTCTGCTGCTGATTTCACATGACCGAGAATTATTAAACCGCCTTTGTACGTCTATTTGGGAAGTAGAAGACGGCAAAATTCACTGCTATGAAGGCAATTATCAAGAATATGTGACGCAAAAAAAACACGCGGTTGAAAGACAGCAGTTTGAATATGAACAGTATGTAAAAGAAAAGCAGCGGCTTGAACTCGCCTCTGAAGAAAAAAGCCAAAAATCAAAGTCTCTTAAAAAAGCGCCGAGCCGCATGGGCAATTCTGAAGCGAGACTTCATAAGCGAGCGGTCGGAAAACAAAAAGCGAAGCTAGACAGAAGCGCAAAAGCGATTGAAACAAGAATTGAAAAGCTGGAGAAAAAAGAAAAGCCAAAAGAAATGGAAGAAATTCATTTTGACCTGTCGCAGTTTCACCAAGTACACAGCAAGCAGGTACTGAGCTTTGACAAAGTATCCGCATTAGCTGGTAATCATATCTTGTTTCAAAATCTAAAAGGCGGTGTGAAGCCAGGAGCGAAAGTAGCGATTGTCGGCAAAAACGGTGCCGGAAAATCTACGCTGCTGAATATGATTAAGCAGCGAACAGAAGGTATCACGGTTGCGAAGCCTGTAAAACTCGGCTTTTTCCATCAGCGCCTTGAAAATCTAGATCCCGCTAAAAGCATTTTAGAAAACATTAAAGAAGACAGTCCGTACACCGAACAATTTATTCGTACGGTACTATCACGTTTGCTTTTCAAACGTGAAGACGTGTATAAAAAAGTAGAGATGCTAAGCGGAGGAGAACGAGTGAAAACGGCATTAGCAAAAGTCTTTTTAGGAAATTATAACGTTCTTCTTTTAGATGAACCGACCAACTATCTTGATCTTCATACAAAAGAAGCGCTTCAAGAAGTGTTAAAAGCTTATCCAGGGACGATTTTATTTGTGACGCACGACCGCTATTTTGTTAAAAAGCTTGCGACGCATGTTTTGACGTTAAAACAGTCCAAAGCGGAGCTCGCGGCGATTGAAGACACGGGTAAAAGCAAAAAAGCGTCACAGCAGCAAAGTGAAGCGGAGAAACTTGCGCTTCAATTAGAATTAACAAAAGTGATTAGCGAGCTTTCTATCACGCCAGAAGGAAAAGAAAAGCAGCAGCTTGAAAAAAGATATGAAGAGCTGTTAGAAAAAAGAAAACGATTAAATGGAAAAGAAGGATAATATCACTTCGCCTAACAATGAATAAATGATGTTACTGAACATCAAAAGCGTATTGAAGGAAGAATAACGGATATGAATGTAAACGGAACGCCCAAAAGAATAAAATGGATTGGCTATGGAATCATTATTTTCTTTGTGATTCTTATTTTAACGATGACCATCGGCGTATTTATCAATTAAAACAAAAAACAGCCGCTTCAATGTTGAAGCGACTGCTTTTTTATTTGCCTACTTTTGTAACGATCGCATCTCCATTTTTTCCAACGCGTACAGTAGCAAAACGAGCTTCGCTTTCCACTTTGCTGCCGGTTCCTTCTGGAATAAAGTAATGCTCAATTCCGTACTGAATTCCCCAGTCGTGATAGCTGCCCGTAATCACAACGTCTTTTTCTTTAGAAACATACGGCTTATTCCAGTCATCATCCTCTTGGTAGATTTTTGCGTATTCATACACACCTTGTTTGTTAGGGCGAAGAACGAGCTTCACTTTTTCTCCGTCTTTCACATGAGGTAAGGTAACGTGCGCAATGTCGTAATTTAGCTCAACGTAATCGCCTTGCAGCAGCGAGCGCGGATCGATCGGCTGTAAAGCGAGCTTAATTTCTTTTCCGTTTTGAAGAAGCACTTCGTTTTTAGTGAAAATGCCGCCCAGCATAATAAGCTGAACAAGAATGATGATCCATACAGCGGTTCGGCTGCGGTCAAGAAACGACGGCTGTGGCTGATCAGGCGTTGACAGGTCCCATTTTCTGCTTAGGAAAAGAAAGATCAGACCTAAAATAACGAGCACAAGTGATTTATTAAATAAATCCCACACAAAGTCGTAATATTTCATCGCTAAAAAAACAAACCAGAAAATCATGCCGACAATAAAATCATATTTTGGCTCTTTTCGTACCGTCACAAATAAAAGGACAGTTGAAATTACAAAAAACACCGTGCAGTAAATAATATTTAAAAAAGACGGTTCGCTTAATTCAGTCAGCGACAGTAAAAAGATAAAAGCAAGAAGCAGCGCTGCTTTTTTAAACGCGTGGTGTACGTTTATCGCGTACACAGCGGCATTTAATAGAAACAAAGCGAGCAGCACATAATCTATTTTGATAGTGTCATAGTAAGCAGTCGGAACCTTTATTAACAGAAGCCCTTGCACTAGCACAAAAAGCAGCATGCGAACGGGCGTATGCTTTGTGAATACTAAAAGCGCTACAAGTGCGATGACGTAGATAAAAAACAGAATGTCGTTCACAAAAAAAGAAGCGCCGCCGCTAATTAATACGCCCATCATTAAAAGCGTATATTTTACCGTTGGAATATCTGCTTTAATTAAATAACATGCCACAATCAGCAAAACGCCAATCACAAGCATTCCGTTTGTTGGGTACGTTCCTGTAATAAGTGTGACAAGTCCTCCTAAAGAGCTGCTGCCGATCACCGATGCAATGGCCGTAATCCCAATCACTGCTATTCGTTTGATTACGCGGAGCGAGGTTTTTTGTGCTGATGTGTTAGCAGTGAGCCATTTGACAAACCACACGCTTGCACCAATAAATAAAATCACGAATCCTAAAGCTAAGAACAGTGACCATTCAGCATAGTGTTTAAAAATAAAAGAGAAAAACTGTTCAATAACAAATAAAGCAAATGCCACAATGGAAATCCCTAAAAACGGCCTTTGCGGCTCCACTTTTGAAAAATAAAAAAAGGAGCTTAGTAAGAACAGCAAATAAAAAATAATAAGACCAATCCGTAAGCTAGAGCTACCTATGAAATCCGGCAGGGAAACAGTTAAAAAAATGTAGTGAAACAAACAAAACGCCGCATACATGATCACAGGAGACGAGCGCTGTTTCTTTTTTATGATCCAAAAGATGAGTAAGTTCACAAACGCCATTCCTGCGTAAAGTAAAAGCGTCTCATGTTCGCCTCGCTGTGAAACTGCGCCGGTTGGTGAAATAAAAAAAGCCATGGTGAATTGAAATAAAACAAACGATAACACGTAAAACGGCTGATACTTTGTAAAAAAGCTAAACAAAATAACCGGCACAAGCCAAATTAAAAACAGCCAGTACGATTCAGCGTGCGTGTTGTAAATTTGAGAAAGAAGCGCGATGCTTAATCCAAATGAAAGAGCGCCGGCCAAAAGCGTCCAGTGACTTAAAAACGCCTGCTGAGGAAGCAGCTTTCGCACCGCAAACGCACTTCCGTAAAACAGCAGCATCAGCCCCACGCTCAGCGCAATTTTAGTGTAACGGTCAAAGCCTTGCCAGTTCGATGCAAAGAAATATAAAATGCCGGACAAAACAAGAGCCAACCCCAGTAAATAACCGAGTCTTACGAGCTTTTCTCTCATACTCAACCTCCTCTTTATATTATGTATATACTAGCGCATGTTTAAATATTTGGAAATAGAAAGAATGAATGCGTTTTAACAAAAAAATTGTGTAAAAAGGCCTTTTAGTGGCATGGAAATAACACACGAAGTAGTCCAAAAATCTTGATAAATTGTCAATGGTAAGATAGTTTTGGTTATTTTATCCTGAAGAGTGGGTATTGAACTAAAAACCTACATTATTCCCAAAAAATATAAGAAAACGTGCCGATGTGCTCTCTTTCGTTATTTGATAAGCTATAAAAGGGGATTACTGTAAGAAGATCCAAGAGATAGATATAAAGGAAGTGTCATCATATGAATGAGATGTTTGTTGCTCATCTGTATACCCAAGTGAAGCAGGCACATGAAGATATCCAGCAGCTTACGGCTAGTAAAAACACGTTAACGGAAGTCAAAGGCGAGCTTGAACGTGCAAAGGAAAAGGTAAAAGAACCAGAGCTCACTTCCGCCACTTGGTCAGGCAGCCTTGCTGTTGGGTTTGAAGACATCCGCACTGCTATGTTAGATGAATACGATGATTTGCTGACCCGTCAGCTGACGGATGCCCTTACGACAATTGAAGCAAAAATTACGGCGCTTCAATCGGATATACAAGGGATGGAACGCGCCATTAAAATGCAAGAAGACGAAGCAAAAGATAAGGTGTGATGCAATATGGCAGACGAAATTAAAGTAATAGATGGTGAAATTAATAGAACGCTTAGTGACCTAAGCGCTGCTGCGCAGCAGTTTCAGCCGCTTTTTCCGTTTCACGTAGGAAGCGGACAAGAACTAGCGGTGCTCGATGAATTAAACCAGTTGAACCAGCAGCTTCAAACGTTAATTGTGGACTACAAGCAAACGCTCCTCGATGATTTGAACGCCACCAAAAAATCCGTGCAGTCCATAAAAGAAGCAGATGAAAAAGCTGCAAACGCCGCTAAATAATGTTCATATTTTATATAAAGCTATCAAAAACAACCTTTCAACCAGCATAGATTTGGCATTCAAATAAAGTTGAGGGAATGCTTATGCAGTCGGTGATGAGTCAGGGTCAGGTTAGAGATGTGACACCTGAAAAAACTGCTGAATCCTTTGACTTTACAGAAATCTGCGAGAACCCTGCGGCTAAAAAAGAAGAAACCGGTATAAAAGCTGTAGTCAAGGACGTAGGAGAAGGTGCTATAACTTTAGCAAAAGGTACAGTTACGGGTACTAAAGGCGTAGCACAAGACATTTGGGCCGGTATGGGAGAGAGAGCAGATAAACGGTACAACTCCTTGTATGACTTTGGAAACTATATAACGATGGGCGGATTTGATGGCGCTGTTTCCTTCAAAGAGGGGTTGAATGAACGAGGAGAAAAATCGTTTGATTCACCGTATGACTTTGTCAATCACGCAACGATGGGACTCTTAGATGTAGGGCAGCAGGCACTTAATCCGGACAAACCTCTTTCAAAAGAGCACTGGGAAAACAGCATGTTTCTGTTTGCGAGTGTCATTGGAGGAGCGAAACCCGCAGGAGCGGTAAAATCCGTTCCAAAAGTAACAAACGTTCCGCGTGTACCTGCACATAAAGCAACCAAAACATTAAGCGATATGCGAAATGCCGTCAGCCCAAAAGCAGCAAGCAATTGGTCGAAGAAGGTGTATGAACCTGTTCAGAAGCAGCTTCAACCTTTACTAGATGCTGAGATACCGACTTTACGTCCTCAACCTCAACTGGTAGGGATAGGAGAGGCGTTACCTGGAAAGACCTTTGGTGAAGCGTTACATGGGTTAACGACGTATAAGATTGGACGTGTTTCAAAAGGGCAGTCGAATGCGTTGGAGAAAGTGGAAAAGCCTGGTGGTAAGGCGAATGTTGAAGGGGCTTATGATCAGGAGGCTGTTGCTAGGGGTACGGGTAAAAATTCAGAAATAGTGAAGTTTACAGAGGAACAATTATCTACTAAACCCCTATATTCTAGAGATCCTGAAAAATGGCAGAAAAAAGGTGGGAAAATCGAAATTGGCGAGGAAGGAATATGGACTTATATTGATTGGGATATTCCTCCAAATCAAGTTTCTTATCCTGGAGGTTTTCCGGACTTTAAATCTGCTGGGTTGGTAAGACAAGAAGTTCCGATAGGTGAATTTAATAGATATGACATTGATTTTGCTAAGGCTGATGAATTAGCTCCAAATGGACCGAAATTAGATGAAAACACGTGGCACCATCATCAAGATTTAACAACAATGCAAGAAGTTAATAAAGAGATGCACAGAAGATTTCGACATATGGGTGGAATGTCATTAGCTAAGAAGTTAAAAGATTAAATGGGAGTGAAATAAATGAATTTAAATGCTTTTGGTAAAGCAACTGAAGAATCGATTGAAGAATTAGAAGAGTTTTTGGGATTTTTACTTCCGGAAGATTATAAAAAATTTTTAAGTGAATATAACGGGGGGACTTCGAAAGTTAGGTATAGTAAATTTTTTGTTAAAGAATTAAATCAGGAAATCCCTTTAGATGTCTTGTATGGTATAGGTGTAAAAAGAACTTTTGATTTAAGTGAATGCTATGAAGAGTTTGAAGAAGATATGTTACCGAATAGTTTAATAATAGGAGATGATCCAGGTTCAGGATTAATTGTACTTATTACAGATACTGAAAACCATGGTGTATATTATTGGGATCACTCTTTTTATTTTCCGCAGTCTAGTGAAGAAGAAAATACGTATAAAATAGCTGATAGCTTTAAGGGTTTTATTAATGGATTGAAGAATCCTTAGTTACCAAATTTTATATGTTGTAATTAATAATTTAAGAGATTAAGCAAATATACGAAATGGATTACAGTGACTTTATAAATGCTAAAACTATAATTTACATAGGAGAACGCCAAAAAATGTGGTTTGTAGTCAAAGATAACAAATATAGGTGGGTGAGTAGAAAATAAAGTGTATTTGCAGTCGAAAGAAAAAGAGTAGACTATTAAAAAGTGCATACTCCATGATGGTTGTACCATCATGGAGTATGATGTGCAATGATAGAATAGAAAAAGAAGTACGAGATTAGGCGAGATGACGTTTTACGGGGTGATGAATATAAACAAACACATAGAATGGGCATGAAATTAATGAACTCGTACAAACTAGTAAGTTTTGATGTAATACTGTTACTATAACACTTACAAATTTATGCTACTTAAAAACATATGAACTTAAAGCACTTGATTGTCTACGGTAGGCAACACGTGCTTTTATTATTAGATTACATACAATATAGGATATAGGTAAGATTGCTAATTTTTAAAGAAAATAGAAGAAAATGATAAGTATTACCTTGATTTATTAGTAGATTGGAAATTTAACGAATATATTATTTATTCCTTGATTGGCTAAACCCTTTCAAGGTTTTTTTATAAAGTTGGATTTGATAAAAAGGTATCCGAAGAAGAATAGATATAGTGATCAAGAAGTAATGAGAGTAGCTAACTAGGAGTAAGTCTGGATTTAACTAACCTTGACAAGAAAAGAAAAACAAGGGAACGTGATAAAGGAAGTAGGTCTTGAACAAATGATTTAGCCCAAAAGCAGCAAGCAATTAGTCAGAAAAGGTATATGAACCGTTTCAAAAGCAGATCAAACCTTTACTAGATGCGGAGATATCGACTTTACGTCCTCAACCTCAACTGGTAGGGATAGGAAAGGCTTTACCTGGAAAGACCTTTGGTGAAGCGTTAAATGGGTTAACGACGTATAAGATAGGGAATGTTTCGAAAGGTCAGTCCAAAGCGTTGGAGAAAGTGGAGGAGTCGGGTAGTAAGGGGAATGTTAAGTGGGCCAATGATCAGGGGGCTGTCGCTAAGGGTACGGGTAATCTTAAATTTAAAGAAGGCTACTATGTTGAACATACAATAGGACCAGTTGAAAAGTTTACTGAACGTAATGGTATTAGTGGTGGACATAATTATGATGAGTTTAAAAATTATTTTAATAGTAATTCTAACAAATATGAGTTAGGACCTGTTGTTAAAAAGGAACATCCAGATATAGATGGAATTTTTGATATAGAATATAAAGTAAAATATGAAAAAATGGATTATACAGGAAAAAACGGGACTGGTGAATACAAAGTAATACCTAATAGAGATAAAATGTATAAAAAGACAGTGTATGATCCAAAAATTATTTCAAATGATGAAATAATAGATTTTAGCAAAAAGGCAATGGAAGAGGGTTTAAACAATAAAAGAGAAATTCCACTATTAAAACAAAAGAAGATAAAAATACAAGGACAAACAGACTATAATGGAAAAAATTGAAATTTGAAGGTATTATGAATTCAGAAACTGGAGAAATAGAGAATGCTTATCCAGTAGTAGAATGGGTGGATTAGTATGAACGTATATAAAGAATTTATTGAGATAATGAAACAGAACAATTTAAATAAAGAGGCAGTTATTGATGTTTTGAATATATATGTAAATGGACGTAACTTTTTACAACACTTAGAAGATTTTAAAAATAAAGAGGGAGAGCGTCGGGAATATAATGGAGTTATTTATTCAGATGAATATGAACAAGATGATGAGGAGTATTTTGGACAAAATAAAGTTTTATTTTATTCTGGTGATGGTGATGATGACTATGATATTGTGAATTATGACGAACTGTATCAGTATTTAAGTGCTGCATGTGAATTTTATATAGGGAAAAATTCTGAAAAGAAAGAGATTATTGAAGAGTTGTTGATGAAAATTAAAGGCAAATATGCTTATTAAATAAATGAGAGTAAAAGCACTTCTGAATAAATCCAGAAGTGCTTTTTTCTTGAAAACTATAAAAATCATTAGACAAATTACAAAAGAGCCTCGAAAAACTAAAAGAAGAATCTATGCATGCTATTCAAATTAAGCAAATTGAGCTATTGTTGAAGAACAGCTAGCAATAAATTAATTTATTATAAGTGGGTGAGAGCGTGGAAAATAACTCGAAAATTATTTTGGGAATACCGGGCATATGGCAGGATAGACAAGCATTTAAAGAAAAATTTAATGAAAGTCAACAAGAGTTTGTATACCTAGGGGAACATCATATAGGTAAATTACAGACACCTAAATATTTGTATCAAATAGAATTTGTTGACGAACATATTCCTTATGTAGCTGAAGCGTTTGAGCTTGGTGGAAATGGATCGTTTACAAAGGGTGATATTGAAACTCTTCAAAGTCACCGTAGTATGGTGTATATTCTTGCAGAAGGTGGATCACTTGAGCAAGTTATTGAAATTATGAGTGTCGCAAAGGCAGTTCTTCAATCGGGCGGTTTAGCAGTGAACGTTGAGTCATCTGGAAAGGCCACTACCAAAGATAATTGGATAGAATACGTTAACAATGGTACAGAGAACAGAGCATTTGCTGCTTTCGTTCAAATGTCCAGAGAAGAAGATGTGTTTTACACCTGTGGTATGCATAATTTCGGCTATAAAGATTTACTAACATCTACATCTAATACCAATCCAGCTGAAACAGTAGAGTTATTTCAAACCTTTTGCCTATATACGTTGATCGACAATCCCATATTTAATAGTGGAGAAACATTTAGTGTCGACCCTAAAGCTCCTGTTTTTCAATTAAGGGCAGAATCGTGTGTGCTGTTTGAAAGTGATGATCCTTTTTATAACCCTTATGGGGTTTGGCGGTTAAATAAAATAAGCTAGTCATTTAAAGGACAAGGTTGAAAAACTTTGTCCTTTAAGCGTTAATCGGAGATAAAGGAGGAGTAATACTATGAAAGATTGGGAGTATAATGAAATATTTGATGCAATTCAGGAGACGTATGAAGAGTTGTTAGATGAAGGCAGAGGGTATAGATATGCTATAGCAAAACTAGCGGATGAATTTGATAACTTAGGCAAGGTAGAAGATTTTATTGCGGACACTGCTATTGGAGAAATTGCAATCACCCATGAGCAAGTTTTCGTTGGGCACATTAGAGGTATAACAGGAAGGTTAGGGAAATTTAACCCAAAAGAAGCGCAAAACGAGCTAACATTAGACGAAATAAAAGATTTATTGCCACGAATGAATAAAGTAATAGAAGGACTAAAGCATGTAAAAGCCGATCATAACCCTTCAGTGGAATAATAACATTACTTAAGTACGTGATGATGAATGGCAATTTGCTAAGGTATATGAGTACTGCTATTGTCTAATGAATGAGTTTTGAGCAGAAGGTCCTTATTTAATGCATAGAACAGTTGTAATATATTTACTTTTGACAGATTGTTAGTATTTGGTATATCTTATTTTTGGATCAAGAGTTACGTAGATTTAACTCTTTATACATAAAATACTAATTGAAAGAAGGAAGAACCCATAATGAGTAAGGAAAAATGGTTAATAGGAGCAAGTACATGCTTCCTAGTATTAGGGCTTGCGGCTTGTTCGAGCGGAGAATCAGAAAAGGCCAGTGGAAATGAGAAACACTCAGCTGAGTCATCAGAAAAGAAATCGGACGATAAAGAGCTAAATGTTGATGCGAAGTTTGATAAAGAAAAAACGGATAAATTATACAATACGGTCACCAAAAAATTAGGTGAAACTGCTAATGTTGATGATTTTACGATTACAGTAGACTCTCCACAAGTCGTACCGGATGATGATTTATCTAAAAACAAAAACGGACAGTTTATCAAAATGAATATTACGATTGAGAATAAAGGAAAGAAAAATCATAAAATAAGTGAGCTACTTCATTTTGATATTCAAAAAGGAGACACTCAATACTTTTCTACGGTTGTTTCTGGTGCCACAGAGAATCATTTGAACGGAAACATTTCACCAGGAGAAAAACAAAGCGGTATTGCAACGTTTGATATACCAAAAGAAGGAGATTTTAAGTTTGAATTTAGCGGTTTTAGTAAAAATCGTGGTATTTGGACGTTTACACAAGATGATATTCAACCAGCTCAATAAGAAACAAAACAAGTCACGTGCTAATCGTGGCTTGTTTTGATTAAACTCAGCAACAACCATGGCTCATAAATAAAGTAATTAAACAAATTTAAAATGAAAGGAGCATGTAAATTACTGTTAAGTATGTTCTATGTAAAAGTCAACATACATGTTAGGTTTTATAACATAAATTTCTGAATAATCATTTACTTATTCACTTATTTCATGGTATGTTATATGACATAGATGTTGTAACTTGCAATATGGGCTGAAAATTAGGCATTGCAATATATACTTATTTTTCTAAAAATGCACCAGGACGAGCTGGTGCTCTATACATATATACGTCTACGTATAACTAGTCAAAAAGAATGAAGGCTTTTCTATTTCTAGTGCTGTTTGTTCGTTCGAGTGAGTATAGTTATAGTAGGTGAAATTTTCAAGGCAGTTATTTTGGTTTTTAAGCTGAATTTTTGGAATAGTTTGTTATTTTATTAATCAATGCTTTGCCACTTAGAAGTAGGTATAAAAGTTTCCTAATAAAAGAAAATGCAGAGGGAATTTAATAAGTTTTTTAGAATTTGTGGGCGATTTTCTCACTTTTTTATCATTTTTGAATAGTTTATAATCATCAGACAATTATACTGTGATATAGTTATAAGTGAGACAGAAAAAGGTGTGTTCTTAGGTCGCACCTGAATTTTTTTACTACGTAAGCAGGAGCGCCTACATCTTTTTACAAATATAGGGGATGAGGAAGGTTATAATGAGCAACGTACAGAAAAAAACAGACGTTATCTTAATTGGTGCCGGAGTCATGAGCGCAACTTTGGGATCATTACTCAAAGAGTTAGCACCTGAATGGGACATTAAAGTATTTGAAAAACTCGCAGACGCAGGGGAAGAAAGCTCAAACGAATGGAATAATGCAGGGACGGGCCATTCTGCGCTGTGCGAACTAAACTATACATCAGAAAAAGCTGATGGATCTATAGATATAACAAAAGCGATCCGAATTAACGAGCAGTTTCAGCTATCAAGACAGTTTTGGTCTTATCTGGTAAGCAGCAAGTTGATTCGCAATCCGCAAGATTTTATCATGCCAATTCCGCATATGAGTTTGGTACAAGGGGAAAAAAATGTATCGTTTCTGAAAAAGCGTTTTGAAGCGCTGTCAAACAATCCGTTGTTTCAAGGAATGGAGTATTCCGACAGTCCTGACAAACTAAAAGAATGGATTCCGTTAATCATGAAGGGGCGCACGTCAAATGAACCGATTGCCGCAACTAAAATTGATTCGGGAACAGACGTAAACTTTGGTGCTTTAACACGCATGTTGTTTGACCACCTGAAGAATAAAGGGGTTCACGTTCATTACAAACGAAGTGTAAAAGATATTAAACGTAAAAGTGACGGTATGTGGGAAGTAAAAGTCGCAGATGTAGACAGCGGCAAAGTTGAGTACCACACGGCAAAGTTCATCTTTATCGGTGGTGGAGGCGGAAGCTTGCCTTTACTTCAAAAAACAGGTATTCCTGAATCCAAGCATATTGGAGGCTTCCCGGTAAGCGGATTATTTATGGTATGCAATAACCCTGAAGTGATTGCGCAGCACCACGGGAAAGTATACGGAAAAGCCAAAGTCGGAGCTCCGCCAATGTCAGTTCCGCACCTTGATACACGCTATATTGACAACAAAAAGACGCTGTTTTTTGGCCCGTTTGCCGGCTTTTCACCGAAATTCTTAAAAACTGGTTCAAACTTGGACTTAATCAGTTCTGTAAAGCCGAATAATATTTTAACCATGCTAGCAGCAGGCGTCAAAGAAATGGCGTTAACAAAATATTTAATTCAGCAAGTGCTGTTATCAAATGAAAAACGTGTAGAAGAACTGCGTGAGTTTATCCCGAACGCGAAAAGCGAAGACTGGGATATCGTGGTAGCAGGCCAGCGTGTGCAGGTAATCAAAGACACGGAAGCCGGTGGGAAAGGAACGCTTCAGTTTGGTACAGAAGTTGTAAGTGCCGCTGATGGTTCTGTTGCTGCACTTCTTGGCGCTTCTCCTGGTGCGTCAACGGCCGTTCACGTTATGCTAGAAGTATTGGAAAAATGCTTCCCAGAAAACATGAACAAGTGGGAGCCAAAAATAAAAGAAATGATTCCTTCTTATGGCATGTCGTTAGTTGATCATCCAGACTTCTTTAACGAAATTCATGCGTCTACTTCACAGACGCTTGGTTTAATTAAAAAAGAGTCCGTTTATAGCTAAAGATTTTACGCCGTAACAAACAGTACATGTGTATGTGAAGAAATCTACAGGCGTGCACAAACACCACCTTTTCTTGAGGTGGTGTTTTAATGGTCTTTATATGTAGAGTTTGAGTTAAGAGCGGTATTAATTGCTTCCAGGCTGAACTTTTAAATGCTTCCACGCCGCAATTGCATCATCGCGGCTTTTTCCTTTGTTTTTCGAATCGTTAAAAAAATCGCGAATAAAGCGGTTGTACTCAAACTGAGGCGCAATTTCTTTTTGATAAGAAGGCTGCTTTTTACGTTTTTCTT
This sequence comes from Priestia sp. VA7, assembly GCF_055710015.1. NCBI lineage: Bacteria > Bacillati > Bacillota > Bacilli > Caryophanales > Bacillaceae > Priestia > Priestia sp. VA7. Next base: position 713,305 of record NZ_JBVQPN010000003.1, read on the forward strand.
CTTCATGCCACGCTTTTACCACATCTAGATAGGTTTTCCCTACATTTTCTTTAAAGTAGTTTTGAATATACGTGGAAAAATGAAACGTAGGATGAATGGCTTTCTTAAAAAAAGCCCGTACTTCTTGACTGCAGCGGTGATTTTCCCCAATGACGGTATCTAATGTTAGCGGCGCTTGTGTTTTAGAGGACGAGCGTCTTTTAGAAGGTGCTCCTAAGTGTTGAGTGTCACTGGTGGTTAAAAACACTTCAATTCTTTTTGAAAGTTCCATTTTAGATCTAGACGGGCTCATGTTGTTTTCTCGGCAAAATTGCTGCAGCTCGGTTTTGAGCCAGTAAAAATCGGTAAAGTCTTTGATAAGTAAATCTTTTGTAAGTTCAGGTCGCATCGTTTTCACCTCCATATATTCACTATAGAACGTTTGTTCTTGTTGGTCAATTGTTTTTAGAGAAGTACGAAGGAATGTCTTTTATGTTTCTTCCTACATAGTGAGAAGAAATAGGCTGTTTATTCACCTCTCTTGCCCAAATAGAAAGCTGGCCGATGTGATGGATTTCATGAATGATGATGTGATGCAAAATGTCAGCTTCCGTGTAAGAAGTAGAATCCCAAGGGACTGTTACGTACCTTTTGTTGGAAAAATTCAAATGACTTAGAAAGTCGGCAATTTCGGGTCTATGTGCGGAAGAGAGTGCTTGAAGCTTTTCGAGCGTATCGTGTTCTTCAAAAGAAAGAACGATATCTGGTTTACCTTGGATGGCGCGTATCCAACTGTCTTCCACATCAATAATATGAAACAGAGTTTGTAAAATGCTGCCCGTTCCTCCAGTCCGCTTCTTCAACAGTTCTTCTCTAGAAAGTTGATAACACCAGCTAAACCATTCATCTCTCACTTGCCAATTATATTCAAAAAAATGAATCATCTACCACACCTCACATGTTTTTTTACCTCTTACTAAATTAGATTAAGGCTTGTAAATTCCTTTGTAAAAAGAAGAAAAAACGTCTAGGCAAGAGATCTCTTGCAAATTCCAAAATCAAACAATTACAATAATAGAAAGGAGTTGATTGCATGAAGCTACATAAAAAAGTCCTTTCTACGATTCTAGGAGGAGCTGTCGGAGACGCTTTAGGCGTTCCAGTTGAGTTTAAAAAACGCGATTCATTTCGGATTACGGATATGACCGGCTACGGTACATACAACCAGCCTAAAGGAACGTGGTCAGATGATACATCTCTGACGATGTGCTTGATTGATAATCTACTAGAAAAACAAGATGAATATGATTTAATGCAAAAGTTTGCGAACTATTGGTCGGACGGCTACTGGACGCCGTACGGAGAAATGTTTGATATTGGCATCGCAACAAGCGAAGCGATTCGCCGCTATAAAAGCGGGCTTCCTAAAGAAGAGTGGGGAGGAAAAGGTGAGTATGACAACGGAAACGGAGCGCTTATGCGTATTGCCCCGCTTGCGTTTACACTATGTGATGAACCTAGCTTTACAAAAAGAAAAGAAGAAATAGAAAGAATTGCGCACGTCACGCACCGCCACTTGCGCTCTACGCTTGGCTGCATTATATACGTGGAGCTGCTTATTCGTCTTCTTGACGGCGACGAGCCTTTTGAAGCATATGAAAACGCGGTAAATCTCTGTCAAAAGCAGTTAACAAATACGGAGTATGAAGCAGAGTTTTCTGCGTATGAACGAGTGTTAAACCTAAGCTTGCCGCACGCAGCGAGAAAGGAAATCGGGTCAACCGGATACGTCGTCAGCTCGCTAGAAGCATCTCTTTGGTCTTTTCTGCAAAGTGATGACTACAAAGAAGCTGTACTTACCGCTGTGAATTTAGGAGAAGACACAGATACAATTGGCTTTATTACGGGTACTATGGCAGGAGCATATTATCAGCTGGATGGCATTCCTAAAGAGTGGATTTGTCAGCTTGCTAAAAAAGAAGAGTTGATAGGAGCTTGTAAGAAATTTGCAGATGCGTGTGTATGAAAAAGACAATGAACAGAAGCTGTATTTCATGAAAAATTCAGGGAAGGAGTGTTTTTTTTGAAGAAGATTTTTCTTATAGCCAGTATCTTGATTATCGTATTTGTTGGAGTATATACATTTGTAAAGATGAGTGCATCGTTGGAGGCTAAAGCCGCTGGCTTTGCCAAGAACAAAAAAGTTCAGCTGATTTCTATAGGTAATAAGGGCTCTCTAGGAGATATTCAAATAGAACAAATCCGTATCAACGGAAACAAAACACCCGAATATGCAAAAATACAAGTAAGCAATGATAAAAAAGGGTTCCTTCTTGGAGACTTTACTAGCGAAGAAACAAAAGGCTATAAATTTAAGAACTTGCAAAGTGTGAAGTTGCAGCCGCATACAGGCCCTGACGAACAGCTAGAAAGATCGCACAAAGGAAAAGAAAGTGATCAGATATATGCGCTTTCTCTTGCAGATAATATAAGTATACAGGAAGTAACCATCTCATACCGCCACCTAGGAATCTCACATCAGGAGACAATTTCTACGGGGTTATAATAAAGTGCGCTAAGCAGCTTACCTAGATGGGTGAGCTGCTTATTATTTTTTGAAAAGCTACCACAATTCAGTTTGATTTACAATCTCTTTTTCTTTAAATTAAAAGAATATTCAAATAATATTTTTCCTTTGGTAACGGAAAAATATTGCGTTTAATTGAAAGCGTTTTCAATATATAGTGAAGGTAACAAGAAAACATCTTAGCAAGATACTTATCTCACTTATGGATGTTAATCAATCACTGATCAAGGGGGAATTGGAAATGAATATTTTACTATGCTGCGCAGCAGGTATGTCTACAAGTTTGTTAGTGACTAAAATGGAAAAAAGCGCAAAAGAAAAAGAGACAACGTGCAAAATCTGGGCAGTGCCAGGAGACGCGGTTAGAAATCATATTGATGATGCAGACATTTTACTTTTAGGTCCGCAAGTGCGCTACTTGCTTCCTCAAATGAAAAAGTTAGGAGAGGAAAAAGGAATTCCAGTAGAGGTTATTAATCCGGTTCATTACGGAATGTGTAACGGAGAAGAAGTGCTAAAATCTGCTGAGCAGTTAGTTTCGAAATAGGAGGGAATCAATTGAGCAAAATGAATCGTGTACTTGAAACATATATTATGCCGCTTGCTGGCAAAGCTGCTCAGCAGCGTCATCTTCAAGCATTACGAGACGGTATGGTCCTGACGATGCCCCTTATTATTATCGGTTCACTTTTCTTAATTTTAGCCAATTTGCCTTTTCAAGCCTACACAGATTTTTTAACAGAACATCCTAAGCTAAAAGCAAGCATTTTATATCCGTACAGAGGAACGTTTGAAATTATGGCTTTAGTAGCTACGTTCGGGATTGCCTATCGCTTAGCAGAATCGTATAAAGTGGATGCACTTGCTTCAGGTGCAGTATCTCTAGCTGCTTTCTTTGTCGGTACACCTTTTGTTTCGTATACGATTGGAGAAAACGCAGATGGAACGGCTATGGTCGAAACAGCTTACCAAACGGCGATGTTTACAAGTAAAGGTCTTTTTGTGGGGATGGTCATAGCGGTTATCGCCACAGAAGTCTACCGGAAGATTATTCAAAAAAATATTGTGATTAAGCTCCCGGAAACCGTTCCACCAGCTGTCGCTCGTTCATTTTCAGCTTTAATACCAGGATTTGGCGCTGTAATGGTTATATGGATGCTGCGTTTGCTTGTAGAAAACGTCGGAGACTTCGGGAATTTACATAATGTCGTGACGGTTTTACTGCAGCAGCCTTTAACTCATATTGGTACAAGCTTAGTCGGTACGATTCTGATTTTTATCTTAATTACTCTTATGTGGAGTACGGGGCTACACGGTGCGACGATTGTTGGTTCTGTCATGACGCCTGTATGGCTTACGCTAACAACGGAAAACGCAACCGCTCTTGCTTCTGGTGAGCCAGTGAAGCATATTGTAACGAATGAGTTTAACGATATTGTGTTTGTAGGAGGATCCGGCACTACGCTTTCTCTTGTACTGGCCATGGTGCTGTTTGCGAAAAGCCAGCAAATGAAGCAGCTAGGAAGATTAAGTATAGGACCGGGCTTCTTTAATATTAACGAACCTGTTATTTTTGGAATGCCTATCGTATTAAATCCGATTATGATTATTCCGTTTATTTTAGCGCCGCTTCTATCGGTCATCATTACATATGTATCGATGGATATCGGCCTCGTTGCAAAGCCGATAGGAATTGTAACGCCGTTTACAATGCCGCCGGTGATTAGCGGCTACTTAATTACAGGAAGTGTGTCAGGGGCTGTTCTGCAACTTGTGCTAATGGTGGTATCGTTTGGTGTCTATTTTCCATTCTTTAAAATGTGGGACAAACAAAAGCTTATAGAAGAAACTGGAGCTTCTATAGATCGTGATCGTTCACCGGTAAAAGAAGAACAGCAAAGTATTGTATAACGTATTTTTTAAATCATTCATTATAGCGGAGGGATTCAAATGACAAAAGGAATTAAAATTGTAACCATTGGCGGAGGTTCAAGCTACACGCCGGAGCTTGTCGAAGGATTTATTAAGCGTTATGACGAGCTGCCTGTACGAGAGCTTTGGCTAGTAGATGTAGAAGAAGGAAAAGAAAAGCTAGAGATTGTTGGAAACCTGGCAAAACGAATGGTCGAAAAAGCAGGAGTCCCAATTGATATTCATCTTACGTTGGATCGAAGAAAAGCGTTAAAAGATGCCGACTTTGTCACCACACAATTTCGCGTAGGATTGTTAGACGCCAGAATGAAAGATGAACGAATTCCGTTAAAATACGGCGTGATTGGGCAAGAAACAAATGGACCGGGCGGCTTATTTAAAGGGCTGCGCACAATTCCTGTGATTTTAAGTATTGTGAAAGATATAGAAGAACTATGTCCAAATGCGTGGCTTGTAAACTTTACCAATCCAGCTGGTATGGTGACAGAAGCCATTTTACGCTATAGCAATCATAAAAAAGTAGTGGGCTTATGCAACGTGCCAATCGGTATTCGCATGGGGATTGCTAAAGCACTAGAAGTAGACGAAAGCCGCGTACAGGTGAGCTTTGCCGGGTTAAATCATATGGTCTTTGGATTAGATGTCTTTTTAGACGGAGTGAGCGTGAAAGATCAAGTGATTGACGCCATGGCAGACCCGACGAATGCGATGTCTATGCGAAATATCAAAGGAGTTTCATGGGATCCTGACTTTATTAAAGGCCTAGGAGTTATTCCATGCGGGTATCACCGCTATTACTATAAAACAAACGAGATGCTGCAAGAGGAACAAAATGCAGCTGAGCTCGAAGGCACACGAGCTGAAGTAGTGCGCGCGTTAGAAAAAGACTTATTTGAGCTCTATAAAGATCCTAATCTTGCAATTAAACCGCCTCAGCTTCAAAAGCGAGGAGGCGCGTACTACAGCGATGCAGCCTGCAGCTTAATTTCATCTATCTATAATGATAAAGGCGATATTCAGCCTGTAAATACCATTAATAATGGGGCAATTGCCAGCATTCCAAATGATTCTGCTGTTGAAGTGAGCTGTGTGATTACAAAAGAAGGGCCAAAGCCAATTGCAGTCGGTGATTTACCTGTAGCTGTTCGAGGACTTGTTCAGCAAATCAAATCTTTTGAACGAGTGGCGGCCGAAGCAGCCGTTACGGGAGATTACAATACCGCGCTTGTTGCAATGACAATCAATCCGTTAGTCCCATCTGATACTATTGCCAAGCAGCTCTTGGACGAAATGCTAGACGCGCATAAATCTCATTTACCGCAGTTTTTTAACTCGGTGAATGTCTAATACGTATAGTGAAAAAACCTTTGACAACGAGTCAGAGGTTTTTTCATTTTTATAGTATACTTTAGATACAAAATCAACATCAAAGAAAGGTGATCACAGTGCCAAACGCATGGGATGCAGAACAAATCGTATCAGCACCGTTTGCCAAAACACTAATCGAAACGCAGTTTCCAGAACTTGCGCCCGCTGCGATTTCACTGCTTGGCTACGGCTTTGACAATACGGTTTATCAAGTAAACGACCGGTTTGTTTTCAGGTTTCCTAGACGAGAACTCGCAGTAGGACTATTAAAAACAGAAAATCAGCTTTTACCAAGTCTTGCTTCTCAATTGCCGATATCCATTGCAGAGCCTATTTTTTTCGGTAAGCCGAATGCAGGCTATCCTTGGCCGTTTACGGGCTATCACTACGTGCAAGGAACTCCGCCTGCAAGATTAACAGAAGAAGAACGTATACAATCCGCTTCTGTATTAGCAAGATTTCTTCGCATGCTGCATCACTATCCTCATTTAAAAGTCCAAAAGCTCGGCGTGCCGTTTGATGAGTTGAATCGACTTGATATGATGAAGCGAAAGCCGTCGTTAGAAAAGTATGTCAAGCAAATGAAAGAGCGTAGTCTTTATTCAAAACAAGAGATTCTTGAAGACTATGTAAATGACATACAAGAAATTCACTATCAAGAAAAACATGTACTAGTTCACGGAGATCTTCATATTAAAAACATGATTGTTGATCAAACCAATATGGTTTCAGGCATTATTGACTGGGGAGACGTTCATATTGGTCATTCGGCAGTTGACCTAGCGATTGCCTACAGCTTTTTACCTCCTAAAGGAAGAGCACGTTTTTTTAAAGAATACGGAGAAGTAGATGAAGAAACGCACAGGCTGGCAAAATGGAAAGCAGTGTTTACAACTGTAGTCTTAGTGGCACACAGCTACGATCAAGGAGACAAACAAACGTTAGAAGCGGCTCTAGAAAGCTTAAACCTCATTTTTCAAGAGTAATAAAACTGTAATAGAATTTCTGTTCAATTCCTGTATAGTTAAGAAAGAATAAAAATAAAAACAACAGGTGAAGCAAACGATGAATACAAGCCATTGGAATGAATCAGCAGCACATTTACTAGAAAGGTGGATACAGCTATATAAAGAAAAAACATTTCTTATTGGAGAAACGGAATCTTTAAACATGCTAAAAGAAGAAGTAGACGGGATGGATAAAGAAAAATTTCTCTCCATAGTAGAACGTCAGCTGCAGAAAGTGTATGACGAACTGGAAAAAGAACGTACAGAGTATAATATGAGCAACAGTGAATATACAATGGTGACGTTTCTTTCAAGCGACTATCCGGAGTATATAAAAAAGCGTCAAAGCAATATGAGACAGATTGAACAGTTAACAAGCATACATAAGAATGTGACAGAGCTTTTCGGCAAAGAACTCATTTCTGAAGCCGATATGGTAGCGTTTAGAAACGACTGTTTTCAACTAACAGAAAAACACGCTAACACGTCATTCCTAAAAGAAATCAAGGAAAGCTGGAATGCTTATTTACCCGCGTTCGTTGACTTTCAAAAAAAGCATGAACATGTAAAACAAGCGATAGCCGCAGTACTTGAAGAAGACAAGAGCTTAAAGCAGGAGTGGAAGCAGCTAAGCAAAAATAAAGTAGTGACCAAACAAAAAGCGACCATCTTTCGCACAAAGCAGCATGAGCTAAATGAAAACATTCGAAAAGCCACGACTGCACAAAAACAGTTACTCGAACTTCACTGGCCTGATATTCGCAGTCAGTTTGATGCCTTGCAAGAAAAAATGAGTAAGAATCTTTCTACTGTGCTGAAAGAAACGCAACGCAGTATGGAAGTCATTAGCCAAAACGATGCAAATGAACACGCCAAGTTAAAGCAATCACTTAACGACCTAAATGCAGTCCAAAAAGTTGACGTTCATCAAAGGTGGTTAGCGGCTTTTATTAAAAAATCACGACCATTTTTTAACGAACTGAGTGAAGATATCAAGGATACTCGGTGTCAGGAACTGTGGAATCGAATTTACGGCATGTATAAAGGAATAGCAGTAAACGAGTTTATTGTTGCATATGAAGAATTCTTAGCACTTCAGCCGCTTGCCAGTGTAAAAAGCACGGAAATACCAGGGGCATTATCTCGGTTGAAGCTAAGTATAAACCCTGTTACGCTGCCAGCCTACGCAGATTTTCCCGTGCTCAAAAAGCAGCAATCATCACGACGCACTTTTCCTATTTTAATAGGAGGCGCTATCGCCTTTGTCTTATTGCTGACGATTGTATACATGAATCGTGACAATCAAACGTTAGAAACAGACTCAGACGTAAAAGCTACGGCCAGCACGAAACCGTTAAAAAATGAAGAGGTCAAACCAGCTACTGTAAGCAAAACGGATCTTGAAAACTTTTTTATTTCTTATAAAGCTGCTTACTTTTCAAGCTTAAACAGCGGAGACTTTAGTGGGATGGCGCCTTATATTGACTCGGGTCAGCCAGTTTATAAACAGCTAAAAAGCTATATCACATCACTCGCCGGAAAAAACGTATCGTTTGCTAACGATCAGTTTCTAGTGAAAAAGACAGAATCACATGACGACGGAACCTACGACATTTATACAAACGAAGTATACACGTTCACCGACTCATATGATGCAAGCACGCAGTTTAAAAAAGAAAGAATTTATCATGTGAAAGCTGCTAGCAAAGACAAACTTCAAATTACTAAAATTGATACGTTAACAGATGAGCAGACGCCGGTGGAAGAGTGAATGGTTTCTGAGAGATTATGAATAACCGCTAGTTCCTTTTTGGGGCTAGCGGTTGTTGTGGTTGGTTGGTGTGATTGAGGTTAGGGTGATCTCTACGCTGCCAGCGTGGAAAATGAAATTTCCTGTAGTTTTCTACTATATTCAGAAATGCCTCTATGTCAAGGATTTAAGGGGGATTTTGAGATTTAAATGAACTATAGTTGCCGTTGATTTTCTATAGTGTATGACCAAAATATGACCAGAGTGTGACCAGTATTTTTGAGATGAATGTAGCTTTTCTTTTGTAGAATGATATGATTTTGAGATGTGATAGTATGCCGTAAATAAACTTTACACTTTAGTAGAATTGCGACAAGGAAAGCAATTAGGAATAATGTAATCTAATCATGAAGCATAGTGTTTTTATACATGATATAAACTAGAGATAAATATTTATACCTATGACTATTCTCTTTTATTTTGAAGTTATATCCTTTTTAATGAATCAACAAGCTTATAAAAGGGATTATTATCCTATTTAGATAGTGTATTAGCAGTTTTATAATGGATAATAGAGGAAAATATCAAACCAGAGATGCATTAACTATAAGATAAAAGAGGGTATGTAATGGGAAAAGTATATGAAGCCAGTACGCTTTTAGCTTATGCCAAAGACAGGGTACAAGCGTACAAAGCATTTGATGAGCAGCTAGAAGCATTAAAAAAAGCTCTTCATGCCGTGGCTACACTAGATCATGAATTTCAAGGAAAAGGTGCCGACAGCATCAAAGGCTTTTATAAATCACAAGTAGATATCGTCACGCATTGGAAAAGCCTAGTGTCTTCACATCAATTTTATTTTAATAGTATTGCAGATTATGCGGAACAAGCTAAATTAAAAGGTAATACGGTTGTAGACGTATCGTTTTTAGAGCAAGAGCTGGCTGTTGCTAATGATCGCTCTAAACAAATGGTCGAACAGCAGCACACTGAACTTGAAGCGATTTTAAGCAATATTGAAGATATTATACATATTACACCGTTTTCCACAGAGGCCTTTGAAGATGAGCTAAGCGCTGCTGAGAAAAAAAGAACAGAAACTATTACCGCAGTAGAAGAACTAGATAATCAACTTTCAAGTGAATATGAAATGTTGAATTCTTTCTATGAATCCGTTCAATTTAGCGTAAATGGTTTGGAACAGCTGACTTCTCAAGGCGGTAGCGCTTATCAGCTCACTTTTGATGCCAAAGCTTACAAAAATAGCGAAGCATACGAAACACAGCAGCAAATTGATAAAGTTGCTACGGGGTATGTAGAGGGGAAAGTAGAACAAAAACAAGAAGCTAAAGAAAGAAAAGCAGCCATTGAAGCTGAGAGACAAAGACAAATCCAAGCCAATAAGCCGTGGTATGAAAAAGGCCTGGATATTGCAGGAGAACTTACTGGATACTATGATTTTAAACGAGCCGCAGACGGAGTCGATCCGGTTACGCATAAGAAACTGTCTGCTACCCAGCGAGTCACGGCTGGAGCAATGGCAGCAGCTGGATTTATCCCGTTCGTAGGCTGGGCAGGACGAGCGGTAAAAGGCGGAAGCGTTGTCTACAAAACGGCAAAAGGCATGAGTGCTGCGCATCGTGCAATGGCTCTTTACCAAACACCTAAAGCGTTTAAAGTGCTTGAACAAACAGAAAAAGGATTGTATGGACTTGTCTTAACAAATGGCATGTATGAGTATACAATGGGGAAGGACTTACTAGGAAATAAGCTTACTAAAGAAGAGCAGCAGGCTAGTTTGTTTCAATCCTTTGGGATTGCGGCAGGCGGTTTACTTGCTTCAAAAGCATCCACTCAGCTTGTCGAAAAAGGTGCACAGGCAGTCACGAAAAAGTTCAATGATATGCGCAACGTAGTTCATACAAGTAAAGTGACTCAATATGGAAAAGACATTCAGCAGGCGATGAGAAAAATGCCAGCAGCTGGTATTGATAAAGCCAAAAAGATGTATGAAGCGGTATTAGATGCGAAAGTACCGAGATTCTTACCGCAGGAAGCACCAGTGGGTGTGAGTGTAGACTTTGCGCAGCAAACTGTGCGGGATGTATTGAAGAGTACGGCTAAAGATACGATGCGTTTTATGGAAAAAGGGTACTTTGACGGAAAACGTTGGCGTGATTTGGATGGAAGGTTTATAAAGAATCCTAACCCTGTACATAAAGTTGATAAACCAGTGGAAATGCAGGAAGATGTGAATAAGAAAAAAGATTTTGATAAAGATGTAATTAATAATTATACGGCTGTGCAATATGAAGGAACGACCAAAGTTGACGGAGAAGTTAGAGATATAAGCAGACGAGTTTACCAAAGAAGCGATATTAATTGGAATCAGGTGGATTCAGAGTCTGGTTTAACTAACCTAGAATTAATGAGGAAAGGTAGACCTCCGTACTGGAAAGATGGCACAAAGATTGAATTACACCATTCTATCCAATTAGAACCTGGACCAATGATTGAATTACCTGCTAGTTTGCACGACGAATATAGTAGAATTTTGCACGGGCTAGTTGAAAATGGTGGAAGTTTTAGAAATAATCCAAGTTTAGAAAAACAATACAATAATTTCAGAACGAAATATTGGCGTTGGAGAGCTAAGCAGGTGGATCATAATTTATATAGCACATAATTAAAGGAGAGGGCTAACTTGAACAAAAATGAAATTAGCGAGTTTATTCAAGCAAATTCGGATAGTAACGATTTTACTGGAGGAGTCTCAGACGAAACTATTAAAGAAGTTGAAAAAGCACTTAAAGTGAAATTTCCGGATAGTTATATCTGGTTTCTTGAAAATTATGGTTCTGGAGGGCTGTTTGGAGTAGATATACTTGGCTGTGGAAAATCCGCAACTCCATCTGTAATAACAAACACTGAAAGATTTCGGAACATTGGATTGCCAACTCAATACGTAGTTGTTGAAAACTGTGAAGAGTTTGTATATTGTTTAGATACTGAAAACCTAATTGACGCTGAATGTGTAGTTGTGTCGTGGGACAGAATTGATGGATATAGTGGCAAAAGAGCAGATAACTTTTATGAGTTTCTAACAAATAGACTTCTTGATGCCAAAGAAAACTGGGACGAAGACTTTTAAAATTAATTTATATGGTTGTTAAATTATTTAACCTTGATTGGCTCTATACCTTTCAAGGCTTTTTATTGTGCTTACGAGTAGAAAAGAGAACTGTATCACAACTAGGAAAATTTTGAACAAGCCAATATATACAATCTTGTATATATTGGCTTGTTTACTATAGAAATATATACTACCACAAACGCTTCTCTTCTAGATGTTAAAAAGACTATAGTTGAGAGCTGATATATTACACTTTTAAATTAGATATCAGCAATTTTAATGATTAAGTAACTGAAGATAATTTTATTTCTAGATTCCTAAGTCTTTTTGTTTCCTTACCTTCTCTAATAGGATATAGAAACTCTTCTAACTCTTCATTCAGGGATACATTTCTAGTCTCTAGATTTGCTAATTCAATTAGGTTTGAGATGAAGTAACCAAATGATAAATGTTCAATGCTATAGAATGAAAAACATCTTAATTCGTCTTCATCCTGAGGATTACCTTCTGCCCAGTATTTCATGAATATATCTTCCCCAAATGAAATATGGTTTATATATCCATTATTATGTAAGAGAGTTTGAAGAATGCCATTTGATAAATTACTATTTACTGAAAAATTTATAGAATTCTCATATGAAAAAATTCCATTAAAAATATTCTGTTTACCAATAATTTTTCCGTTTTCATTTGCCTTTTTTATAGCATCAAATAATTTGTTATCTGCTCTAACTTTTGATTTAACTTCAATAATTCCTATTACACTTTCAGGATGTACTATAACAAAATCTCCTTCCGAAAAATATGCCGGAATACTGCTATCATAGATAATTATATCAATTTGAGTTGTGATTTCCTCTTTATTTCTAACAAAACCAGTTCCAACAGATACATTGGAAGGTAACACTTTCTTTAAGTGATTCATTAATAATATCTCTTTAAACCTACCATCTTCTCCCCAATGGGAACCATTAATAAAATATCTGACTCTATTTTGAATAGCCTTAAATTCATCTGTAATGGACTTGTGATATGCTAAATAATTGAAGTCTCTCATTTGAATTCCACTCCATATTCATTCCTTTTATTTTGTCTTTTTAATTTTATTTTACAATAGATTTTTTAATTTTAGTAAACTAAAAAGAAATCGACAAATTTAAGTGTATTTTCAGGCACCTTACCATTCCATTCATTTGGTAGAGCATTACCATGGAATAGATATATAACTTCTTATTTGGATATATTTATGGCTATAGTGATATTAAGGGTTTGGTTTGGGATAGCTTATTCTATTATCTTTTGACTATCACTCTTTTTTTGTAAGTGATTTTATGGTGTATTGTTCACGAAATGTAACTGCTTTGTATAAGGGTAATAACTCTTTTGTTTTTCGAAGAACCAACTTTGCAATTTCCTTTTTATCTTTTAAAACAGCGTTGTCGGGTTTAATCGAAAACTGACAAACGGATGTATAGCCTTCTTTATCATATTTTTTATAAAAGGAAAGAAAGTCTATAGGGTTCTCCTCATCTATTTTAAATTTAGCCACTAGTTTTCTTTGGTCTGGATCCGAAATATACCAAGTAAATCCTTTCCCTTTTAAATTATTAATAGCCTTTATAATTCTTTTGAGCTCCATTTTTTTGTTTTCATCAATCAGATCATGCATGTAACCTCTATCAATTGCTTCGCTAGCAACAGCGTGAAATAATATAACTTCAAATCCATTTGGAACAATACAAAACTGAATACAAGAATGTTTTTGAAACCCTAATTGCGCGTTCTTGCTTTTACTGTTTCCATATCTATCCCAGTTTCTTGGTGAATCTGCATTTAGTAGTTTCACTTCATGCTCTGTTTTTCCATAACGAACCCCTATCCATGAAACTCGATGGCGATTAAAAATATTTGGTTCAATACCAGATGAAATCATTAAATGATCACGTTTATGACCAAATTATGACCAATAGAGCATCTTTGCAGAAATAAACGTTTAAGGTCATATTAGATAAAAAGAAGAAACCTTGATAAATCAAGGTTTCTCTCGCTTTTTTGTTAATAGAAAAGAGGGGATCGAACCTCTGACCGCTACGCTGCCAGCGTGGAGATCTTATCATAAAAAGTCCAAATAGGTGCAATAAAAACAAAAAGTTCATTTATAGTACAATTGTATTAATTCCAGTTTTTCTCGATAAAATGAAACGCAGGCCATAAATTTGTTTTATTAGCAATTGAAATAAGAGCGGGTACCACTGAAGGATCCGTTTTAGAGAAATTAGGAATCCTCGGATTTAACCGGAAAAACTGATCGCCTAAAAGCTCAGAGCTAATCATTGATTCATAATAGCTCGATCCACCAGAGATAATCTGAAGAAACGGCAGCAATGGCTCATTTGGAGACCGGTCTAAAAGTACTCCCCAATTTGGCGGAAGGTCTTCCATATCTTCGGAACGTATGTTATCGGCACTCACCATTCCCCATCCCTTTGTATCTCTTCTTAATTGAGTTGGCTGTTCACCTGTTCCAATGGATAATACGGCAATTTGATCTAACGGCTGCTTTGCTTTTCCCACTGCAAAGGCGATACTAGCTGTACTGGTGTTAGTTGCTACTGTATACCCATCCACGTAGTTTTGATAAGCTCTTTGCGTCGCGGGAGCACCGCTGCTCCGCAGGATTACGTCACTCGCTTTTTCATTAAGATAAGGGGAACCAGGAAAGTTGTGAAATAACACAGGATTCCAACGATTCAGCTCTGGTGAAAATAAGTGAAAGGCAGGCACAACAATTCGTTTCTTTAAGTCTCTAAGGCGAAGGTCTCGGGGGAAAAACGTTCGTATGGCTTTAATAAAACCAGAATAGGGTAGTTGCTGGTTAAAAACAGGTCCGCCCGGTCGGGAAACGCTGAACGCCGGTAAGATGTGATCTTTGAAAAACTGAAACGTCTCTTCTGGTGATCTTCCGCTTGCTAGTGCAAGGGCAGTGAATGAACCAATGGAATTTCCTGAAAAAACATTGGTTTCACTAATTAACTTTGGATTTTGATGAGCCAATCTATTCAAAAGTTGTAAACTTAAAGCACCTAAAGTACCGCCTCCATCAAAGGTCATAATCCGATATTTTGTCAAAGGTGATTTCTCCTTTCGAATCTCATGAGAGGTATTATTCTGTATATGTTTATTTGATGTGTTGGAGAGGTATGAGTATCTCTTTTACTGATTATGTAGGAGTGGGGTCATGTAGGTAAGCATACGAGGAAAGGCTCCATTAAGTATATAAAAATATAACGAGAAGAGGATACGTTTGATTAGCAGTGTGGGCATTTAATATGCACATACTCTGTTTATAATGGGTGATAAGAAAGTTGGAAAGTACAAACTTCAAAAAGGCTTGAAGCAAAAGGCGTTAATCTTAATTAAAGATACATAGGGTTAAAAAGTAATAATTTAATAGTTAATATACTTGTTATGGTACTGCAAAGAAGCAGGCTAATCTACAACACGAAAGTTATCACGTCAAAAATAAATTAGCACACTTATCCTGAACCCCTCCAGTAAGTTTTCTACTCTCTATTTCTCCCCTTTAAACTGTGTGTCTTTTCTGAAGAAAATTCATAGGATATAGCATCTTATCTGTATTAAGAAAGGGGTTATATCGTGGAGGAAACAAAGCTTACTGGACGAATCGTTACACCTGATGATGCGGACTATGATCAGGCTAGAACAAATAATAATTTAGGTGTACCTAAATTTCCAAGAATAATTGTATTTTGTCAGAATACAAACGATGTAGTAAATGCATTGAAGTGGGTAAAGGAAAATCATGTCCCATTTCGAATAAGGAGCGGCAGGCATAGCTATGAAAATTTTTCATTATTGAACGGTGGATTAGTGATTGATGTCAGTGAAATGGATAGAATCACGTTCAACTCTAAAGACATGACAGCGAAAATAGAAGCAGGAGCTAATCTAGGGAAAGTATATAATGAATTATGGAAAAAGGGAACGACTATCCCTGCAGGAACGGAAAGCAGTGTTGGTCTTGTAGGCCTTGTGCTTGGCGGAGGAATTGGGATGTTATCAAGGCCGTTTGGGCTTACCTGTGATAATTTGGTTGAAGTTGAAATGGCGATCGTAAATGAACAGAGAGAAGTTGAACTCATTAAGGCAAATAAAAATCACAACAGTGATCTCTTTTGGGCGTGTTGCGACGGTGGGGGCGGAAACTTTGGTATTGTTACGTCCCTTACATTTAAGGTGCAGCCTATCTCGAAGGTGTCAATCTTCTCCATTACATGGGAATGGGAAGATTTTGAAGCTGCTTTTGATGCATGGCAGCACTGGGCCACCAATACCGATAAGCGCTTAACTTCGGAGATTGAGTTAAAATCGAAAGAAGCAAATCAGATTATCGCTCAAGGTGAATTTGTTGGTTCATCATTCAAGTTAAAGGAACTTTTGCAGCCTTTAATAGATGTTGGTTGTCCTAAAAAAGTAGTAATAAAGGAAGTTTCATATATTGAAGCTGTACAGTTTTTTGACGATTCGAGCGGAAATCAACCCGCTCCTCGAAAAAGGTCAGGTTCTTTTCTTAATAAAACTTTTCCAAAAGAGGCAATTCTAACAATGAAGCATTTTTTAGAAAATGCCCCAAATGAAAAATCTAGTATTTGGCACCAGTCTCTTGGGGGAGCAGTGGAGGAAGTTGGCTCTAATGAAACGGCCTTCTATTATAGAGATGCTATTATCGCACAGGAGTACCTTGCTACATGGAGCCATCCTTCAGAAGAGCGATCAAACATTCGATGGATCGAAGACTTAAGAAATGCTTTATCGAGATATACAACTGGAGATTATGTGAACTGGCCGGACCGGTTCATCAGAGATTGGCCAACGGCTTATTATGGAGAGAATTTTAAAAAGCTTCGAGAAGTGAAACGAGCATATGATCCGTGCAATCTATTTCATTTCCCTCAAAGCATCCCGCCGTTTATTAACTGGTTTTAAAGATCATCTTTCAAGTCAGAGAAGCAAATAAACCCCACCTTAAATAAGGTGGGTATTTATGTATATTGCCTTTTTCTCTCCTGAAAGCGTGAAAAAGGCAGCAAACAGTGGTAAGTAGTTATTTTATCAATAGACGACTGCATTATAAGAAAAAACATATATAAATTTCATAAACATTGACATTCCCTTCCAAACCGCATACAATAGCTACTAATAAAAGCACACAAATTCGTTGAAGAGAATCAGTACCCTGCAAGTTTGTTCCACAGAGAGCTGGTGATAGCTGAAAGCCGGTGTTCAAGCTGCAGGGGAATATCCTCTCTGAGAAGTCAAACTGAACTGTAAGTAAGTTTGAACGGTAGTCTACCGTTAAAAAGAACGCGTATGATTGTACGTTGCTGAGTGCTATTGATGAACGGATCAATAGAAGCCAGGGTGGTACCGCGGTTAAAACCCGTCCCTAGTCATAGGGACGGGTTTCTTTGTGTGCTTTTAACTTTAAAAGGAGTGGTATCACATGAAAGAAGTGAATGTAAGGGAGTCTTCGCAAGAGCGCGAACAGCGTATCCAGCAGCAGTGGCAAAAAGGAAATGTGTTTCAGCAGTCGGTTCAAAATCGAGAAGGGTATCCTTCGTTTGTATTTTATGAAGGGCCTCCAACAGCAAACGGTTTGCCTCACGTTGGGCACGCGCTAGGCCGGACGATTAAAGACGTGGTGGCTCGTTATAAGACGATGACAGGGCATCAAGTGATTCGAAAAGCAGGCTGGGATACGCACGGACTTCCGGTTGAGCTCGGTGTTGAAAAGCAGCTCGGAATTTCAGGAAAGCATGATATTGAAAAATACGGCGTAGAAGCTTTTATCAACAAGTGTAAGGAAAGTGTGTTTGTGTATGAAAAGCAGTGGCGCACGTTCACAGAGCAGCTTGGCTATTGGGTTGATATGGAAGACCCTTACATCACCTTGGAGAATTCATACATTGAAAGTGTATGGAACGTGCTTGGCACGATTCATGATAAAGGACTTCTTTATAAAGGCCACCGCGTATCACCTTACTGCCCGAGCTGTCAAACGTCGCTGAGTTCGCATGAAGTGGCGCAAGGGTATAAAGATGTAAAAGATTTAACGGTAACGGTCAAATTTAAAGTGAAAAACCGCGATAATGAGTATTTTTTGGGCTGGACGACAACGCCTTGGACGCTTCCATCAAACGTGGCGCTTGCGGTGCATGAAGAGATGAGCTACGTTCGCGCCGAGCAAGGCGACAGCGTGTATATAGTGGCAGAAGCGCTCGCAGACAAAGTGTTAAAAGGAGAATATAGCGTTTTATCTCATCATAAAGGAAATCAGTTAAAAGGAATGTCGTATGAGCCGCCGTTTAATTTTGTGAAAGTGGAAAAAGGGCATGAAGTGGTAACGGCTGATTATGTAACGGACCAAAGCGGAACGGGCGTTGTTCATTTAGCACCTGCTTACGGGGAAGATGATTACAGAGTTGTAAAAGAAAACGGCTTTTCATTTGTGAACGTTGTGGATGAAAAAGGACAGTACACATCTGAAGTGCCGCCGTTTCAAGGACGTTTCGTGAAAGACTGCGACGTTGATATCGTACGTTATTTAGCGAATCAAGACGTGCTGTATCATAAAGAAAAGCATGAGCACAGCTATCCGTTTTGCTGGAGATGTGACTCGCCGCTTCTTTATTACGCAAATGAAAGCTGGTTTATCCAAACGACGGCGTTAAAAGAACAATTTTTGAAAAATAATGAAAGCGTGAAGTGGTACCCGGATCATATCAAGCACGGTCGCTTTGGCAACTTTTTGGAAAATATGGTGGACTGGAACATCAGCAGAAAGCGCTACTGGGGAACGCCGCTGAACGTATGGGAATGCGGAGAATGTCAGCATCAAGTAGCTCCAAAAAGCATCAAAGAGCTTCAGAAACATGCGTCTCATTCCGTGGATGACAGCATTGAACTTCATAAGCCATATGTAGATGACGTGCAGCTAACGTGTCCGGTCTGCAGCGGAGAAATGAAGCGAACGCCGGAAGTGATTGACGTTTGGTTTGACAGCGGGTCGATGCCGTTTGCACAGTATCACTATCCGTTTGAAAACAGCGAACTGTTTCAAAAGCAGTTTCCAGCAGACGTTATCGCAGAAGGAATTGATCAAACGCGCGGCTGGTTTTACAGCTTGATGGCAGTTTCAACGCTCTTTACAGGAAAAGCACCGTATAAGCGCGTTTTGTCTCTTGGTCACGTCTTAGATGAAAACGGTCAAAAGATGTCTAAAAGTAAAGGAAATGCGCTAGACCCTGTTGATCTTATTCATACATTTGGTGCTGATGCGCTTAGATGGGCGCTTTTAGCAGACAGTGCACCTTGGAATCCGAAGAAATTTTCAGAACGTGTCGTGCAAGAAGCAAAGTCAAAAGTCATTGATACACTTGTGAACGTGTACGGCTTTTACGTGCTGTACGCTAAGCTTGACGGCTATGATCCGGAGCAAACGTATGAATTAAAAAAAACAAAATTGGATGAGTGGATTCTTTCGCGTTTGCACAGCACGGTCAAGCGCGCAACAGTACATCTTGAAGATTACGGATTTACAAGCGCGGCTCGTGAAATCGCTGTATTCATTGAAGAGCTAAGCAACTGGTATGTGCGACGTTCTCGCGATCGTTTTTGGTCAGAAGGAATGGACGGAGAAAAAGCAGCAGCTTACGATACGCTTCATGAAGTACTAGTGACATTAAGTCAACTATTAGCCCCGTTTACGCCGTTTGTTGCGGATGATGTTCATGAAAATCTAACAGGGAAAAGCGTTCATTTAGCAGACTATCCTGCATGTGATCAAACGAAAGTGAACGAAAAGCTGGAAAAAGAAATGGCAGCGGTGCTTCAAGTAGTGGAACTAGGCCGAAGCATCCGAAATACGCATTCGTTAAAAGTAAAGCAGCCTTTGCAGAGTCTTTCACTTGTGGTAACGGAAGAAGATGTAGAGTGGAAAGCATATCGTGATGTCATCAAAGATGAGCTTAATGTAAAGAACTTTAACGTGGAGCAAGACGACGACAAACTGGTTTCATACGTATTAAAACTGGATTTTAAACAGGCTGGACCAAAGTTTGGAAAACAAGTGAATGAGGTCAACCAAGCGCTGAAAAACCTTTCAGAAGAGAAAGGGAAAGAGTTTGTTGAACAAGGCAAGCTAAGTGTTACGCTTGCTTCAGGAGAGAACCTAACGCTTGAAACGGAAGACGTACTTGTTGAAAAAGTGCCAAAAGAAGGTTTTGCAGTGGCATCAAATGGCATGTATACTGCGGTGTTGGATACGGCGTTAACGGAAGAACTCGTGCAGGAAGGAGTCGCTCGTGAAGTAATTCGAGCGGTTCAAGATTATCGTAAAAAGCTGGATTTACCCGTGAATTTACGTATTAATTTAGAGCTTAGCGGAGACGAAGAAGTGAAGGAAGCCGTCGCGAAGTTTGAAACGCTGCTTCAAGAAAATCTTTTGCTGCACAGTCTCAGTGTGAAAGAAACTATTAAAAACGGAGAGACGGTAAAAATCGGAACAAAGCAAGTTACGCTTCGCGTTTTAAATCAGAACTGATAAAAAGCACTTACCTCGTAGCGGGTAAGTGCTTTTTTACCTTTAATCAAACTGCCCGAGAACGTTCTTAAGACTCGGCCAAACGATTTCAAAAGGAGCCGCTAACACATACTCTTTTCCGTTTTCATCTTTAAAGTGCTGTACAAAACGGTATTTTCCTACCTTGTAGTTAGGTGTTGCGATATCTTGTTTGAATGATTTCCCTGGCTTTAGCGTGACGGTTTTATCAGGGAACTCTAATCCGTTTAGCACAACTTCGTACCACTTTCCGTCTTTTAAGTGATCCGCCGTATTTTCATAAGGAATCGTTAAGGTATGCGTCGAATTGTTTTGGATAACAAAAAAGCCAAACTGCGTTTTATCGTACTTTTCGCTTACAGCAGATAGCGTAATGGTACCTCCGTCAGTGTTAATGGAAGAAGGAATGTGTTTTTCTTGTTTGGCTCCTAGTTCCATTTTTTGACCGTTATAATCGATATAGCCAAAAATACAAAATAAAATAATAAAAATGCCTAGTATTAGTAAAAGTGTTCGTACTATTTTCAAAAGCTTTGCACCACCTTTTTCACTCTTCCATTATACGGAAAGTCATCTATGAGAAATAGTATGATTTTAAATTTTCTATATCACTTTTTTGAAAGGAATGATTGAAATGAGACAAATTATAGCCATGGGCGGCGGAGGTTTTTCGATGGAGCCGGATAACTTGCTGCTGGATCAATACATACTTTCACAAGCTCATACAGATGTGCCGAAAATCTGCTTTATCCCTACAGCCAGCGGAGATGCGGATAATTATATAGAAAGGTTTTATGAAGCGTTTGAGAAATTGATATGCACACCATCTCATTTATCGCTGTTTTCTCAAAACTTTATGAATTTAGAAGCATATGTGATGCAGCACGACATTTTGTATGTAGGCGGCGGTAATACCAGGAATATGCTTTCTTTATGGAAAGAGTGGGGACTTGATACAATTCTAAAAGAAGCTTATAAAAAAGGAATAATCTTAGCAGGAATAAGCGCAGGTTCGATTTGCTGGTTTGAAGAAGGCGTCACTGATTCAATGAACAACAACCTGTCTAAAATCGACTGTTTAGGTTTTTTAACCGGCAGCAACTGTCCTCATTACGACGGAGAAAGCAATCGAAGACCGTCGTATCATGAGTTAATGGCAAGCGGAGAAATGAAAGAAGGCTATGCTGTAGATGATGGAGTCGCGCTGCATTTTAAAGATGAAAAGCTATCGGTATCAGTTAGTTCAAGACCAACAGCAAAAGCGTATGCTGTTAATCGAAAAGCAAGTAAAGTCATTGAGCATGAATTCCCGGTGACCTATTTGGGTGATGGCAAGCAATAAATGGCTGCTTTCCATGTTTCTCTGTATAAAATGAAGCTTATTCGTACATACATAAGCAGAGACTCTATATAGGAGGTTACTTCAGTGAGTTATGAACGATACTGGGGAAACATACATGAACAAAGCGATAAGCTGCAGGAGTTATTATCGTCGTATTGGCATCAGTATTCAGATTTCGGAAACTGGCAGTTTTGGGTGGTACTTGCTTCGCTCGTTCTTCCTCTTGTGTTGTTGTATTTTACCGTAGATTGGACGAGGATCTTTGAGGTGTTTTTCTTCGGTTACACAGTGCATATGCTCTGGGCATATATTGATATTGCACTTGGGAGAAGCGGTCATTTAACGCACACGTTTTTCTTAACGCCGCTGCTTCCCAACGCAACGAATATTACCGCTTCTATTTTGCCAGTAGGCTTTCTGCTGCTTTATCAATATTGTACGAATCAGCAAAAGAATTTTTATCTGTATACGATTCTGCTGAGCGCTGTTTTTTCATTTGGGCTGGCGCCTCTTGAACACCATTTTAAATTTATTGATTCAGAAAAAGGAATGAGTTTGTTTTATATTTTTCTTATTGATATAGGAATAACGTTAGTGGCGTACTGGGTTACAAGGCTGCTTGTAAAAGCAAAAGCCGCAGCCTATCGTAAAGCGGAAAAAGAACGTTGAAAAAATGTTTCAAAATGAGTAGTTAAGGGTATACATACACTTAAGACAAATCGAGGTGAAAAAATTGTATTACTATCGCATTTCAGAAGGACAAGACGAAATGTACTCTGAGACAATTGTTGTCCATGAAGAACAGTTTGATCAAGGTACATTCGAAGAAATGGTAAAAGAAGCGATGGTCGATAAGCCCGGCAAAATCGACCAGGTGGACATTGTGAAATATTTAATTGGACATTATCATTTCCAAGTTGCATATATTGAAGCAGCCTTTCATAGCACGTATATAGAAGAACAATAATGTTATGTATTCGTTAAGAAACCCCGTTGCATTGGCAGCAGGGTTTCTTTGTCTTTACCAATATCGATAGTGATAGGGATTTTGAGGAGAGTAATAAGAATTTTGAGGCAGAGGATACGTATAAGGAGGCGTCTGGTGGTGAACGGGGCCTCCTTGGTTTTTCTTTTTATATTGTTCTTTTTCTCCGCATTCGTCCGTTGGTCCAATCACGATGGTTTGATTTTTTAACGGAGCCAGCGTTTTCTTTAGCTGCTCCGGGTCTAAGCAATACGTGTGAGCAAGGACTTCAATAGGCGTCTTATTTAAAATGTCCGATCCAAAAATGTATTCCGGGTAAGGGGCGTCAAAAATGGCAAGTAAATGCGTATTGTCTTCAGACGCAATCTCCCAGTGCCACCAGCCTTGAGGGATATTGGCTACTTGACCGGGAGTAATCGGAATATTTGTGACTTCGTTGTTAAACGGATTGATTAATGAAACGACGGCTGAGCCTGAAATACAGTAAACAAGCTCAGCGGCATTTTGATGATAGTGCGGTTCGACCACGCGGCTTTTGCTTAAATAAATATCGAGTAACGACACATTTCCTAATGTGTTGAGCACATCCCGACCTAATCGGTTAATGTAATTTTGATCGTTTCGCGTGTTAAGTCTGTTTTTATTCACATCAGAAAAGTATTGCACGTTTGGATTATTGTAATCCATATAAGACGTTGACAACGGTCTTCAGCTCCGATCCTTGAATTTTTTATGATGCTGTATCGTATGTGAAGCGTTGTATTTCGTGACAGAAGCCTAGGCGGAAATGTGGTAAGGGCCTCTTTTTGATGAGATGTACAATCATTTGTCCACTGATTTTCATACACTGTAACAGGTTCTTTTTTTATAGAGCCATGATCAATGTCAGACGCATACGACAGATCATTTTAAGGAAAGTGAGTTGCAGGGCTGTTGCTTGATCAATATGAAAAAATAACTAGTACGTATGAAAAGCTAGATGAACTTCAGCTGCCGTTTAATAGGCCCGTTTTAGTCGCGGTCGAGTGGAACGGAGTGTTGTTTGAGTTTTTAGTGAAATTAAAAAAAGAGTCTTCTCATTTGCTTGTGTTTGGCTCAGGAGGAGGGGCGAGTCAGGAAATGCCGGCAGGCCCTCCCTATTTTCAGCGCCATTCGTGGATGAATGAATTCCAAGATTCCATTATTTATTATAACGATCCTACGCTTTACTTAGGAAAGGTTTCGCTTGCGTGGGGACAAGGGACAAGCGACCGTTTTTATTTAAAAGACATTGCCGTTTTAATTGAAAAGTTCATGAAAAAAGTGCACGTGAATTCGTCCAATGTGCTGTTTTACGGATCATCAGGCGGCGGCTTTATGTCGATGTTTTTAGCGGGGTACGTAAAAGGAGCAAAAGCGCTTGTCAACAATCCGCAGACTTGCTTGACCAAGTGGCTGAAAACGCCGGTTCGGCAAGTGTTTAATTTATCTTATCCGAACTTGACAGAAGATGAAGTGATAGCCTTATACGGTGAGCGAATTAACGCAGTGAAGTTTTTTCGCCATATTAACTATGTGCCGAAGGTGTATTACTTGCAAAACGGGGCGTTTGAATACGATATGAACAATCACTTGCTGCCATTTTTAACGGATTTGCAGGATATGCCAGATGACTGTGAAATCAATAATATAAAAGTCGAGCTCTATTATAATCCAAAGCTGAAGCACGCGGCTGTTAGCAAGCAAGAAACGATTGATTATGTGAATATGGCAAAGAAAATATAATAAAAAAGGCAAGAGTTCAAGCTTAAAGGAACTCTTGCCTTTTTTATGTCGAATTTTCTAACTCAATAGATACAAGTAGGAAGTTATGTTGCTTTTTCTTTTGAATATGATAGTGAAGATGAGGTGTAAGGAGGGAAAGTATGGCCGATCAAGATGAGAGAAAAAGATACTTGATGGAAGTTCAGACCTGGCTTGAACAAGTATGTGATCCGGTATTTGAAGAAGCCATTACAGAAGTAGATATAACGTCATATATAACGCGCACGCAAGAAGACGTTCTTGAATATTTAAGTGAAGAAGATGTCAACGAATATACGTTAGAAGAAATCAATAATGCAGTGCGGCATATTGATAAAGTCTTAAAAGAGCGGCTCGGAGACGACGGCAGGGAGCGAGAATCGATAGCGCCAGGACAGCACGAGCTGCCGCCGCTTGGCTATAGCTATTCAGCTCTTGAACCGTATATTAACCGGGAAATTATGCGTCTTCATCACAGCAAGCATCATCAAAGCTATGTAGATGGATTAAATAAAGCAGAGCTCATGCTGCAGCAAGCCCGTAACACAAACAATTTTGACCTCATAAAACATTGGGAACGGGAAGCTTCTTTTCATGGCTCAGGTCATTACTTGCATACAATCTTTTGGGAAATTATGAGTCCAGAAGGAGGAGGGAGGCCGAGACGACAGCTGCTGCAGCAGCTTCAAAAAGACTTTGGCAGCTATGAGAAATTTATGATGCACTTTTCTCAAGCTGCAAAAAAAGTGGAAGGTGTGGGCTGGGCTATTTTAGTATGGTCGCCGCGTTCGCGAAAGCTTGAAGTTCTGCAAGCAGAGCGCCATCAGCTTCTCACGCAGTGGGATACGATTCCGCTGCTCGTATTAGACGTATGGGAACACGCCTATTATTTGCAGTACAAAAATGAACGTGATCCGTACGTTGATAATTGGTGGAAAATAGTTTACTGGCCAAATGTAGAAAAAAGGTTCGAGGCAGCTAAAATGCTTCAGTGGCAGCCATATTAACAAGTAATGCAGGCATCTTAATTTCAAATAAAAAGGCTATGATAAAAGTATTTTAGTGGAAGAAAAATCCGAACGATGAATTGAGATTCTTGATAGAGAATCCAACTCGTTCGGATTTTTTATTGTTATGGCGGCCATATATGTATGCGCTTCTAGCTGTTGGTTGAAGAGCAAGACTCCAGTGGAAAGCGAAGTCTTGCTCTCCAACCAACGGTGTAAAAAGTGATTTATATTAAGCTCCTTTAACGCATTTATTAATTTTAAATAAACTATGTTCTAAATAACCAATATAAAATAAAATATAAGCCTCTAGAACCAGTGAAATGTTACAAATGAAATAATCCATTATAAATGTGTGTAAAAGCACCGTCATATACCTAAATATGTATGTTTTTTGAAGAGTAAAGGTGATTAATTTACTAGTTTAAAAGGAAGAATCTTTATTTTTACTGTAACTAAACTATCAAACTATTGACATGTTACTGAAATATAACTGTAATATTCATGTGTTATTTTTTATGTATTGGTAGATAAAGGGGAAATCAATTACATGAAAAAGACAATGATTACGTTCAGTTTAGTTCTAATGTCACTGTTCGGAGTGGCAAGTGGTGCATCAGCTGCAACAAATACATATACAGTAAAAAGCGGAGATTCGCTATACAAAATTGCAAAGACATATAAAGTATCGGTTAGTCAGCTGAAACAGTGGAATAACTTAAAGTCAGACAGCATTCATCCGAAACAAGTATTAAAAGTATCTCAAACAAAATCAAGCACGCCTGCTAAAGCAGCGCCTGCGAAGTCTTCAAACGTTGTGAAAGAATTTAAAGTAACAGCAACAGCGTACACAGCGAACTGCAAAGGCTGCAGCGGAAAAACAGCGATTGGAATTGACTTGAAAAAGAATCCAAATCAAAAAGTGATTTCTGTCGATCCAAAAGTGATTAAGCTTGGTTCAAAAGTATACGTAGAAGGTTACGGCATGGCAATTGCAGCTGATACGGGCGGTGCAATTAAAGGAAATAAAATTGACGTTCTTCTTCCTTCTCAAAAAGAAGCGTTAAAATGGGGAAGAAAAACAGTAAAAGTTCAAATCTTAAAATAAGTATTTCTTAAGGAAATGAGAGCCTTCGTTGAAGGGCTCTCATTTTTTTCTTCATTAAAGGGTATACTACTTTATATATACTGATGAAAGGGTATACTACTTTATATATACTGATGAAAGGGTATACTACTTTATATATACTGATGGAAAAGTTTTACGAAAATGATCATATTTGTTGACAAATATTTCGGAAACAGATATATTTATCCGGTATATAATTAAGTTCATTAAATATTCGTAACATAAATTAATAGAATGAACACATAAACTATATTCTTAACCTGTTTGTCATCTGAAGATTTACATACAGATAATTTTAAAGGGAAAGGTCTTGTTAAAATGAATACACAAACACAACAGTCCGATCAAGCCCGAACTCGGTCTATTTTTGGCGTAATGATAATGGGAGCGCTCGTCGCTTTTTTAAATCAAACGCTGATTAACATTGCGCTTCCGCAAATGATGGATCATTTCCATGTAACGGCGGCTACGGGTAACTGGTTAACAACCATCTTTATGTTAGTAAACGGAATTGTTATTCCAATTACAGCATTTTTAATGAATCGATTTACTACAAGGCAGCTGTATATTACAGCAATGGGGCTGTTTACAGTAGGAACACTGCTTTGCGGTATTGCACCGACATTTTCCGTTATTTTAGTGGGACGCGTCGTGCAAGCAGCAGGAGCAGGGATTTTATTTCCGTTAATTACCAACGTTATCTTTACATTATTCCCGCCTGACCGACGCGGCTTTGCGATGGGGATTTTTGGTGTAGCGATGAACTTCGCACCGGCAGTAGGGCCGACGCTTTCTGGTTTAATAGTTGAGCACTACTCATGGCGCGTTTTATTCTTTATGATGTTTCCAATTGCACTCATTAACGTAATTGCGGCTATTATTTTAGTGAAAAACGTGACGGAAACAAGCCGACCTAAGCTAGATGTGCTTGGCGTTATTTTGTCAACAATTGGATTTGGCGGCTTGCTTTATGCGTTCGCTACGGGCGGTACAAAGGGCTGGACCAGCACTGAAGTATTAGCTATGTTCATTGTAGGCGGTATTTCAATTCTGTTCTTTATTTTCCGTCAGTTAAAAATCGATCAGCCGCTTCTTGAATTCCGTATTTTCCGTTACCGTATGTTCACTTTAACAACAATCATTAACGTGATTGTGACAATGGCAATGTTTTCAGGTATGATTTTAATGCCGATTTATATGCAAAACGTACGCGGTTTTTCACCGTTTCTTTCAGGCTTGCTGTTACTGCCAGGGGGAATTGTAATGGGGATTATGTCTCCGATTACAGGACGTCTGTTTGATAAGTTTGGAGCAAGATGGCTTGCTGTTATTGGTTTAGCGATTACCGTTGTGACAACATATGAACTAACAAAACTTGAAACAACAACAACATTTATGTATGTAATGATTGTTTATACTGTTCGTATGTTTGGTATGTCGCTGCTCATGATGCCAATATTTACAGCAGGATTAAATGAGCTTGCGCTTAGCTTAAATAAATACGGCACAGCGATGGTTAATACGCTGCGAATGGTTGCTGGAGCTGTAGGAATGGCGTTCTTTGTATCTATTATGATGAATCAAGGTGAAAAACACGTGAAAAACATCGTAACGAATCAGCAAATTTTGCCGGCAGATAAAGGCAGTATGGCTGAAGCTGTGAATCAAGGTACGGCAATGGGTATTAACGATGCGTTTATGATTGCAACGATTTTAAGTGTGATAGCGTTTGTTTTAGCCTTCTTTATTCGTAAAACATCACCAAAAGAAGATACCATTACAAATCGTGTGAAAAAAGCAAGCTAATAAAAAATCCGTGCCTTTTGGTACGGATTTTTTTATGAGTTAAATTTGTCTTTTTTATAGTCAATGTAAAGCGATCCGTCGGACTGGACCTCAGCGTAAAAGACGTCATCAATTGAGTTAACTTCCGCTTTTTCTAGCTGTTTATGCAGCCAATTATTATCTACATGCAGGTCCTTCAAGGCATCTTCATTCGCTTTTCCATCGTAAATAACGCCCGTTGAAGTGGGAAATAAAAGCGTTTTTGACCACGAGTTCGGCTTTTTATCTTGTTTTTGCATAACAGAGAGGTTTCCGTTGATTTCTAATATGGCGTATTCTACATCTTTTATGGAAAATACGTTTTGCTGCCTCAGCATGCCTAAAAGAGATTCAATATCTAGCCGGACTTGTTTTAATGCCTTTTCCATCACTTTCCCTTGCTTAATCACAATTTTAGGCTCACCGGTAATAAGATGCCGCGCTTTTTTCGATTTCATTCCAAGATAGCCCATAGCGATCGTTAAAAATGTCCATCCTAGCAGTGAATAAACTCCTTTATCAATCTCTACTCGCTTATCAGTGGAGAGGGAAGAAGCAATATTACCAATCGTAATCGCCGTAATAAACGTAAACACATTTAGCTGGCTGATTTCTGTTTTTCCCATGAGCCGCGTTAAAAGAAGCAGCACAAAAAATGAACAGGCGATTCGAAACGTCGATTCAGCATAGCCCATACATTTCACCCTTCCTTCATTTCATTGTTTTATGTTGTGAAAAAATAGAAATTTTATGCAGTTGAAAAGATAAATTCCATGCTTCTTTCCCACTAGCTTTTGCTTTTGCGCTACAATAAAGAAGCAGCGTGTTTGACTAGACAAAAGAAGGTGAAAAGATGAAACCATTTAAAGCTTCAGCATTATTAGACGTTATCAGCGAATTGTTCTCTGATGAAGCGTCGATTGCCGTTTCAGATCTAGAAACGTACGTGTATTACCGGGCAAGTAAACGAATTAATTTAAAAATCAGCCCTGGAGATCAAATTAAAAAAGGAACGATTACATATAAAGCATTAGAACGAAAGCAAAAAGTATCAGAATTTATTCACCGAGACGTGTTTGGCACGCCTTACTACGGCATGGCCGTGCCTTTCTTAGACGAAGGAGAGGTTCAAGGGTGCGTGACGGCGATTTTTCCTGCGTTAACGAGCGGAAAGTCAGTTGTGACGTTAAAGGTGAACGAGGGATGGATACCGGTTCCTTTCTCAAAAATTATCTACGTAGAAGCGCGTGACCGAAAAACATATGTGTACACACAGAAGTATACGGGTACGCATAAATACACGTTAAATGAATTTGATTATGTGCTTCCAAAAGAAGAGTTTGTGCGCTGTCATCGTTCCTTTATCGTCAATGTGACGCAAATTCAAGAAATTTATCCTGATACACATTCAACTTTTTTACTAGTAATGAGCAGCGGAGAAAAAATTCCGGTCAGTCAGTCGTACGCCAGCTATTTTCGAAAACTCCTTGGGTTTTAACCGTCATTTTGCTTAATTATCATCAAATATGCTGTTTTATCGCTATTTTTGTCCATTTCATTCCAAAAACTCTTGTAGACGCTTGCTTTACAGTAAAATGGTAAAAAAGAGCAAAAACAAGGAGTGAACAGAATGGAAAACGTTTGCAGTCGAATTAAGCATGAAGCACTACAGAATCGCATTGTCTCTGCTGAAGAAGCAGCATCTTGGATTCAAGATGGAATGACCCTTGGTCTAAGCGGTTTTACACGCGCGGGGGATGTCAAAGCTGTACCGTTTGCGCTAGCGAAACGAGCGGAAACAGAACCGATAAAAGTAAGCGTGTATACCGGTGCTTCACTTGGGTCAGATGTGGATAAGCTATTTGCAGAAAAAGGCATGTTAAATAAACGCTTGCCCTTTCAGGCGGACCCTACCATGCGTAAAAAAATTAATGAAGGTGAATTTCAGTTTATTGATCAGCATTTATCGCATACTTCTGAATGGGTACGTTCAGGCGTGTTAGATTCAATAGATTTCGCTATTTTGGAAGCGGTTTCTATCACAGGTGACGGAATGATGATTCCAACAACGTCAATTGGCAATTCAATGGTGTTTGCCGAGCATGCAAAATCTATTATTATTGAAATTAACACAGCGCAGCCAGAGCTGTTAGAAGGTATTCACGATCTGTATGATCCGGGCGTTCAAGGACAGCGAGATGCAATTCCTTTGAAAAAATCTGATGATCGTATTGGTTCGTTAGGCATACCAATTGATTTAGATAAAGTAAAGGGTATTGTATTTACAAATCAGCTAGATTCACCGTCTACGATTGTAGCACCTGACGAAGAAACGGTTGTAATGGCTCAAAATTTGATTTCATTTTTACGCCAAGAAATTAAAGAAGGGCGATTAACTGAATCGCTTGCTCCTTTACAATCTGGAATTGGATCTGTGGCAAATGCCGTTTTCCACGGTTTGTTAGATTCAGAGTTTCATGATTTAGAGGTGTATTCAGAAGTATTGCAGGATGCCGTGTTTGATTTATTTGACGCAGGAAAAGTTACGTTTGCTTCCTGCTGCTCAATTACGCTTTCAGCAGATAAAATGGAACAAGTTTTCTCTAATTTTGAAGCCTATCGAAATAAGCTCATTCTTCGCCCGCAGGAAATTTCAAACCATCCCGAAATCATTCGTCGCTTAGGACTGATTTCTATTAACACTGCCCTAGAGCTAGACATTTACGGAAACGTCAATTCCACGCATGTGATGGGAACAAAAATGATGAACGGAATCGGAGGCTCAGGAGATTTTGCCCGAAATGCGCGCCTTGGTATTTTTGTAACAAAATCCATTGCAAAAAACGGCGATATTTCAAGCATAGTGCCGTTTGTTTCGCACGTTGATCATACGGAACACGATGTGGATGTGATTGTAACAGAGCAAGGATACGCAGACCTGCGCGGACTCGCTCCAAGAGAACGGGCAAAATGCATCATTGAAAATTGTGCCCACCCAATGTACCGCGACCAGCTTATGGCGTATTACGAAGAAGCGCTCCCGCGAGGCGGACAAACACCGCACGTTCTTGAAAAAGCCTTTTCTTTTCATATGTCTTATCAAAAAAATGGAACAATGCGAGAAGCTGTAGCGCAAACAAATTGAAAAAACGCTTTGTCTCCTCATGAGACAAAGCGTTTTTTGCTGAGTAAGAAACTTGTGTTTGTTATCTCGTTGAATTACGATGAAAGGGAATACATAAAGAAAACGAGGTAACTTATCTATGAAAGCATTAGTATTTGAAAGATTTGGAGGACCTGACGTTCTTCACTATCAAGATATATCGAACCCCTCTATTGGTCCAACAGACGTGCTAGTAAGAACAAAAGCAATTGGACTTAATTTTGCTGATGTGTACCGAAGAAAAGGGAACTATCACTTAACGGGTACACCTCCGTATATTTTAGGATATGAAGGAGCAGGTGTGGTAGAAGAAGTAGGAGCAAAAGTAAGTCACGTTAACGTAGGAGACCGTATTGCGTTTGCTGACGTTCCTTTTGCAAATGCAGAGCTTGTTGCCGTGCCACAAGATAAAATCATTGCCGTACCTGACGATATTTCGTTTGATGCAGCTGCTTCTGTGCTTTTACAAGGGTTAACGGCGCACTATTTAACGCAAGACAGCTACAGTATTCAGCCCGGCGATTATGTACTTGTTCACGCAGCTGCTGGAGGCGTAGGTCAGCTTTTAGTTCAAATTGCTAAGCTATTAGGCGGACAGGTCATTGGCTTAACGTCATCTTCTGAAAAAGCAAAAGCAGCGGCTCAAGCAGGCGCTGACTATGTCTTTTTATACGAAGATAACTGGGTGGAACAAGTGAAAGAAGTAACGAAGCGAGGCGCAGATGTTGCCTATGAATCTGTAGGAGTTACGCTAGAAAAAAGCTTTGAAGCCGTAAAAACAAGCGGAACCGTGGTATTTTACGGAATGGCAGGAGGCGATCCGGCCCCGGTCGACCCGCGTATGCTGATGGATACCTCTAAAACGCTTACAGGCGGAGACTTATGGAACGTGCTTGTGTCACATGAAGAACGCAAAGTACGTTCACAGCAGCTGTTTGAGTGGATTAGTAAAGGGCAGCTTGTGCTAACCGATCCCGTGGTGTTTGACTTAAAAGACGGAGCAAAAGCACATGAGCTGCTTGAAAGCCGGAAAAGTACAGGGAAAATTTTGTTAAGACCGTAAAAGAAAGGCCCTTTAGTCAAGGGCTTTTTTTTGTTAGTAAAGGAGAAACTAAGGAGCTGTCTAATATATATAGTAGATAAGTAGAGTGAAAGAGGTGAAGGAAGATGAAACATGCATTGATTACAGCGGGTCATAAAGGTATTGGCAAGAAGGTAACAGAACAGTTTTTAAAAAAGCAGTATTCTGTTACCGTCCATTTTCGCAGTGATAAAAATAAAGTACGAGAACTGCAAGAAGAATGGCATCAATATAAAGACAACGTACAGTTTGTAGAAGGAGATATAACGAATAAAGCAGATATTGAACACGTCGTTGCGCAGGCTATGGAGCGATTCGGACGTATTGATATTTTAATTAATAATGCAGGTCCGTATGTATTTGAAAGAAAAAAATTAATAGAGTACACAAACAGTGAATGGTATGAAATGCTGGAAGGGAATTTAAGCTCCGTTTTTCATTTTGTAAAAGCGGTTGTTCCTATTATGAAAAAGCAGCAGTTTGGAAGGGTTATTACATACGGTTTTCAAGATGTAGAGCACACCCCTGGATGGATGTACCGCGCGGCTTTTAGTGCCGCTAAGTCAGGGCTAGCTTCTCTGACCAAATCGCTTGCTCTAGAAGTAGCCGAATACGGGATTACGGCCAATATGGTCTGTCCCAGAGATATTGTAGGAGACATGAAAGAAAGTGATATTATAAAAGCAAGATTACTAGAAGATAAGGAAACGCCAGTGGGCCGATCAGGGACAGGAGAAGACATTGCGCGTATTATTGAGTTTCTTTCCGATGAAAACTCAGATATGATTACAGGCAGCATTATATCTGCTTCGGGCGGAGTAGATGTTGTTCATAAAAGTAAAAAAACAAGCCCCTCACGTTGATGCAGGGGCTTGTACGTTACAGCAGCGATTCTCCGCCGTCAATAAACATTTCACTTCCGGTAATATGTTTGGACGCGTCAGAAGCTAAAAAGAAGATTAAATCTGCTACTTCTTCGGGCTTAGCTGAGCGTTTAGCAAGCGGTTGATTGCCATTTGGATATTCAATTGGAATCGCTACTTCTTTTAATTTGTCTTCTTGACGGAATGTATTGCTTTCAATATTTGTATCAACTGCTCCTGGACAAATGACGTTTACCCGTATCCCGTATGTAGAAAGTTCAAGAGCTGCCATTTTGCCGAACGCCATTTGGCCAGCCTTTGAGGAACTGTATGCGCTCATGCCGATATTTGAAAATGTACGGTTGCCGTTAATTGAGCTAGTAATAATAATGCTTCCTCCCTGAGCTTTCAAATAAGGAATAGAATGCTTCACAGTTAAAAAAGTACTTGTTAAATTTGTATCAATCGTTTTTGTCCAATCTTCTGGTGACAGTTCTTCAATAGAAGAGAACGTACCGTTGATGCCTGCGTTAATAGAAATAATATGTAATTGACTCCATAAGCTGCTGATCGTTTCGATACTCTCTTTTATACTTTCAGAGTCAGATACGTCTGTTTTAATGGCTATACACTCTCCGCCGCTCGACATGATGGTCTCTTTTACTTCTTGTAATTTTTCTTCGTCTAAATCTAAAAGAGCAACGCGCGCTCCTTGTTCAGCTAGTGTAATGGCTGAAGCACGTCCAATTCCAGACGCCGCTCCCGTCACAAGCGCAACTTTTCCAGTTAATGCAATCATTTATAACCCCTCCATATAAAAATGTTGTTTCCTTTCTTTAGCCTATACCAAGGAAATAAAAACCTCTTTTAAAATATTTGTGTTTAAATTTGCTAAAAGATGCCAAAAGGAAAAGAGAAAACAGCAGCGAATTATTAATATGACGCCAGAATATGAAAAGCTAATGTCAAATGGTCCTACTTGAGCAGCTAAAGATATACCCTGTCTTTTCAGAAGAATATTTATATAAAATTTTACATCAGAGGGACTTGCAAATCGTTCCTTGAAAGCTTACACTAGTAAAGCACAGAAAAAGGACGGTGTTTTATGAAGAAGAAAAATAATGTGATTCCATTCCCGCAAAGAAGGGAAGCGGCTGCTTATGTTCCCGCTTCTATTAGTTTAGATAAGGATATTGTGGAATTTTTAGAAATTATGAATTTTGAAGATCGCAATGATTTTTTAAACGAAATGATTGATTCATTTTTTAAATATGTAAAAGGTGAAGAAGACGAAGTAAGATAAAAGGTAACGTTAAAGACATCCAACGAGATGTTTTTTATTTTGTGACCAATTGCTTAAAAGGCATGCTTAAGCCTCGTATAGTTATTTATGGTATAGTATACATTAGATACTATCTAGCAGGTGCAAATGCGAGGAGTGATAAGATGAGTGGATTTAAAAAAGATATTCGTGCCGGATCTGAAGAACCACACTCACTAGAACAATTGAAGCATGAAATGGAGCAAAGCCTGTGGAATTTAAGAAAAGATTTGCGAAATGAAAATCGCTCGGAAACGGAAATGGCAATGATTAAAATTTCGCTGCTGTCACTATTTGAGGAACAGGCAAATAAATTGAGTAAAACTGAGCTTTCTGACTACCTTGCCGATTACCATAAAAGAGTCGAGCAGTTATTCGACAGGTATAGCTATAAATAAGACAAGCATCCTTGCGGGGATGCTTGTTTTTATTTAAGCAAAATTCGTTTGTATTCATTGCGCTTCAGAGGTTTGGATACATACCCGTCGGCTTCTAGATGATAAATAATGGTGGCAGCTGCATACACGCTAAAGGCATGATCAAGACCAAAGTAGTCTTGCAAAGCGGCGACGCTCACTTCCTCTTGAAAGATTTTACTTCGATTCGATAAGACAATAGGGTAGACGTTTTTAACGATTTGCTTTGAAATTTCGAGTGTTAACATATTAAATCCCTCCCGTGTGAGTGTACATAACTAAAGGTATTCAGCACGGTGTACATTCATGAAAAAGGGAGCGATTACATTTTTAAAAGATAAAGAAAAGAGGAGTAAATGCCCATAAAATCAAATGCTTTATCTCTTTATGGGGCATGTTTGAAAAACGCAGTATTTTTAGTGTATGACAAACATTTTCAAAAGTTCTATGGAATTATTAGGAGCAATTTAACTAAATCCACATATCTTAAAGTATAGCAAATGGAGGTGAAACACATGGGATACTACGGAGGTTACGGATACGGTTGTGGTTATGGCGGCGGTGGCTGCGGCGGCGGTTTCGCTTTAATCATTGTACTTTTCATCTTATTAATCATCATCGGCGCTTCTTGCTTCGGCGGCGGCTGGTGCTAATTATTAAAAAATGATGACGACGCAACATCCACACTTTATTTCTTCAACTATTTCTTCCACAAAAAGTCTCTTCGGGATGAAGAGACTTTTTTAGTTTATTATTTATAATAACGTGTACAAACTGCACGTTAAAAAGGTTTTATGCGTGGTTCTACATAAAAAAAAGACTCTGAAATCAGAGTCTTTTTCTACTTATGCTTTTTGAACGTTAGCAGCTTGAGGTCCGCGTTGACCTTCTTCAACGTCGAATGTTACAGCTTGACCTTCGTCTAAAGATTTGAATCCTTCGCTTTGGATTGCTGAGAAATGTACGAATACATCGTCGCCGTTTTCGCGCTCGATAAATCCGAAACCTTTTTCTGCGTTAAACCATTTTACTGTACCTTTTTCCATGAATGTTGCCTCCTCGTGTGCTATGCACACATTGTATTACTATCCTTGCTCATGATCAAAATCTTTAAGACGAAAGTATTCACCTATCGATTGTTGCCGAACAAAAATAATTCTTCTTATAGAATAGCAAAAGTTAATGATAATTGCAAGGAATGAAGAAAATTTAACGAAAGTGGTTCATTCATTTAATGAAAGAAAACGAAAATTATACGAGTGAAAATAAGTAAGAAAGAGCGTATCAGGTCACACTATCTCTATATATAAGAAGAAAGGGGTCAGTCATATGTTTAAACAAAAAGCAGGGGAAAAACTGATTGAACTGTTAATTGAATGGGGCGTTGATCATATTTACGGCATGCCAGGAGACTCCATTAATTCAATTATTGAACCGCTTCGCAAAGCCCAGGATAAAATTAAATTTATTCAAGTGAGGCATGAAGAAGCGGGAGCTCTCGCAGCGGCTGCATATGCAAAGCTAACCGGTAAAATCGGTGTATGCACGGCTATTGCCGGACCGGGAGCGATTCATTTACTGAATGGTTTGTATGATGCAAAGTTAGACAAAGCTCCCGTGTTAGCACTTACAGGGCAAGTAGAGTCCGATCTCATCGGAAGCGATGCGTTTCAAGAAATTAATTTAGAGCGAATGTTCGATGACGTGGCTGTATATAATCAGCGAATCA
Source organism: Priestia sp. VA7 (assembly GCF_055710015.1). Lineage (NCBI taxonomy): Bacteria > Bacillati > Bacillota > Bacilli > Caryophanales > Bacillaceae > Priestia > Priestia sp. VA7. The sequence goes on from NZ_JBVQPN010000003.1 coordinate 750,344, forward strand.
TGTCCGCTGAACAGCTTCCCACTGTTGTTAATCAAGCAATTCGAACAGCTTATGCTAAAAAAGGTGTGGCTGTGTTAACTATTCCCGATGATATCCCTCGTTTTGAAGTCGGATCAGAAGCACGAGAAACATCAAGCATAATCGTTAAACAAGACGTCTTTCCTCACAGAGAAGACCTTGAAAAAGCAAAAGATTTGATTGGTAAAGCAGAAAGTCCGGTTATTTTAGCTGGTCGAGGCACACATGAAATGAGAGAAGAACTGCTTGCGTTTGCAGAAAAAATCGCAGCACCTATTGTTCTTACGCTTCCTGGAAAAGGCGCAATACCGGATGAACATCCATATTGTCTCGGAGGACTTGGATTAATCGGTACAAAGCCAGCGTATGAAGCGATGCAAGAAGCGGATACGCTCATCATGATTGGAACGTCCTATCCGTTTACAGGCTTTTTGCCAGACCATGCGAAAACGATTCATATTGATATTGATCCTGCACAAATTGGCAAAAGATATCCTGTAGATGCAGGGCTTGCAGGAGAAGCAAAAACAACGGTTCAGTGGTTCTTAGAAAAACTTGGCCGTTCAGAGCATCGCCAGTTTTTAGAGCAAAGTCAAGAACGTATGAAAAAGTGGTGGAGTCAGCTTGATACCCAAGAAGCAAAAGAAAGTCTACCTATCAAGCCACAGCGAGTGATTCGAGCGCTTCAGCACGTAGCGGCTGATAACGCGGTCTTGTCCGTAGATGTAGGAAACGTCACAGTATGGATGGCGCGTCATTTTCGTATGACAAATCAGCAGTTTGTGATTTCAAGCTGGCTAGCGACTCTTGGATGCGGGCTGCCGGGCGCACTTGCTGCAAAAATTGCTTATCCCGAGAAGCAGGTGTTTGCGGTCTGTGGAGACGGCGGCTTTGCGATGACGATGGCAGATTTTATTACAGCTGTTAAATACAATCTTCCGCTAGTTGTGGTGCTATTTAATAACCATAAAATCGGTATGATTAAATTTGAACAAGAAGTAATGGGAAATGCTGAATTCGGCACAGACTTAACAAATCCCAATTTTGCTAGGTATGCAGATATTTGCGGAGGTGTTGGCTACCGAGTAGAAAAAGAAGAAGAGCTGCTGCCGGCTTTTGAAAGTGCTGTTAGGCAAAACAAGCCGTGTATTATCGATGTAATCGTTGATGCAAACGAAGCGCCTATGCCAGCTAAGATTACGCTAGGACAAGCAACGGGTTATGCCAAGCATATGGTGAAAGAATTGTTTCAAGAAGGCAAGCTAGATTTACCGCCTCTATAAAAAAGAGGCTATGACGAAAGTATTTAAAGATCTGAACGATGAATTGAAGCTCTTAATGGAGAATCAACTTCGTTTGGATTTTTTTGTTGGAATGGTGAATGTATTTTAATTAACTATAAAATTATTATGTAAACTTAAATGCTGGCAAATGAAAAGAGGTGATATTATATTTATTTTGTAAAGTGGATGAGCAAAAAAACACCGAATTGGATGGCCTTTTTTTATAAAACTGCTTTAAGATAAGAGAGATAAAGGATAAACTACTAATAAGAAAGTTTAAATGTAAGGACTGAAGCCGCATGAACTGGAGACCAGATCGCGCTAGCAAAAAAGCGATTTATAAACAAATTGCAGAATATATTGAAAGCTGTATTTCATCGGGAGCGTTTCCGCCGGATTCTATGCTGCCATCAGAACGAACGCTTGCTGCTGAGCTAAACGTGAACAGAAGCACGGTAGTAGTTGCTTATGAAGAACTGCAGGCACTTGGAATCGTAGAACGTAAAAAAGGAAGCGGCACGCGAGTTAGTTCGAGCATCTGGGGGATTTCCCGTAAACGTATTCCAAACTGGGGGAGATATGTAGAAGACGGTTCATTTTTGCCTAATTTACCGCTCGTACAGCGAATAAGAAGCGAAGCTTTGCGAACAGATTTTGTAAACTTAGCCAGCGGAGAATTAGCTCCTAGCTTATTTCCAAGTGAAGATTTTCAGCGAATATTAGCGGGCATGCCGTTTAATGAGCATTTAGGCTATGATCATCCTCACGGCAATGAACGTCTGCGTGACGCTATTGCTGCTCATGTTCATGAGTACCGAAAAATCTCCACCGATGCTAATTCCATTTTAATTACATCAGGTGCACAGCAAGCACTTCATTTGATTGTTCAGTGTTTGTTAAAACCAGGAGATGCAGTAGCGATTGAAGATCCGTCCTATAGCTATTCACTGCCGCTTTTTCAATCAGCAGGTTTACGAACGTTTTTGCTGCCTGTAGATAAAAATGGAGCCAACCCGGAGGACTTAGTAGAATTACATAAAAAGCATCGTATTCGTATGGTTTTTTTAAATCCGTATTATCAAAACCCGACCGGTATTGTGTTATCAGAAGCACGCCGAAAGCGGTTTTTAGAGCTGTCTTCAGAATACGGCATTCCGCTTATTGAAGATGATCCTTATTCACTCACGGCATTTGACGGAAATGTACATCAAACGCTGAAATCGATGGACGAGAACGGAAATGTCCTCTATATCAGTTCGCTTTCTAAAATCGTGGCATCGGGTCTTCGAATTGGCTGGATAGTAGGGCCAGAGCAAGTGATTCAGCGCCTGGCAGACGCTAAGCAGCAAATTGACTTTGGTCACAGCATCTTTCCGCAGTGGATTGCTTATCAATTCTTAGATTCTCCTACGTTTTCTTCGCATATTGAAAAGCTTAGACAAGAGCTCAAAAAGCAAGAGTATGCCCTGTCGTCGAGTCTGAACGAATTGCTCGGATCAAAAGTATCTTTTGATTCACCTCAAGGCGGAATTCACTTATGGTGCAAAGTGAATCAGCCGGTCGATGACTATCGTCTATTGGAAGAATCGCTTAAGAGAGGTGTGGCTTTTGTACCAGGAAGCGTGCTGAGTTCTCAAAGCGGAGCTATTCGCTTTACGTTTGGCAGAGGGGAAGAAGAGGTTATTCGAGAAGGAATCAAACGATTTGCGAACGCCCTAGAGAGTCTGGAATAGCTATAAACATAGGTAAACGTACCGGATGAAAGTTTTATTTTATTATTTCGTATAGATTGTTATGATCTTGTGCTATACTAAGAGTACCATTAACTTTACTTCTGTATTTGTACCGACTGGCCCTGTTGAAAAACAGGGCTTTTTTATGTTTGTACACAAAAAAACAGATCCTTTAAAGGATCTGTTTTTGATATGTTGTGTTTCTTATGCTTTTTGAACGTTAGCAGCTTGAGGCCCGCGTTGACCTTGTTCTACGTCAAATGTTACAGCTTGACCTTCGTCTAAAGATTTGAAGCCTTCGCTTTGGATTGCTGAGAAGTGTACGAATACATCGTCTCCACCTTCGCGCTCGATGAATCCAAAACCTTTTTCTGCGTTAAACCATTTTACTTTACCTTGTTCCATAATTGTTGCCTCCTCGTGCGGACTCGCACATTGTGGTACTATTCTTGCTCAAATCTAAAGACGAAAAGTGACAATACTCATACATCCCCACCGAACAAAAATAATTCTCTTATATCTTAGCAGAAATTTCCTATGCTTGCAAGCGCTTTATTTAAAAAGTATCCGTGTTTTTTTGACAAGTTTTTCATAAGACACGTCTAAAAAATGTCACATTTTGAACATTTTAGAAAGGCTATTCTTTGTATTCGCTTTTCCTGTAGTTATATAATAATGAAAATATGGTTTTTCTAAAGGTAGAAAACAAGTATAAATGTACATACTGAGTGCTGAAATGGAGTGGTAAAGATGAAAGTGGGTTTAATTGGTTTAGGAAATATGGGATTACCGATGGCGGAAAATATGATAAAAGCGGGTCATGAACTTGTGATTTATAACCGGACTGCTGCGAAGGCGGAAAGTCTTGTGAAAAAAGGAGCAAAGATTGTGGAGACACCTGCTCAAGCAGCACAAGAAGCAAATCTTGTCTTTACAATTCTTTCAAATGACGAGGCTTTAGAAGAAGTAACCATGTCACAAGACGGTATACTTGCAGGCCTTCAAAAAGGCGGTATTCACGTTTCTGTGAGTACTATTAGCGTAGATTTATCCGAAAAATTAACAAGCGCACATGCTGCATCAGGACAGCATTTTGTTGCAGCGACTGTTTTAGGTCGCCCCGACGCAGCAGCTGCTGCGGCTCTCAAAGTAATAGTTGCAGGTAATAAAGAAGCAAGAGAGCACGTTTGGCCGCTGCTTGAAGCGATTGGTCAAACTATTTTCACTGTAGGAGACGAGCCTTACTTATCAAATGTAGCTAAGCTTGGCAATAATTTTTTATTAGTATCGATGTTAGAAGCTGTTTCTGAAGCAGTAGTCATGGTAGAGCAGTATGGCATGCAAGCGGAGCAGTTTCTTGAAGTGGTTAATAGCTTATTTGCATCTCCTGTGTATAAAAATTACGGCAATTTAATTGCTAAAAGAGACTTTGATCCCGCCGGGTTCAAGCTGGAGCTTGGACTAAAGGATGTAAACCTGGCTATTGATGCAGCCAAAAAAGTGTCCGCTCCGCTTCCGTTAGGAGAGCTTGTTAAAGGTCATTATGAACAAGGAATCGAAAATGGCTGGGGTCATTTAGACTGGTCCGCTTTACTAAAAACAGTTGAAGCTCTAAAAAAAGATAACTAAAAAGACGAAAAGGAGTGCAGGCAGTGAAAGCGAAAGGAAAGTGGGTATGGATTGTATCCTTTATTTCGATTATTTCGTGTCTGCTGTTTGCAGCGGGGCTTGGAATGTCTATTTATGATTATGTTAGCGCCTCAAAAGCTACTGTAAAAGAAATGCCAAAGCCAAAGCAAGAAACAAGCAGCAGTAACAAAAGCACCAAGAATTATACGATTGTCGCTTTAGGAGATTCCCTGACAAGAGGAACAGGAGACGCAGCGGGAAAAGGATACGTTGGGTATTTAAAAGATAATCTTGAAGAAAAAACGAAGAAGAAAATTCTCTTAAGTAACTTTGGTATAAAAGGTCAAACGTCTTCGCAGCTGGCAAGTCAAGTAAAGCAGCAGCAAATTCAGCGGCAGATTAAGTCGGCAGATACCGTGCTGATCACCATTGGGGGAAATGACTTATTTCAAGGCGGACAAACGCTGCAAAACTTAAATAAAAACAATATTCAAAAGCTAGAAAATGACTATTTAAAAAACGTAGACAGCATCTTAAAAAGTATCCGGTCGGCAAATAAAGACGCGACGATTTTTTTGATTGGTTTATACAATCCGTTTAGTAACCTGCAAGATGCAAAAACGACAACGGCTATTGTACGAGAATGGAATTACAAAAGCAGTGAATTAAGTGCTAATTATAAGCAAACTGTTTTTGTTCCGACCTTTGATTTGTTTCAGCTAAAGGTAGATGACTACTTATATACCGATAAGTTTCATCCTAATGCAAAAGGCTACAAGCTGATCGCAGAACGTGTAGCATCGCTTATTACGTGGTAAGGGAGGGAATGATATGAGTGAAGTAACGCTTTCAGTAAAAGGACTGAAAAAAGTAATAGGAAAACGAGAAATTATCAAAAATATTGATTTTGAACTAAAAAGAGGCGAAGTGTTCGGCTTTTTAGGACCCAATGGAGCCGGTAAAACGACAACGATTCGAATGCTTGTCGGCTTGATTCGCCCGACGGCTGGTTCCATTTATATTTGTGGATACAGCGTATCGAAGCAGTTTACAAAAGCGATGGAGCATATCGGCTGTATTGTTGAAAATCCTGAGCTGTATCCATACTTAAGCGGCTGGGAAAATCTGCAGCACTTTTCACGCATGATTCCTTCTATGACGGAAGAACGCATTCATGAAGTTGTGGCATTAGTTGGCTTGCAAGAGCGTATCCACGATTTAGTTCGCACGTATTCGTTAGGTATGAGGCAGCGTTTAGGAATTGCGCAAGCGCTTCTCGGAAAACCAAAAGTACTTATTTTAGACGAGCCAACGAACGGACTAGACCCTTCTGGGATTCGGGATATGCGTAAATTTATTCGCTTTTTAGCTGAAAGTGAAGGTCTAAGCGTCTTAGTATCCAGTCATTTACTGAGCGAGATTCAGCTAATGTGTGACCGAGTAGCGATTATCGCAAAAGGAGAAGTTATTCACACAGAATCGGTGAAGAGCCTGTTAACTCAGCAAGAGCGTTTACTGTGGAAGCTAGATCCGCAGCCCGCAGGAATAGACGTTTTAAAACAAGTGACGGACTTTGTACAAGTGCAGGGGGAGTATGTCACGACGTTTTATGAAGAAGCTGAAGTGGGAGAGTGGAATAAACAGCTCATTCAAGCAGGAGTAACGGTAAAAGAAATGAATCGAAAGCTTCCAACTCTTGAAGATTTATTTATCGAAATGACAGGAGGCGAATCGATTGATTAGTTTGGTTCAAAATGAAATGATCAAGCTCGTTCGAAAAAAGCGCCTGTTAATCGTTACGCTTATCATGGGAGTTTTGATTTCCATGTTTACCTATGCTCAGCTTCGCGAAACGCAGCGCCTTCAAGAAAAGCTAGGAACGACCGATTGGCGCAGTACGCTGCAGCAAGAAATTATCGATACGCAAAACCGGCTGAGCGGAAGCCAAATTTCAGATGATTGGCGCAAGCAGCTTGAAATTCGCGTGGCGCAGCAGCAGTATTACTTAGATAACGATATCAATCCTTCAGAACCAGGAGCGCCAACGCTTGTGCGAGGGTTCATTGAAAACGCCATTCAGCTTTTGCTGCCTCTGATGATTATGATTATTGCAGCGGATTTAGTGTCTTCAGAGTACAGCTTGGGATCCATCAAGGTATTGTTGACGAGACCTGTGAAACGGTGGAAAATCCTGCTTAGTAAATACATCACACTCGTCATGTCCGTCTCGTTTTTAATTTTAATGTTTGGCGTTTTGTCGTACCTCATTTCTGGTGTTGTATTTGGATTTAAAGGCTGGACAGCCCCGATTCTTACGGGGTTTAGCGTACAGGGAAATGACTTAAATACAGCGGACGTCCATTTAATTTCGCAGTGGAGATATATTTTAATGGAGTTTGGTCTTGCTTGGTTTGTCTCACTAGTTGTTGGAACGCTTGCTTTTATGCTGTCTGTTTTAATTAAAAGTACAGCTGCGGGTATGGGTGTGATGCTTGCTTGTTTGATTGCAGGTACAATTTTAAGCAGCATGGTTTCTTCATGGCATTCAGCTAAGTATTTGTTTATGGTTAATTTAAATTTAACTTCTTATCTGCAAGGCACAGCTCCTCCGACTGAAGGAATGACATTAGGGTTTTCCTTGGGTGTTTTAACCATTTGGGGACTTGCCGGGCTGCTCGTGTCGTTTCTGGTATTTACCAAAAAAGACGTGTACTAATTCCGTATAAGTTGACGATAATCAGGAACGTGCGTTATGATTGTATTAACAAAAAATGCTGTTTTGCTCAAAGGGGAGTAGCTCTTGCAGTAAAGTCGTCATTTCGAGATTATTATCTCCGGCTTTATTGACAATGCAAATTGTTAGCGAGACCTTTGCCAATGTTGCCATTGGTAAAGGTCTGGATACAAACACCTTTACCACATGTGGTAAAGGTGTTTTTTGTTATTTCAAAATGAGAGAGGAGCTTGAAAATGTCAAAACTATCGAGACTGTTAAAAAGCCCCGCTGTAAAAAAAGGAATAAAAAAAGCTGTACCCATTATTATGAAAGAGTTAAAGAAACGAAAATCGAAAAGAAGATAGCAGAAAAGAAAATAAGAAAGGTTGAGTGCTAAGTGAAAAAATGGATGCTAGTCATATCAACTGCTGTTCTTTTTATGGTCGGCGGCTGTTCTTTTCTTGAAGATACAAGCAGTACGCTGAACTACGCAAATGATGCGAAAGATTACGTGAGTGAAGCACAAAAGTTTGCTGAAGAAATACCGCCTCTAGCGGAAAAAGCTGTTAATGACGACGAGGCAATAAAGAAGCTAGAGCAAAAGCTGCAGGAAATGAAAGGGAAAGCTGAAGAATTTAATCAAACAAAAGCTCCTGACATCGCTTCTGATGTGCACGATCAGCTTGTTCAACAAAACGAAAAAATCATTAGTGGAATTGAAGCGTATGAAGCCAATATAAAGGATGGGAGCTTCAATCCAGAAACGCTAAAAAACAGTGAATTGTTTCAATCAATTCAAGATGTATCAAGTATTATGAAACAAATTAAAGAATTAGGTCAGTAAGAAAACGCGGCTGAGAAAAAATTATGTTAACTAAAGAACATCCGAACGATGAATCAAGATTCTTGATGGAGAATCAACTTCGTTCGGATTTTTTTATTTGCAGGTAAACGTAGGTTTGATGTAGTTATGTCTTATGACTCAACCTCGTTTCCTTGTGTAAATGTAAAATTATATAAGTATATCTATTTATTAGAAGACAAAAACCTTTTCTTTCTTTTTTATATCTACGAAATTTTGTTAGAAGCTGTGACAAACTTAATGTCTGCTTTTCATATCCTATGTATAGTACATATATACACACCCCTTGAAATGAATTTTTTTTGAATTAAAAAAGGGCGTGGGAACGTTGATGAATTAGGTAATAAGACTCATTTAAAAAGGAGGATTCATCCAATTAACAAAAACTATAGTCCTTGGTTTTAAAGAGAGAAACTAAAAAAATGTTTTCGGTTTACAAAAAGTTAATAAAACGCATACAAATGGTTTACTAAAAAATCAAAAAATTTACATCCTTTATAAATCTTTTCTGCTATACTATTTTTGAACAGTTGCTAGATTTATAGCGATGATAACTTACTTGAAAGGTGAATGGTAGATGAAAAAGAACAAAAGTAGTAAAACGAAAAAAATCCTATCCACATCACTGGCACTTTCTCTATTATCTATGCCTCTTTTAACTACACAGGCAGGAGCGGAAGAACGTCATCCTGGACAAAGCTCACAGCAAAGCAAGCATCAAGGCCATAATAAAAAAGATGCGCTTGTGAACATACGCCTGATGGAAACAACCGATGTTCATACGAATCTATTAAACTATGATTATTTTAAAGATGCCTCTTACGAGAAAGTGGGTTTAGCTAAAACCGCTACCTTAATCAAAAACGCTCGAAAAGAAGTAAAAAACAGCTTATTAGTAGATAACGGAGACCTCATTCAAGGAACGCCTCTAGGCACGTACAAAGCTAAGATTGACCCGCTGAAAAAAGGGGAAGTTCATCCTGTATTTAAAGCAATGAATCAGCTGGATTATGATATTGCAACGCTTGGAAATCATGAGTTCAACTATGGATTAGACTTCCTAACAGAAGCGTATAACGACGCGAACTTTCCTTACATAAATGCCAATGTCTACGTTGATGATCATGACAACAACCCGAAAAACGATAAAAATAAATTTACGCCTTATAAAATTATGAATAAAAAAGTCGTCGATGAAAATGGAAAGAAACGAACCATTAAAGTTGGTTTCATTGGCTTTGTGCCGCCTCAAATTAACGATTGGGATAAAGCAAACCTTGATGGAAAAGTCATTACAAAAGGCATTGTGGAAACAGCCAACAAATATATTCCAGAAATGAAGAAAAAAGGTGCAGACGTAGTTGTTGCAATGGCTCACTCTGGATTTAGCAGCAACAAGCAAAACACGGAAGATGTCATTTATGCATTAAGTGAAGTAAAAGGCATTGACGCTATTACGTTTTCACACACGCATAAAGTCTTCCCTGCTAAAACAGAAGCTTCGCTAGACGGTTTGTTCCTTGGAGCAGATAAAAAACCTCTTCCTGGAGTTGATAATGCAAAAGGAACGATCAACGGCGTTCCGGCTGTTCAAGCAGGTTACGGCGGAGGGTCACTTGGTTTAATCGACTTAACGTTAAAAGAAGAAAAAGGAAAATGGAAAGTAGTAAGCTCTCAATCGTCCACGCGTGAAACGTATAAAGACGTAAAAGACGCGTCAGGGAAAACGGTTACGCAAAGTACCGTAGAACCGGATAAAGGCGTTGTTAAAGCAGTTCAAAAAGATCATGATGCAACGGTTAAATACGTGAACACACCAATCGGTAAAACGACCGATGATATCCACAGCTATTTTTCTCTTGTGCAAGATGATCCATCTATTCAAGTTGTGACAAACGCACAAAAAGATTACGTAGAAAAATATGTTTCTCAAAATAAGCCGGAATACAAAGACCTTCCAATTTTATCAGTTGGAGCACCTTTTAAAGCAGGAAGAAACGGCGTTGATGAATATACGGAAATTAAAAAAGGTGACTTAACGATCCGAAGCGCTGGCGACCTGTATCTATATGACAACACGTTAAAAGCGGTTAAAGTAAAAGGTTCTGTTGTAAAAGACTGGATTGATATGTCTGCGGGTAAGTTTAATCAAATTACACCGAATAAAACAGAAGAGCAGGAATTATTAAACCCAAGCTTCCCTGTTTATAATTTCGACGTAATCGATGGCGTTCAATACCAAATTGACGTCACAAAACCAGCAAAATACGATGTGAATGGAAACGTGATTCACGGAGATTCAAGCCGTGTTGTTAACTTAACGTATAACGGCAAGCCGGTTGATCCGAACCAAGAGTTTATCGTTGTGACAAATAACTACCGAGCTGGCGGAGGCGGAAACTTCCCTGGTCTAAAAGGAAGCGAGCTTGTGGTGGATTCAGCGGATGAAAACCGTCAAATTCTAATGGACTACATCACCGAGCAAAAAGAAATTACACCAACAGCTGACGATAACTGGTCCATTGCACCAATTAACGGAACGGCTAACGTGACGTTCACAAGCTCACCGCGCGGAGAAAGCTATTTAACTGAAGGAAGCAACATTACGTATACAAATAAAACGGATGACAAAGGATTCGGCATTTACAAAATTAATTTAAACGGCGAATCAAAAGATAATACAAAGGTTCAGCTTTTAGGCATGAACGACCTGCACGGTCAGCTCGATACAGATACAAAAATCAATTCAAATGGCCAAGCGCTTTTAGCTGGAAATATGAAATATACAGCAGCAGCTATTCGTAAACAAGAAGCTGAAAATCCAAATACGCTTTTAGTTCATGCTGGAGATATGATTGGCGGAAGCCCGTTAGTTTCAGCGCTGTTTCAAGACGAGCCAACGGTTGAAGTGATGGAATCACTTGGATTTGATGTAGGTACGCTTGGAAATCATGAGTTTGATGAAGGCATTGCTGAGCTTCACCGTATGATTGAAGGCGGAGACCACCCAAAAGGAACAAAAGGATACGACGGCATGAATTTCCCAGTAGTAGCGGCAAATGCTTATAATACGTCAACTGATAAATTAATTACAGAACCTTATGCAATAAAAGAAGTAGGCGGCAAGAAAATCGGCTTCATCGGCGTTGTAACACAAGAAACGCCAAGCATGATTGTTCGTAAAGGAAATGAAAACTTAAAAATTACGGACGAAGCAGCAGCGATTGATAAGTATACGGAAGAGCTGAAAAAGCAAGGTATCAAAGCAATTGTGGTACTTGCTCATAATCCATCTAATCAAAACGGAACTCCTACTGAATTTGATGCAGCGGATATCGCTAAAAAAGTTGACGATGAAGTTGACGTTATCTTTTCAGCTCACAATCACGTATACAACAACAAAGTAGTAGATAACAAATTAATCGTTCAAGCTTATTCATACGGCTCAGCGTTTTCTGACGTAGACGTTGAAATCGATAATACGGGTGACATCGTGAAAAAAGATGCAAAAATTGTGACCGTATATCAAAAAGACTATACGCCAGATCCTGAAGTTTCAAGCATTATGAAAAAGTACGAAGATTTAGCAGCGCCTATTAAAGCAGAAGTGGTTGGGAAGTCATCTACAGATTTGGCAAAAGGCTATCCTTCTAACGGAGCAACAGGGGATATCGCGCTTGGAAACTTAATTGCTGACGGCATGAAAGCAGAAATGAACGCTGACTTTGCTTTAATGAATGGCGGAGGCGTTCGTTCACAGCTTGATGCAGGTGACGTAACATACGGTGATTTGTTTGCGATTCAGCCGTTTGGCAACGTCTTAAATAAAGTAAAGCTAAGCGGAGCAGATTTAGAAACGGTGTTAAACAATCAAATTACATCATCCGGACTAGATTTTCATATTGCAGGATTTAACTATACGTGGGACAGTAGTACTAATAAAGTAGTCGATATTACGCTTCCAGATGGAAGTAAAATTGACAAAGAAAAAGAATACACGGTAGTAGTGAATAACTATATGTACGGAAATGAAAAATACGGTATTGGTGCACTTTCTTCAGATATGGAAGTGGGACCAGAAGATTTACAAGCAACGGTAAACTATATTAAAACACTCAACAGCCCGTTTGAATACAAAGCTGAAGGCCGTATTCAAAACGTGGCAGCTGCTAAAACAGCTGAACAGCAAGAACCTACTTTGAAAATAGCTCAATAAGCCAAAAAAGACTGTCTCATAACTCGGATTTCCGGTTTAGAGACAGTCTTTTTTAGTAGATTATCTTCACTTTCAAACTTTAAATCAATTAATTTATGTCACAACAGACCGCTTAATTTTTGAAACAATCACCAAATTGTGGTATTCTTTCCATGGAAAGAAGATTTACGTAAACGTTAAAAGTGGTATAAAAATTTCACTATTTTTTCATTTATCTGCGCTATGATATAGAGCTATATAGAACCTGAAATAGAATATGTTCGTTACAGTAAAGGAGTAAATAAAAGTGGCTATTAATCTACAAAAAGGTCAAAAAATTGATTTAACAAAAGGAAGAGAAGGCCTATCTTCTATTACAGTTGGATTAGGATGGGATCCTGTAAAAAAACGCAGCTTTTTTGGTTTCGGAGGAAACGGACCAAGTATCGACTGTGATGCATCTGTTCTTATGCTAAATTCAAACGATAAGCTTGTAAGTAACTCAGCCGTTGTGTATTTTGGAAATCGTCACAGTAACTGCGGGAGCGTTAAGCATTCAGGCGATAACCTTACCGGAGCAGGTGAAGGAGACGATGAACAAATTTTTGTTGATTTAAAAAAGGTTCCTAGAAACGTACATAAACTTGTGTTTGTGGTCAACATCTATCAGTGTGTTGAGCGAAACCAAGATTTCGGTATGATTAAAAATGCGTTTATTCGCGTTGTAGACAGCGCTAAAAACGAAGAGCTTGTCTCCTTTAATCTATCTGAAGACCATTCAGGAGCAACCGCTCTATTTGCAGGTGAAATTTACCGAGACGGGAACGAATGGAAGTTTTCAGCAACTGGAGATGCAACGAGAGATACTGGATTAGGAGAAATTGCAAATAAATATACAAAATAAACAGCTTGAAAAGAGGGAAACGAAATGGCTATTAATCTTTCAAAAGGACAAAAAGTAGATTTAACAAAAACGAATCCAGGATTAACAAACGTAGTAGTAGGTCTTGGATGGGATGTAAATAAGTATGACGGTGGAAATGATTTTGATTTAGATTCATCTGTCTTTTTATTAAACGAAGCGGGAAAATGCGCTTCAGAATCTGATTTTATTTTTTACAATAATACGACGGGTGCAAACGGAGCGGTTGAGCATACCGGAGATAACCGTACAGGCGTAGGTGAAGGAGACGATGAGCAGGTTCAAGTAGACTTGAAAAATGTGCCTCAATCTATTGAACGTATCGCGTTTACCATTACGATTCATGAAGCGGAAGCGCGCGGTCAAAACTTTGGCCAAGTAAGCAATGCCTACGTTCGTATTTTAAATGCAACAAATGACGAAGAGTTAATTCGTTATGATTTAGGTGAAGACTTCTCGATCGAAACAGCCGTTGTAGTAGGAGAGCTGTACCGACACGGCGGAGAATGGAAGTTTAATGCTATTGGCAGCGGCTATCAAGGCGGCTTAGCGGCACTTGTCAACGACTTTGGTTTAAACGCCTAATCATTAAAGCAAGAAAACGTACGGAGGATGTTTTATGTCAATTTCTTTATCAAAAGGTCAGCGCATTGACCTAACGAAAACCAACCCAGGATTAACAAAAGTAATAGTAGGCCTTGGATGGGATACAAACAAATATGCTGGATCTCAGGATTTCGATTTAGATGCATGTGCATTTTTAGCCAATAAATCAAGTCAGGTTGTAAATGACGAGGAGTTTGTTTTTTACAACAATTTAAAAAGTCCCAATGGCGCTGTGGAGCATACCGGTGACAACCGTACGGGTGCAGGAGATGGAGATGATGAGCAAATAGCCGTTGATTTTTCCCTTCTTCCTGACCACGTTGAAAAAATCGGAATCAGCGTCACGATTCACGACGCAGATGCTCGCGGACAAAACTTTGGACAAGTATCCAATGCGTTTGTTCGTCTGATAGACGCTGAAACAAACGAAGAAGTGCTTCGTTACGACTTAGGCGAAGATTTTTCAATCGAAACAGCTGTCGTTGTATGCGAGCTATACAAGCACGGAAACGACTGGAAGTTTAATGCCATTGGCAGCGGATTTTCCGGTGGCTTGGCCGATCTTTGCCGCAACTACGGATTATCCGTATAAAAAAGGCATGGGATAAATGAAAAAGAAAGGGTGCTTTAACGAGTACCCTTTCTTTTTAGCATGTATATGTCTGAAAAGAAAGGAGCTGTAAGGCGTGAGTAAACTAATTGATCCTCATATCATTAATCTTAACGAGCAAAATGGAACTTCTCTTTTTTCTCAAGATGTTTCTCTGCGAGGTGACTTTATACAAAATGAGCAGCAAACTTCCTATAAACAAGTGGCGGGAAGATATGTAGGCACCCATCTTGATGCGGACGAGTACGCATCCTTTCTTTATGAACTCGCGCATTCATCATCATCGATCCTTGTCCTGCACGATAAGCTTGATAAGTCCATTTCAAATGATAGATTAAAAGAAGTACAAACGATTCTTAAAATTAATCAAGAAGAATGCGGCCTTTCTGTCAATCGACTGTTTGCTTTTTTAGAAGGAAAAAAGCTGATCGTGAAGTCAGAAAATCCCGCTATACATAGAATAGTACGCGAAAAATTTATTGAAACCTTAACGTGTTTTAAAGAACAACATGCAGAGGGCTTTATGGACGGGCATTTTCAACGCGTATTAATCGATTTAATAAAGTGGCAGTGGAATCATGTAAAACCTTGGATGGTCGATAAAGCATTTCCTGAGCACGCGCCTCGCATCATGTGGTATGGAGATGCGAATAAAAGCGAGCAGTATTTTCTCTATTATTTAATTTTACTAGGTTTTGACGTCCTTACCTTTCATCCGGAGGGAAAGGATAATTTAAAAGAAGTAGATGAGAATCAACATTTAACAACGGTTTATACGTTTCCTTCTACTAGCTCGCTTTTTCCTTTTCCAACGGATAAACCGGTTCGAAAAGGTACGGTAGCATTTCGAGCTTCTCAAGAAATTGAGCAAGTGCTTCATTCAGAGGAGTCCCTGCTGTATAAACCTTGGCAATTTCGTTCGTATTTTCCAACTTCAGTTACTCTCAAAACGACGTATGATGAGATCTTTTTATTAATGAGAGAACGGGCGTTTATTCGTCCTAATTTTGAAGTGTCAAAGCCATATGTACACGTGCCGGTCCTATTCTCAAAAGTACTTGGTATTTCTAAAAACCGAAAAGAGTACTGGAGCAAAGTGCATGAGCTCATGCAAACAGAAAATGAGTTAGCTCTGACGATTGATTCTGTTCCTTTTGTTAAAAAAATAGAAGGAAATAATTACTTTCATTATCAAGGAGCTCTCGGAAGTGATGGGACGCTCAGTCCAGATAAAATGATTGAAAGCAACTGGTGGCGCTATAAAGAACTGCCTATCGGGCTTCAGCAAGGGCTAGCTGCAGCCATTTCCAGATACTGTGCACATTCAAAGCTTCTTCGGTTAGATCATGAAGATGCGTATCAGCATCAAATGTACTTGTTTAATCAGTCTTTGAAGCTTCCAAACAACGTGCTTCGCATGCTTCAAAAATTTGATTATACGCAGCACGTCCCTCGGCTCATTATTTATCACGGAAATGAACATGAAACGTTTACGCGTGAAGATGCAGCTTTACTGCTTCTGTTAAATGAATTTGGCGTTGATATTGTTCTTTTTAATCCGACCGGTCAAATAGATATAGAAGCGTTTGTCGAAGAAAAATATTTCGATATGCACTGGCTAGAAGATATTAGCTTTAATGAAGAATTCAAAGAGCCGTCGCTCATTCAAAAATGGTTAAAACGAATCTTTTAAAGAAAGAAGGGTTTTTAAATGGCACCAAACGAATTACAGCCTTTAGATGTAAACGAAGCCGAAGAAGTTTTAGAAACAAAGCCTAACGAAGTAAAAGCAAAACTGCGAGAAGAGCCAGAAGTACGTCGCTTGGCAGAACAAATTGATTATAAAAATCAGCTGGCTTTACTTGAGTATGGGAAAGAAACAGCTAATGAAATTTCCTCTTTTTCCGGAAAAGTGCTTAGTACAATTAAATCGTCTAGCATGGAAGAATCAAGTCAATTATTAAAGCAGCTTGGAAAGATTATGGATAAATTTGATGCAAAGGATTTTGTTGAAGATAAAGGGTTTTTCTCTAAGCTTTTTAAACGCGGTCAAAAAATAGTAGACAAGCTGTTTCAAAAATATGAGACGATGGGCTCTGAAATTGATAAAGTATATGTTGAAATTACAAAATATGAAACCGAAATGAAGCACTCAACCACAACACTTGAACAGCTTTACGAGCAAAACTATCAGTATTATATGGAGCTTGAAAAATACATTGTAGCGGGCGAAGTGAAAGTAGAAGAGTTAAAACAAGAGCTAAAGGTGCTTGAAGAAAGAGCGTCGAGTGGAAATCAGCTGGCGGCAATGGAGCTTCAAACCTTAAAAAATGCGGTTGAGCTGATGGAGCAGCGATTATATGATTTAGAAATGGCAAAACAAGTATCTTATCAATCTGCTCCTCAAATTCGCATGCTGCAGCGAGGAAATACAAAGCTGATCGGCAAAATCAATTCTGCGTTTATTACAACGATTCCTATTTTTAAAAATGGACTTATTAACGCAATCGCAGCAAAGCGTCAAGATTTAGTAGCCGAGTCGATGAACGAATTAGACAAACGTACAAATGAACTGCTCATTCGAAATGCAGAAAATATTTCACAGCAAAGCGTTAAAATCGCCAAAATGTCCGGTGCCCCTAGCGTAAAAGTAGAAACGATGGAGCAAACGTGGAATATTATTATGAAAGGAATGCAGGAAACAAAAGCAATCGAAGAAGAAAACAAACGTCTGCGTGAAGAAGGGCTTGTTCGCTTGGAGCAATTTCAAGAAAACTTCAAGGCGCTTGAGCATAAGATGTAACGACAAAGCGGGAATCTTTACGATTCTCGCTTTTTTTTCATATAAATTTGCTAGAAGTCTGAATTGTTTAGAAGAGATTAGTTAAAAGCATGAAAGGGTATCAGATATAAAAGAAGTATTATCCAAAATAAGATAGTTATTTCCAGAAGGCGTTTGTTTACTTTTATAATTTAAGTTAAAAACGTAAAAAACTTAATGTTTTTAAGTTTTTTCTGGCTTTTAGTTTTTATTTGCGCTACAATTAGCTCATATCAAAGTAAAAAAGGAGGGTATTCGGATGTATCAAGAGCAGCGCATGAGTGCGATTGTTGAATACCTTCATACACACCGTACGATTACGTTAGACGAAATTTGCGATATGTTTACCGTTTCAAAAGATACGGCGAGGCGTGATTTAGTCAAACTTGAAGAACATGGTGAGGTTATGAGAGTCAAAGGCGGGGCGACGCTATCGTCAAGTCACATCGTTGATTATAGTGAACGAACGCCTACCAAAGCGAAAGAACAAATCGCTAAAGAAGCAGCTTCGTTAATTTCGGCGGGCTATGATGTACTTTTAGATACGTCTTCTACCATCGCACTGATGGCGAAGTATATGGATGTAAAGCATGCAACTGTTATTACGAATTCCATTGATAATGTGGATTTGCTCGATCAATATACGACGTGTGATACGTTTTTGCTGCCGGGCAAGTTTAACGGGAAAAACCGTAACGTCACCGGGCCAAGGACGATTTCTACGTTGCAGGAATACAAAGTAGATCAGCTGTTTTTAGGTACGTGCGGCGTTGGTGCAGATGGTATTACATCTCCAAGTGAAGAAGAAGCGTTTTTAAAAAGGCAGATGATTCAATGTGCAAGACAAGTGATTATGCTTGCGGATCATACAAAGTTTGAACGTGAATTTTTACATCGAGTATGTGATATGAGCGATATTGATATCCTAATTACAAATAAAGCACCAGAAGCGGATGTAAAAGAAAAAATAGAACAAAATCAAGTGCGGCTTATCGTAACAGATGTTGATAAAGGAGAGGAAACACAATGAAAAAAATAAAAGTAGGATTAGTAGGATACGGATTTTCAGCAACAGTGTTTCACACGCCGCTTTTAAGCGTGTTAGACGAATTTCATATTTCAAAGGTAATGAGTTCAAATCCTGAAAAAGTAAAGAGTGACTTAGAGGATGTTGAAGTAGTGAGCACTCTATCTGAACTTCTAGAAGATGACAGCATTGATTTAGTTATTATTACAACGCCTAGCGGCATGCACTATGAAATGGTGAAAGACGCACTACGCGCAGGTAAGCATGTAATTGTTGAAAAGCCGATGGTCGTATCGGAAAAAGAAGCAAATGAATTAATTCAATTAGCAAAAGAACAGGATGTTCAACTAAGCGTCTATCATAACCGCAGATGGGATAATGATTATTTGACGGTAAAGCAGCTGATTGAAGAAGGGAAATTAGGCGACGTTAAAATGTATGAAGCTCATTTTGATCGCTATCGTCCAGCTGTTCGAGACCGCTGGAGAGAAAATGAAGGATCTGGATCAGGAGCGCTTTACGATTTGGGATCTCATTTAATTGACCAAGCCTTACATCTTTTTGGAATGCCTGAATTTGTTCAAGCTGATGTATTTGGTCAGCGAGATCATGCACGTACGGATGATTACTTCCACATAGTGCTTGGATACGGTTCTCTTCGCGTTATTTTACATTCAAGTGCCATTGTGCCAAGCAACGGGCCGCGCTTTCAAGTTCACGGAACAAAAGCAAGCTATATTAAATACGGCATCGACGGTCAAGAAGATATGCTAAGAGCCGGCAAGAAGCCTGTGGATGATACGTGGGGAGCCGACAGCCCTGAGCACTACGGAAAGCTGACAACTGGCGAAGGCGAAACGAAAGAAATTCAAACGCTGCACGGTTCTTATGTGACGTATTATCAAAAAATTGCCGATAGCCTGCTTCGAGGAGAAGAGCTCCCGGTTTCAGCAGAAGAAGCTCGTGACGTGGTTAAAGTCATTGAAGCAGCCTTTGAAAGCAGCAAAGAAAAACGAGCGGTTTATTTTAACTAAGGAGCGAGAAACAGTGAGTAATCATTCGGTAGAGACGCTGCTTGAAAAAGTAGTTCAACAGGAAAAAGAACTAATCTTTCATCAATTTACAAATGACCAGGCGTTACAGATAGGAACAGCAATTATTAATGAAGCAAAAAGTAAGAGAAAATCCGTTACAGTAAATATTAAACGAAATGGTCAAACACTTTTTCATTATGCGATGGAAGGGGCGATTCCGGATCATGAAGAATGGATTAAACGAAAATCAAATACCGTTTTTCGCCACCATCACAGCTCGTATTATATGAAGCTGTACTGCGAGTTAAAAGATCGTTCTTACGCGCAGTTTTATGCAGCGAACCCTCACGAATTCGAAGCGGTAGGTGGTTCATTTCCGATTTCGGTTAAAAACGTCGGCGTAATTGGAAGCATCACCGTATCAGGAATGTCACAAGAAGAAGATCATGCACTGGTAACCGATACGATTCGTAGCTTTTTACAATAAAAAATAAGCGGACTTCTTTAGAAGTCCGCTTATTTAATTAAAAGATGAGTGGCGATAAAGCATGTGTTTCTTCTACATAAATAAAAGCATCATATCGTTTTGACAAGCGAGAAGGAACATAATTTCCGTATTGTTCAATCTCTGGGTCATATACAACACCAATGGCGCGGTGGCCTATCGTTGAATGAAAAAAATTTCGGTTTTCCTCTGTGAACATGAGATATTGATCAAAAGCACCTGCTCGGTGAATGGTATCTTCCCAGCTTCCTTCTATAGCTGGAGGAACGGTTAACTCCTGCTGAGGATTACCCCAGCTATCAGAAGCAATGACCGTGCCGTGATGAGTTCCGAATCCGACGGCGTAAACATGCTTCGGTCCGTATTCTTCACGGGTAAGCTGACCTACATTCACCATGCCGCTGCTTTTCATGTCCGTTGCTCTTGCATCTCCGATGTGAGTGTTATGCTCCCATACAATGCCTTTAGCGCTATCTTTGTAGTAAGCTTGAATATATTTTAAAGCTTCTACCATATGACGATCGCGAATATTCCACGATTCATTGTCGTTGGTAATCATCGTATGATAATAAGCTTCAGCATTGCTTGCTACCAGCGCATTTACCTGCATACTAAGCGCAGCCTCAGGCTCATGAGTATAGGTATCTTTTTTTTGCTGAATGGTTTGTAAAAGCTCTAAGATTTCTACCATGCAGTTTTTTCCGTAAAGAGCAGAAGAGATTCCGTACATCTGTGCTTCGCGATGAAAAGGTTCAAAGCATTCAAAGGCTTTTTTCACTTTCTTTGCATCAGAAGCGTGGTTGTTTTCTAAGTACTCAATAATAGCTTCCATCGATTCCCACAGGCTGTATACATCTAAGCCGTAAAAACCTACTTTCGGCTGATGTGCTGGCAAGTTGTTGTTATAATCACGAAGCCATTCAATCAATTCTTTTATTTCTTGATTGGCCCACATCCATGAGGGCCAGCGGTTAAAAGATTTTAAGACATCTTCGGCATTCGCGTACTGAGTTGTATATCCTTTAATATAGCGATTAACTTCAAAACACGAAGGCCAGTCTCCTTCCACTGCTATAAAGGAGAAATCATGATGATGAATTAATTCTTTCGTAATAGCTGCTCGAATTTCGTAAAATTCAGATGTGCCGTGAGATGCTTCTCCGAGAAGTACGTATTGAGCGCGGCTTGCTGTGTTAATGAGCGGCAGTAAGTCATCGACATCAGCAAAAGGCATAGAATGTTTTTTTATGGCTTCTATCATTTGAATGGTTTTTAGCATACGACCACCTTATTTTTAAGAAATGGATAGCAAGAAGCAAGAGCTTGAGACAGCAAGTCTTGCTACCAGTTAACGGGTTTTTATTTTTATGAATTACCTGCTAAAGTGCTTAATGGCAGAATCATTTAAAGAAAAATCTTCTTTAGTAAGCGCCGTTTGATTCTGTGTTTCGCATTCTTTAGTAGGGTGCTCTTCTTTTTTAGAAACAACAGAAACTTCTTCGTTATTTTCATACGTGTTGTTTGTTGACATTATGTTTCACCTCTTGTATCTAGTGTTTGAGGTACAGAAAATAAAATAAGAAGAAATATCAGGAATACCTTGAAAAGAAAAGTATACGCTTTAAATTATTTGAACTCATGCAAGAAATTGTCTACACTAAACACTGATACATAAATCGAGTGAGGAGAACGTGGACAGTTTATGAAGTTGATTTCGTGGAACGTAAATGGCATTCGCGCGTGTGTGCGAAAAGGATTTTTAGATTATTTTCAAGAAGTGGATGCGGATGTATTTTGTATTCAAGAGACGAAGCTGCAGGAAGGACAAATTGATTTGCAGCTAGAAGGATATTATCAGTACTGGAATTATGCCGTGAAAAAAGGCTATTCCGGAACGGCAGTTTTTACAAAGCAAAAGCCTTTATCCGTTTCATACGGTGTGGATAAAGAATCAGAAGACGAAGGGCGTATTATCACGCTTGAATTTGAACAATGCTATGTAGTAAATGTGTATACGCCAAATTCTAAAAGAGACTTAGCAAGGCTTGAAGAAAGGCTTCAATGGGAAGATGCTCTGCTCGTGTACTTAAACAAATTAAATAGCCGTAAAGCAGTGATTTTATGCGGAGACCTAAATGTAGCCCACGCAGAAATTGACTTGCGCAATCCAAAGTCAAACCGAGGAAATTCTGGTTTTACCATCGAAGAGAGAGGGAAAATGACGACGCTTCTTGCTAGCGGATTTCTTGATACATTCCGCTATCTATATCCAAATGAAGAAGGAGCCTATACTTGGTGGTCGTATATGAACAAAGTGCGAGAACGAAATATCGGATGGCGCATTGATTATTTTATCGTATCAGAGAGAATCAAAGACGTGATTCAAGAAGCTGCTATTCATCCGCATGTAATGGGAAGCGACCACTGTCCCGTGATGTTAGAATTAAATGTACCCCACCTATGATTTCTTTCTATATAATAGAAGAAAAACGGAAAAAAGGTTGGTTCACGCGAACGGTTGCGGTATAGTAAACATATCGAAAAGTACAGAATGTTCTAGGAGATAAAGGGGGAGACAGAGGTGAAGCGAGACTCGCTGCAAACCATTGAGCACGAAATTGCGCTGCTTGTTCGTCTAACAACGACGCACAGTCCCAAGCTTGGAAGCTTGGACCGTTCTGAATATTTACTGTTAAGCGAGCTAGATCAGCGCAGTCCGCTCGGGATTAATGCATTAGCTGAAAATTTAAAGCTGAGCTTATCTACAGCTAGCCGGCAAGTATCTGCGCTTGAAACCAAACAGTTTGTTCGCCGCTTTCCAAGTCCAGAAAACGGGCGAATTAGTTTAATTGAAATGACGGATTCAGGAAAAGATATTTTGCAGCATGTACAAAGCAAGCGTAAACAGGCCTATGCTGAAGTGTTAGAAGATTGGTCGGAAGAAGAGATTTTAGTACTGGAAAAAAGCTTATCCCGCTTGAATCATAATTTTAAAAAATGGCGCAGCAATGGATGTTAAAGCGAATACATATAGGTAAACAAAAAGGCTATTGAAAAATAGTCTTTTTAAGTTGGAACAAAGAAGTTGATTTCTTCATTAAAAGATGTATAATATGGAGTGCTGCTATAACTTGCATGATACAACTTGTACGATAAAATATGTAAGGAATTGTTAGTCATATGAAAAGAATTTAATAAAAGGAGGAATAAATATGAGTCAGAATAATCCAGCAGTAGCCTCCGACAAACAAGGTTTAAGCGTACCTAAATACTTAATTATGGCGATTTTAACGCTATTTTCGATTGGCCCTCAGTATTTTTTGAATTTATCTTACACGGTCAATCAAGTATTGATTCAAAATCGATTTGATGCGAGTACACAAAGCTTACTATTGCCATCTATTATTTCTAATTTGGCATTTGGACTTGGG
Source organism: Priestia sp. VA7 (assembly GCF_055710015.1). Classification (NCBI taxonomy): domain Bacteria; kingdom Bacillati; phylum Bacillota; class Bacilli; order Caryophanales; family Bacillaceae; genus Priestia; species Priestia sp. VA7. The sequence continues at coordinate 773,736 of NZ_JBVQPN010000003.1, forward strand.
GTACCAATTGGTCCGATGCTGACGAAAAAATATGGCGTGCGTAAAGCATACTTAACGTTCGTTTTAGTCTTTTTAGCAGGTTCGATTATCAACGTTTTTTCTGAAAATGTGGCATTTTTATCCCTTGGTCGTCTGATTCAAGGCTTAAGCTCAGGAATGTTGTTTTTAACCATTATTCCAGCTGCGCTGATTTCGTTTCCGAATAAAATCCGAAACTTCTTTTTAGTGTTAGCGATCGGCGGACTCTTCGGTTCAACAGCAATTGGAGCCTTTTTAGGCGCTGTATCTCTTAGCATGGACAATTGGCGCTGGGTGTTTGTTCTAGGAATACTTGCTTCTCTTGTCTGTCTGTTTATCGGATATAAGGTATTGCCTGCTCACGATCCAAGTCAGCAAGAAGAGCGTCCAGTAGATAAGAAAAGTATCTTTATCCTTAGTCTTATTATGATTTTACTAGTATATCCACTGTATGAACTAAGATATGAAGGATTCGCTTCTATTCAAGTGTGGCCATTCTTACTAGCTGCAGCAGGGTTAGTTGTCATTTTTGTTTTAGTTGATTTAGCGGCTGAAAATCCGTTAGTACCATTAAAATCGCTGCTAGCCGTAAAACCAGTTGCAGGTACAATTATGGCAATTGGCGGTCATATGGCATACATCTTAGCAATCGCAGGTATTAATGGCGTCATGCAAAATGTGCAAAATGCATCCTACACCACGCTTTCTTATTTTTATTTGTACTTCTTTATTGGGGTACTGATTTCAGCATTTGCGACAACATTCTTGTATGATAAATTTGGTCCAGGTTATCTTGGAGCGATTGGATCACTTCTCATTGTCATTGTAGGATTTAGCTGGGTAAACGTATCAGCTGATACATCACTAGTCAGTTTATATGTTCACATTATGCTCTTTGGTATGGGTGTTAGTATGGCACTGGTATCCGGTGCACTAGGAGCGGCGCTAGCCGGAGATTTACATCAAGCTTCCATGCGCTCAATTTCACTGCACTCCATTCGAAATTTACTAGGAGCTATTATAGCACCTGTAATAGGATGGTTTGTTGTTCGACAAAACGCGATTTATTATGAAGATTTTCGAGGACAAATTAGCTCAGTAGATCCTCAGGTGAAGCTGCAGTTGTCTGAAATGATTAAACGCTATATGGGTATGGGAATGAGTCAAGCAGACGCAAAAACATCGGCTGTGACGGCTGTTGTAGCAGGCGCTAAAAAAGCATCGATTTTACATGCGTATCACAACTTATTTTTCATGCTTGGTATTTTAGGCGTAATTATGCTCATTGCTTCACTAAGTAAAGCGTGGAGCGGTAAAAATAGAATTCTTGTTCAAAAAGAAGAGGTTCAAGAAGAAGCTGAGCCGCAAGAAGAAAGAAAAATGCTGCCGGCACCTCAAACAGAAGAAACATCTATATAATATACTAACTATAGAAAGAAGGAATTCCGATGAGTAAAAGTCGTTTATTGGTTACTAACATTGTTGGAATCATTGTGATTTTATTACTAGTAGGCTTTGGTGGATATTATTTCTACGAAAAAGCAAATTACGTTAAAACAGATGAAGCGCAGGTAGAAGCACCGCTTTCGCAAGTCATTGCTTCAGCTAACGGTCAGTTAAGCGAATGGAATGTAAAAGAAGGAGACAGTGTTTCTCAAGGTGATTCTGTTGGAAGCTTAAAAGAAGGCGACAAATCAACAGACGTAACTTCTATGATTGACGGAACAATTATTAAAAACAACGCATCTCAAAATCAATTAGTAAAAGCTGGCGATGTATTAGCACAAACAGCTGATTTATCTAAAATCTATATCAATGCAAACATTAAAGAAACAGACCTAGGTGACTTAGAAGAAGGAGACAGTGTCGACATTACAGTGGACGGAGATTCAGGTAAAGTCTTTAAAGGCCATGTTGAAGCAATCGGCCGCGCAACCAACTCAGTGTCTTCTATGCTTCCTGCTCAAAATACAGGAAACTATACAAAAGTAACGCAAAAAGTACCGGTGAAAATTTCAATTGATGATGCATCAGATAAAGTTCTTCCAGGTATGAACGCAGAAGTGAAAATTTCAATTTAATAGCGAAAAAAGCCGCTTTCTTCAAGGGAGCGGCTTTTTTTATGCCTAAACAAATAAAATAAAAAATGTGCTAAAAAGGGGATGTATACAAAGGAAATGTGTGGTAAGATACTTCTTGTTTGAAATTGGATATCGGTAAAGAAGGTGATGGGATGACCGCGGTCGAAACAAAAAAAGGGCCAAAAGAAAAGCTGAATTTGTTTTTCTTAACGTGGCCGATCTTTTTAGAAGTGTTTCTTTTTATGTTAATGGGGATTGCTGATACCTTTATGCTAAGTGCGCTGTCGGATGATGCCGTATCAGGAGTCGGAGCAGCCAATCAATACCTTCACATTGCGATTTTAGTATTAGAGGTCATTGGTAACGGAGCGGCAATTGTTGTCTCTCAGTATTTAGGATCAAAACGGTATATGGAAGCGTCAAAGATTTCTGCTTTAGCCGTTACGTTAAATTTAGGAGTCGGGCTAGTTATTAGCGCGGGTTTTCTTTTGTTTTCAAGGCATATGATGGAAGCGATGAACTTACAAGGTGACGTGCTGATGTATGCACAAAGCTATTTATCCATCGTCGGAGGAGCTATTTTTCTTCAAGCGATTATTAACTCTCTTGCAGCAATTATTCGCGTACACGGCTTTACGAAGCAGGCGATGTTTGTTTCACTTGGAATGAACATTTTTCATATTGCAGGAAACTATGCTTTAATCTTCGGGAAGTTCGGCTTTCCGGAAATGGGCGTGCAAGGAGCAGCGATTTCATCCGCGTTCAGCCGATTTGTTGCGCTGATTGTGTTCTTTTGGCTGCTGTATCAAGTGATGGAATATAGAGTGAAATTTCAGTACTACATTACGCTTTCAAAAGAATATATCGGCAAAATTTTAAAAATCGGTATTCCGTCGGCTTTTGAACAGGTTATGTATCAAGGCTGTCAAATTGTCTTTTTATACTATGCAACCTACCTAGGAGCAGAATCACTTGCTGCGAGACAGTACGCGATGAATATTTCAATGTTCATTTACTTATTTGCCATTGCAATTGGAATGGGTACAGCGATTATTGTCGGCCGTTTAGTAGGCGGAAACGAAAAAGATGAGGCGTACCATCGCGTATGGAAAAGCGTCAAATGGGCCAGTGCCGTAACGATGATGATGGTTGTTCTTGTGATGACATTCAGAACACAGCTGATCAGCGTGTTTACAGACAATCCGCATATCATTGAGCTTGGGGCGACGGTGCTGCTTCTGAGCATTGTGCTTGAAACGGGAAGAACGATGAACATTGTGCTGATTAACTCGCTGCGGGCAGCGGGAGATGCCAAATATCCGGTGTTAATTGGTGCGATGTCGATGGTCATGATGAGCTTGCCGCTTGGTTATTTCTTCGTTTTCCATTTAGACATGGGGCTCGCTGGCATTTGGCTTGCCATCGCAGCCGATGAATGGACGCGCGCAGTTATTATGTTTTTCCGCTGGAAAAGCCGGGCATGGGAAAACTACGGACTTGTACAGCACGAACAAACAGCTGAAGAACCAACGCCGGTTCAAGTATAAAACAAAACCTCTGCAGAATGTGCAGAGGTTTTTTGCTGTGTAAAAAAACGAAGTGAAGTTGGTCTTTTTACGCAAAAAGCTTTAATTTGTGGAAAAAAACGGGTATGGGTACAAAGGAATGGTTTTATTCTACTTATTCTTTGTTTTAGATAACGGTATATGGTTGGATAACGTATTTAGGCATGAGTCTTTTTTCTCTTATTTTTCATTTTTATCTCAATTCATGAAACTAGAAGCATAAAAAAAGAGAGTTTTTTCCTATTTAGCTATAATGAGACAAATTTTATACTTATAATTATTGGATTAAACTCGAAATGTGCGGAACAGGAGGAACGATATGGGGTTAGGAAGCGTATTAGACGGACTGCTGGGAGAAGTATCTGGAAGAGTCTCAGATGTAGAAGGGAAAATTTCTAAGCTAAGAACAGCTAAAAGTAAAATTGAGCATGAACAAGCTGTTTCATTAAAAGAAATTGAACACATCAAAAAGCCTGAGCTTGGAGACAAATGGACGGGTACGTTATCGGATGATTTTGACGAAAAACGTACGGCAGCCTACGACAACATAAAAGGCATTTTAGACGGTGATTACGATGGATACATTCGTGAAATTGAAACAAAGATATGGGCGCTAGAAGCTGAAAAAGGAGCTTTGAGCGGCTTGAACGCCGCTATTGGAGAAGCGGATTCTTTATTAGCTAAAGGTGAAGAAGCCTACGACGCAGTAGAAAACAAGATTAGTGAAATTAGAAGGGGGCTGTTTTCATGACAATTAAGCTTGATCACGCTGATGTTATCAAAAAGCTTGAAGCAGTCAGCACAGCGATTGGAAATTTATCCATTAGCAAAATGCCTGACCTTGGAAAAAACAGCCTTGATACTACAGAGAAATGGGCAGCGCGCGAAGAAGAAATTCAAACGCTTATTTCTACTTATATAAAAGCACTAAACAAAAACGTAAAAGATACAAAATCTAATGTAGACTTACTAAAAGAACAAGACGAATCTATTATCCATTCGTAGCAGCAAAGGGGGATGACTGTGGGAAAGGTATACGATGCAAAAGCGCTGTTTGATGTAGCAAAAGACAGGGAAAAAGCCTACGATGAGTTACTCAGCCAGCTGGGTGAACTGAAAAAAGCGCTGCAGGGCGTAGCGGACTTAGAAGGCAGCTTAGAAGGAAAAGGCGCTGACAATATAAAATCTTTTTATAAGCAGCACGCCGATACGGCCGGACAGTGGGAAAACTTAATTAAAATGCAAAAAAGCTATTTTTCAACGCTTCACGTTAAAGCTGAAAAAGCAAAGCTATCAGGAAGCACGATTGTAGATGAATCATTTTTAGAAACAGAGCTAAAAAACGCCAACAGCAACGCTAAACAAATGGTTGCTCAGCAGCACGACGATCTCCAGAGTATTTTAAACGGCATTGACGACATCGTCTCTATTTCAGCGTTTTCAACGAGTGAGTTTAACGATAAAATAGAAGAAGCAGAGAAAAAACGCACCGATACAATTGAAGCAGTGAACCAGCTTGACGCTGAATGGTCAAAAGAATACAGCGAAATGGACGACTTCTATGCGGTAGTGGATACGCTAGTAAGCGGCTTAGAGCTTGCTACGAGTCAAGGAGGAAGTGTCTATCAGCTTGTCTTTGACGAAAAAGCCTATCACGACAGCGAGCTGTATAAAGTTCAAACAAAGCTAAACGACTATGCAACTTCATATGTTGACTACAACAAGCAGCAAGAAGAAGTATACGAGCTGGAAAAAAAGCAAGAAGAAGAAGCAAACAAGCCGTGGTATGAAAAAACGTGGGACGCGGTTTCTACCTTTACAGGAGAGGTCAGCGGATATTATGATTATAAACGAGCAGCAGAAGGCGTGGACCCTGTTACGGGTGAAAAACTTTCCACCTCACAGCGCGTCGCAGCGGGAGCCATGGCAGCAGCCGGCTTCATTCCGGTTGTCGGCTGGGTAGGAAGAGCCGCAAAAGGCGGAAAAGCCATCTACAAAACGGCTAAAGGCCTAAGCGCAGCGGATCACGCCTTAGACGCCTACAAATCCGCCAAATCCTTCAAAGTCCTGGAGCAAACCGAAAAAGGTCTCTACGGTCTTGTGGCTGCAAACGGGCTAGGAGAATACATGACCGGACGCGACATGTTCGGGAATAAAATCAGTGAAGAGCAGCGTAAAGCAAGTCTTCTGCAAGCATTAGGAATTGCTGGAGCTGGGGCGCTTTCTACAAAGGTAGCGGGGAAAACAGCGAAAGCAGGCGCTAATGCCGTGGCAAACGGAGCGAAGAAGCTTAGTGATATGCGGAATGTACTTAGCAAACAAGCGACTCAACGTATTATGCCGCCGCTGCAAAGCGCTCAGAAAGCTTATCGTTCTTCTTCGAATTATATCAAAAAGAAAATTAGTCAAGCCGGAGATATTAAGCTGGCTCCTAAGAAGGTCCGAGTAGTAGAAGAACCGCTGACTGGAACGCGTATGCCAGTGGTAGATGAGTGGATTACTGGAAAAGATGTTGGGCGGATGTTTTCGGTTCGGAGTGGTGAAACTGGTGAAACGGCTCGGAGAGTTGAAAGTGAATCGGGAGCACGGTACGGTGATCAAAAAATATCTGATAAACTCTATAGTAGATTAAGAAAAGAAACGCCTACTGATGAGCTTAGAGATATGGTGAATGAAGGGGTGGACTTGCCTATGCCTGACCCTGCGCTACCTGGTCTAGAGATTACCAAGAGATTAGAAGCTGATCACATAGTACCTATGAAGAACATTGCGCGTATGGAAGGTTTTGATAAGTTAACTTATGAGCAGCAAGTAGCTTTGTTAAATTATAGGGATAACTTTATAGGATTAAGTAAAATTGCTAATACTTCTAAAGGGTCAAAAACTTATGAGGAATGGGTAATATATAAAAAAAGAAATATTGAGGTTGATCCAACGTTTAGAAAGAAAATGATGGGAATTGAAAAAGAATTGCAAGTGAAAATACAGGGTTTAATAGATGGATTTTTAAAAGAATAGGGAGTTGACAGGGATAATGCTTCAAGATAAATTAGATTTCTTAAATAAATATACACTAAGTAAGAAACTATCTGTGAGCTTAATAGGACCTAATGACATTGATAATATCCAAAAGGATTTAATTCCTGATGAATGGAGAGGGATTTTTAAAGAGAAAGATAAATCTATTAGGATAAGTGAAATATTAAATGTATGGAAAAGATATGTAAGTAGTGAAATGAGCAATACCATATCTTTCCTGAATGAATTTTTAATTGATGTTGAATTAATGGCTATTGGTAATCGATACTCTATGTTGTATTCGGTGAAAAATTCAAGAGGGAAAATTTTATATTATGAAGGTCGAAACCCTAAAGAATACTTTAACAACGAGCAGCTTCAAGAAGATTGGAGTAAAATCCCGGATAAAATTAGAAGCTTTTATGAAAATGTTCATAATGGATTTTACTATTATCCAAGTAAGTCAATGGGGTTAGAGTCACTAGAAGATGTTACGTATCTAGATGATTATGAATGGGAGATTGTGGATGAAATTGGAGAACATAATTTGAGAATTGATTTCACATCTTCTTATGGATTTTTCAGCAATGGAATGGGAACTTATGTAGTAGTTGACTATAAAAACAGTCTGAATGACAATGCTACTTTGTGGTCTTCAAAAGAAGAACCAGAATATAACTTAAATTTTTGGGATGTAGTGGATGAATGGATGGTTATAGGATTTGAATAAATTAATAGAACGTAGATAAAGAAAGTATAATCTACGTTTTATTTCTAAAACATTATTAAAAACCGATTAGATAAAAGATAAGCTTTTTGATTCTAATGAACAGCTTAGAGAAATTCCTAAAGAAAATAACCAAGAACTAGAGTATTCTTTTACGCTAATGTTTAACCAAACTAGAAAATTCTTTATACAATTTGATTGCACGGATTGGTCTAATGCAAATTAGGGCTCCATAGCGCATGAAAAGATGAGAGAGTATAGATATTTAGATGAAGTACCAATAGATGAAAAACCTAAGAGCTTAATAGAACAATATTTAAAAGAGTATCCCAGTAATCCTATTTAAATAATTATTAAAGTTATAAGTAAACACACTGTATTTTGTGAAAATCAGTGTGTTTTTATATTATACAGCAACTAAGACTTTAATTTAAGCCTTTCTCACTGGTGTAAAACTCTTCAAATCTCACCTTACTGTAGCAGCCGCCTTGATAAGGAATAAGGAAGAGCTGCAAACGGACTAGGCGAATACATGACCGGACGCGACATGTTCGGGAATAAAATCAGTGAAGAGCAGCGTAAAGCAAGCCTTCTGCAAGCATTAGGAATTGCTGGAGCTGGGGCGCTTTCTACGAAGGTAGCGGGGAAAATGGGACAAAGCCTTGCGACCAAAGGAACCGAAAAGCTCAACAACATGCGCAATACGCTTCGCACAAGCGCTGTTGCCAACGTCACAAAGCAAGCCTACCAAAGCGTCAAAAGCGCACCGGCCTCTTGGACACAGTCGCTACATAAAACGTATAACAACATCCTAGACAGCAGTATGCCAAGACTCGGGCCAGAACTAGCACCAGCAGGTCCGGCATTTGCCCAGCAGACTGTGAGGGAGACCTTGCAGAATGTGAAGCAACAGACGATGCAGATGGTAACGAAGGTGAAATATGATCCAGTTCATAATCGCTATCGCGGAGCTGGCGGAAGATTTATGTCCAAGCGTGATGTGGAGAAGTTGGGTGATTCGGTTAAGGTAGAGACGGTTCGGAGGGTTGATAAGCCTGTAAAAGTAGAGCGTCCAATTCAAAAGGTCGATGAACCTGTAAAAGTAGAACATGTGAGTGAACGTCCGATTCAAAAGGATACTAAAGGGCAGATAGGTTATACAAGAGGTTTTGATGTAGAGCCTAAATATAGTTCTTATGAACAAAGGGTAAAAATTACTCCCGTTAATAAAGGTGAATGGAGTAACGGACGAGCAGAATCGGTATTCATCTCCGATAAAACCGGTGAAATTCAACAATACCTTGATGAAGCTGGTGTTGATGGAGTTGAGTACAAAAACGGAATGCCAGATTTTTCTCCATTTTCAAAAGGTGAAATAAAATTGGGAAATATGACCAATGATAGAAAATTAAATTTTTCAACTGCCGATGAGGAATTGGCTAAAAAATGGAGTACGCCAGAACAAAAATGGACAGCAGAAGATATAGCTGATTGGCGAGAAGATAATAGATATACTTGGCATGAACTCAATGACTTGGAAACAATACAATTGGTACCAAGTAAAATTAATAGTGTTTTTAAACATTTTGGTGGAGTTGGCGAATATAATATAAAAGTTAAGTTAGGAGAGTAATTAGGATGACAATAATTAATGATGATTTATTTGGAAAGCTTGAATATAAAAACAACTTCTGGAGAGGAAAAACGACTATTAGAATGTTTGATGTGGAACAAGAAATACTTTTAAGTGTTGATTCAGATGAAAATGCTGACTTTTCAAATGTGCAGAGAGAAGCATTTCTTAACTTTATTCAAGATATGAAAAACATAACGAATGAGGCGGAAAAGCAAGTATATGATTACTATAGTGAAAATTATGAAGAGTATAGAGAAATGTTAGGTAATAAATCAGAAGCAGACCATTTAGCTCCAAGAATTAATTCTCTTTCAGATTTAAAGAGATTAGTGAAGCCAACTGAATTGATTGTAAGAAGAATAAGGAAGAATGGGAAAAGAAGATTAGGTTTGCTTTGTGATGTTTCTTGGGACATTGAAGATGGATTAGGAATAAAGATAGAAAATGAAATTGTAGAAGAAGTAGGTTATCAAGATATTGTACTATAACTCATCAAATTTAATTTAAGATTGACCTTGAATAGCTAACAGCTTATTCGAGGTCTTTTTTTGGAAGTTAATAGGTGAAAGTAAGATGAAAAAGATAATAAACAATTTATATCATCAACAATATAAAAAATGATTGTATGAAATTCACAAAAGAAAATAATGAAGAAGATAAGCTTTTTGATCTTAGTGAAAAGATTAGAGAAATCTTTAAAGAAAATAACCAAGAACTATGGTATTCTTTTGCGCTAATGTTAGACCAAACAGGGAAGTTCTCTGTATTATTTGATTATACAGATTATGGACTTGTAGCAAAGAAAAAGATTTGGAAGTACAATTAAATGAAGTACCAACAACCAACAGATGAAAAAGGTAAGAGTTTAATAGAGCACTATTTAAAAGAGTATCCACATAATCCTATTTAAATTATTAGATGAATTCTGGAAGGGATTTCAGAGAACTAAAGGGATCTCTCTGATACTATGAACTGATGAAGAAACCGTATGAACAAAAATATCTTAGGAGGTTTCTATGGATAATAAGGAAAAAGCAGTTAAAACCTATGATTTCATTAAGAATGGTGATACAGAACAAGCAAAAGAGATTCTGATTACAGATAAAACGCTGCTTGAGTTTATAACTCCTTTTGGAACGTGGCTACACGTGGCTGCTAGAGCTGGTAGTCTTGACATGGTAAAGTTCCTAGTTGAATACGGGATGGATATTAACACAAATGAAGGTGTACCAAAGTCAGCGCCAATTGCACATGCAGCGAGTGTAGGTGAATTTAGCATAGTTCAGTACTTATACGATAGAGGTGCAATATTAGATGTAAGCGATTCGAGTAGAAATCCTTTATTTTCAGCGATTTATGGTGGTCATCTTGATATTGTAAAATACCTTGTTCAGAGTGGTATTGATATTACTGTAAAGTATACGGGGGATACGATGAAAGATATGGATGCTTATGAATTTGCGATTGAACGAGGAAAAATAGAAATTGCTGAATATTTAAGGCAGAAGTGGACAGTAAATGGAATTAAAGCTTAATGATATTTATCAAGAGGTGACCGATAATTTAAAGGAAATGATATAAGCGAACTACAAATACGACAGTGATTTTCATTGACCACAACTATTTAAAAGTAAAAACGGTAGAAACAGCTAAATTATTGAGGAAGATGTCTATATTAAAAAACGACAATAATGGGCAACTAAATGAAGGGAGATATGATTTGGAGAAAAACAGCGTTAATAAAGCAATAAGGAATGCAATTAAACGTGGTAACATTAACTCAGTTAAAGAGCTAATAGGTAAGGATAAAGAAATTCTACATACCATGACTCCATTTGGTAGCTGGTTGCACATAGCAGCAAAAAAAGGACAGATGGAAATAGTAGAGTATCTAGTGCATAAAGGAATCGATGTAAATATAAAAGGTGATATATTTGATGCTTCTCCCTTACGAGTGGCAGCGGGTGAGGGGCATGTAGAAATAGTACAGTACTTAATCCAATCTGGAGCAGAACTAGATGTAAGCTTGGCAAAAAGAAATCCTTTATTTTCAGCGATTTATGGTGGCCACAAAGAAATAGTTGAATATCTAGTTAATCAAGGTATAGATATTTCCGTTCAATATACCGGAGAGAATATCGAGGATATGGATGCGTACCGATATGCTAAGGAATTTGGACAAACAGAAATTGCTGATTATTTAAAGCAAAAGCTGAATGAAAAAGTACAAAAGAGAGTGCTTGAAGACTAATTAAATTGTATACAACAGGTTACAAAGCTAATAAAAGCAAGGAGGTCCACCTCATGCTAGAACCTATATATGCTGAAAACGTAATTGTCGGAGTTATACATAAAAAGCAGTTTCAATGGTATGTAACCGATCGAGAGCTATGGTATTTAGATTATGTAAAGTTTGCGCAAGCTTTTGAAAGTCATCTAGCGGTTGACGAATACATTGAACCTGAACGAAAAGGAATTGAGATTCTTAGCAGTGAAAATGCTGAGCTTTTTTTAAAGCGTATACAGTCATATAAAGCAGATGCAGCTACTCTTTTAAAGCTGTTTGAAGATAAAATAGAAAGCGGAGAGGAAGAAGACGTATTAGACTTTATCCCTTCGTTTTTGGTGGACTGTGATCAAAAGGTGTTCTATTCACTGTTTCCTGAGCCGGCTTCATTTGAAGAATATGTTCCAAGTGATTGGAAAGGAACGTATGAAGACTTTACAGCTTTGATTCCAGAAACAGAAAAGTATTGGATAAATAAGGACGGAGAAAGTTTATTTGAGCTGTGAGGAAGGAAAGAAGCGTTGGATAGTTCAGTTCGAGTATTCAAGACCGACATGAGAAAGAGATGCTGTAAATAGCATCCCTTTTTTTAAAAAGTTACAATGTCTTTTCAGCAGCTTTTTGATGTACAAGAGAGGAAGGTTTCGTTATTTCCTCTTCATCGAAATCCATTTCTGGAGGAGAAAGCTTAAATCCTTTTGTAAGAAAAGTTAAGTACACAAGTCCTATGGCAGTCCAGACGCTTCCTAGCACTAAGGCGTGTTTATCAAGATTAATAAAGAGATAGAAATCAAGGGCTGCTCCGATAGCCGGTATAAGAAAGTACAGAAGAAAACGATTCTTTCTTTCATTTTTTAACGTGAAGTAATAGTGAAAAATGACCGATAGATTTACAAAAATAAACGTTAAAAATGCTCCAAAGTTAATAAATGAAGTAGATGTACTTACATCAAGCTTAACGGCCAGTAGTGAAATGCCTCCTATGAATAAAATATTCAATAGGGGTGTGTTTGATTTTCGATGAAGATACCCAAATATCTTAGCGGGAAGTACGCCGTCTCTTCCCATTGCAAATAATAAACGGGCTCCGCTTGTTTGAGCAGATAAGCCAGATGCGAATTGAGCAATAATTAATCCAGCTAGAAAAATAGAGCTAAATAAATTGCCGCCGATCTGTACGGCAATTTCAAATGCTGCTGAATCAATATTTTTAAAAGATGTATAGTCAGGATGAACAAGCTGTAGAAAATAAGAAGCTCCAATAAAAATGATGCCTCCAATTAGTGTAATAAGAAAGATAGCTTTTGGCATTGTTTTTTCAGGATTAATGGTTTCTTCAGATAGAGTTGTAACAGCATCAAATCCTAAAAAAGAATAACAAGCAATGGAAGCGCCAGCGGCTACAAACGAAAATGTAAGATGCTCGTTCAAGAATGGGTTAAAGCTAAAGAGTGCAAAAGGTGATGAGCCTTTTATAAGATATATAATGCTTAGTGAAATAAAAATACCGACTACGAGCAATTGAAAAATCATCATTAATGTATTGACGCTCGCCGCCGCTTTTAAGCCAATTATATTAATAACAGTTGTAATAAAAATAAAGGCTAGTACAAATGTCCAAAGAGGAATGCTAGGAAAAGCTGTATGTAAATAAACGGCTCCGATAAGCCAAATAACCATAGGAAGAAACAGGTAGTCTAGTAAAACAGCCCATCCAATCATAAATCCAACGTATGGATTTATGGATTTTCTTGTATACGTATAAGCAGACCCTGCAATAGGAAAAGCTTTAGTCATTTTACCGTAGCTATAAGCCGTAAATAGCATAGCAGCTAAAGCCACTATATAAGCAGTGGAAACTAGTCCATGGGTGGTTTCAGCCAACAAGCCGTAAATACCAAATACAATCATTGGTGTCATATAAGCAAGGCCAAACAAAACAATATGTGACAACTTCAAAGTTGGAACTGCTTGGTTTCTTTTTGTTTCCATCTTTGCGCCTCCCTTAAAAATTGTTTTTAATCTTCCTATATCTATTTGTACAAATCCGCTCTTCTGTGCATAAGGTAATTAAGCTTCTGATCTTTTGATTCCTCTAAAGAAATAGCTACTGTCGATATTTGTTCCTTGCTACCCATTTTTAGAAGAACTTTTCCTTTACTGTTGACGACTGCGCTATGTCCAAAAAAGAATGTATCTTCTTCAGAGCCAATTCGATTGCATAGAGCAATTGGAAGTTCATTTTCCATAGCACGGCTTTTTAAATACGTTATTTGATAATCTTCGTAAGGGCTCATGTTAGCAAGCGGGATGATGAGTAAATCCGCTCCTTTTATTTTTAAAGTTCGGGCCACTTCAGGGAATTCAAGGTCATAGCAAATCATTAAGCCAATGTTTCCGAATTTGGTTTCGAAAACAGGTAAAGTGTTGCCTGGGCGGAAGATTTCAGCTTCCCTGTCAAAAAGATGTGTTTTTTGATACGTACCAATTACAGTTCCGGTATCATCTATAAGAGCGGATGTAATATGATAGTGCCCGTTAGCTGTTACTTCAGGAAAAGATATAACGGCGTGGATGCTGTAATCCCTGCAGCTTTGTTGTAAAAGCTGTAAGCTTTCACCACTAACGGATTCAGCTAGCTCCTTAATATCATCCCAAATAAAATAACCTGTTAAACAAAGTTCCGGAAAGACAACAAGGTCAGCCTGTTCGCTTACAGCTTGCTTGATACAGTCATTTATTTTTCGAATGTTTTCTTTTTTATTGCCTAGTACAGGACAAAACTGAGCAATTGTAATATTCACTGTAAAATACCTCCTCATAATCGTTTTCACTATAAATACAAGCAAGAAGTGTGCCAACGCATTTTTTCAGTTAATTCTGATTTTTAATCTTTAAAAAGATGAATTTTTTCATTATACTAATAGGGATAAAAAGAAAATAAGTCATATTCTGCTTATATAGTTATTTGGAAAGTTAAGATGATGATTTTTATCATTAATGATGCGATTTTTCATTAGAAACAATCGAAAGGAGGAAATGGATAATGAGGAATTCTTCAACAGATACCTGCGAATCAATAGTAGTCATCATAGATCATGAAGGACGCATTGATACCGTATCTATCAATAATAAACAAACCAGTCACTTATCGTTGTTTCAAGAAAATATGTTATTTGAAGAAGTTCAGTGGAAAAAGGTCTTTACTGCTGCTCCAAGTGGCTCTACTCAGTTATTAAGCACCTATGAGGGAAGAACTTATCTATTTGCCCTCCACCTTGTCCAAGCGAACTCTTACATAAATCAAATCGTGACATTAGCGAATATATCTCAAAGCATGTTTAATCCTTATTCGAATGAAGATCAGCATAAAACCGATGAGTTGATTATGGAATCATCTGCTATGAAACGAATTGCTAAAATCATTGAAACAATTGCTCATGTAGGCTCTACTGTTCTTCTACTAGGTGAATCGGGAGTAGGCAAAAGTCAAATTGCTAAATTTATTCATAGTACTAGTACACGTTCAACGCAGCCTTTTATTCCTGTTAATTGTGGTGCTATTCCAGAGAATTTAATCGAATCAGAGCTATTTGGGTATGAAGAAGGAACTTTTACAGGCGGAAAAAAAGGAGGAAAGGTCGGCTTATTTGAAGCTGCTCATAAAGGAACAATTTTTCTAGATGAAATTGCGGAATTTCCTTTAAACCTACAAGCAAAACTGCTAGGTGTTTTGCAAGAAAACGCGGTGCGAAAAGTAGGAAGTACAGAGGAAAAGAAAGTAGATGTGCGAGTAATTGCTGCAACAAATAAAAATCTACAGGAACTTGTTGAGAAAAAATTATTTCGTGAAGATTTGTTCTATAGGCTTAATGTCGTACCGCTCACGATTCCACCTCTTAGAGAGCGAGAAAAGGACATACATATCTTAATTGATCATTTTCTTTTTAAATATAATACAAAATATCATCTTCGAAAAGAAATTAATGATGAAGTAAAACAAGAGCTTATCCAATATAAATGGCCTGGGAACATAAGGGAATTGGAAAACACGATAGAAAGAATTGTCGTCACAAATATGACTGAAAAAGAAGTGCTAGAAGAAAAAAATATACGTGAAAAAGGTTGGTCATTTTCTCCTAAAGCACCAATGTCTTTGAAAGAAGCTAAAAGACAAGTAGAAAAAGAATTAATTTTAAAAGCTTACGGTGAATACAACAGTACTTACAAAGTAGCAGAAGTATTGCAGGTTGATCAGTCTACTATTTCAAAAAAATTAAAAGTATACAAAAAAGAAGGTTTTTAAAGAGGTGAAGGGATGCGTCAATTAAAAATTGCATTAGCCCAGCTTAGAAGCAATTTGCATGATAAAAATAAAAATTTAAAGAGAGTTTTTGGAACGATGGAAGCGGCTAAAGATCAAGGGGCGGATTTTGTGTTATTCCCTGAATTATTTTTGACTGGTTTTTTGTTAAATGAACAGGTGGAGGAATTAGCTGAATCAGTAGAAGGAGAATTAATCACAAAAGTAAAAAAGTATGCTAAAGAATTACAAATAGGAGTTATTCTTGGTTTTCCGGAAAGACACCACTTTAAAATATATAATTCCGCTGTATTTATTAATAAGAAAGGTGAGATAGTAGGAACTTATCGTAAAATTCACCTTTTTGATCATGAAAATTCATATTTTACTTCTGGAGATAGTATACCGGTCTTTGATACACCTCAAGGAAAGTTTGGAGTGATGATTACATATGATATGGAATTTCCTGAAGTGGCGCGAATTCTAGCATTAAAAGGAGCCGAAGTCGTCTTTGTTCTTTGTGCGAACATGATTCCTTACGAGCATCATCAGCACGTTTATTTGAGGTCAAGAGCTTTAGAAAATCATATTTTTATTGCAGCTGCTAATAAAGTTGGATTAGAAGACGACTATGTCTATTTTGGTGAAAGTGAAGTTATTAATCCTAATGGGCACTGTGTGTTTAAATCTCTTAATAATGAGGATCTTGCGATTGTTGACATAGACCTATCGTCTTCAGCAAGTTCAAAGGAAATTTTGAACTATTTAGATAATCGAAAGTCAAATTTATACAGAAGAGAAGGGCTATAAGAGCTCTTTATTAAAGAAAGCTGCTATTACTTTTTTACACCAATTAAGCGAGCAGTGTGGCTCGCGGAGCTTCTGTGAATGGTTTTCCCTATTTTTGTTGATGTTTGCGCCCAATTTACTTCATCGGGATAATTCGTAATCACTCCGTCACTTTTTGTTTTCCACAAAAATGAAGCGGGAAGCCGCTTGGTTCCAGACCAGGGCGATATTTTCATTCCGGCAGAATGGACTTGGTGGATGAGAGCAGGCGTTAGGATGTCATAGGATGGGTTAAAGTAAGTGGCAAAAGCGGCGAATTGCTGGATTGAGTTTGGGTTTGTATCTCGCTGTGAAGAAGTTAATATGCCTATAGGAACGTTTGGGAGAAGCTCATGCATTTTTTTCATGGATGAAACGTTAAAAGACTGAATGATAACGTGATCGAGCTTTCGCTTGTTGATTTCAATAGCTACTTTTTTTTCAATTCCAGGATAAAGTTCCGGGGCTTTTAACTCTATTAATATACCGATTTTCCCTTGAAATTCATCTAACACTTGTGAAAGAGTTGGAATTTTTTCATTCGCAAAAGAATCCTCTTTCCAGCTTCCTGCATCCAAGCGCTGAAGCTCAGCGTACGTTAACTCTCGAACGCGTCCGCTTCCGTTTGTCGTTCGGTCTACGGTACGGTCGTGCATAATAACGAGTACACCGTCTTTGCTTTGCTGCACGTCAAGTTCAATGTAATCTGCATTCATTTCTAGCGCTTGATGAAAAGCAGCCATTGTATTTTCAGGTGCGTAAGCAGAGGCTCCTCGGTGGGCAATATTCGTAAGTTTTTCTTCCGTGCGTGCAAAAGCAGAAGAGGCAATCGAACAGCATAACAAGGCTACTGCGCTTAGACCAGCTAAATATTTTTTCATCACGTTTCTCTCCTATGCGTTGGTATAGAAATAGCGTAACGAAAAAATGTGATGCTGATATAGAGAAAGTGTGTAGAAAGCGTTGACATTTCGTAAAGAAAAATAGGGATTTTTTCATGGTGATGTTTACAAAAAATGCGTAAATGAATAGAGATTTTAATCAAACGTTAAGGAAACAGCGCTATAATAAAAGGTGTGAAAAAAAGAATAGGAATTTCTTAGAAAATAGTTGTATAATAGGTGAGTCAGTCAATGAAAGGAATGGAACATGGATATTCAGTACATACATACGTTTACGATGCAAACGAAAGAGGAGTGCCGGACGCTTCAGCAAAAGCTAAAAGCACAAATTGATTTAACATCACGGGTCAAAATGACGCATATACATAACTGTGCTGGTGTTGATGTTGCATATTGGGAAGAAAACGGCATATCTTACGGAGCTTGCAGCATTGTAGTGGTTGATTATCAGACGAAAAACGTTGTAGAAAAAGTGCACAGTGTAGGAGAAGTAACCGTTCCTTATCTTCCTGGATTCCTAGCTTTTCGAGAGCTTCCTTTAATTCTTGAAGCAGCTAAAAAACTTCAAATAGAGCCCGACGTGTTTTTATTTGATGGCAATGGATATTTGCACTGCGAGCACATGGGAGTAGCCACACATGCTTCGTTTTTTCTCAATAAACCTACCGTTGGAATTGGGAAAAGCTATTTGAAAATCAAGGGACATGATTACGTTATGCCTGAAGATACAGAGGGCGCTTATGAAGATATTGTGATTGATGGCGAAGTTTATGGTAGAGTAGTAAGGACAGCCAAAGGGGTAAAGCCTATTTTTCTGTCGTGCGGAAACTATATTGATTTGGACATGTCATATCAGCTTATGATGCATTTTATTTCAAAAGAAAGTAAGCTTCCAATTCCAGTCCGCCTAGCGGATCTGCATACGCATGAGCTGCGGAAAAGGTACCGGCAGTCAACAGGGAAGTAAGCTGTTCATAGTGAGTTCATAGTTTTCTTTTATACTGATGGTTGGAATATAGTAGTAGTGTAAAATTATTAAAGAATGAGTAAGGTGATTAAAGGTGAGTTCATTTGTTGCGAGTATTTTGGATTTTTTAACGAGCCTTGGCTATTTAGGTATTGCGCTCGGCTTAATGATTGAAATCATTCCAAGTGAAATTGTACTAGCTTACGGAGGGTATATGATTTCTCAAGGCATGATTAGTTTTCCTGGAGCAGTCATTGCCGGAATTATTGGCGGAACGATTGCACAGTGGTTTTTATATTGGATTGGAGCCTACGGAGGACGTCCGTTTCTTCAAAAATACGGCAAGTACTTATTCATTCATGATAAGCATATTGATCTTGCGGAAAACTGGTTTAATAAATACGGCGCGGGTGTTGTTTTCTCCGCTCGTTTTGTCCCGGTTGTTCGACATGCAATTTCGATTCCTGCAGGTATTGCTAAAATGCCGTTTTGGAAGTTTACGTCTTTAACCGTGTTAGCGATGATTCCTTGGTCGATTTTATTTATTTACTTAGGCGGAAAGCTAGGCGAGAACTGGGCGAACATTGAAGACGTAGCAAGCAAATATACGCTTCCGTTTGTGGTTGCGGCATTTGTTATTATTGTTCTTTATTTCGTATTCAAACGCACGCGTACAAAACGCGTATAAGATTGTTTTTGAACTAAAAGCATGGCAAAAAGCCATGCTTTTTTTTGCATGAGCAAAAAGAAGCTCTTTTATTTGCTCATGACTTCTTCAAGTGCTATTATTTTTCATACGCACTAAAAAAGGAGACGATTTAACGTGGTACAAGAAATTGTATTAAATGATACGCCTATTCAAATTTACAGCTATGAACAAGAAATTGTAAAAGGCAAAATAAAAGTTTCAGTTGATTTTAAAGTAACAAGTGAGGAATATCATGATATTACTACACTTTTATATAAAGGTACTTTTCATGTAAATGTCCCGGAAGAAGATCTCGATTTTCAAGGAACGATTCATCAATACTCTACGTCTTTTACAAATTTATATGAAAAAGGCCAGGTAGGGGATTTTTCATTAAGTTTAATTGAAGTGAACGAATAAGGAGCAGATGCGTGATGAAAGTAAGTATACTCGACCAATCGCCCGTTTCATCCCATCAGACCCCGGCGGAAGCGTTAAAAGCATCGATGCAGCTGGCCAAAGCGGGTGACAAGCTTGGCTATGAGCGCTACTGGATTGCAGAGCATCATGATTTGTCTGGACTTGCCTGCTCGGCTCCTGAAGTGATGCTTGGCTATATAGGCGCACAGACTAATAGAATTCGAATTGGATCGGGAGCGGTGCTGCTGCCTCACTACAAGCCGTATAAAGTAGCTGAAACGTATAACATGCTCGCAACGCTGTTTCCAGGGCGTGTTGATTTAGGGATTGGGCGCGCGCCGGGTGGATCGGCTGAAGCAACAAATGCGCTGTCGGATAATTTTTTACAGCAAGTATTTAAAATGCCTGAACTTGTTAAAGAGCTTCTTCAGTTTTTAGACGATAAATTTCCGGCTGAACATGAATACGCAAAGCTTTCAGCTTCGCCGCTGCCGCCTGTCTCTCCGGAACCTTGGCTGCTTGGCACAAGTAAAAAAAGTGCCGAGCTCGCCGCTAGAAACGGAATAGCCTATACGTTTGGACAGTTTATGAGTGAACAAGACGGTTCAGCTATTATTGATCAGTACAAACAGGCATTTCAGCCAAGACGGACTGGTGATCAGCCCTATGCGATTGTCACTGTATCGGTCATTTGCGCTGAAACAACGGAGCAAGCCCATCGCATCGCAACGAGCTCACTCGTATGGAAAATTCAGCAGGATAAAATGGAAGCAAAAGGTGTGCCTTCTATTGAAGAAGCTGCCAGCTATCCGCTGACAGAAGAAGAAGAGAAAAAAATGAAGAAGATGAAAGAAGCCATGATTATCGGAAACCCGGAAGAAGTACACGTCCGTCTTCAAGAAGTTCAAGCACGCTACGGAGCGGATGAACTCATGCTTGTGACCATTACGAACGATCCGGCTGACCGATTAAAATCATATGAGCTTGTCGCAGAGAAATGCAAAAAATAAGAGCCGAATGTCGGCTCTTATTTTTTATGCCCGTAATAGTACTCAAATAAGTGCTGAAATGCTTCTATGGCACGTAAAAAAGAAGCGGCGTCTTGGCGGTCCTCTATTAGCCAGCACGTGGCTAGTACAGAATGAGCGTATCCCCACAGTAAAATGCGTTTTTTACTTACGTTCAGTTCTTTTACAAATATATTGATTGGATGGTCAATTGTCTCTGCCACGTTTATCTTAGGCAGATGATTTAAAAGAAAAGGGACGATTTCGTACTCTTTTTCTCCAATTAACCCTTTTGGATCAATTATTTTCCACGCTTCACCAGACTGTAAGATGTTATCATGATGCAAGTCGCCGTGAAGCAGAAAAAGCTGCTGAGAAGTGCGGTTTAATTCAGAGAAAACGGCTAGTGCGTGTTGAAGTGTTTCTGCAGAAAGAAGACCAATACCGTTGGGATATGTTTTTACACACGTTCGAAGCTGTTTCTCTCTTTTAACCGCTGTTTCGATAGTGGAGTCCGAGTGAGGCACGCGCCATAGAGATTTCATAAGCCTAGCAGCGGTTAACGCAGCTTCGTCTTTAGTTGATAAAGAGGAAAGCGGGCATCCGGGAGATAGCTTTTCAAGCAGTAAAATGCCTTTTTCAGCATCGCTGTCCACGACCTTTACCGTGTTCTCACCGGCTAGTGCTGTCAGTACTTCTTGCTCATGAAGCAGCTCTGAAGGCTCTACAAAGAGTTTGACAACTAGTTCGCTTCCATCTGCTTTGCACGCAGGAGCAACAAAGTGGTAAGAAAGAGGAAAGTGACTGTGAATGTTGATACGCCAGCGCTCTTCACAGTAGCGAATCAGCTGAGGAAAGTCAGTTAGCCACTTTTGGCCTTTATGAGAGTGAAGGTGAGTAATCGTATCACAAAACGTTTGAGGCAGCGTATACATGCGTTTGTCTCCTTTGTCGTTTCCAATTTTTTCTGATAAACTCATCATATACAGTCTACATAGAATCTGTAAAGAAGGAGGAGATCCTACATATGAAGAAAAAGAAGGTGAAATCCCCTTGGGCTCTCGCGGGGTTTCCGGTTTATATCATTGGGTTTTCACTTTTACTTGCTGGAAGCGCACCGGAGTGGCTAGAAACAGTGAGTAAAATCATGATTGTTCTTGGAGTCATTTTGCTTATCATTGCAGGAATTGATCTTAAAAAACGAAAAAAATCAGTACAAGCCTAAAAAACTGCCGTTTGGCAGTTTTTTTATTTGGAGAAAGGGTAACAAGATAACTAGATAAAAATGTTGAATTATTATTCTGTTTGATGTATAAATATAATATAGAAAGCAACGGTATTGAGAGGAGAATGAACGTGTCTTATGTAATAAAAAAAGAGGTTCCGCCATTTGAGCAGTTTGCAGCTCTGCATGAAGCGAGCGGATTACATAAAAGTAAAAAAGGAAATTATACAAAAGAACAGCTGTTTGAAGCTGCAGCCAACAGCTGGTTTAGAGTCGGTATTTACGACAATGAACAATTAATTGCATTCGGCCGTATGATTTCAGACGGAATTTACCAAGCGCTTATTTGCGATGTGATGGTAGATCCCACATACCAAAACAAAGGGCTTGGAAAGCAAATTATTCAAGAGCTGTTGACGAAATGCCAAGAAAGCGGAATTGAATCGATTCAGCTGTTTGCAGCAAAAGGAAAGCATCATTTTTATAAAAAATTAGGGTTTCAAGAAAGAGAAGAAGACGCGCCAGGCATGTCGCTTGTTATGTAAAAAGCTCAGTGATCAATTATACTCACTGAGCTTTTTGTATTATGCAGTTTTTAAAACCGTACTTTTTTGGACTAAATTCCAAGCAACTTTTACTAAATAAACAACAAGCAAAACGTTTAGCATAGACGTAGCAAACATAGAAAACGGGTATGACGTGCTGTTTTGCATATTACTGTCGCCGTATAAAACAAAAAAAGTGTTCATAAAAATACTGATGCTAAATCCAAGGGATAAGTAAAGCAAGTTTTTGTCTTTCAAATAAATATAAGCGAGCAAAGCAAGCGCTGCTGCTGGAAATAAGTAGCGTTCATGCATGCTTGAAGAAAACGTAAATACCCCTGAAATTTGAATAAGCGCTGCAAGAGCGGCGTATTTAAAGCTCCGTCCTTTTATATAAATAAGCCAAGAAAAAACAGTTGTCGCGACGATAAAAATAAGTCCCCACGTATGATAGCTGAAAAACAGCAGCGTTGCAGAGCTGTCTTTATAGTTTGCGCCTATTAAACTATAAAAGTTGTAGGCGTTAACAGAAGCATACGGGTACTCTCCAATGGTGGATGAAAATAAATCAATAATCCACGTAGGACTTTTTCCTGCTGAAAAAGGCAATAAAATCACAGCAGCAGTGAAAGCCGCTGTTAAAGCAATGCCGAAGAAATGCTTCAGTTGCTTCAGGCGAATGAGCTCGAAAAATAAAATAGGCAGGATAATAATCGCCTGCGGCTTCATTAAGACCGCTGCTGTAAAAATAACGGCCGAGGCGTAAATTCTTTTTTCCGTAATCATTACAATGGCTAGGACAATAAGCAAAGTGAAAAATGAATCGACTTGCCCCCAAAACGTTGAATTAACTAAAATGGCCGGATTAAATAAATACCCAATTGCTAACAGATATGCAAAAGAAGGTGCCAAGTATTTACGAGCTAAACGATAGAGTAAATAAGATGTGACGACATCTGCTAAAATAGGCGGGATTTTAATCAACAGCGAAAAATACTGCTGAAAATCCGGTAAACTGCCAACTTTCCCAACGATAAACAAGATATAAATATAAAACGGCGGATAATCGCTTCCGCTTTTAGCATAGAAATTTGAAAAATGATTAGCCGCAACCGATGCCCAGTTTTTGAAAAGAGATGCATCCATATGAGAGCCTACCCACGGAATCAGCGCAATCCGGATAAATAGTCCAGTGCCAAGTAATGACCATAAAATAACGCGAGAATGACCTATCGAATGATGCCGTTTCTTTTTCTTTAATAATCCGTAAACGAAAGCTGCTGCTATAAAAAAGCCCACCGTATAAAGAGCGAGCGGCGTTTCATAGTCTTTATTAGCTCCTTGGCTTCCGGCACCGTTATCCATAGATAGATTATGAAAAGGCGTTACGTGTTCTCCGGAATTGCTGGGTGAAGTAGGACCGTTTCCTGAAGGAAGACGATGATCCCTCGAATGATTATCAGGAGCAGATATACCACTAGTAATCTTTTTTAACTGATGACTTTCTTGAATCGAAAATAAATGTTCTTCTCCTTTATAGTGTGATAGTGAAACAATACTGAAAACAAATGCTAAAAGAAAAGCAGCCATTACGATAAAAGCCGTTCTTTTTTGTAGTATGTTCATATAAAATCCTCCGATGACAATGTATCGAATAAGTAGTAGTGTGTCTCCATACTATAAGGGGAGTTGGTGAAAATAAAGTGAAACTTCTTTAATAAAGAGAGGAGGAGAGAGCATAAAAAAACAAGGCCTTAGAAGACCTTGTTTTTTATATTGCTTATAGTACAGCATCAAACTTATTTACTTTCCACTGTGAACCAGATTTATAAAATGTAACGGTGCGTTTTACACTTCCTCCGTCAACTGTTGGAACCGTAAATTGATAAGAGCGAACATCGGCACGTTGATAAGTTAGTTTTGCTTTTGCTTTGTTCCACTCTAGCATGCTGAATCCGTCACCGACAGGACGAGCAAGCTTTCCGTTATATGTGATGTAGCGATAATTTGTTAATCCTTTTTGAATAGCACTGTTTGTAAAAGTTTCAGATAAGTAGCTTACTAGTTTGCTTTTTGTATTAAAATCTTGACAAAGATATGAGTACTGAGTGCCTTTATAATTAAATGTTTTTTGAGTACATAAATTACCTTTAGATCCATGAAGTGCATTCCAGAAATGGTTGCTTGCGTTTGCTGCAATTTTTACCGCATTAGTCGTTGATAGATTTTGTGATGCTGCTTGAGCTGTAACTCCTGTGCTTAGTGAAAAGAAAAGAGCAAGTGATGCTAAGATTATTCCAAATTTTTTCATTTCCATTTCCCTCCTACTCATTCATTGAAATATATGTAACATTCATGCTGTTAATATTACAATTGTTACATTTATATTACAATACTTCTTTAAAGAAATAAAGAGTATTTCTTATATATGTTTGAATTATTCCCGTATTTTCTTAAATAAAACGTAGAATTAAAAGAAAACATATAAACAGTATGTCAATTATGTGTCACATATTTCGTCGCTTTACAAGTTCGTATATAATAGGAATAAACCGACCAGTATGCTGATGTAGGTAAATAGGTCAGGCACAAAAGGAGAACGTAGACTAATGGGTGTTTCAGAAGTAACATCAGGAATTATTATTACCACCGCTGTAATTGCTATTGTGATTATTACAGTTGGTGTTTTGGCTACAATGATTGCGATTGCGAAGAAAGCAAATAAAAAGTAAGTATGTAGAGGAGAGTTAGTATAATAACTAATTCTCTTTTTTTTGAAAAAAACCTATCGCTATTTTTATAATAAAAATGCATAAATAACGCGTGCATTATTCATAGAAAAAAGCAGGAAATTTACGTTTTGAAGCTAATAGATACATAAGGCAAGCTGCGCACTTTCATTATAAAAATAATGGAAGGGGTTCTAACAGCCTTCAAGTGATATCGCCTATTTTATGTCATAATGAATGATATTCATTAACACAGCATCTTAGACGCACTTTATAACCAAATAATGAGGAGAGTGGTTGAGTTGCAACGACAAAAAGTAGCAGTGAATGGAGAAAGGTTAAAAAATACGCTTGAACGATTTGCCGATTATGGACGAACACCTAATAACGGTGTAACCCGCCTAGCGCTGTCAGAAGAAGATCGCCTAGCACGAGATTATTTTTGCTCATGCTGCCGGGATCTTGGAATGGATATTAAAATCGATGACCTTGGATGTATTTACGCCACGCTTGAAGGACTAGAAGACAAGCCGCCTGTTGTGATTGGCTCACACATGGACAGTGTAAAAAAAGGCGGAAGGTTTGATGGAATCCTCGGTGTAGTTGCAGGGTTAGAATTAGTAAGAACGCTGGTGGAACATAATATTAAGCCGAAGGTACCGATTACGATTGTTAACTTCACCAATGAAGAAGGAGCACGTTTTGAGCCTTCTATGATGGCTTCAGGTATTCTATCGGGGAAATTTCAAAAAGACGTTATGATGAAGAAGACGGATGTTGACGGCGTGACGTTTGAGCAAGCGCTCCAAGCATGCGGATATGAAGGTGATACGAGGAACCGTCTGACGGACGCTTCTGCATTTGTGGAATTACATATTGAGCAAGGGCCTATTTTAGAACGAGAAGCCAAATCAATCGGTGTAGTCGAGTGCGTGCTTGGAATGGTATGCTATGAAATTGAAGTTACCGGTGAGTCAGATCATGCCGGCACGACGCCGATGGATATGCGGAAAGACGCGCTTTTTGCAACCAATAATTTAATTGCCGAAGCTCGTCACGAGCTCGGCAGATTAGATTCAAATTTAGTCTACACAATGGGGCGTATGAACGTACTGCCTAATATTCATACCGTTATTCCAAATAAAGTTATTTTTTCACTTGAAGCGAGACATACGGATGAAGACGTCATTGCATCCGTGGAAAAGATCATTCAGTCACTGCCTGATCAAGCGGAGCTACTAGAAGGCTGCGAAGTGCGGGTGACCAAGCTTTGGGGGCGCGATACCGTTTGGTTCGATAAAACGGTTTGCGATGAAGTGGAAGAATCCGTTCGTTCACTTGGGTATTCCTACAAGCGAATGGTCAGCGGAGCTGGACATGATGCCCAGTTTTTAGCTAGCTATATTCCGACGGCTATGATTTTTATTCCGAGCGTAAACGGAAAAAGTCATTGTGAAGAAGAGTTCACTCCTTGGGAAGAATGTGAAAAAGGTGTAAATGTACTTTTAGAAACAGTGATCAAGTTAGCTCAGAAGTAATGGAATAAAAGAGTAAGCCTGTGGAGGTTTGCTCTTTTTTAGTGCTTAGAAAAGGCTATGAACTATCGCATTGAACTTTTGGTTTATTATGGCTACAATAAATGAGAAGCATGCGGATGGATGTTAAAGAAGGATGTGAAAAAAGGTGAGGTATTCTCACTTACAGAAATGAAAATTACTATTATTATTGCAGATGATAATTCGTTTATTCGAGAAGGAATGAAAATCATATTAAATACATACGAAGAATTCGACGTCGTGGCTACTTTAAAAGATGGTCAGGAAGCCGTTCAATATTGCAAAAATCATTCTGTTCATATTGCCTTGTTAGATGTAAGAATGCCCGTTATGGACGGTGTGGAAGCTACAAAGCTTATTTCGGAGTCAACCAAAGCAAAGCCGCTTATTTTAACGACGTTTGATGACGATGAGTATATTATTGATGCTGTAAAAAACGGGGCTAAAGGCTACTTGTTGAAAAATACGGAACCAGAGCGCATTCGAGACGCAATCAAAAGTGTGTTCAACGGACATACGGTTCTTCAAGATGTTGTGCTTGATAAAATCAAATCAAGTTTAAATGCTGCAACTGAGCGCGAGTCAAAAGCGGATATGACACAGTTTACAGAGCGTGAAACGAGCATTATGACGCTGATTGCCAAGGGGCTTTCAAATAAAGAAATCTCTAAAACCCTTTTTATTTCAGAAGGTACTGTAGCAAACTATATTAGTTCGATTTTAAGTAAAACGGGACTCGAGCATCGCACTCAAATTGCTATTTACTATTTAACCGGTAAAGGGAAGTAGGGCTATGGAAGTCGGATTAATGATGACTAAGCTTATCCTCATACTGTTTTTGGCTATTACGTATATTCAGTTTAATTATGTACACTCGATTTCAGCTATTGTGTTAGCACTGCTTCTTTACAGCTGTGTTAATATTGCAGCGTCCATTGTGAAAAAGAGCGCGTTCAAGCGTATGTTTATTGTTAGTTCAATTGTCCTTATTCTATATTGTGCGTATAAACTTCATCCTTTGTTTTTTCTTCTTTTGCCGCTAAACCTTTGTGAGCTTATTGGAGAATCAGTCGTGAAAAAATGGATGGTGCTGCTGATTGTTTTGCTTCCAATGCTGCTTGTTCCCTCTGACATTAGCGCGCTGTATGTGTTAGTCGCTGCGTTTACTTTCTTTATTTATACAGGAGCAGCTCTCTATCAAAAGCGGACAATCAATTATGAACAAAAGCTCGATGAAATGAGAGTAAGTATGCAAAAGCTGCAAAAGCACGTGAAGGAAAATAAAGAATATGTGAGACAGTCTCAATATGCTTCAAAATTAGAAGAGCGAAATCGATTATCGCAGGAAATTCATGATAAGATTGGTCATTCAATGACAGGAGCGCTTATTCAAATGGAGGCAGCAAAGCATGTAATGAAGCAAGATGAAGAAAAAGCGCTGTCTCTTCTTCAAAATGCAATTACAATTTCGAAAGAAGGCATTGAAGAAATCAGGTTAACGTTAAAAAGTATAAAGCCTCCCGCTGAGCAAATAGGAATCAGCAGGCTTAAATTATTTATTGGTGAATTTGAGGCTAAACATAGTATTGCAATGCCTCTTGTATACAAAGGGAATTTGGATCTTATCACCCCTCTTCAGTGGAAAATTATCCATGAAAATATAACCGAAGCTATTACGAATGCATTAAAATATGCAGAAGCAACGATGATTGCCATTGAGCTTCATGTACTAAATAAAATGGTTAAAGTAGAAGTCAAAGACAATGGAAAAGGGGCTCACTTGTTTCAAAAAGGCCTTGGCATAGCAGGAATGGAAGAGCGAGCTGCTTCCATTAACGGAACGGTGATCGTTGACGGGGCAAACGGGTTTTCTGTTACCACACTGCTGCCGATAGGTGAGAAACTTCATACATAAATAATGAGATTTCTCATGGAGAAAAGGTGAACTTATGCACTGACGTAAGTTTGCCTTTTTTTCATAAAATAAGGATATACCAACACACTAGAGGTGAAATGATGAACGTATTATCAATTCAAAAGTTAACAAAGAAATTTGGAGATTTTATTGCGGTAGATAATTTGTCTTTACAAGTAGAAGAAGGAGATATATTCGGCTTTTTAGGAACAAACGGAGCAGGAAAAAGCACAACGATTCATATGGTAGCTAGTCTGCTTCAAAGCAACGGCGGCGATATTGAAGTACTTGGGAAAAATATAAAGAAACACCGAAATTTCGCAAAGATGAACATTGGAATTGTTCCGCAGGACTTAGCGATTTATGAAGATTTGACAGCCTATGAAAATGTGAAGTTTTTTGCAGGTCTCTACGGATTAAGAGGGTCACTTCTTAACGAACGAGTCGAAGAAGCTTTAGCGTTTGTAGGGCTTTTAGATAAACAAAAGGCGTATCCGAAAAGCTTTTCAGGAGGAATGAAAAGAAGGTTAAATATCGCATGTGCAATTGCTCATCGCCCCAAGCTTATCATTATGGATGAACCGACGGTTGGCATTGATCCTCAGTCACGAAATTATATTTTAACATCTGTAAAAAAGCTAAATGAAATGGGAAGCACAATCATTTATACGAGTCACTATATGGAAGAAGTAGAAGAGGTATGTACAAAGATTGCGATTATTGATCACGGCAAAATTATTGCTGAAGGAACAAAAGAGCAGCTGAAAGCGATTATCACTGATACAAAAGATATTTGGATTGAAGTAAAAGAAGCGGACGATATAGATTGCAGCGGTCTAAAAGAAATTCCAGGCGTAACAGCTGTTACGTATGAAGATGGAATCATTAAAATTAATTCAAGCGCTGAAGTGAATAACTTGAACAAAGTCATTCATTATTTAATGACGCATCATATCGAAATTAAAGCAGTTAAAGAACAAGCCCCTAATTTAGAGACGGTCTTTCTCACGCTGACAGGGCGCAGTTTAAGAGATATATAAAAGAAAGGAGGAATAACGAATGAATATTATTGCAATTGCTTTGAAAGAAATGAAAAGTGATCTGCGAGATAAGCGTGCATTTATCTTTATGATTCTCTTTCCGCTGGCTCTCGTCCTTATTTTAGGAACAGCTTTGTCTCAAGCCTTTAATAACGATATGAAGATAGACGACAGTTATGTTCTCTATAAAATCGACACAAGTAATGAAGAATCTGCTGCTTTTAAGCAGTTTGCTGCCCATGCAGAAAAATCGGGCATTCACTTTAAAGCGCTGAAAAAAAATCAGGATGGAAAAAAAGAAGTAAAAGAACAGCGCTATACAGCTTATGTAGAAGTGAAAGACGGAGACATTCATCTCTACGGAAATGAAGAAAACAGCATTGAATTCAACATGGTCCAAGGTATGTTAAGCACTTTTGTGGATAAGTACAATGTGGCTATGGAAGTGGCCAAAGTAAACCCTCAGCAAGTGGATAATCTGCTCCGTGCGTCTAAGCATGACTATATTCAAGAAACATCTCTTCATTCTCAAAAACAGCCAAATTCAATAGACTACTACGCCATTTCAATGACAACTATGATTGTTTTGTACGGATCTATCTCAGCGAGTTATTTAATTAGAGGAGAGCGTATGCGAAATACAGCTAGTCGATTAGTAGCCGCGCCGGTTAAAACCGCTGAAATTTTTGTCGGAAAAATTTCAGGCACTGTTTTGGTTCACGCCATTTGTGTGTTAGTCGTCATTATGTCGACTAAATATTTTTTTGATGCCAACTGGGGAGATCATTTACTCTTAGTACTCGTAATGTTAGTATCTCAGATTCTTTTTGCCATTAGCTTTGGATTAGGAGTTAGCTACCTTACGAAGACGGAAGCGGCGTCAAGAGCAATTATTATGGTTGTTATTCAAGTGTCGTGTATTGTGGGAGGAACCTATTTTCAAAATGGATCTGGAGAGGGATTCGTCAATGTATCACCTTTAACCTGGATGAATAATGGACTTATTAAATTGATTTATACAAATGATATGGGCGCTTCTCTTTCAGTTATCGGGTTGAACGTAGGCTTCTCTATTTTATTCCTGGGCATAGCAATTGTGCTTTTGAGAAAAAGAGAGGGGTTATAACATGAAAAATATCATGTGGCTTGTCACAAATATGCTAAGAAATATGCTGCTTAGAAACAAAAGGACGCTTGTGCTTGTTATTGGTTTGCCTATTGCAGGGGTTTTAATGTCCGTTCTTATTTATGGAAATGCAGGAGGGACTTCGGTGAATATCGGAGTTGTCAATCACGACTCAACGGATATTACAAAAGATACCGTTCAGTTTTTAAAAGGACTGCATAAAACAAATGTTAAAATGCTCACTGACAAAGAAGTGGATCATGAGATTACGTCAAAGAAAGTTGATGCGGTTATTACCTTTGAAAAAGGGTTTTCTGACAGCGTCAAAGCGAACAAACCAGATCATATTACAATCACTTCAATAAAAGGAGCAGAAGTAACGAGCTTTATTAAGTCTTATTTGTATCAATATATTGACAATATTTCTTCGCTGAATCAAGCTGCTGAAGGCGACGATGCGGCTTTTAAACAAATGTATGAGAATTATCAAAAAGCGCCATTCCACGTCTCAACGCATGCCCTTGAAGACAAAGGAACCGATCAAAACATTGTCAAGCAGACAATTGGATATTTAATCATGTTTATGCTTTTTTCTGCGGTGAATTTATCGGCTCTTATCACAAAAGAAAAAGAGCAGCGAACGTATTTTAGACTGTTAGCTTCGCCAGTTAGCGCAAGGCAATACGTGATATCCAATGTTATTACAAATATGATTTTATTAACTCTGCAAGTAATGATTACACTTGTTTGTATTACGACTCTTTTTCACGTAGATATGAACATTCCCGTATGGCAGCTGTTTTTCATTTTAGTTTTGTTTGGTCTAGTAGCCATCGGCTTGTCTCTTGTAATTATCGCTTTTACAGAAAGTTCAAAAGCAGCGAATGGTCTTCAGACGCTTATCATCACGCCAACTTGTTTACTGTCCGGCTGCTTTTTCCCGCCTGAATTTATGCCGGATGTGATGCAGAAAATAGCCGACTTTCTTCCTCAAACGTGGGTATTAAGTACGTTAAAAAGTGTTCAACAAGGAGCTGATTTAAGCAGCCTATGGTTAAATATCAGCATTTTACTAGCTTTTGCACTTGTTTTTTTCCTGCTGTCTATTTATAAATTAAATCGAAATAATACTGTTCAAAAGTTTATTTAAATGGTAAAGTCAGAGAATACCTCTGGCTTTTTTTGTAATTTTTAAAAAGTTACAAAAAAAGATTGAAAAATATAAGATGAAATTTTAGAATGAAAGAGGAAAGGGGTATACAAAAAGAGAATAAATAGGGGAGAAAAACGAAGTTCATGTTGGTTTTTTGCGCAAACAAATGAAATCGCTTACATAAGTCAGCATGAAAATACGGAAGGAGAGATTGTCAGCGAGATAACAAAGGGGGAAAAACAGTGGGAATTTATGAACTACTTGTACCACGCACGGTTTTATATGGAGAAGGATCATTTTCTAAAATTGGAGAACAGGCTGCACTGCTTGGGACAAAGGCATTGCTTATAAGTGATGACGTTATGGTGAAAGCAGGCAATGTAGAAACTTGCCGTCGTTACTTAGCAGAGACTGGCATGGACTGTGCTGTGTATACAGGCGTAAATTCAGAGCCGACAGATATTCATCTAGATGAAGCGCTTGTTATATGTAAAACGGAGCAGTGCGATGTGGTTATTGCCTTAGGGGGAGGCAGCTGTATCGATACTGGAAAAGCGGTTGCCATTATGATGACAAATGAAGGGCATCTACGAACGTATTTTCAAAATCAACAAGATTTTCAAGATAGTCCGCTTCCTTTGGTTGCCGTGCCTACAACTGCTGGAACAGGCTCAGAAGTGACGAAAGCGACGGTTATTACAGACACGGCGTACGATGTAAAAATGATGCTCGCAAGACCTCAATTATTGCCTGATACAGCCATTGTTGATCCGTTATTAACTCTATCATGTCCGAAACATGTAACGGCAGCTACAGGAATTGATGCACTGAGTCATGCAGTGGAAGCGTATTTGTCTAAAAAAGCACATCCTTTTACAGATTCACTTGCGCTTCAAGCAATTGAGTTAATCATGAAAAATATCCGTCTTGTGTATAGAAATGGAGAAAATGTTCAAGCAAGAAACGAAATGGCCTATGCATCTATGCTGGCAGGAATGGCGTTTTCAAATTCATCTGTTGCGCTAGTGCACGGTATGTCAAGACCTATTGGCGCGTTATTCCATGTGCCGCACGGTATTTCTAATGCGATGCTCCTGCCTGCGGTTTTGGACTATACAAAAGAGGCTTCAATCGATCGTTTAGGTGAAATAGGACAAGCTCTTTTTCCGAACGTATCATATACAAAAAAAGAGGGAGCAGATGTGTTAATTGAAGCCATCAAGCAGCTTTGTATCGACTTAGAGATTCCTAATCTTCAATCGTGGGGCATTGATCGCCAGCTGTTTTACGCGGCGGTTGAGAAAATGGCAGCGGATGCGATTCAAAGCGGAAGTCCTGCTAACCATCCTGTTGTACCGACGGCAGAAGAAATTATCCAGCTGTATTACACGTGCTATGAATATGAGTTTAAGTCTGCACTTTATAAAAAATAAGATAAATTCAAAACAAATTGAATGAGGGATGAAAGGGGAAACGTTATGGATTTGCTGATTATTTTGCTATCTCTGGGGCTTTTAATGCTGGTTGCTTACCGCGGATTTTCAGTTATTTTGTTTGCTCCACTTTGTGCGCTGCTAGCCGTTATTTTAACGGAACCAAGCTATGCACTCCCGTTTTTCTCAAACGTTTTTATGGAGAAAATGGTTGGGTTTATTAAAAACTACTTCCCTGTCTTTCTATTAGGAGCAGTCTTCGGGAAGATGGTAGAAATGTCTGGAGTCGCTGAATCGATTGCGAAAACAATTGTTAAAGTAGTAGGAGCTAAACGCGCCATCTTGGCTATTGTTTTAATGGGAGCAATCTTAACCTACAGCGGCGTAAGTTTATTCGTTGTTGCGTTTGCAGTTTATCCGTTTGCGGCTAACTTATTCCGCGAAGCGAATATTCCAAAACGATTAGTACCGGGAACGATTGCATTAGGAGCTATTTCGTTTACCATGGATGCACTTCCGGGTACACCGCAAATTCAAAACGTTATCCCAACGACTTTTTTTAAAACAGACATCTATGCTGCTCCGACACTGGGGATTATCGGATCGGTTATTGTCTTTAGCTTAGGTCTTTGGTATTTAGAAAGCCGAAGCAAAAAAGCAAGAAAAGCTGGAGAAGGCTACTACGGGTTTAATAATGAACTAGCGGCTGCTGCAGAGCTAGAAAAAGAGTCTGTACCTTCTACAGAACCTAAATATGAACCTAGCGTAGCAAGACAGATTCTTGCATTTGTTCCGCTTGTGCTTGTAGGGGTGGCAAACAAATTTTTTACTGTTTCTATTCCAAAATGGTACCCAGACGGTTTTGATTTTGCCAAAATTGGCCTTGAAGCGTTCGGGAAAGTAGATTTAACCGCAGTTGTTGGTATTTGGTCAGTGGAGTTGGCACTTGTTATTGGAATTATCACAACGATTGCGTATGACTGGAAGAGAGTGACCACCGGTTTCCAAGCTGGTCTTAACGCAAGTATTGGCGGAGCGCTTCTCGCTGCGATGAACACGGGAGCTGAGTATGGCTTTGGAGGCGTCATTTCATCTCTTCCTGGCTTTGCAGCCGTTCGTGATGGTATTTCACATACCTTTACAAATCCGCTTGTCAATGGAGCCGTTACGACAAACATTTTAGCCGGTATTACAGGCTCTGCTTCTGGAGGTATGGGAATTGCGCTTAGTGCGATGGGAGATAAGTATGTAGAAGCTATTAATCAGTACAACATCCCTCCTGAAGTTATGCACAGAGTTGTAGCGATGGCATCAGGCGGTATGGATACGCTTCCTCATAACGGAGCTGTTATTACTCTGCTTGCTATTACCGGGTTAACCCACAAGCAGTCTTACCGAGATATTTTTGCCATCACTGTTATAAAAACGCTTGCATGTTTCTTAATCATTGGAATCTACAGCTTAACTGGACTCGTATAACAAATAAAGAGGCTGAATTTAATTGAAGAAAAATCCGAACGATGAATCGTTCGGATTTTTTTATGGTTGTGGTGAACATAGATTTCATGTATATAGGTGTATTAGCGGTTGATTGGAGCGGAGCCTTGCACGGAAATCAGCAGCGGTTTCACAAGGAATCTTTATCTCCTTTGTTCGTCTATAGGTTGCAGTGATTTAGCTGTATATCAAGCTTTTTGCTTTAAAACAGATTCTTTGACTTTCTAAACTGTAAGTATTATGATTACACTACTTTCTGCAGTTACATTAATTCTTAGCATGTTTATGAAGAAAGGAGAATGACTGTGAAGCTATTTGAAGGAAATTTAAAAGTAGGCGACTGGGTCAAAGGAAAGTCTCGCAACGGTGAACTTATATACGGATATATTAAAATGATTGATCCATCTAAAAAAGCAGCACTAATCAACGTTGTAAAAAGTGATGATGAAAAAATGGTCGGCACAACCATTGGCATGATGGATGAAAAAATAGAGAAGCTGCCCCTTCAAAAAACGGCGCACGAAGAGCAGATTCTTTCATTGATTGATCTTGCGCTGTTAACGAAAGACAAGGCTTGGTTTAGTGAATTAACAGCTGAATTAAAAAAATTACAAGATAAAAAGCAAGGCTGACATTCCCGATAAGGAATGAAGGCCCTGCTTTTTTTATTATTCATAGGGGAAAAGCAGGAATGGAAAGCAGCTTGCGAGAAGAAGTAAGTGATGACATTAAGAAAGAAAAGGTGATAAAAGATGAGTAAACGTGTCTTAATTTTAACAGGAGATGCCGTGGAAGCTTTAGAAGTTTTTTATCCGTATTATCGCTGTTTAGAAGAAGGTATTCAGTGTACCATTGCTTCTCCCGTGAAAAAGAAGCTTCAAACGGTTGTTCATGATTTCCTTCCAGAGATGGAAACATTCACAGAGAAAATGGGATATAAAATTGATTCTCACGCTTCTGTCGATGAAGTGGATCCCGCCGATTATGATGGACTTATTATTCCTGGAGGACGGGCGCCTGAATACATTCGAATGAACACAAAAGTTCAGGAAATTGCTGCGCATTTTTTAAAAGAAAATAAACCTTTAGGCGTTATTTGTCATGGTCAGCTCGTGTTAACGACGGTTAGAGAGTATCTGCAGGACAGAGAAGTGACAGCGTATCCTGCTTGCCGACCGGAAGTAGAAGCGGCGGGTGCTGTATTTGTAGAACAGACGCTTCATGTAGACAGAAACCTAGTAACCGGGCAAGCTTGGCCGGATTTACCTAAATTTATGAAAGAGTTTTTTAACGTGCTAAAAAAAGCTGAAAAAGTGAACGCATAATAAAAAAAGAGGGCTGAGAGAAAACCATTCTTTCAGCTCTTTTAATTGATGATAGGTGAGGTGTAAACAACGTGCAGCTAGTGTCTGAACTGTCGAAGAAAATTATAAAAGAAGTACAGCTTGTGATGAAAGAGCATGTAATTGTAACGGATATACGCGGAATTATTATTGCGTCTACAGAAGAAAAGCGGGTTGGTTTTTTTCATGAAGGCGCGTGGAACGCGATGCAAAAAAAGGAAAAACTATATATCTCCAAAAAAGAAGCAGCAGATTTAAAAGGAGTTAAGCCAGGAATTAATTTGCCTATCAGTTATCAAGGAGACATTATTGGCGTTATTGGTATTACAGGTATGCCAGAAGCTGTTGAGCCTTTTGCAGACATTATTCGAAGATTAACAGAGCTAATTATTCGCGAGGCATATTACATAGAAACAAAGGAATGGGAAAATAAAGGAGTAGAAGCTTTTTTTCGTGAATGGATTTATAGCCAGCAAGTAGATGCAGAATTTATTGAACGAGGCCATATTTTAGGAGTACAAGTAGACAGCTCTTATTGCTGCACGCTGTTTCAAATTGATTCATCTCTTTCGAAAAAGAAGCAGCAGCACGTACAAGAAATGATTCGCTACTGGTTTGAAAGTCATAAAGCTGAAGGAGATTATATTGCAAATTGGGGATACGATCGCTTGCTTTTACTTAAAGAGGCTGTAGGTGAAAAGGCAAGGCGAGGATTTAAAGAAGAATTAATAAAATATCAGCAGTATATTCAAGCAAACAACCAAGTTATGATCACTATTGGTGTAGGAAAGCCAGCGGAGCAATTTAATTTGCATGCTTCATATGAAGAAGCGAAAAAAGCGCTTAAAGTGGCTTCAAAACGTCAAACCGTTGTTTTTTATGAGGAGCTGCTGATGGACATGATTTTAGAAGACGTTTCTGAACCTGTAAAAAAGGAATTCTTGAGTCGAGTGCTTTCTTCCATTCAAAAAGAAAAAGAGCTTCTCGAAACGCTGAAATGCTATTTAGCCAACGATCAATCGTTGAAAAAAACGGCGTTTGATTTACATATTCATATTAATACGCTTCATTACCGCTTGAAGCAAATGAAAGAACTAACAGACATTGATCCAAAAAGCGTAAAGGGTATCACGCTTTTTTACCTTGCGCTGTCTCTATTAGAGTAAGTGCGCCCTTCGTTAGATAAACATACAAAAAATGAGTTTTTAAAGCGCTTTTTTTTAGTTTTTTATCCATAGTCCCTCGTGGCTTCTGCAACTATAATAAGATTAAGAGATATATAAGGAGGAACGCTATGCTTAATGAACGAACAAAAGCAAAGCTCATTGAAGTTGTAGGATCAGCCAACTTTCAAGATAGCAGTGAAGCAAGACTCGTGTACTCTTATGACGCAACACCTAACTTTCAGTCGCTTCCTGATGCGGTTATTATGCCTGAAAACAAAGATCAAGTGAAAAGAATTTTAACGATATGCAACGAAGATCATGTTCCTATTGTGCCAAGAGGTTCAGGTACAAATTTAAGCGCAGGAACGTGTCCAACGCAAGGCGGAATTGTTCTTACATTTAACCGAATGAATAAAATTTTGGAAATTGATGAAGAAAATTTAACCGCTACCGTGCAGCCAGGTGTTATCACGTTAGACTTAATTAACGCCGTAGAAGCAAAAGGTTTATTTTACCCTCCTGATCCAAGCTCTATGAAAATA
The DNA here is from genome assembly GCF_055710015.1 of Priestia sp. VA7. Lineage (NCBI taxonomy): Bacteria > Bacillati > Bacillota > Bacilli > Caryophanales > Bacillaceae > Priestia > Priestia sp. VA7. Next base: position 811,453 of record NZ_JBVQPN010000003.1, read on the forward strand.
TCAACCATCGGAGGGAACATCAATGAATGTTCAGGAGGGTTACGAGGCTTAAAATACGGCGTAACAAAAGATTACGTTCTTGGTCTTGAAGTAGTTCTCGCAAACGGTGACTGTATTAAGACGGGAGGCAAGCTGGCTAAAGATGTAGCTGGCTACGATTTAACGAACTTGTTTGTTGGGTCTGAGGGAACGCTTGGCGTCGTGACAGAAGCGATTTTAAAGCTCATTCCAATACCTGAAACAAAACAAACTCTGCTCGCGCTGTTTGAAGACATGGACGCAGCCGCTAAGACGGTTTCAGCTATTATCGCCAATAAGATTATTCCAGCTACGCTTGAATTTTTGGATCAGCCGACGTGTGAAGTAGTAGAAGATTTTGCGCAAGTTGGGCTACCAACAGATGTAAACGCTGTCTTATTGATTGAACAAGACGGTCCGCCGGAAGTAGTGACTCGCGATATTGAAATGATTTCCCGCATCTGCAGCGAAGGAAATGCTGTATCTGTAAAAGTAGCAGCTTCACAAGCAGAAGCAGAAGCGTTAAGTACAGCAAGAAGATCAGCTCTTTCTGCTTTAGCGCGAATGAAGCCAACGACCATTTTAGAAGACGCAACCGTCCCGCGGTCTAAAATTAGTGAAATGGTCAAAGCGATTAATGAAATTGCTGTAAAATATAACGTTAAGATCTGTACGTTTGGTCATGCGGGAGACGGAAATCTGCATCCGACTTGTTTAACAGATGCGCGTGACGAAGAAGAGCTTCACCGCGTCGAACAAGCTTTTGAAGCGATTTTTCATAAAGCCATTGAGCTTGGAGGAACGATTACAGGTGAACATGGAGTTGGAGAAATGAAAGCACCGTATTTAGCGCTGAAGATGGGAGGAGAAGGAGTAGCTGCGATGAAAGCAATTAAGTATGCTTTGGACCCGCAAGGAATTATGAATCCAGGGAAAATTTTTGCTAAAGACACGAGAAAAAGAGTGGTGGTTCGTTCATGACGGCAACAAAAGACATTCAGCAAGCGTTCAAAGAACGGTTAGATTATGACGAGTTAATGAATTGTATGAGATGCGGTTTTTGTTTGCCAAGCTGTCCTACGTATGGACAAACGAATCAATATGAAGCAGCGTCACCGCGCGGAAGAATTGCTTTGATGAAAGGAGTTGTAGACGGACTTATTGAACCTGATGAATCTGTTGAAAAGCAATTGAATCTTTGTCTTGGCTGCCGAGCGTGTGAGCCTGTTTGTCCTTCGGGTGTGAAGTACGGACACTTATTAGAAGAAGCGCGTGATATTATTCAGCAGAAAAAAAGGCATAAATGGCCAGTAAAAGCGCTCAGGCATATGGTGTTTGAACAGCTTTTCCCGCATAAAGAACGATTAAAAAATGTACATTCTCTGCTTGCTTTCTACCAAAGAAGCGGCTTGCAAAAAGCTGTTCAAAAAACAAATATACTAAATGTCCTGCCCGGTAATTTAGCACAAATGGAAAAAACGCTTCCGCCTGTGCTAACAAAAAAAGAAATGAAGAAACGTCCTTTTTTATTTGAAGCAGAAGGAACAAGAGAGCGTACGGTTGCTTTTTTTACAGGGTGTTTAATGGATACGATGTTTATGGAAACAAACAACGCGACGATTACACTTTTACAAAAAGCGGGGTGTAAGGTCGTTATACCAGAAGTGCAGACGTGCTGTGGCGCACTGCATGCGCATGGAGGAGAAAAAGATCAGGCAAAGAAGTTAGCGAAGCAAAATATTATGGCGTTTGAATCCATTCAAGCGGATGATATTGTTCTTAATGCAGGAGGCTGCGGTGCGCTGTTGGTAGAATACGATCATTTATTAAAAGAGGAACCCGAATGGAAAGAAAGAGCAGCTGCTTTTTCTGCCAAAGTCAAAGATTTTTCAGAGATTTTATTGCAGCAGCAGTTTGTGGAAAAACAAAAGTTATCGCTTCCAAGTCAAATTATTACGTATCAAGACTCGTGTCATTTAAGAAACGTGATGAAAACGTCCAGCGCACCGAGAAAACTGATCCAAGCGATTAACGGAACGGTGTTTAATGAAATGGAAAATGCGGATCATTGCTGTGGCTCAGCTGGTATTTATAACTTAACGGAACAAGAGATGTCTATGCAAATTTTAGATTATAAAATGGAAAAAGTGAAAGAAGCCCATGCACATACGATTGTAACAGCAAACCCGGGCTGTCTCATTCAAATGAAGCTAGGGGTAGTTAGAGAAGGAGTAGAAGAAAGTGTAAGGGCCGTTCATCTTGCAGATTTACTTCTTGAAGCAGTAGAAAGCAAATAAAAAGGCCGGACGTGTCCGGCCTTTTTATTATTTGAACAGCTGAGAAACAATTTCGTACGAACGAAGGCGAGCTTTGTGATCGTAAATTTGAGCGTTGATCATCAGTTCATCTGCTTCTGTTTCTTCAATAAACTGTTCAAGCTTGACTTTAATCGTCTCAGGACTTCCGACAATAGAAGAGCCCAGCTGCTGTTGGAGAGAAGCTTTTTCAAAGTCAGTCCATAGTTCATCCATATTATCCACAGGAGCTTTTAGTTTACCCGGTGTGTTTCGAATTAAATTTAGAAACTGCTGCTGCATAGAAGTAGCCAAACGTTCAGCTTCTCTATCTGTATCAGCAGCGATTACGTTTACACCTAACATTGCATATGGTTTGTCTAACACGTCGGACGGCTTAAAATAACGGCGATACATGTTCAGAGCTGTCATTGTATTATTAGGTGAAAAGTGACTTGCAAATGAAAATGGCAAACCTAGCTGTGCAGAAAGCTGTGCGCTAAAACCGCTTGAGCCAAGCAGCCAAATCGGAATATTTAAACCTTGACCGGGAACAGCTTTAACGCGCATCTGACTTTCTGAAGCCGGTTTAAAGTATTCTTGCAGTTCAGTTAGCTGTTCTGGGAAGTCACTGCCGTCGCTTCTGCGGTCGCGTCGCAGCGCCTGTGCTGTCAGCTGATCCGTCCCTGGCGCTCTTCCTAAGCCTAAATCAATACGTCCTGGAAATAGTGATTCAAGCGTGCCAAAATGCTCAGCAATAACAAGCGGAGAATGGTTAGGAAGCATAATACCTCCAGAGCCTACGCGAATGCGTGACGTGCCTGCAGCTACATGACCAATTACAACAGATGTAGCGGAGCTTGCGATACCTGTCATATTATGATGTTCAGCTAGCCAGTAGCGGTTATACCCCCATTTTTCAGCGTGCTGAGCTAAATCTAATGTATTTCTAAGTGAGTCAGATACAGTTCCTCCTTCAACTACAGGAGAAAGATCCAGTACGGAAATCGGAATATCTTTTAATGCTTTACTCATCAATTTCATCTTCTTTCTTTAAAGACTTCATAGGCCTTGTTATTTCAATGGAATACAAGTATTTTAACAATAATCTTTCGAGTTCCAAAATATTTTGCTTCGATTATTTTCCTTTATGTTATTGTTCTTTATTTACACAAGCTTTTGAGAAACAAAAAGCTTGTACGGTATAAGGCAGAAGCCGCCTCTTTCTATAAAAAGCTGTCATATTTTATAGTAGAAGGGAGGATGAATATGGTTACTTTAAATGAACTAAAAAGCAAGCAGTACGATATGATATACAGTTTAGGCTATAACTGTTTTCCAGGGATATACATGAAAAAATATGCTTTGCGAAAACAAGCCGGCGTGATTGATTGGTGTATTAGCATTTCTCTTTCTCATGTCAATCAGCTGTTGAAAAACCGCTGTAAAGACTTATTTTTATATGAACATTTAACCTATGTCAGTTCTTTCGGAGACGGTTCCACCCTTAGACTGCGTGATAAGGTGTATCAAATTGATTCTGCTCATGATTTTCCGTCGTCTATCAATACAGAAGATAACTGGCTTTCGTACAGTGAAGTCAAAGAAAAGTATGAGCGGAGAACGGAGCGGTTTTTAACGTCGATGGAGACCAGTTCTTGTATATTGTTTATTCGTATGGGTGGAACGTATGAAGAAGCGAAAGAATTAGAGCATATTTTAAAGCGAATGGTCAAAAACGATTTCTATATACTGCTGCTGACAAACAGTGAAAAAGAACTTTTGTCCGAAGCTAACTGGGACTTGCCTTACACGTGTGTCTTATATGCACCTATTTTTTCAATGCACGTGCTGCGCGATGATAAAGTATGGGAAGAGCTCTTCAGCGGGCTTGTTATAAAATAAAAGAAACTCTTTTTGTTTAATACGGGAATGAGAAAGCTTGTTTTTTTCATAGACTTTGTTATATCTGTGTATCAAAGGAGATGAAAAGATGGAGTCCAATGTGCGGAAGGCGATAAAGGAAATTGTATGGCTGCTGCTAGAACAAGACCAGCGCTGGAACGAGTATTTAGAACAGCTGGATGATTTGAAAATACAAGTGGATTTGAATAGTTCCGCATATCAAGTTCTCAGAAAGATGACGGGTAATTACGAAGTGCTGCTTGAACATATGGATCTCATTCAGCAGTTTGAAAATCATTCTAAAAGTGAAACAGCGCTGAATGACTTAGTTACCATCGTCATGAAGCACTATTCGTTAAAAAATTCATAAACCTGCTTTGTGCAGGTTTATGGAGTTTCATCTATCAATGGAATTGGGTAAAGATAATCGTTTATAATAAGTACATATGGTAATGAAAGGGTGATCGATATGGAAGAGAAACAAGAAATTGTACCCGTTCGTACAGAGGAAACAGCCAAATATTATTCGGAAGAAAAATTTTGGGACAAGCTTAAAAAGTTTGGTAAAAAAGCGGGAGCAAACGTTGTTTATGCCGTACTGCTTTTATACTACACGCTGCAAAAACCTGATATTCCCCCAAAAGCAAAAGCAGTCATTATAGGAGCGTTAGGTTATTTTATTCTTCCTTTAGATTTAATTCCAGACTTTGCAGCAGGAGTGGGATTTACAGATGATTTAGGAGCTCTAGGGCTTGCATTGATTCAAGTTGCCATGTACATTGATGAAGGTGTTAAACTGAAAGCAAAAGAAAAAATTAAAACGTGGTTTTCAGAAGAACACAATTTTTCCATTATTGATGCTAAAATAAAGTAACGTTATGATCGAAATGTCATTATTAAATAAAGTGAGCAAAAGAAGGTGATAGATGAATCATCTTCTTTTTAACCGATAATACATAGGTCTTTGTGACTATTTTAATCCGTTTTATGTAAAAAAAACAGGATTAAAATATTTTTTTCATTAAAATTTTAATCAATGTAATTGAATAATTGTCCTACAAATGTTAAGTTAAAACATGTTCATAAATTCGTCACAGAAAGCAATATACAAATAAGTAAGATAGTTTGTAAAAACTTTGTGAAATTATGGAACTTTTTAACTGAGAGTTTCAAACTCTTAGAGATTCTTCCTCATCAATCAGAAGTCGCTTTCTTTCGTCACAAGATTAAGCATCTTTCATTTGAAGGTGTTTTTTTTCAGCCTAAGTAAGCCAACAACATGATTGTATGACAAGTTTTTACTAAGGTTGTAGAGTTACTGTATTGTATGACAAGTTTTATGTGATTTGATGTTGATTAAATGAACAGTTTCGAAGTAAATAAATGATTGCAGAAAAACAAAGTCCATGCGTTTTCATGAACCATTATACGTTACTTCATATTTGTAGAGATGTTTAGCAAAAGGGGAGATGAATGGCCTGACGTAAACAATATCCATAGACAAGCCTTAGAAAATAATTATCTTTCTAAGAAAGCAAATTTATATGATTGATTCTAATCTAAACAATGGAGTGTTCAAAAATGGAAATTAGTCAAATCTTTATTATTTTAACCCCAATCTTTTTTGTTATTTTGCTAGGTTATTTAGCAGGGTATTTTAAAAAATTTGATGCAACAACATCTAAAGGGTTAAATACGCTTGTAACAAAATTTGCGTTACCTGCACATCTATTCGTTGGTATTACAACAACATCAAAACAAACGCTTATTGAAAAATGGCCGTTTTTATTAGCATTAGTTCTTGGTATTATTGGATTTTATGTTCTTTTCTTACTTGTTGCAAAATATGTATTCAAATACTCACTAACAGGCGCGTCTATGTTCTCTTTAAACTCTACGCAGCCAACGTTTGCATTTATGGGTATTCCCGTATTAGGTAGCTTGTTTGGCGCGGATGTAGTAGCAATTCCAATCGCTATTACGGGTATCGTAGTAAATGCGATGCTTGATCCTTTAGCAACTATTATTGGTACGGTTGGACAACGCGAAAGAAGTGAAGGAGATTCTGAAGAAAGCTTATTTAAAGTAACGATTAAATCAATCTTACATGGTCTTTCTGAACCATTAGCTTGTGTTCCGTTAATCGCAGTAGTATTAGTATTATGTGGGTTCCAATCTCCAGATTTACTATCAAGCAGCTTAGACCAAATCGGTTCAATTACATCTGGTGCGGCGCTATTCGCAGTTGGGGTAACAATTGGTATCCGTAAAATTCAATTTAGCCCAGCAGCATTTGGTATTGCGATTTTAAAAGTGGCTATTCAGCCGCTTGTAATGTTAGGAATTGCAACAGCAATGGGTCTATCATCAGCTGACATCGTAAAATTAGTTTTATTAGTAGCGTTCCCAGGTTCAGCTGTAGCAGCAATGATTTCAGTGCGCTTTGACAGCCTAGCTGGTGAAACAGCTTCAGCATTCGTACTTAGTGCCATTATGTCACTTGTTACATTACCGCTATTAATTTCTTGGTTAATGTAGTCACATATATCAATATAAAATAAAAAAGGCTTTGCTATTTTAGCAAAGCCTTTTTTTGTGTATCTATACTTAAAAAAGCTTTAAAAATTCTTGAGCGATTTTGGGAAGATAACTATCGGTACGCCACGTAACTAAAGGCTCAATTACAAATGGATTGTCTTCTATGTTTAAAATTTTAATATGTTCTAGCGAAAAAGAAGATAGCATCGAATAAGGAACAATAGCAGCACCAAGGCCACGACATACTAAATTAAGAAGCATCGCTGAGTCATGGCATTCGCATAAAATATTAGGTGTTATATCCATCTTTTCAAATTCTTTTATAATGCGATTGTATATGCTTATTTCTCGATTTGAACGAAGAAGAATAAGAGGGAGAGAAGCAATTTCGGCTACTGAAATCTTTTCTTCTGCATAACCGCTTTCTTTTGGCACCGCTACAACAAAGATATCTGGTGCAAGTGTTTTTGTTTTGACATGTTGATAAGGTAAGTCTGTAGTGGTGACCGCTACATCAATTTTTCCTTCCGTCAATAATTCGTTTAAATGAGCAGGTTCGTTTTCATAGATATTAAATGTACTGTTTGGATACTGTTTTTGAATAAGAGTTAGCTTATCGAGAACGGTTGATGCACAGTAGATTGTACATCCTACTTCAAGCTTTTCATTTGTTACGTTTATGCATTCTTGTACTTCCAATACTGATTTTTCGACCCTTTGCACAATGTCTTTCGCTCGTTTTAAAAAAAGCTCTCCTTCTACCGTTAACAATAAGCGCTTGTTATTGTTTCGTTCAAAAAGCAAAAGGCCTAGCTCATTTTCGAGCTGCTTTAGCTGTCTGCTTAGAGGAGGCTGAGCCATGTGCAGACGCTTCGCCGCTTTGGTCACATTTAATTCTTCAGCTATGACAATAAAATAATGCAACTGTCTTAATTCCACTGTATTCAACTCCATACTTTAAAGGTATTATTATATACTTTATCAATATTTTAATTGTATGGAAAATAAGTGTAAAGTTAAATGTGTAACCAGAACAGAGAGGAGGAAGGGAAATGAAAATAGCTGTAGGAATAACGGGAGCCACGGGAGCTATTTTAGGTATTCGAATTTTAGAGCTGTTAAAGAAGGCTTCTGTTGAAACGCATTTAGTCATGTCGCCTTGGGCTCATGCCACAATTAAGCTGGAAACATCCTATAGCGTTCAGCAAGTAGAAGCGCTAGCAGATTATTGTTATTCATATCAAGACCAAGCAGCAAAAATTTCGAGCGGCTCTTTTCGTATAGATGGAATGATTGTTAGTCCTTGCAGTATGAAAACATTAGCATCTATTCGAATGGGACTAGCAGATAACTTAATAGCGAGAACGGCAGATGTGATTTTAAAAGAGAGAAAGCCACTTGTGCTACTTCCTCGCGAAACGCCTTTAAATACGATTCATTTAGAAAACATGCTGGATCTTTCAAAAATGGGAGCTATCCTCGTGCCGCCTATGCCGGCTTTTTATAACAAACCTAAGACGATCGACGATATTGTCACACATATTGCTGTTCGAACGTTAGATCAGTTGGGAATTGAGCTTCCTGAAGCAAAAAGATGGCAAGGAATTAAACATTTATCACAAGGAGGAAAATAAAAATGGCTTATAAAGACTTTAGAGATTTCCTTGATACGCTACATAAAGAAGGGCAGCTGCTGACGATTACTGATGAAGTGCAGCCTGATCCTGATTTGGGTTCAGCAGGTCAAGCCATCAGTAATTTAGGAGATCAAACGCCGGGATTATTGTTTACTAATATTTATGGATATCACAATGCAAAGGTAGCTCTAAACGTAATGGGTTCCTGGTCAAATCACGCGTTAATGATGGGGTTGCCTAAATCGACTCCTGTAAAAGAACAGTTCTTTGAGTTTGCTCGGAGATATGAAAAATTTCCTGTCAAAGTGAAAAGAGAAGAGACAGCGCCGTTTCATGAGTGTGAAATAACAGACGATATTAACTTATTCGATCTTTTGCCGTTGTTTCGCTTAAATCAAGGAGACGGAGGCTATTATCTAGATAAAGCGTGTGTTATTTCTCGTGATCAGCATGATAAGGAGAACTTCGGTAAACAAAATGTAGGGATATACCGTATGCAGGTCAAAGGGAAAGATCGTCTAGGCATTCAGCCCGTGCCACAGCATGATATTGCCATTCATTTAAAACAAGCCGAAGAAAAAGGTGAAAACCTCCCTGTATCAATTGCTTTAGGATGTGAACCTGCGATTGTTACAGCAGCCGCTACGCCGCTTCATTACGATCAATCTGAGTATGAAATGGCAGGAGCTATTCAAGGTGAGCCATACAGAATTGTGAAGTCTCAGCTTTCTGATTTAGATGTACCTTGGGGAGCAGAAGTGATTTTAGAGGGAGAAATTTTAGCTGGTGAACGTGAATATGAAGGTCCTTTTGGCGAATTTACAGGTCATTACTCAGGCGGCAGAAGCATGCCTGTTATCAAAATCAATCATGTATACCATCGCAAAGATCCTATTTTTGAAAGTTTATATATCGGTATGCCTTGGACAGAAACAGATTATTTAATTGGAATTAATACAAGCGTTCCTTTATATCAGCAGCTAAAAGAAGCATATCCTGAAGAGATTGAAGCTGTGAATGCGATGTATACTCATGGTCTCGTTGCTATCATTTCAACGAAAAGCCGATACGGAGGATTTGCTAAGGCGGTTGGTATGAGGGCATTGACTACGCCGCATGGATTAGGATATTGCAAGCTAGTTATTTTAGTAGACGAAGATGTGGATCCGTTTAATTTACCGCAAGTCATGTGGGCGCTATCAACAAAAATGCACCCAAAACACGATGTTATAACAGTGCCTAATCTTTCAGTTCTGCCACTTGATCCAGGATCTGAGCCGGCTGGTATTACAGATAAAATGATTTTGGATGCTACAACACCAGTTGCACCGGAAACAAGAGGCCACTATTCTCAGCCTTTAGATACACCACTTGAAACTGAAAAATGGGAAAAAATCTTAACGAATATGATGCAAAAATAAACAAGGAGGAATCGACATGCATACTTGTCCAAGATGTGAAGCCAAACAAGCGAACTTAGTATCTAAATCACCAGTTGAAGGAGCCTGGGAGATTTACTTATGCAACGTGTGTTTGTTTACCTGGCGTTCTTCTGAACCTGAGACCATCACCAATCCTGAAAAATACCCTCGACCATTTAAAGTCAATCCAAAAGACGTACCGCTGGCAACGCACGTGCCTCCTGTGCCACCTCGATCTTAATAAGCAAAGGTGGTAAGTAAAATGAATAAAGCAGAGCTGCCAAAAGCCGTGCGCGTATTTTTAAATGGAAAAGACTTAGAAAGGAAACAGCATGATGCAATGCTGCTATCTACAGTGACATCCGAGGGTTTTCCTCATGTAGCCATGATTAGCGCAGGAGAGCTGGTAGCTATTAGCTCTTCACGCGTCAAGCTGTTAGTATGGAAAGATACAACCTCTTCAACAAACATGATACAGAATCATAAGGCAACCGTTACATTAGTTGTTGAAGGAAAAGCTTATTACATTAAATTTTGGCTAAAAAAAGAAGCTTATGTGTTATCAGGCTATGAGCTATTTACGGGAGAAGTAGCCGCTGTTAAAGAAGATTACGCAAAATATGCAGTTTTAACATCAGGAATTCAATTTCAGCTTCATGATTCCAAAGAGGTACTGAGCCGCTGGAAGCAATCAATTGAGGCTGTTCTTTCTACTGAAAAAACCGATTCTTAAAAATAAGAATCGGTTTTTTAGCTGTAATGAAATTTTTTTAAATAGCATGCTAGCTGAACTTTTAATAGGTGTTCACTGTTTGTAAATGATATGTTCATTTTTCCTTCAATTTTTTTCAACCGCTGATAGAGTGTATTAACATGAATATGAAGCTGCTTAGCTGTAAGTGAAGCAGATCGGTTATTATCGAAATACGCTTCTAGCGTTTGCTCTAAAGGTTCATCGTTTGAATGATTGTTCTTAAGAGGGAGAAATACTTCATCAATAAAGGTTTTGACCTCTTCTTTTGATTGATTAATAAATAGTCGGTTAATTCCTATTTCCTCATACAACATGCATCCATCTTGCTGCTGAGACAGCAGGTAAGAGACAGCTTTTTCAGCTTCACTATAACTTTTTCCTATTTGAGTAAAATGAGAATACCGACTTCCAATCCCTGTTTTTACATGACATTCATTGTAGTAACGCCATTTTGAGAGTAAATCTTCTAATTGTTTGATAATAGCATGATGTTTTTCATAAGGGTCAAGCGTAAATACAATGGTTACTTTGGTATCGAATCCGTATACGACCGGTGATTTTGAGCTGAAAACCGATATGATGTCAGATACAAGGCGATGAAGGTGTAAGTTTAAGAGCTGCAGGTCCGCTTGTGAACGAATGGTAATGAGAGCGACCAGAATATGCTTTTTTGTATCAATGTTTAGCTCAGCTGCTTTTTGATACAGCAAAGTGGTGTCATAACACGATAAGTATTCACTAAATAATTCATGTGTTCGCTTGTAAAATAAATCGACTAACGTTTGTTTTTTCAGCATTTATATGCGTGAACATATGATAGATGAAGCGCGCGTACACTATGCGATTACAAATAGCGGAGGCATCTCTCCTAATGTTGTTCAAGCAGAAGCGGAAGTGATGTACTTAATTCGTGCTCCGAAACCATCTCAAGTAAAAGAACTTTATGAACGGGTTGTGAAAATTGCAAAGGGAGCGGCTTTAATGACTGAAACACAAATGGAACAGGAAATTCAAGGAGCCTGCGCTAATCTAATTCCAAATCAAACAATGGAGCAGCTGATGCATAAGCAAATGATGCAAATAAATTTGGCTGAAGTGAAACATGAAGAAATAGCTTTTGCCAAAGCTATTTACGAGTCTACATCCGCCGAAGATAAAGAAGCAGCAAAAAAACAAGTGGGTTCACTGCTAGACAGAGCTTTAGCGGATCATCCGGTTTTCAACCAAATTGCTCCTATGTCTAAAAATGTTTCCTTCATGACAGGATCAACTGATGTCGCAGACGTTAGCTGGAATGTTCCCACTGCACAGTGCGTGACTGCAACGTGGGCTTATGCTACGCCGTTTCATACATGGCAAGCTGTTGCTCAAGGGAAAACGGAGTATGCCCACGATGCGATGTTATTGGCTGGAAAAGCCATCGCGGCTACGGCGATTGAAATGATAGAAAATCAAGAGCTGATTAGTCAAGCCAAACAAGAGCTGGAGGATAGACTAGAAGGGGAAAGCTATGAATGTCTTGTGCCTTCACATATACAGCCACCTAATTACTCAGAAAGTGAGCAGGAAAACTATAGCGTGGTATAAAAAACGAGGCGGAAAAAACGTATTTTCGTGTAAGGAAGATCTGAACGATGAATCGTTCGGATTTTTTATTGTTAGGTTGAACGTTGTTAGGTCTCATTTATCCCGTTTGTCGTCTTTAGATTGGATTGATGTAGTTATGGCTCAATCTCTTTTTTGTTTTCATTAAAAATAAATGGTTAAAAATATATCTCTTTGCTGACCCTAACCCTATCTAATTGTTTAGGAAAAGAGGTAAAAAAACATGAGAGCATATAAAATAGAAAAAGGTGGGTCAATTTCAACTTCACTAAAAGGAAAATCAGTTTTATCCACTTCTTATTTAAATAAAGGTTCTGCTTTTACTGAAGAAGAGAGAGAAGAGCTTCATCTGCAGGGACTTCTTCCTCCAACGGTTTTAACGTTAGAAGAACAGGCAAAAAGAGCATATGAGCAGTTCAAAAAAGCGCCGAATGATCTTCAAAAAAATAATTCGTTAAATGATCTGCATAATCGGAACGTTGTCTTATTTTATCGTTTATTAAGCGATCATTTAAGTGAAATGCTTCCCATTATTTATACGCCTACTGTAGGTCAATCCATTCAAGAATACAGCCATGAATACCATCGACCTGACGGACTATATTTATCCGTAAATGAAGCGGATCGGTTAAGTGAGGCGATTGAAAACTTAGGACTCGACGGCGAAGATATTGATTTGCTCGTTGTAACGGATTCAGAAAGTATTCTCGGCATTGGGGACTGGGGTGTAGGAGGGATAAATATTGCCGTTGGAAAGTTAGCGGTCTACACAGCGGCAGCGGGAATTGATCCAAGCCGCGTACTGCCTGTTGTTCTTGACATGGGGACCAATAACAAAAAGCTTCTTGAAGATCCTTTGTACTTAGGAAATCGTCATGAACGAGTAAAAGGAGAAGACTATAATCGCTTTATTGCTCAATTTGTAAAAGAAATAACGACCAAGTTTCCTAAAGCGCTTCTTCATTGGGAGGATCTTGGGAATATTAACGCGCGTCACATTATGAAAGAATACGGCGATAAAATTTTAACGTTTAATGATGATATTCAAGGAACGGGAGTGATTACTCTTGCAGCCGTTTTAACAGCGGTGCGTATTACAGGAACGCCCCTAAAAGATCAGAGGGTTGTTGTATTTGGACCGGGATCTGCCGGAATCGGGAATGCTGATCGTATTCATAGTGCGATGATGCTTGAAGGGCTATCTGAAGAAGAAGCGTATGATCGTTTTTGGGCATATGATTACAGAGGTCTGTTAACCGAAGATATGGAAGATTTAGCTCCTTTTCAACAGCCGTATGTTCGCCAAAATGAAGAGATTAAAGAATGGGAAAAAGACGATGAAAATAAAATTTCACTGTTGGAGCTTGTCAAGCAAGTGAAGCCGACTATTTTAATTGGAACATCAGGCGCCACGGATGCTTTTACCGAAGAAATTATTAAAGAAATGGCAAAGCATGTAGAGCGTCCGGTGATTATGCCGCTTTCAAACCCAACTAAACTTGCTGAAGCTATTCCAGAAAATATTATAAAATGGACGGAAGGAAAAGCCCTTATTGCAACGGGAAGTCCATTTGAACCCGTTGAATATAACGGGCACACTTATGAAATCGGACAGGCTAATAATGCTTTTGTGTTTCCGGGTCTTGGTTTAGGTGCAATTGTGGTTCGCGCTCAAAAGTTTACTGAATCTATGTTTGCAGAAGCAGCCAATGCAGTAGCGCGTATAGCAGAAACAGACACAAAAGGAGATACGCTTCTTCCCAACATTAAAGATCTTCAAAAAGTATCAAAGGCGGTTGCTGTAGCAGTTGCTGATGCTGCTGTAAAAGATAACGTAGCAACTGTTACCGAGCAAAATGTAACTGAACTTGTAGAAGCAGCGGCATGGCAGCCTGTTTATAAACCGGTTAAGGCAAGAAATGAATGAGGTGAATGATAAATGAGCATAGGTCAAATTTTTCTCATTCTCGCGCCTATCTTTTTTGTCATTTTGCTTGGTTATTTAGCAGGGCACTTTAAAAAATTTGATAAGCAAACGTCTAAGGGGCTCAACACATTAGTAACGAAGTTTGCGCTTCCTGCACACTTATTTGTAGGTGTAACGACAACTCCAAGAAAAACACTCATAGACGAATGGCCGTTTTTAGTAGCGCTGATTTTAGGAATCGTCGGGTTTTACATCATTATATTGCTCGTCGTGAAGTATGCAGGGAAGCATACGTTAACTTCTTCTTCTATGTTTGCCCTAAACTCAGCTCAGCCAACGTTTGCTTTTATGGGCATTCCAGTACTCGGAGGATTGTTCGGTGCAGGCGCCGTAGCGATTCCAATTGCCATAACAGGAATCGTAGTAAACGCGATTTTAGACCCGCTGGCAACGATTTTAGGAACCGTTGGACAACGGGGGCGAAAAGAAGGGGAAGAGAAAACAAGTTTATTCAAAGTAACGGTTCATTCCATTTTGCATGGTTTATCTGAGCCTTTGGCATGTGTACCGTTAATTGGAGTGATTTTAACGCTTTGCGGCTTTCAGTCACCTAAACTTTTACAGGATATGCTTGATCAAATCGGAAGTATCACATCGGGAGCAGCTTTGTTTGCAGTAGGAGTAACGATTGGAATTGGAAAAATTAACTTCAGTAAAGGTGCGCTTGGGATCGCCGTCTTAAAAGTAGCGGTTCAACCCATCGTTATGCTCGGAATTGCAGTATGGATAGGATTATCTTCAGATGAAGTGACAAAAGCTATTTTGCTGGTAGCTTTTCCTGGGTCTGCTGTAGCTGCGATGATTGCTTTGCGGTTTGAAAGCTTGGAAAACGAAACCGCCTCTGCTTTTGTCATTAGTGCTATTTTATCGTTGATTACGCTGCCGCTTCTTATTTCTTGGCTTATGTAAATAAAAAAACGAAAGAGGAGAATTCCTCTTTCGTTTTAAGACGGATTAATAAGCTAATGCAAATAATCCTTTGATATGAGATAAGTAACGAACGTTACTTGCTTCTTTCATAAGTGATGCTGGTAAACCTTTTAATTGCGTTTTGTTTCCGCCGATTGTACCAATTGCATCTTTGCGTCCAAGACTTCCTAGTGTACCAGAGAAGACAGGAACGAATGATTCCATTGCTCCGCCGCGAATAGCTACTGCTAAGTTCACGCCTACAACTTCACCCATTTGCCAAGCTAATTGAGCAGTAGGTGGGTAAGGGCGACCTTCTGGACCCATTACAACCGCTGAGTCACCAGCAAGGAATACATCTTTATGAGATGTAGATTGTAAGAATTCATTTACAAGTGCACGACCGCGGTTTACTTCGATACCTGAGTTAGCAACTACAGAATTACCTTGAACTCCGCCAGTCCATACCATTGTTTTTGTTTCAATTTTGCTGCCGTCTTTAAGTTCAACAGTTGTAGCATCCATTTTTGTTACAGGTGTACCAGTAACAAATGTAACGCCACGTTTTGTTAAGCTTGATTGAGCGCGCTCTACTAATTCAGCAGGGAAGCCTGGAAGAACTGTAGGAGCTGCTTCTACACAGTATAGAGAAATTTCTTTTGGATCAACACCGTGTTTTAGACATAGGCTTGGCATTAAGTCAGCGTATTCACCAACAAGTTCGATACCTGTTAATCCGCCGCCGCCAACTACGATTGTACCGTCAGCTTTATTTTTTGTTTTGCTGTATTCAGCGATACAAGCTTCTACGTGTGCACGTAAACGGTTTGCATCATTTACTGATTTAAGAACGAAGCTGTGCTCTTCTAAACCAGGGATACCGAAGTAAGCAGTTTCACTACCTAAAGCTGTAACAAGGTAGTCGTAGCTTAATTTTGTACCATCTTCAAGAGATACTTCACGTTGATCTGGTGAGATTTCTTTTACCGTTGCAATTTTTAAATCAACGTTGTAGTTTTTAAGTAATTTATCAAGTGGTAAAGCTACCGCTTGTTCAGAAACGCCGCCTACAGCTAGACGGTGTAATTCTGTAATGATTTGGTGAGTAGCAAAACGGTTCACTACTGTAATTTTTGCTTCATCCGCACTTAGGTGTTGGCGAGCTGTCATTGCAGTTAATAAACCACCGTAACCGCCGCCTAAAATTAAAATATGTTTTGACATAGTCGATCCTCCGTCCACACTTTTTAATGAAAATTATTTTTGTTTTTCGTTTGTAATGTCTAAATACGCTTGTGCAAAGCGGAATAGTTTTTGAGCTTGTGGATCTTTAAGCATGCGTAATAAACCGAATAAACCGATTGAATTAGAAGCATTTGCTTCTGCACGATCGTTTGCTTCGATTGCAGTAGCTGCAAGACCTTTTACTGTTCCTTCTACCGGCTCGATAAATTCTTTTACTCCACCAAGTAGATCTTCTTTTAATACGTCGTCAGTTAATAATGATTGCGCAACGTCGTAAGTTTTTGTAAGCACCGTTACCATTTCAGATAATTTTGGTAAATTATCTACAAGAACAGTAAGAGCTTCTTGTACTTCAGGCTTTAACAATTGATCTAACACATCCGCTTGACCTTTGTTAACTGCCGCTTCTGTTTGTACAGCAGCATTTTCCTCTGCAGCTGATTTTTGAATAGTTGATTGAGACATGAAAAGTCCTCCTTTGCTGGATACTGTTGCATATGTAGTTCCTAGTTATCTGCTAGACTTTCAAACTACATTGTGAAGTTGTGAAATCTTGCACATAATTCTATTTTAATTTTAATACGAGATAAAATCAACTCATTTCGTTGAAAAAATAAGTGAAGAACCTCGTAACCCTTTGTTTAATAAAAGTTTATAAGAAATAAAGTGAATAATTGCCTAGGTAAATAAAATTAAAATAGGGAACTAACATGATTCCTCTTCCTACGATAAAACAAATAACGTCATATTTCAACACATACGGACTTAATATTCTATAAGTATTAAAAAGATAGGGCGCATTTACTATTTAAAGAGTTTTCAAAAAATTACATTGACTTACTATAGTGTTCTACATATAATCAGAATATAACATCTTATGTAAGGAGATATAACATGGTTATAGTGGATGAACTTTATCATAATGTGGTCATTACATTGCCTCAATTAAAATTAATTGAATTTATAATGAAGTTAAAAGAAGCTAAAGCACAAGAAATAGAAGATATAAAAGCGAAAATTAGTAAATACGAAGAGAAGAAACGTGCTGAAGAAGCTTGGTATCAATCACTATCGCCGTTTCGTAAATTTTTTACCGGGCGTCCTTTAAGTCAGCATCAAGCGGTCGAGTATATGGTATACGTAAAGGAACGCTTTAAAAAAATTGATCACCTTAAAGCACAAATGCGAGAACTTCATGAAGTTCTTGAAATAATAAAAGCGGAAAATGAAGAAACAAGTGAAATTACACTTTCGCCTGCTATTGTACAAGAAATAAAACGATTAAAAAGCAGTGGAGGCGTTGGGATATGAGTGTTAATGAACTAAGTTTAGGGATAAATACAACGTGGGTCGTGTTAACAGCGGCGATGATTTTGTTAATGGAAGGCGGCTTTGCCTTGCTAGAGGCAGGTTTTGTCCGCTACAAAAATAGTGTGAATATTATTATGAAAGTATTCGCTGATATTACAATAGGAACGCTTTGTTTCTATTTAATTGGTTTTGGATTAATGTACGGAGATGATTTAGGCGGAGTTGTCGGTAAAAGCGGTTTTGCGCTATCAGGTAATTTATCGCACCTTGACTTTCCAATTGGGCTTGAAACGTTTTGGTTGTTTCAATGTGCATTTGTTATTGCGGTCATTTCTATCGTTTCTGGAGCAGTGGCAGAACGAATTAATTTCCGTGCATACCTTTTATATGCGATTTTGATGACTACATTTATCTATCCTATAGCCGGCCACTGGATCTGGGGAGGCGGATGGATTAGTAAGTTAGGGATGCTTGATTTTGCCGGTTCGGCAGTTATCCATGCTCTTGGTGGTTTTTCAGCTTTAGCAGCTGCAATAATGATTGGACCGAGAAAAGGGAAGTTCACGAAAAATGGAATTAGTTCTGTTTCTCTTCCCAGCAATTTGCCGCTTGCATCAGTGGGTGCTTTTTTATTATGGTTTGGATGGTTCGGGTTTAACGCAGGAAGTACGCTAAGTGCCACTGACGTTAGAATTGGTCACATTGCTATTGTCACAATGTTATCAGCAGCAGCAGGCGGAGCAGCTACTTTATTTTATACTTTATTTCGCTACAACCGTTCAGATGCACCTTCTGTAATAAATGGATCGCTTGCTGGACTGGTTGGCATTACGGCCGGGTGCGCTTTTGTTAACACACCATCTGCTATTTTTATTGGAGCTGTATCTGGCTTATTAATGATGGCAGCTACAAACTGGCTCGAAGCACGTCAAATCGACGATCCTGTAGGAGCTTTTCCTGTACACGCTGCT
Source organism: Priestia sp. VA7 (assembly GCF_055710015.1). Lineage (NCBI taxonomy): Bacteria > Bacillati > Bacillota > Bacilli > Caryophanales > Bacillaceae > Priestia > Priestia sp. VA7. Next base: position 830,048 of record NZ_JBVQPN010000003.1, read on the forward strand.
TCGGGAATATGGGGCACGTTGGCTGTAGGTTTGTTTTCTACAGACGGCGGTGTGTTTACAGGAGGAGGCTGGACGTTACTTGGAGTTCAACTTCTTGGGTTAATCGCTCTATGCGCTTGGGGATTTATTACGACGTGGATAGGGTTAAAGGTTATTTCCTTGGTGGTTCCGCTTCGATCTACGGAAGAAGAAGAAGAAGTGGGCTTAGATATCAGCTACCACGGTATCATGGCAGCTCATCAAGCTCCTGAATTTATTGAATATGAAAATTACTATGCGGAAGTAAAAGAAAAAGCCTCAGATTCGTAATAAAAGGCCGCGCTTTATAACAAAAGGGCGGCCTTTTTATGTAAAAAAAATAGATTTAAAATACTTGGTTTAAATAATTGAAAAGTCAGAATATTTGTGTTATATTATAAAAAAGCCAAGGAGTTGATTTCTTATGAAAAAGAATTTACTTAATTCACCGCAAAAATCCAACGGAAAGGTGCTTGATGCATTATTCGCTGAGATGATTTTAGACAAGGCGATTGCAGAATTTCGTAAAGCACAGCTAAAAGAAGAAATCGACCGCACGCTATTGATGAAAAATAAAGAAGAGTTTTTAAAACTCTCATCAGAACTTAAACAAATTTCTTAATTACTTACTATACTTCACACACCATCTATTTTTAGGTGGTGTGTTTTATTTTTGAGACCTACTAAAAGGGATTAATTAGTAATAATTATGAATATATTCCTATTTAAAACTTTATTTACATTAATTGTATTGACCTCTTTTGTGGATTTTTTTAACATAAATAAGAATTAAAGAGGAGGGGTTTGGCTGAGACATCTATTATTAGTAGATAGCTTGATTGCGGGTATTGTTTGCATTGTGTTAGGAATTTTATTTAGAGCTCATAAAACAAGCAAATTTTTGTATGGCATAGGGATTGTGTTTGGTCTTATTTTTGTCATCGGGACGGTCACTCATTCTCCATCTAATACAGAAACTTCATCAGTTACAGCTGAGAAAGTAGAAGCAAATCAAAAAGACAGTAAAGACATATCAGAACTTAAAGCTCTCGTTACTAAGGGAATGACAGATAAGGAATTTCAAAAAGAAAAAGAGAAAGCCGCTTTTCAACAGTCAGACTTAATTGCGTTAGGTAACGGAGAAGTCGGATATGTGATAAAAGCTGAAGACGGTTACGTTGTAGCTGATACGAATGGCAAAACCATTTCAAGCGTTGAAACGTTTAAAACGGCTGATGAAGTAGAACAGTATGAATTAAATGAAGTTAAAAAAGTACATAAAGATGTAAGGACAGTTGATGCTCATTATACGGCTTCAGATTTAGAAAGCTTAGAAGATTTCGATCAAAAAATTAATGAAGTGCTGAAGCGCGTTAATCTTACAAAAAAGGAGTTTAATGAACTAAAATTAAAGGATGCTAAAACATTAACTTCTCATGAAATAGAAGTAATGAAGGCTATACGTGACTCTGTTTCACCCCTTACAAAAGATACGCTGCTGCAAAAAACGATCCCTGCTAAAGATATTGAAAAGTATGTAGATGGATCTTATACGGCAGTGGGAGGATATGTAGCTAAAGCTGAAGATGTTCATGATATTGCTTCGTACAAAGATTTTGTTGAAAGCTTACGTTTAGATTACACCGATGGTTCAGGTAAAAGGCCGTTTCCTGAAGAAGGATCGACGTACGGTGTAATCAAATTCAAATCGCAAGCGGTAAGCCATGTTGATATTCCCTACGGAACTGTGTTCGGAGGAAAAACAATAGACGGACCTCCATGTACGCTTAATGGGTTTACAGGATCTCGAAACGGGGAAACCGTTCCAGAGTTCAAATTTGATAACTATTATCCACCAGCAAACGGAGCGGAACTATACCAAGTGGTAAATGGGGAAGAAGTACTTTTAGCTACCTATGTGGCAGAAGAAAAACGATTTGTGCCAGCGGTTGCTAATCCACTGTAAAGGACTGGTTTTTTGTGATTCGAAAAGGTTTGTATGCAGCATATAATGAACGGGATTACGAATGTTATGAAACGGAAAACGGGTGTGTAAAGCTGATTAGCTATGATAAAGGCGATGTAGCAAATGGATTCATTTCATACAATGACACGACTTTTACAAAAGAAGTTCCTCGTGATGCTGTTGAAGAAGTGTTTTTTGTAGCTCCGTATGCTACTTATCAAAACGAAACGTTTGGTGTGTCAGATGCTTCTGATCGTCGAGTGCTTTTGACCACATCTGAAAAAGAAAAAGCTGATAAATATCATTTTCAACGAACGGATAAATATCTATACGAAAAACATGTGTTAAAAGAAGAAGTGAAGTTAATGGAGAAAAAAACTCCTTACTCATAAGACGCCATAATAAAAAGAGGATGCACTCGCATCCTCTTTTTTATTTAATCAATTTTCTTGAAGTGTTTCTGTTCGTATTATCATTTGTACGAAGGAAGGTAATGCCAAGACCGATTAATCCTCCTACAATAGCAGGAACTACCCAGCCGAGACCCACTCCATACATAGGTAGGATCGATGTAAACAGATCGTTTACTGCCGCAATTTTGAATCCAGCAGCATTTAAGCCATCAAATAAACTAACGATAAACGTGAACAGAAGGCTTACTTGGTAAACTTCAGAACGTCCTTTAAATAAAGGATGTAAGAATGTTAAAGCAATTAACACAATAGCTAACGGATAAATAGCTGTTAAGACCGGAACCGAAATAGCGATTAATTCCGTTAAACCAAAGTTTGCTACAACAGCGCTGAATGCTGATAAAATGACAGCAATCAACTTATAAGAAACCCTTGGAAACAGCTTATGGAAGAAAGATGAACAAGATGTTACAAGGCCTACACTTGTCGTTAAACAAGCAACGGTAATCATCAGACCTAAAAGAATTCCTCCATAAGAGCCAAAGTAGTAATTTGATACTTCAGCCAAAACCGTACCTCCGTTATCAAGACGTCCAAGCTCTGATACGCTTGAAGCACCCATATAGGACAATGCACTATAAATAAGAGCTAAAATAACGGCAGCGATAGCCGTAGCTTTTGCACAAATTGTGATGATTTGTCGGTTAGTTTTTGCTCCTTTTTCTTTAATTGCATTAATAATAATAATTCCAAAAACAAATGATGCTAGTGTATCCATTGTTAAGTAGCCTTCTTGGAAGCCTTTAAAAAATGAGTGTGTTGTATAAGCTTCGCTTGGTGCTTCAAATTTTCCAATTGGGTTCACAACAGCTACAACTACCAATATTCCAATAAACGTTAATTTAATAGGTGTTAAAACTTTTCCTACTAAATCGACAATTTTCGCAGGATTTAGCGAAAAAAAGCAGGTAATAGTAAAGAAAATTACCGTGAAAATAATAAGGGGAAGATGCCCTGGATTTTCTGATAAAAAAGGCTTAACGCCAATTTCGAACGAAACGCTTCCCGTTCTTGGCATCGCAAAAAGCGGTCCGATTGCCAAGTATAAAATCGTAGTAAAGATAATACCGAAAGCTGGGTGTACGCGACTAGCTAAAGACTGCAAATCCTCTTTTCCGGAAAAACCAAATGCGAGAACGCCTAGAAGAGGCAGACCTACACCCGTTACTAAAAATCCAGCGTTTGCTGACCAAATATTGCTTCCAGCAGACTGACCTAACATTGCAGGGAAGATTAAATTACCTGCACCGAAGAATAGGGCAAAAAGCATAAAGCCAATAACCACTATAAATGAAAAAGGAACTTTGTTTGACACGTTAAAACCTCCAAAATTATAAATGCTTTTTATTATCGTGTTGAATAATTAAAATTTTCAGAATTTTATATTCGAATAATAAAAATAAACATGTATCGTATTATACTAACCTAAAATGCATATTTCAATATAAAATTTTATTTTTTTAATTTATTCGCTGAAATAGCAAAAATAGAAAAATACTTAGCAAAAAAATCTCAATATACAACAATTATTTGATATGATAAAACAGAACCGTGGCTTTTAAAAATTCGCATGTGCGGCCTTACACCCTTTTAGTAAAGAATTGTTTACATAAGGTGCTGTAAGGATGTATATTTATACACGGTTCGCGGAACCGCATATGCTCGATGGATGAAAGTCAACTGTGCGAAAGGAGCAAGAAAGTGAAAAGGTTAGGTCTAGCAACTCAGATTCTAATTGGACTGATTTTAGGCGTAGCTGTAGGTGCAATTTTTTATGGAAGCGATACAGCCATTTCTATTTTACAGCCGGTTGGAGACATATTTATTCATTTAATTAAGATGATTGTCGTACCGATTGTGATTTCAGCATTAATCGTAGCGGTCGCAGGAGTAGGCGATATCAAAAAATTAGGTAAGCTTGGCGGAAAAACAATTCTTTATTTTGAAATTGTTACAACCATTGCTATTGTAGTGGGGATTATTGCCGCGAACTTATTCCACCCTGGTGCAGGGGTTGATATGGGACATATTGAAAAAAGCGATATTTCTCAATATGAGGCAACGGCAAAAACGTCTGAAAGTACAGGGATTGCTCAAGAGCTTCTTCATATTGTTCCGACAAACGTCTTTCAATCCGTAGCAGAAGGCGATCTTTTACCAATCATTTTATTTTCCGTACTGTTTGGTGTAGGCGTAGCTTCGATTGGAGAGAGAGGAAAACCTGTTTTAGCCTTTTTTGAAGGCGTCTTGGATGCAATGTTTTGGGTAACTAATTTGGTGATGAAATTTGCTCCAGTAGGTGTATTTGCACTTATTGGTGTTAATATTATAAAGTTTGGTGTCGGATCACTTATTCCATTAGGAAAATTAGTGTTCGCCGTTTACTTCACCATGATTTTCTTTGTGCTTGTGGTTCTTGGAATTATTGCTAAAATGGCTGGAACAAGCATGTTTACGCTGATAAAAGTGTTAAAAGACGAGCTGCTTCTTGCTTTTACAACGGCAAGTTCAGAAGCCGTTTTACCATCTCTTATCAAAAAGATGGAAGACTTCGGTTGTTCTAAATCGGTTACATCGTTTGTTATTCCAACAGGCTACACGTTTAACTTAGATGGTTCAACCATTTATCAGGCCCTGGCATCGCTATTTATTGCTCAAATGTACGGCATCGACCTTTCCATTATGGATCAAATTCAGCTCCTTCTTGTGCTAATGTTAACTTCAAAAGGAATGGCTGGTGTACCAGGGGCATCGTTTGTAGTTGTACTTGCTACACTTGAATCTATGGGCTTCCCTCTTGAAGGCATGGCATTTATTGCAGGAATTGACCGCATTCTTGATATGATGCGTACCACAGTTAACGTAGTAGGAAATGCTTTAGCTGCAATTGTGATGTCGAAGTCTGAAGGCGAATTTGATAAGCAAAAATCATTAAATTATACAAATGAATTAAAGAAATCAAACATAGCTTAAAACAAACAAGCCGGGCAGCTGCCCGGCTTGTTTTGTTTGGAGCTGCCTGTTATCTTTTTTGAAACATATGGTAAAATAAAAGAAATGAGAGACAAAGGAAGTGTCATAATGACGGAAACTGTTCAGTTAATTAAAAAGCTTGTTTCGATTCCCAGTCCTTCTGGAAATACAGAAAAGGTAATTTCATTTGTCGAAGACTATGTAAAAGAGCTAAATATTCAAACGTATCGCAATCGAAAAGGAGGCTTAGTCGCTACTATTCCCGGTAAAGATACAGATCACCACCGGATGCTGACGGCTCATGTCGATACATTAGGTGCTATGGTAAAAGAAATCAAACCGAGTGGACGTCTGAAAATCGACTTGATTGGAGGGTTTCGTTACAATTCTATTGAAGGAGAATATTGTGAAATTGAAACTTCATCAGGAGAAGTATTTACAGGAACCATCCTTATGCATCAAACATCTGTTCATGTGTATAAAGATGCAGGGAAAGCTGAGCGAAATCAAGAAAATATAGAAATTCGATTGGATGAAAAAGTACATAGCGCAGAAGATGTTCGCAGCCTTGGAATTGAAGTCGGCGACTTTGTTTCGTTTGATCCTCGTGTAGAAATAACAAAAAGCGGTTTTATTAAATCTCGTCATCTCGATGATAAAGCAAGCGTAGCTTTATTGCTTCAGCTCATGAAAACAATTCAAGAAGAACAGATCGAACTGCCATACACTACGCATTTTCTCATTTCAAATAACGAAGAAATTGGATACGGAGGAAATTCGAACATTACACCTCAAACAGTAGAATACTTAGCGGTTGATATGGGTGCTATGGGAGATGGACAATCTACCGATGAATACACCGTGTCTATTTGTGTAAAAGATTCAAGCGGCCCATATCATTACGGTTTGAGAAAGCATTTGGTGGAGCTAGCTAAGCAGCATGATATTCAGTACAAATTAGATATTTATCCGTTTTACGGGTCAGATGCTTCTGCTGCTATTCGTGCTGGACATGATATCGTACACGGCTTAATTGGTCCAGGAATTGATTCTTCTCATGCGTTTGAGAGAACGCATCAAGATTCATTAAACCATACGTATAAGCTTCTTTATCACTATGTGCAGTCGAACATGGTTCTGTTTTAAGAAAGGAATATTTAATTAGTGTATTTTTATGCAAAATAAAGAGAAGTACGGGATTGTGATGTCTGTACTTTCCTTTCCTAAAAAAGAAGCCGGCTGTCCGGCTTCTTTTTTTTAAATAAATACTATATATTTTTTACTGGTGAAGCAACAGTTGGTTAAAAAGCACCTTTTTAAAGAGGTATAATATTGCTTAAACCTTTTGTACATTTTGTTCATTTACAGAAGTTAAAATGTTTTTAAATTTTTAAAAGTTTCTTGTGACAAGTTTTGTAGAATGGGTTTTCAAAAGGAAATGGTTTCGGCATAATGTGGATATAACGATCACTACAATAATCGGAGGCGAATCTTTTCATGTGGGTACTGACGGTATATGCTGGAAAAGAAATGAAAATGTTTGAATTTGAAACTGAAAAGCAGGCGAGAGAAGCTTTTGCCAAAACAAATGGCTGTAAAGTTCTTTCAGAAGTGGTGTATTATAACGATCCTCATTTAACATTAGTAGCTATATAATGAAAAAACAAGAGCTGACTTTATGCTCTTGTTTTTTTATAGATGCTTGTATCTTTCGAAAAGAATAGAGTTGAAATAAAAAAAAATGTACGCTATGATATGGTAGTTACTTCTATTATTCTGATAGTTTAAAAGGTTCATATATATCAAACAGCAACAACAAAGATGCCAAGAAGGCTTAATAGGGAAACTGGTGAAAGACCAGTACTGCCCCCGCAACTGTAAGTGTGGACGAACGAGTATAACCACTGTGGAAAAATCACGGGAAGGTTCTCAAGTAGAATGATACACAAGTCAGGAGACCTGTCTTTATTGTGAAGTTTCTATTTCTCCGGGGAGCGGGAAGGGAAACGTTGGCTTAAAGTGGCATTCGTGTACACTCTTATTCTGACGTTTTACCCGCTCGCATATTAGCGAAGCGGGTTTTTCTCATGTCGTAAAACTACATATCGTGCAAAAAAGGTGCGCAATGTTTACATTGTGTTAAATGGGAAGTCTGGTGTGAAGCCAGCGCGGTACCCGCCACTGTGAAGATGAGCTGATTGCATATGCCACTGTATTCGGGAAGGCGCAGTCAAGTGATGAATCGAAGTCAGGAAACCAGCCTTTCTTTAATGCGAAGCTTACCCTACGGGATATAGGTGGAAGTGCAAAAACTTAGTTTGAATTTTTCTGCGCCTCTATCATTGATAGAGGCGCTTTTTTTAGTAAAGGAGCGAATGAGTGTGACGACGTGGAACTTAAACGGAACAAAACATCACGTATTGATTTGTAATGGAAGCAGCTGTATGAGAAAAGGTGGAGAAGAAGCCACCCAAGCTATTCGAAATAAAGTGACGGAACTGGAGTTGGATGAAACGGTTCATACAACGCGTACACGCTGTAACGGACGATGTAAAGATGCTCCTGTAGCTATTGTGTATCCTTCAGGAGATTGGTACAAGCAGGTCACTGAAACCGTGGCTCACCGGATTGTCGAAGAACATTTAGCAGGAGGCTGCAGTATAAAGGAATCGATTATTTATGAATATGATCAAAATGGTTTCGTTTCTCCGGAAAACAGTGACTCCATAGAAGGAATTGATAAAGTAAAAAGTAACGCATAAAGGAGGAGCTAGCATGAAAGGTAAACTGTTAGTTATCGGATTTGGGCCGGGAAGCTTTGAACATATTACACAGCGAGCAAGAGAAGCCATTCAAGAAAGTGATATGATCATCGGTTACAAAACCTATGTGGAATTAATTCAAGGACTGTTAACGAATCAGCAAATTATTAGTACGGGAATGACCGAAGAAGTAAGCCGTGCACAAGAAGCTGTAAAGCAAGCTGAAGCAGGAAAAACCGTGGCTGTCATTTCAAGCGGAGATGCAGGAGTATATGGAATGGCAGGCCTTGTGTATGAAGTGTTGATTGAAAAAGGTTGGAAAAAAGAAACGGGCGTAGAGCTGGAAGTAATTCCTGGCATTTCGGCTATTAATTCATGCGCATCCCTCCTTGGAGCGCCCGTGATGCATGATGCTTGTACAATTAGTTTAAGTGACCACCTTACGCCATGGGAACTAATCGAAAAAAGAATCGAAGCAGCTGCACAAGCAGATTTTGTAGTGGCTTTTTACAATCCAAAAAGCGGAAGACGAACAAGACAAATTGTTGAAGCACAGAGGATTCTATTAAAGTACCGTTCTCCTGATACGCCTGTTGGTCTTGTGAAAAGCGCTTATCGTGACCGTGAAGAAGTCGTAATGACCAACTTAAAAGACATGTTAAATCATGAAATTGGCATGCTGACTACCGTTGTTGTCGGGAATTCATCTACGTTTTTTTACGACGATTTAATGATTACACCGCGCGGATATCAGCGGAAATATACCCTTAACCAAACGGAGCAGCCGCTAAGACCGCATCAGCGACTTCGAAAAGAAGCGGAACCGTGGGCTCTCGATCAAGAAGAGACTGTAAAGCAAACAGCTTCAGCTATTGAAGCAGTTCAGACCACACCAGAAGAAACAGCAACTTCACGAGTTCTTGCAGAAGAAGCGCTTCAAGCAATTTTAGGTGAACCTACTTCTGCGGTCGTACATCAGCCAATACAGTCCATTTTCGAAGTGGCGGTTAGTCCAGGACTTGCAAATAAGAAATTCACGCCTGTTCAAATGACAACACTAGCAGAAGTTGTTGGTGAAAAAGGTACGATGGAGTATACACCTGACCATCAAATCAAACTGCAAATCCCAACGACTCAGCCAGATGTGATTATTAAAAAGCTCCAAGCAGCTTCCTTTTTACTATCTCCGGTCGGAGATGTGTTCACAATCAAAGCGTGTGATTTTTGTGACGGAGAAAAAAGCGATGCTATTCCACATACGGAAGAATTACAAAAGCGCCTCGGGGGAATGGACATGCCAAAAGAGCTGAAGCTTGGTATTAATGGATGCGGCATGGCCTGCTATGGCGCAGTTCAAGAAGATATCGGCATTGTCTATAGAAAAGGTGCGTTTGATTTATTTTTAGGAGCTAAAACGGTTGGACGCAATGCGCATTCAGGTCAAATTGTGGCGGAAGGCATAGCACCTGATGACATTATTGAAATAGTCGAGAACATTGTCCATGAATATAAAGAAAAAGGTCATCCTAATGAGCGATTTCATAAATTCTTTAAGCGTGTGAAGAACGTTTATGGATTCGACTATCAAGATATAACACCAAAAATAAAAGTAGAACCAGCTCCGTGTGGAGATTAAAAAATAGGAGGGCATTATATGAAATCAGTTTTATTTGTCGGTCATGGAAGCAGAGATCCTGAAGGGAACGATCAAATTCGCGAATTTATTTCGACTATGAAGCATGATTGGGACGCATCTATTTTAGTAGAAACGTGTTTTCTAGAATTTGAACGCCCAAATGTAAGTCAAGGCATTGATACATGTGTGGCAAAAGGAGCAAAAGATGTAGTTGTAATTCCAATTATGCTCTTGCCTGCCGGCCACTCTAAAATACATATTCCGGCGGCTATAGATGAAGCTAAGGAAAAATATCCACACGTAAACTTCGTATACGGACGTCCCATTGGCGTTCATGAAGAAGCCCTGGAAATTTTAAAAACGAGATTACAAGAATCAGGAGAGAATTTAGAAACTCCAGCTGAAGACACGGCTGTTATTGTCTTAGGGCGAGGAGGAAGTGATCCTGATGCAAACAGTGATCTATATAAAATTACGCGCCTTCTTTGGGAAAAAACAAACTATAAAATCGTTGAAACTTCTTTTATGGGCGTGACTGCTCCACTGATTGATGAAGGGGTAGAGCGATGTTTAAAACTGGGCGCTAAAAAAGTGGTTATTCTCCCGTATTTCTTATTTACAGGAGTACTAATTAAGCGATTAGAAGAAATGGTGAAGCAGTATAAAATGCAGCATGAAAACATCGAGTTTAAGCTAGCCGGCTATTTCGGTTTTCATCCAAAACTGCAGACAATTTTAAAAGAACGTGCTGAAGAAGGATTAGAAGGTGAAGTGAAAATGAACTGCGATACGTGTCAATATCGCCTCGGCATTATGGAGCATATTGATCACCACCATCATCACGATCATGACCATGATCACGGACACCATCACCACGATCACCATCATGACCACGACCACCATGAAGATAAGGTCGGCGAGCTAAAATGATTTTATTGTTAGCCGGAACTAGCGATGCACGTGCATTAGCCGTGCAAGTGAAAAAAGCAGGTCATGAGGTTACGGCAACGGTTGTAACCGAAAACGCAGCTATCGAATTACAGCGTGCAGAAGTGAAAGTGAAAATTGGACGTCTCAAAAAAGAAGATATGATGGATTTTGTAAACGAACATCGTGTAAAAGCTATTGTGGATGCAAGTCATCCTTTTGCAGAAGAAGCATCTAAAAATGCTATCGGCGCGGCTGCTGAAACAGCGATTCCTTACATACGCTATGAGCGGGCTTCGCAGGCTTTTGCCTATGATAATATGACGATGGTTTCTACGTATGAAGAAGCAGCAGAAGTAGCAGCTGAGAAAAAAGGAGTTATTATGCTGACAACAGGCAGCAAAACGCTGCAGGTTTTTACAGAAAAGCTGCTTCCTCTTTCAGATGTACGGCTTGTTGCTCGTATGCTTCCAAGGCTGGATAATATGGAAAAGTGCCAGCAATTGGGATTTCCGCAAAAAAATATTATTGCTATTCAAGGGCCGTTTACAAAAGAGTTTGATCGAGCGCTGTATAAGCAATACGGAGTGACGGTCATGGTCACAAAAGAAAGCGGAAAAGTTGGATCTGTGGATGAAAAAGTGGAAGCAGCCAAAGAGTTAGGCTTAGATATTATTATGATTGGGCGACCGAAAATTGAGTATGGAACCGTGTATTCCACTTTTGAAGAAGTGGTTCATGCTTTAGTAAACCAAACTAGGAGTTGATTGAGATGGATTTTCGTACAGAATTTAAACCGTTAACTGTTCAGCCTCAGCAAATAGAAGGAAAAAGTTTTGAGATGATTACAGAAGAGCTTGGGCCTCATCCGTTTACAGACGAACAGTACCCAATTGTTCAGCGCGTAATTCATGCGTCTGCAGACTTTGAGCTTGGACGCAGCATGCTGTTTCATCCGGATGCGATTCAAGCAGGAATTAAAGCTATTCGCAGCGGCAAGCAAGTGGTTGCAGATGTACAAATGGTGCAAGTAGGAACAAACAAGCAGCGAATTGAAAAACACGGCGGTGAAATCAAAGTTTATATTTCAGATCCGGACGTAATGGAAGAAGCAAAGCGCTTAAATACAACGCGTGCGATTATTTCTATGCGAAAAGCCATCAAAGAAGCAGACGGTGGAATTTTTGCAATTGGGAACGCACCCACAGCTTTACTTGAATTAATTCGTTTGATTAAAGAAGGAGAAGCGAAGCCTGGGCTTGTTATTGGTCTGCCGGTAGGATTTGTTTCAGCAGCTGAATCTAAAGAAGAACTTGCAAAACTTGACGTGCCGTTTATTACAAACATCGGGCGAAAAGGCGGCAGTACGGTAACGGTTGCGGCATTAAATGCAATTTCAATTCTTGCAGATCAGGTGTAACGCATGAAGGAAGTACCAAAAGAGCCTAAGAAACTCAGAGAAGGCTATACGACGGGCGCTTGTGCAACGGCAGCCACGAGAGCAGCTCTGCTTACGCTAATTTCAGGAGAAGTGCAAGATGAGTCAACGATTTACCTACCTGTCGGCCGCTTTGCTACGTTTCATCTTGAAGAATGCGAGTATCGCACAAGCAGCGCTGTAGCTAGCATCATTAAAGATGCTGGAGATGATCCCGATGCCACGCACGGAGCGCTGATTATTTCTGAAGTTTCGTGGTGTAATGGTGCAGGCATTATCATTGATGGAGGAGTGGGAGTAGGGCGTGTGACAAAGCCCGGCCTCCCGGTTCCTGTCGGTGAAGCAGCCATTAACCCTGTTCCAAGAAAGATGCTGAAAGAAACGGCTGAACAGCTTTTAGCCCAATACAATATACAAAAAGGCGTTAAGATTGTCATCTCGGTTCCTCAGGGAGAAGAAATGGCGAAAAAGACATTAAATGCGCGTCTAGGTATTTTAGGAGGCATTTCGATACTGGGGACGCGGGGGATTGTCGTTCCGTTCTCAACAGCTGCTTATAAAGCAAGCATCGTGCAGGCAATCAGCGTTGCTAAAGCAAGTAATTGTGAGCACGTCGTCATTACGACAGGGGGCCGAAGCGAAAAGTATGGAATGAAACAGTTCCCAGATCTTCCGGAAGAAGCATTTATCGAAATGGGAGATTTTGTTGGATTTACGTTAAAACAATGTAAAAAGCAAGGAATGAAAAAAGTATCGCTCGTAGGCATGATGGGAAAGTTTTCAAAAGTCGCGCAAGGCGTTATGATGGTTCATTCAAAAAGTGCACCCATTGATTTTAATTTTTTAGCAAAAGCAGCTTCTGAGTCAGGCGCTTCTGCTGAACTGGTAGAGGAAATAAAAGGTGCAAACACAGCTTCTCAAGTGGGAGATTTAATGACACAAAGCGGTCATCATCAGTTTTTTGAAAAACTGTGCGAGTACTGCTGTTTATCAGCGTTAAAGGAAGTAGGGGACGGAATCGATGTCGATACGTCTCTTTACACATTAAAAGGAGATTTTTTAGGACAGGCGGTGCAACATGGCAATTAAAATTATTGGAATTGGTGACGATGGAAAGTTAAGTTTGCTTCCTATGTATGAAAAGTGGATTTACGAAAGCGATGTGCTAGTTGGAGGTAAGCGTCACCTTGATTTTTTTCAAGAATTCAAAGGAGAAAAAGTGGCGATTGAAGGAGGGCTTTCTTCTCTTGTTGAACGTTTAAAAAACGAAGAAGGAAATGCGGTTGTGTTAGCCTCAGGTGATCCGTTATTTTACGGAATAGGAAGCTATCTTTCTACGAAGCTAGACGTTGAAATATACCCTTATTTAAGTTCTATTCAGCTTGCATTCTCACGCCTAAAGGAGCGATGGCAAGACGCTTATTTTACAAGCGTGCACGGCAGGAGCATAAAAGGGCTGGCTCAGCGCATTGACGGCTATAGAACAGTGGCGATTCTAACCGATGAGCAAAATTCTCCTAGTGCTCTGGCAAACTACTTATTGTCATTTGGCATGACGGAATACAAGATGTTTGTAGCAGAGAATTTAGGTGGAAAAACGGAGCGCTGTCAGCTGCTTTCGCTGGAAGAAGCGGCGAATCAACTCTTTTCTCCGCTTAATGTCGTGATATTAAAACAGATAGAAAAAAGCCCAGTTTGGCCTCTTGGAATAGAAGATGATGAATTTATTCAACGCAAGCCGGATAAAGGACTTATCACTAAAAAAGAAGTTCGTACACTTAGTATTAGCGCCCTGCAGCTAAAGAAAGACAGCGTCGTGTGGGATATCGGAACATGTACAGGTTCAGTGGCAATTGAAGCGGCTAAAATTGCGCGTGAAGGACAAATTTTTGCTGTGGAAAAAAATGAAGCAGACTTAGAAAACTGCAGAGAAAATCTATTGAAATTTCGAGTAGACGCCCACACTGTGCACGGAAAAGCACCGGAAGGGTTAAGTGAGTTTGCTGATCCTGATGCGGTGTTTATTGGAGGGACAGCAGGAGGCATGGAAACCATTTTAGACGTGTGCTGCAGCCGATTAAATGCAGGAGGGCGCATCGTATTAAATGCCGTGACAATTGAAAATTTAGCAGAAGCGATGAAAGCTTTTAAAGAGCGAGGATTTGAGACTGCTGTTACCCTTGCACAAATTTCAAGGAGCAAGCCAATTTTACATTTAACACGCTTTGATGCTTTAAACCCTATTTATATTATTACAGCCCAAAAAGGAGAATGAACATGATTGGAACATTGTACGGACTTGGAGTTGGACCGGGAGATCCAGAACTAATCACGGTAAAAGCATTTCGTAAATTAAAAGAATCACCCGTTATTGCGTATCCGAAAAAGCAAAAAGGAAGCAAAAGCTATGCCCAAAAAATTATTGATGTCTATTTCAGTGCAAATGAAAAAGACATGCTCGGCCTTGTGTTTCCAATGACAAAAGATCCTGCTATTTTGGAAAGAAAATGGACCGAAACGGTAGAACGAGTATGGGAAAAGCTCCAGGAAGGAAAAGATGTAGCATTTGTCACAGAGGGCGACCCTATGCTTTACAGTACGTTTATTCACATGATGCGTCTAATGCAAGAACGTCACCCTGAAGCTCCGATTCAAGTAATTCCTGGCATTTCATCTATTAATGGAGCGGCATCTCGCTTAGGTATTCCTTTAGCAGACGGTGATGAACACGTAGCGATTGTTCCTGCTCGTGAAGATTATGAAACAATGAAAAAAGTATTAATGGAAAACGACTGCGTCATTTTTATTAAAGTGGCCAAAGTCATCGATTTTATGGTTGGTCTTTTAAAAGAGCTTGATCTGCTTGAAAAAGCGTCAGTGGTGACAAAAGTAACGTCAGATGAAGAAATTATCTGGAAAGCTTCAGAACTAGAAGGAGCTGATTTACAATACTTAACGCTAATGGTGGTGCGAAAATGAAGTTATACATAATCGGAGCTGGACCCGGAGATCCAGATTTAATTACCGTAAAAGGCTTAAAATTACTTCAGCAAGCAGATGTTGTCTTGTACGCTGACTCACTGGTAAGTCAAGAGCTAGTTGCTAAGTCTAAACCAGGAGCTGAAGTGTTAAAAACAGCGGGTATGCATTTAGAAGAAATGGTCGGTACGATGCTTGAACGCATGCGTGAAGGAAAAATGGTTGTAAGAGTACATACCGGAGATCCTGCTATGTACGGAGCCATTATGGAACAAATGGTGCTTTTAAAAAGAGAAGGCGTTGATATTGAAATCGTTCCGGGCGTCAGCTCCGTATTCGCTGCTGCTGCAGCGGCTGAAGCAGAATTAACCATTCCAGATTTGACTCAAACGGTTATTTTAACTCGTGCTGAAGGAAGAACGCCTGTACCTGAGTTTGAAAAATTAACTGATTTAGCAAAACATAAATGTACCATTGCGTTATTTTTAAGCGCGACGCTCACAAAAAAAGTAATGAAAGAATTTATAAGCGCGGGTTGGAGTGAAGACACGCCGATTGTAGTAGTCTATAAAGCAACGTGGCCAGATGAAAAAATTGTTCGCACAACGGTAAAAGACCTCGATGATGCTATGCGAACAAACGGCATTCGCAAGCAGGCGATGATTTTGGCAGGCTGGGCACTTGATCCACACATTCATGACAAAGATTATCGTTCAAAACTTTATGACAAAACATTTACCCATGGCTTTCGAAGAGGAGTGAAGTCGGAATGATTCAACTCCAAGAAGGAAAAAAAGCTCTCATTACACAGCGCGGAGATTATGCCGTTGTAGCTATCACAAAACACGGCGTAGAAATTGCAAGAAATCTAGGCCGCACTTTTCAGCAGTCTGATGTGTATTACATGAGCAAGTTTGAAAAAGGAGACGAACAAGAGCAGAACATTCAGCTATTTTCAGGAAGCGTTCGGATGCTTTTGCCTTCTCTTTTTGAATCGTATAAAGGGCTTATTATTATTATCTCACTCGGAGCAGTTGTACGTATGATTGCTCCTATTTTAAAAGATAAAAAAACGGATCCTGCGGTTGTTGTCATTGATGATAAAGGCGAAAATGTCATCAGCGTGCTTTCAGGTCATATCGGAGGAGCAAATGAGCTTACGCGTGAAGTTGCCGCAGCTCTTGAAGCTCATCCTGTTATTACAACAGCATCCGATGTGCAAAAAACAATTCCAGTTGATTTATTTGGTAAGCGCTTTGGATGGGTGTGGGAATCAGCAGAAAAACTAACGCCTGTCAGCGCTTCTGTGGTGAATGAAGAAGAAATAGCAGTGGTTCAAGAATCAGGTGAAAAGAACTGGTGGCATTATGAGCACCCTGTTCCAGCTAACATTAAAACATATTCATCGATTCAGACAGCTCTTGAAGCATCGCCACATGCAGCCTTGGTTGTAACGCATCGCAATTTAAAAAAAGAGGAAGAAGCAATCTTAGAAAATGGTGTTCTTTACCGGCCAAAAGTATTAGCGATTGGGATGGGATGCAATCGAGGGACAAGTACAGCTGAAATTGAAACCGTTATTGAAAAAACGCTTGCTGAACTTCAGTTTTCAATGAAAAGTGTAAAAGCATTATGTACAATAGAGTTAAAGAAAGATGAAGAAGGGCTGTTAGAAGTGGCGTCTAAGTACGGCTGGGAGTTTGTCTATTATTCGCCCCAAGAGCTAAACAGCATAAGTATCCAACAGCCTTCAGATACTGTCTTTAAATATACAGGTGCATATGGTGTCAGTGAACCTGCTGCTATGTTATACAGCGGTGCTGATAAGCTTGAACTTGTGAAGAAAAAGTCAGGGAATGTAACCATTTCAGTGGCGCTTATTCCCTATGACTAAAGGAGAGAACAACATGTCAAACAGAAGACTCGTCATTGCCGGTACTGGAAGTGGCGTAGGGAAAACAACACTTACAATCGGGCTGATGGCAGCATTAAGACAAGCTGGTTACAGAGTTCAAGGGTTTAAATGCGGACCCGATTATATTGATCCAACGTATCATACGGCTGTTACAGAACGAACGTCTCGAAATATAGACAGCTGGATGCTTGAACACGATATGGTTAGAGAAATTGTCGCTCGTGCTAGTGAAGATGCTGATATTTCCATCATGGAAGGAGTTATGGGATTTTTCGATGGGAAAAACCCGTTAACGAACGAAGGAACAACAGCAGAAATCAGCTTAATCACCAATAGCCCTGTCCTTTTAGTTGTCAATTGTGCTAGTATGGCTAGAAGTGCAGCGGCGATTGTAAAAGGTTTTCAGCAATTTTTACCCGAAGCTAACATCGTCGGTATGATTGCTAACCGTGTTGGAAGTGAAGGGCATTATAAACTTGTTAAGGCAGCGATTGAGCAGGAATGTCATATCCCTGTAGTAGGCTACTTGAAAAGAAACGATGATCTTACGATTCCTGAACGTCACCTCGGGCTCATTCCGTCGATTGAACGAGGAGAGTTAACACCGTTTTTTGAACAGTTAGGAAAGCTTGTTCATGATACAATTGATATCGAAAAAGTATATGAACTGGCTTTAGCTCCTAAAATAGAAATTAATGAGCCTATCTTTACAAAGCCGTCCGTACCTCAAGTGAAAATTGCTGTAGCGAGAGATGCCGCTTTTAACTTTTATTATGAAGAAAATTTCGAATTGTTAAAAGCTTACGGAGCAGAGCTTGTAGAATTTTCGCCTTTAAAAGGAGAAATGGTTCCACAAGATGCTGACGGTCTTTATATCGGAGGCGGATTTCCAGAAGAATTTGCTGAAACGCTGGCTCAGCAAATCGACGTTAAAAATTCTGTTCGAGCAGCTATTCAAAAAGGGATTCCTACGCTTGCTGAGTGCGGAGGCTTTATGTTTTTAACAGATGGTATTGTCACAACAGATGATACATGCCATGAAATGGTGGGGCTTATTCCCGGACAAGTAAGAATGCAGACAAAATTAGCTGCTTTAGGGTACCGAGAAGTGACGGGAAAGCAGGGGAATTTTTTATTTAAAGGCGATATACAAGCTAAAGGCCATGAATTTCATTATTCAACCTTTCATTCAGAGAAAGAGTTTTCGCCTGCCTATGATACAAAAGGGATGCGAGGAATGAAAGAAGAAGGCTATATGAACAATAATTTAATTGCCGGCTATACGCACTTTCATTTTGGCTCTTCTACGAAGATGGTAGAAAACTGGGTGGAACAGTGTAAAGCGGTAAAAAAAGAAAGAAGAGATGCCGTGTGACAGTTGGAAAAGTATATTTAGTAGGAGCTGGACCAGGAGATCCGAAGCTAATAACCGTATATGGAATGGAGTGTATTCAAGAAGCGGATGTTATTTTATATGACCGCTTAGCCAACGAACAGTTGTTAAACTATGCTAAAAAAGACGCGGAGCTTATTTTTTGCGGAAAATTACCGGGCAAGCACGGAGTCATCCAAGATCGTATTCACGAACTGCTTGTTGAAAAAGCGCTTCAAGGAAAAGTAGTGACGCGCTTAAAAGGAGGCGATCCTTTTGTGTTTGGCCGCGGAGCAGAGGAAGCTGAAGTACTTGCTACTCAAGGAATTCCTTACGAAGTCGTGCCTGGTATCACGTCAGGAATTGCAGCTCCAGCTTATGCGGGAATTCCAGTTACCCATAGAGATCATGCCACTTCTTTTGCGATTGTAACGGGTCATGGAAGAGAAGAAAAAGGAAAAGATTATTTAAACTGGTCAGCGCTTGCTCAAGGAATAGATACAATTGCGTTTTACATGGGCGTTGGAAATTTATCTCATATATGCAAGCAATTGATGGACCATGGACGAGATAAACATACGCCAGTAGCGCTTGTTCAATGGGGAACAACGAAGTATCAGCGCACCGTAACCGGAACGCTTTCCACAATCGAAGAAATAGCAAAAAAAGCAGAAATTGCTCATCCTGCTATCGTGCTTGTAGGTGAAGTAGTGACAATTAGAGAAAAAATAAAATGGTTCGAAGAAAGAGCGGAAAATATTCTGCTTTAATGTTAAAAGGAGGAGACAATATGACGATTATCTCACAGCTAAAAGAACGAAGAGCGGTACGAGATCATGAAGCACGTGAAGTAGAGCAAGAGAAAATCGAACAGCTGCTTGAAGCAGCGACATGGGCTCCAAATGACCGAATGAGAGAGCCTTGGAGCTTTTATGTGATTCAAGGAGAAGCAAAAAAGAAGTATGAAGAACTGGCTGAAGCTTATTTAAAGGAGCGCTTTCCTACAAAGCCCCATTTAGTAGAAAGTTCGTTAAAAGCAGTAAAAAATACGCCTGTCCATATCGTCGTAACTGCTGACACAGTTGAAGGAGACGACGAAGCCACTGAAGACAACAAATATGCGGTTTCATGCGCGATTCATTCCATGTGGCTAGCAGCTAAAGAACTAGGTCTTGGATTCGTTTGGAGAACAAGAGGCGTTGGTCTTGTTCGAGACGAGAGGCTGTATGAGTTTATCGGCAAGCCTTCAGGTAAAGTCGTAGTAGGAAACGTATTTCTAGGCTATCCAAATGAAGAGTCTCTTATAAAAATGAAAGAGCCTGCTAGAACACCGTTTACAGAAAAAACAACATGGCTGTAAACTGAAATTCGAAGAAAAAGAGGTTTTTAGATTGAAAGACAAACGGGGTCTTACGTTAATTTATACCGGAGACGGTAAAGGAAAAACAACCGCTGCTTTAGGTCTTGCGTTGCGCGCTACGGGACGCGGACAAAAAGTATTAATGATTCAATTTATTAAATCTCCTCAGCGTACATATGGCGAAAAGCTGATGTTTGACAGAATAGGAATTGAAATGATTCAAACAGGAGTCGGCTTCACGTGGACAAAAACACCGCCTGAACATCGTGAAGCTTTGCAAAAAGCTTGGGCGCTAACGAAGGAAAAAGTCTTCTCGAACGAATATGATGTAGTTATTTTAGACGAGTTAAATAATGCACTGGCTATCGAGAAATTTCCTATTGATGATGTGCTACCGCTACACGAAGTAATTGACCTTATTCAAAAGCGCCCTGAGCATATGCATTTGGTCATTACCGGGCGTTCTGCCAAAAAAGAAGTGATGGATGCAGCAGATCTTGTGACGGAAATGAAGCCTCATAAACATTATTATGATGAAGGAATTCCTGCTGTAAAAGGAATTGAATTTTAAAAAGCCCTCAGTGAAGAGGGCTTTTTTTATTGAGCAGGGGCATCTACTTTTTCAGCTTGCCAGTAAAATTGGCTAATGACATCAGACAGTGCTTTTGTTGTATTGGTTAGTTCATCAAAGTTATTATCAACTCCGCCCACTTCAATTAAAATCGCATTTTTAGAAACATCTTGGTTATATACACCGTTACCGCTGGATTTGTTTTTGCCAATAACTCCACGGCTTAACCCAGGATATTTCTTTTCAAGACCTTCATGAAGCGCTTTTGCCATTTTTAAGTTTTGTTCAAAGTTTTGATTCGCTTTCCCTAAAACAAACACAACTTTTGCATACGATTTATTGTTAATCTTAATGGTTGTATTATCTTTTCGAAGCGAATCTCGGTGCAAATCGATAAAGTAAGTTAAATCTCTATTCTCAGTCATCGCCGTTTCAATTACTGTGCGAGACATGGCGTACGATTGGTTGGTGTTCCAGCCTTTTTCTTTTAATTTCTGTCCAATATTGGTTTGATCTACTTCTGCCCCAATTCCCTGAGACTCTAAATCTTTTCCTAGCATATTTGCGACTATATTAATATTGGTTTTACTATCTACAGCTTTATTAGCATCTGGATCACCTTCAAGTCCTAATAGAGGCAAGTAAGATTCCCAGCTGTGCGTATGATAAATATAAAATACCTTTTTTCCGCCAGTTGTATTATTATTTGGAGCATTCGTACCATTGTTTTCTTTAGGTTGCTGAACTTTTGTAGTAGAATTTCTTTCTTTTAGTGTTTCATCTAACGGCGGTGCAGATTCTCTAGGGAAGTTTGTGAAATTTGTGCCTTCACCGGCGATGATAATATTGGAGTCGTAAATACTGAATCCAGGAAGTTCTGAACCAAACAAGCTTCTCGCGTCTTCTGCTCGAATACTTGTTGATAACTCTAGCAGTGTAGAAGAAAGACCTGGAGGCGAGTAGTTTTTATCGAAAGCCGTTGAAAAGTGGTGGTTTTCTTGGCTCATCAAATAATAAAGGCTCTCCGCTTTATGCTTCGATAACGTTTGATAGACAATAGAAGAATTGAACTGTTCTTTAAATGCTGAGTAACTCACTAGAACAATGATAGATGATGTCATTAAAACAATGGATAAAATAACAAGAACCATCTTATATGTTAACACTACAAAATTGGCGCGATTACTAGATTTCAATGGCGAAATCTCCTCTCTATGTCAGCATCAGGCTAATAGGTATGAAGGACTTTGCTAATCTAGTAATGATTATATGAATGGAGATTTCTAATTATGATAAGCATTTAATAGAGAAAGTAGTCTTCAAAATCAAAAAAAAGAATCACGCGAGATATAATCTCATATTCTCCGTGATTCTTCTTCAAATAGACGTCGGATGGCTTCGCCTTTTGGAGTGAGGCTGAATCCTTTTTTCTCTTTTTTAAGCAGCTGATAGTGTTGTAATTCTTGTAAATACGTAACGATACGCTTGCGCTTCACGGAATTTAATAATCCAAATGCGGGTATTTTATCGAGCTCTTTTTGACGAATACTGTTAGTAGAAACACCTTCTAAAATTTGTACGTAACTCTGCTGAGTTTCCATGTTCTTTAAGGTATCTATAAGTGTTAGTAACCGTAGCATTTGGTTTGAATCAAAAGTTATTTGACCGATTTTTAGCGGAGTCGAAAGCAGATCCTGACGCTGCTTATGAAGTTCATTTTCTATCTTAGCGCTTATTTCTGTCAGTTTCTTTTCTATTTCGTTTGGATCCATACAACATGTAAATTTGTTTGTTTCCTGCAGCAGGGTGACATCTGGAAAATCCCATTGCGAAAACCATTGAATGGAACCAACTTCGTGATTTGCATTCGGTGTTTTTACTTGTAATACCTTTTGAATGAAGGAAAGAAAGGGATCGTTTTCCTGTAAAACTTGTCTTTGATTAAGTTGATAAGTGGTTAGGCTGCACAATTTGTCTTGGATTTCTTTGATGTGCACTTCATGATGCTTTAAAAGACTTTTCCATTTAAAAAAGACCAGTAGTTTTTGAATCACTTCTTCATTTTCATCTATAATCTCTTCGAACTGGCGCTGAGTTGTAGCTAAGCGTTTCGCTGCTAGCACTACATTATACTCATCATCGAGTGAAATGGCATCATTTGTGACATCATATGTTACGGCGAGACCTCTGTTTTCTGAAGTTAAGCGAATGATCTCATTTTCTCCGTGAACAGTTAATACCGTATCTTCCGTATCTGAAAATCCTCTCTCAAAGGCGGCGTAAGAAAGAGATCGAAAAGGTCTCATAATGATTTCAATCCGATTGCGCCAAAAAGCAATTTGCTCAGGGTTTTTCATAATAAAAAGCAAAGGTGATTTTTTTGATTGTTCAATTGCTTCAATCACATCTGCATTTCGATGATAAAGGGAAATGAGCGGATGTTTGAAGAAACACTTATTAATATGTTGAATCCATTCTTCTTTGAAAGAATCATGTATCCTAGCGCAAAACATGTAATCTTTCATAATACTTCCGAGGTAGTTTTCCAACTCATTTTTAGTTAAAACCGTAAAATCTTGAGAATAAAACTCATCATGATGGATAGGAAGGCAGCGATTCTTATTATATTCTTTCCATAGAAATGAAGTTGGTTTCCAAAAGTGAGGATAAACGTCTTCATTTTTATCAATTGCCACAGGAAAACCGCCCCTATGACTTCCAAATAAGAACGTTTGAAAAAGGACTATATCTTCTTGAGATAACTCATTCATTGCTCGCTCAAAGTAGTCATTCAAACGTCCAAGTAGCCCTTTAGTATGTTTACTTCCTACGGACCGAATCGATTTATTTTTGCGTCCGAGCGGAAGGAATGTTAAGTGGCTGTAAGCTGTAAAATCAACAGGCAAATTTTCCGGTAAAGTCATTTGTCTAACTCCTTTCATCTCTTGAGTATTTTACCTATTAAAGAAGAGAAGAAAAAGTTTTAGTGTGTCTTGAATATAAGAGTTATTTTTAAAAATTTTCTGTTAATTGATCTCTAGAAATCAAGAAAAGGGATTCAAAGTAATTTTGAATGGGTATAGTAATAAAAATTTTGACGTATATTATCGAATATATATGAATGTTGTCAAAAAAAACAACACAAGTGATGATTCATCCAAAGGAGGAAGCTTATGGAGAATAAAGGTCCGTTTAAAAAGACGATATCCCTGTTAGATTTAACATTGATTGGATTAGGGGCTATTTTTGGCTCCGCTTGGCTGTTTGCCGTTAGTAATGTCGCTACGCAAGCCGGTCCTGCAGGAAGTTTTTCTTGGGTTATTGGTGGAGTTATTATTTTATTAATAGGCCTTGTATACGCTGAGCTAGGGGCTGCCTTGCCTCGTACAGGAGGAATTATTCGATATCCTGTTTATTCACACGGTCATCTTGTAGGCTATATGATTTCATTTATTACTATTGTAGCGTACACTAGCTTAATCGCTATCGAAGTAACAGCTGTGAGACAGTATGTGGCCTACTGGTTTCCAGGTTTAACAAAATCTGGATCTGATTCACCGACGATATCTGGATGGATTCTACAATTTGTGTTGCTTTGCTTATTCTTTTTACTCAATTACTGGAGTGTAAAAGCATTTGCAAAATCGAATATTATCATTTCTATTTTTAAATATTTTGTACCGCTTACAGTAATCGTAACGCTGGCATT
This sequence comes from Priestia sp. VA7, assembly GCF_055710015.1. NCBI lineage: Bacteria > Bacillati > Bacillota > Bacilli > Caryophanales > Bacillaceae > Priestia > Priestia sp. VA7. Next base: position 854,147 of record NZ_JBVQPN010000003.1, read on the forward strand.
TTATTTTAAGTCAGGAAACTTTACGATGGGAGAGTTTGCTCCCGGGGGGTTTGATGGTATCCAGGCCGCCATTGCCACAGGCGGGGTTATGTTTGCCTACTTAGGCCTTCATCCAATTGTATCTGTAGCTGGAGAGGTGAAAAATCCTCAGCGTAATATTCCAATTGCTCTTGTGATTTGTATCATTCTAGCAGCTCTCATTTATACTGCCCTACAAGTATTATTTATCGGAGCTATTCCATCTGACATGATTAAAGGCGGTTGGTCCGGCATTCAAGATAAATTCTCACTGCCATTTAAAGACATCGCTGTTGTTCTTGGCCTTGGCTGGCTAGCAACACTTGTTATTTTAGACGCTATTTTATCACCGGGTGGTAACGGTAATATTTTTATGAATACAACATCTAGACTTATCTATGCTTGGTCTCGTAACGGTACGCTATTTAAAACGTTTGCTCATGTGGATAAAAAAACAGGGATTCCTCGATCATCTCTATGGCTTTCATTAGGACTTTCGATTTTTTGGACACTGCCATTTCCTTCATGGAATGCACTCGTAAACGTATGCTCTGTTGCGCTTATTCTTTCTTACGCGATTGCACCAATTTCATCAGCGGCCTTTATGGTGAACGCAAAAGGTTTGGAAAAGCCTTTTAAATTAAGAGGAATGAGTATAATTGGTCCATTATCCTTTATTTTTGCTTCCTTTATTGTCTACTGGTCAGGATGGAAGACTATTTCATGGCTGTTAACTTCTCAATTGGTTATGTTTGTTATATATTTGATTTTTGCTAAATATGTGCCTAAAAACGAAGTAAGTCTTCGTCAGCAGATTAAATCAACTTGGTGGTTAGTTGCTTATTATATCATCATGCTCTTTATTTCTTATATTGGTTCGTTCGGCGGAGGAAAGGGTTTGATCGATACGCCTGTAGACTTAATTATCATAGCGGTCGTATCTCTTGGGATTTATTATTGGGCTAAATATACGGGCCTTCCAAAAGCGCTTATTGATTACGATCACCATCCTGAACAGGAAGAAAAAGCACCTGTATAACCTGTAAAGCAGCGATATTCGCTGCTTTTTTCTATGTTATTTGAACATGAAATTCTAAAGTTTGTCGTATAATTTAGTAGGAAAGAAGGAATTAGCACATTATTGTTTAATTAATGTAATGTAACCGTTTTAAATCCAACGCTTGGAGGAAGAGTATGATTGAAAAAATAATAAATTCACTTCGAAAGCGGCTGTGGGAAAACAATAATGTTATAGAAGTGTGTAAAAATGAAGGAGAAGTATACAGAACCACGTGTACTTTTTTTGATGGAGTAAGCAAGAATCAACTGAATGTTTTTGAAGAAGAAATGCATGTATCACTTCCTGAAGACTACAAGCAGTTTTTGCAGCTAACAAATGGGTGTAATTTGTTCATTGATGCTGACAAAAAAATAGCAGGGAATCTTTATAGCTTAGAAGATGTAAAAGAAACAGCTTATAAAAGTCAGAGTCTCTATATGACAATTGGGTCTGTTGGAGAAGAAGAGATTATCATTGACTCCAAAAAATCAGCGCACTCTGCATATATAATAGTAAAAAAGCGGAACGCATCGGTTCAAGATGCACATGTATTACATATGAATTTTCAGAAATGGCTGGATTGTTTTATAGTGAGTCAAGGGAATTGTTTTTGGCACTGGAATGAGCTTTGTAATAAAGTTCATTCAACGGACAAAAAGACGACGGCTCAATAATATTATCTTCTAATAAATAAACGAGCACACTAGTGTGCTCGTTTATTTATTAGAAGGAAGACGTTCCCAACCGTATGCTTCGTCTTCAACTTTAGTTTCTCCAAACTGACTTGTGCGATTCAAGATTTTTTTGCCGCCTAATTTTTTATAAAACTGAACGGCTTTCTTATTTTTCTTCATAGCCCAAATAATCATAGACGTATATTGCTGATCAGCAAATTCTTTTACTGAATGAGAAAATAGAAGATGACCAATTCCTTGGTTTTGCACTTCCTTGCAAACGTATAGCGCGTATATTTCAGCACGGGACAAATGAGGCTTACCTGCTGAAAAGCCGACAATCTTTCCTTGTTCATCGATAGCGAGCAAAATAAAATGAGAAGGCTCGGTAAGAAAAAGGGACCATTTTTCTGTACTTTGTTCATAAGACAAGCTTTTTAAATAAGCATCAGGTACTAACCCTTTGTATGTAATGCGCCAGCTGTCTACGTATAGACGGGCAACAGAAGGGATGTTAGAGGAAGTAGCTTTAATAATTTTCATTAAAAAGTCTCCTTTTTTTAAATATTAAGGCATATATTATAACTTTAAGCCTAAGAATATTATGAAAAATAGATCATAATTTTCCAGTAATTCATAAAATGGTAAAAAAGGTGGTGTTCATTCTCACTCTATCACGGTAAAGTGAGAATATACATTTGTTTTGTTGTTTTAATTTTTGCTATATGTATAATGTCTAACGATCTATTTGTTATTCACCTTTACTAGTCTATCAAATAGTTTTGTTAAAGCCAAAGGGGCATAGGGTAAGTAATGTCAATTCAGCTGCGTTTTATTTTAACGTATATCAGTATTGTGTTTGTCTTTATTATTTTGCTTTTTTTATCGGGCTTTCTCATTTTCTTCTCCATTACTGGAGACGCCGATTTTGTAAGAAAACTGTACAGTCACTCCTATGAGTACAAATTGTTAACGCCAGAAGAAGAAAATGCATTCTTGGATTTAAAGTTATTGAGTGAAGAAAAACCGGAGCAGCTGCTGCGGCCGGAGACGGTTAAAAAATATGAATTTGAAAATATTGATATTGTGATTCAAAAAAACAAGGAGGTTGTATATGCTTCAGAATCCATTAAAGGAGAAAACCTTCGTAAATACTTGCCAAAACATCAAAAAAGTAAAGGAAATCATTCGTATCAGCAGGACATGCTGCGCATAGGCAAGCAGTACTTTACATATATCAACCTTGATTTTCATTTCTCGAATCAAGAAAAAGGAAGCATTTACGTTTTGCGAAAAATCAGCCCTTATGTAGGCATTATTAATCGAATTTTCCCTTTTTTAATCTTTCTACTATTAATTTTAGTCATTGTGATTATTGGATTTTTAAACTATCTTGTTTCAAGAAGCATTATTAAACCCATTCGTGAATTAAAAGAAGCGGCTGAAAAAATAAAACAAGGTGATCTTCACTTTGAGATCTCTGCTAATTCAAAGGATGAAATAGGCGAATTAACGCAAGCTTTTGAAGAAATGAGGCAAAAACTAAAATCTTCTGTTGAACTGCAAATTCAATATGAAGATAATCGAAAGCAGCTGCTTTCAAGTATTTCACACGATTTACGAACTCCTATTACTTCCATTGTAGGATATGTAGAAGGAATTCAAGATGGAGTAGCTAATACGCCAGATAAGCTTTCTAAATATTTGTTAACGATTTCAACAAAAGCAAAAGACATGAATGCGTTAATCGATGAGCTGTTTTTATTTTCTAAATTGGATTTGCACGAAATTCCATTTGTGTTTAAAAAACTTAATATTTCAGCATTTATGGAAAGTTATGTGCAAGAGCTTCAGTTTGAAATGAGTGAACATGATATTGATGTTTTATTTTCTAATGATTCTCTAACGACACTGTATGCAAAGGCAGATGCTGAGCAGCTACGGAGAGTTTTAATAAATTTAACAACCAACAGCATTAAATTTATGGATAAAGAAAAAAGAAGAATCAATATCGTTCTTTCTGCTACCGAAAGTGAACTCATTATTGAAGTAAAAGACAACGGCTCTGGAATTTCACCTGAAGCATTAGCGCATATTTTTGACCGGTTTTATCGAGCAGAACAGTCCCGCAACAGCAATACTGGAGGAAGTGGACTTGGACTAGCCATTGCAAAACAAATTGTTGAACGCCACGGGGGAGACATTTGGGCACTAAGTAAGCTTGGCGAAGGAACAAGTATTTTCTTTTCTTTGCAAAAAATGAATGAAAATGGTGATACACATGAAGAAGATATTATTAATTGAAGATGAAGTAAGTATTGCTGAATTGCAAAGAGATTATTTAGAAATTAACGATTTTGAAATAGACGTTCAATATAGCGGGGATAAGGGATTAGAAAAAGCGTTAAATGAACATTTTGATCTGGTTATTTTGGATATTATGCTCCCTAAAGTGAGCGGATTTGAAGTGTGCAAGCAAATTCGAGCTGCAAAAGATATTCCAATCATTTTAGTTTCAGCTAAAAAAGAAGAAATTGATAAAATTAGAGGGCTCGGGCTAGGTGCAGATGACTATATTACCAAGCCATTCAGCCCTGGGGAGCTGGTCGCAAGAGTCAAAGCGCATTTAGCGAGATATGAAAGACTCTCTGATAAGCAGGAAAAGCGTATGATTCGCATTCATGGCTTAGCGATTGACACGCTCGCTAGAAGAGTATTTGTGAATGACAAAGAAGTGTTTTTTACAGCGAAGGAATTCGATTTGCTGAAGTTTATCGTTTCTCATCCAAATCAAGTATTAAGTAAAGAACATCTATTTGAAAAAATTTGGGGATTTGATTCTTCAGGAGATATTTCAACCGTAACAGTTCACATTCGAAAACTAAGAGAAAAGTTAGAAGAAAATCCAGCAGATCCTCAGTACCTAGAAACGGTTTGGGGAGCAGGGTACCGGTTTAATATTTAAAAAAAAGAGATCCGAACGATTAATCGTTCGGATCTCTTTTTTATTACGTAGTAACGATTCTATGACGAGCTTTAATCTTACTCACGGGAGGTTCTGAGGAAAATATATTTTTTTCACCGATTTTATCATATAGACCGGTTGACTTTAACATTTCTTTCGGCTGGTGCTGTAAGCCAGAAATAACGACTTGGCTATGCGAATCTTTCAAACGTTCGACCACCTTCGATAGTAAAGCTTCTCCAGATGTATCAATAAAGGAGACTTGGCTCATTCGAAGCAATAAAACTTTCGGTTTCGCTTCAGCGATCTTATCAAAGGAATCTTCTAATACTTCAGCTGATCCAAAGAAAAGAGATCCTTGCATGGTATATTCCATCAAATCAGATTTGTGAGCGTTTTCAGATGTTTCCGCTAAAACCTTTGAAATCTTCAGTGATCCGCTCATTCGTTTCACAAACATAACAATAGCTAAAAGTAGACCCACGCCTACACCTGTTGTTAAATCGATTGAAACTGTTAATAAAAACGTAGCTACCAGTACAAATGAATCAGCTGACTTGGTTTTTAAAATATGCGCAAATTCTTTACGCTCACTCATATTCCAAGCCACAAACATTAAAATAGGTGCCATACTTGCCAGCGGAATGTTTGATGCATAAGGAGCTAGCATCACAAGGACCAATAAAACAACTAAGCCGTGTATGACTCCTGATAACGGAGAAGCTGCGCCGTTTTTGATATTGGTAGCTGTTCTGGCAATGGCACCAGTTGCTGGAATTCCGCCAAATAGAGAGGTAGCAATATTAGCAATTCCTTGGCCCACAAGCTCTTTATTGCTATTATGCTTGGTTTTGGCCATATTATCAGCAACAACAGCTGATAGTAACGATTCAATACCGCCAAGCATTGCAATTACGCAGGCAGCCGGAAATAGCATCACGATGTTATCCCATGTTAAATCTGGGAAGCTAAAAGATGGTAGTTTACTCGGAATGGCACCGTAAGTAGAGCCAATCGTTGCCACTTTTCCTGGGAACAGCGTAATGGCTACAAGTGTGGAGACAAGAAGACCTAGAAGGGCACCCGGAATTTTAGGTAAAAACTTTGGCGTTGTAATCACGATAGCTAAACAAATAGCGGCTATGATGACGCTGTAAATGTTAATCGTTGCAATTTTTCGTAGGATTTCAATCATATTTAAATGAAATTCCTCATGCTTTGCAATTCCTTTTAATCCTAAAAAGTTAGCGATCTGACCTGAGAAAATAATAATCGCAATTCCTGCTGTAAATCCAATCGTCACAGGGCGCGGAATAAACTTTATAAATTTCCCTAGCTTAAATACTCCGAGAAGCGTAATCATAATTCCAGCCATAAAGCCGGCAATAATGAGGTTCTCATAACCATACTGCATGACAACTCCAAGCAGCACCGGAACAAATGCACCCGTTGGACCTGCAATTTGAAATTTCGATCCGCCTAATATTGAAACCATAATCCCTGCGATAATGGTTGTATAAATCCCGTATTCAGGTCTTACACCAGAAGCGATAGCAAAGGCCATTGCTAAAGGAATAGCAACGACCCCAACCACCAAACCGGCGATAATGTCTTTTTGTAAATGCCCTGCTGAATAGCCTTGAAATCGGTTATCTTTTAGCATTCGATAAAATCCTCCTTCATGAGCTTACGGTTTCAGCTCGGTCTTGGGAATAGCCGTTTACAACGACGTCAAGTTTTCCTGTTGAAGGATGAATGACCATTCCAGAAACAAGAACGTCTTTTGGTAATAAAGGGTGATTTCGAATCATATCCACACTGTTTTCGACACTATCTTCTACACATTCAAACCCAGTCAGCCATGATTCTAAATCAATACCGGCATATTTTAGATTGCGAATTTGTTCCGTGCTAATCCCTCTTTGTTCAGCAGAGGCTAAAATAGCTTCAGCTTTCATGCCTGTCATTCCACATTCATGATGACCGATGACACATACTTCATCAGCTTGCAAAGCGTAGACGGCAACTAATATACTTCTCATGACGCTGCCAAAGGGATGGGAGATAACAGCTCCGGCATTTTTCACTATTTTTGCATCTCCATTTTTTAGCCCCATGGCTTTAGGAAGTAATTCTAACAAACGTGTATCCATACAAGTTAAGATGACTATTTTTTTGTTAGGAAATTTGGATGTTTGAAAAGCCTCAAATTGATTATTTGTTACAAATTTTTCATTAAACTTTAAAACTTCAGATAGACAAGTCATTGTTTTCCTCCTGCGTTATTTATTTTTAACTTATTTTTTAGTCTAAAGATAAAGTTTAAAAACGAACTAAATAAAATATTAAAATTTTCTTAAAATATTCAGAAAAAACTTATAAATAAATCACATTTATATGCGTGAAATTATGTAAGCGCATTCTTTCTTTGTTTTCACGAAAAATAGGAATTATATGTTAAAATGGTACAAAGTTGGAATTGTCTAAAAGAATGGTAGAGAGGAGGAAGACAAAAGTGAAGGCTCTTATAGCAATAGGCCTTATTTTTTGTTGTTTAGTAGGGTGCAGTTCTAATGCCCAAGTCACCAACGACAAAGAAATGGGGGAGAATATTCAGCAATCATTTGAAAAAAAAGGTGTAAGCTCAGTGGATGTATCGAAGTTAAGTGATTTTAAATGGGAAAAAGGATATTTGTTAACAAACAAAAGCAAGAAAGCCGACGTAGAAAAACTTGTAAACGCACCGATCAGTGAAGAGATGATGAAAAAAATATCTGCTGCTAATCAAATGCTTGTGTTTGTACACGAAGGAGAAGTTGTCTGCTATGTAGAACTACCCCAAGATTTCATAGCGCATGATAAAAACCAACTTGAATTTTCATTTTCTCATTCTGAACTAAAATTTAATAAAAAAAGGGAGGGCAAGCCTATAAAAGCAGGAGATAAAATGTTAAGTTCAGAAGATGCTTTAGCTGTAGAATCAATTATGAAACAAATTCAATGGAAAAAAGCTGATTACAGCACCGCTCTTGATCCAGATGTACAGCTTACTTATGAAGGAGTCGTATACAATGTACGATTCACCGCCGAGAGTGCGGAACTTACTTCTAAAAGAAGAGGGATATACGGTAAAGTAACAGGAGAAACAGCACAGCAGCTATATGACATATTGATGTAACCTATTGATTTATCAATAGGTTTTTTGTGCACATATTTTTTAAATTTACATAAAATGTATTGCTGTTATTGACATTAACGTTAACGTTAATCTATAATAGTAATATAAAGTTGACGTTAACGTTAATGTTGAAGGGGGTGAAGGGGAAAGCATGTATTTAATCGATGACGTGACGAAAATGACCGGTTTGACCAAGCGTGCTCTTCGGTATTATGAAGAGATTGGACTCATTTTGCCCCCGCAGCGCACAAAAGGAAATGCACGGATTTATTCCGAAGAAGAGGTAAAAGAACTAAGGAAAGTAGCAGAAGCAAAAGAAGTTCTCGGTTTTTCTTTACGGGAGCTGCAGCAGTTTATGTCGCTCAAAAGAATGATTGAAGAAAGAAGTGAGCAGCAAGGATTATCAGCGAAAGAGATAATTAAAATAGAAAATTTACTGGAAAATCAAATCAAGATGATTGAATTTAAAGTGGTTAAAATGCAGGCATTTAAAACAGAATTAAAAGAAATGCGAGAATCTGCTATGGAAATACATGAAAAAACAAAAACAAAAGGAGAGATGAAAGAGTGGAAGGACAGCATTCAAATAACCGATTAGGTCAAATTATTACGGTAGTAGCTACTTTTTTAGCATTTATGGGAATCGGGGTAGTAGATCCGATTTTACCGGAGATTGCTAAGCAAATTGGAGCTTCTCATTGGCAAGTAGAAATGTTATTTACTTCCTATTTGTTAATGATGGCTATTATGATGATTCCAGCAGGTATCTTAGCATCACGTGTAGGAGACAAGCGTTTGATGGTAACAGGACTTATCATTGTGACGATTTTTGCAGCACTATGCGGGTTGTCTAACAATATTCCTCAGCTTTCCATTTTCCGAGCAGGATGGGGACTTGGTAATTCGTTTTTCTTTGCAACAGCTATGACGCTGCTTATTGCATTATCAGGTGAAGTGAAAAAAGCAGTAGGGTTATATGAAGCTGCGATCGGTTTGGGAATGGCCGGAGGACCGCTTGTAGGAGGCGTGTTAGGAAATGCTTCTTGGAGATTGCCTTTTTTCGGTACAAGTGCTTTAATTTTTATCGCCTTTATTTTAGTATTAACGATTGTTAAACAGCCTGCAAGCACTAAGCCTCGTAAAGCAGCGGGTTTTAAAGACATGGTTAAACTTTATAAATTAAAAACATTTACTCAAGGCGCTGTATCAGGCATGCTTTATTACTATGGATTTTTTACAGTGTTAGCTTATACGCCGCTTATTCTATCGATCGGAGCTCTTCAAATTGGCTTTGTTTTCTTTGGATGGGGGTTATGTTTAGCTTATGGCTCAGCGGTTTTAGCACATCAGTTAGAAAAAAGATATCAGCCAAAACAAGTGTTGCATGTTAGCTTAATTGTTTTTTCACTTATTTTAATTTGTTTATTTGCCTTTGATGCAACATGGTTGCGCATTGTTTTAATCATGGCAGCAGGTCTTGTATCAGGACTTAATAATGCATTATTTACGAGTCATGTAATGGAAGTATCTCCTTATGAACGAGGAATTACATCTGGAGGATATAATTTCTTAAGATGGTTAGGCGCAGCGTTTGCTCCTTTATTATCAGGAGTTATCGGCAATGCCGTAGCGCCTCAAGCTCCTTTTCTCGTAGCAGCGATTCTTGGATTGCTAGCTTTTGTTATTATGGTTATAAAAGTAAAAACAGCTTCTCAAACGAATGAAGCTGTATCTAAATAAAAGTTGAAATAAAAGGCTTTTTCTTGTAAAAAGCCTTTTATTTTGTTTTATGTTATAATAGTAAAAACGTTTTTAATCATAAAAATGAAACTCTTTGTCAACTTGTACGTATACTTTATATGCACATAAATTCTTTTTAGGAGCGTGATGCCCATGGCCACCTGTCAAAATTGTAATCATAAATGGAACTGGAGGACAACCTTTAAACAACTGTTAACATTTAGAAACGTTTTAGAATGCCCACACTGTGACAAACAACAGTATATCTCTGCAAAATCCCAAAAGCGATTATCAATCTACTCATTTGCACCCCTTATTATTTGGCTTATTCTCTCACTATTTGACTTTTCCTTTCCATCCATTGTTGTCGCGGAGCTTATTTTCTTCATAGCAGCGGTTGTTATGATGCCACTTTCTTATGAAGTAAGCAGCGAAGAAGAACCCTTGTGGTAATAAAAAAACCTTCCGTTAAAACGGAAGGTTTTTTTATGCGGCTTTACCGTCTAGCTGTTGTCCGTGATGGCGTTGATAATACACCCACCCAGCATTCAATAGTAGAAGAACACTAGTTGTTAAGAATACGTAAGGAATTCCTTTAGCTCCGGCAATTTGTCCGCCAATGACTGGACCGGCTAAATTCCCAAAATATTGCGCTGTTTGATTATAGCCAAACATTTTACCTGTAATAGAGTCCGGTACAATTTTCTTTAAATAAGAATTAATAGAAGGTAATAATCCTCCCATTGCAAAACCGAGTAAAAAACGAAGTAAGAATAGCTGCCAAGTACTATGCACAAAGGCCTGTAAGCCGCAAATAACCGCTACGATGAGCAGGCATATTTGAAGCACATTTTGAGGACCCACGCGATCGCTGACTTTGCCAAGTTTTGATGCAGCTAAAATATTTGAAATTCCTGTTGCCGCTACGACAAAACCTGAAATAAGGGCAAGGTGATCGGTATGAGTAGACAGTTGTTTTACATACAGTGTAACGATTGGCTGAATAGCCATAACCGCAAGCTGCAGTAAAAAAGTTGTAACAAATACACCAATCACGGCCTTTGAATTTTTAAGAGACAGTAACCCAATGTTAGATTCTTTCGTCGTTTTCGCCGTCTCTTTTTTGTCTTCTTGAATTAAATTTACAATTAAAAAAGACAAAAACATAAATGCACCCGTCACGAAAAAGACGTGGCGTAGCCCGATTGTATCTCCTAAGTAGCCGCCTACTAGCGGTCCTAATAAAGATCCTGATACAGCCCCTGTAGACAACGTACCTAATGCTTTACCGCTGTGCTCTTTAGGTGTTTGAGTCGCTACTAATGTAATGGCTGCAGAGATGAAGCCGGAAACGGCACCCATTAAAAAGCGCAGTCCGACAAGCTGATAGACATTTTGCACAAAACCAATGGAAGTCATAACAACTGCCATACCCAAGCTTGCGCGAAGGAGCATAAGCTTTCGCCCATATTTATCGGCCAAACTCCCCCATAAAGGAGAAACAATAGCCGCCATTAAAAAGGTAGATCCAAAGGCAATACCAGCCCATCTGCTGATGGAGCTTGTATCGTGAACTCCCAGCTTTTCAATATAAAGCGGTAAAAACGGAATAACTAAACTCATCCCGGCTGTGGTGCAAAAAGAACCGAACCAGCAAATGTACAAGTTTCGTTTCCATAATTCCATTCTATTTCCTTCTTTCGTTGTGCCGCATGGCGTGAAAACAACAAAAGAGCGAAACCATACGGCCTGCTCTTTTAGCATACATGCAGCATCTTTTTGTCAGTTTAAATTATACCATATATCAGAAATATTTAAAAATAAAATGATTCACTTAGTGAACTATTAACGTGAAATGAAAACAGAAAGATGTGCTGTGTGTACGCTCGGCTTAGAACGTAAAGTGACCCTTGGTTCACTTATTACCTTATGCTGTGACAGTGGGGATTATGTAAAGAACTTACGCATCACTGAAAAATGCGTAAGATAATCTGTCCAAAATATACGTTATATCCGCAAATGTTGTCTATTTATCAAATAATGTGTAAAACAACCTTAAAAAAAGAGTGGATTTTCTGTTTTTTAACTCTATATTAAAACTATGTTCTCATTATTCATAATGTGCAAAGTGTTTTAAGGGGGAATTCATATTGGAGCAGATGATTAGTACAATAAGTGAAATGATTTGGAGTACGCCGATGCTTTACCTATGTATAGGAGTGGAACTTTTATTTACTATTCTCACTAGATTTGTACAAGTTCGATATTTGAAAGATATGGTTACTTTATTGTTTAATGGAAAAAGTTCTGAATCGGGCGTTTCGTCTTTCCAATCGTTAACACTTGCTTTATCAGGGCGCGTAGGAGTTGGAAATATTGCGGGAGTTGCAACAGCAATTGCATTCGGTGGTCCAAGAGCAGTTTTTTAGATGTAGTTTATTGCTTTTATAGGTTCAGCTAGTGCATTTATTGAATCAACACTTGCTCAAATTTATAAAGTAAAAGATAAAGGAGAATACCGAGGTGGGCTTGCTTATTATATTGAAAAAGGCATGGGGAAGAAGTGGTACGCACTGATTTTCACTTTTGCCGCACTGCTAGCTATGAGTGTACTTGGACCAGGAGTGCAAGCCAATTCAATTACAGCAGGGATAAATAATGCATTTTCAATTCCGCCTTTAACCTCTGGAATTGTACTTGTTGTTATTTTAAGATTAATTATTTTTGGAGGCGTTAAGCGTATTGCTGCCGTGGCACAATATGTTGTTCCGTTTATGGCCATGGGATATGTCCTTGTTTCGTTAGTGATTATCGGATTGAACATTCAAGCTTTACCAGGAGTTATTGCTTTAATCTTTAAAAGTACATTTGCACTTGATTCTACGTTCGGCGGAATTATTGGCATGGCTATAGCGTGGGGAGTCAAGCGAGGTGTATATTCAAATGAAGAGGGTCAAGGTACCGGAGCTCACCCCGCAGGAGCAGCGGAAGTCTCACATCCTGCCAAGCAAGGTTTAGTGCAAGCTTTTTCAGTTTATATTGATACGCTGCTTGTATGCTCTGCTACAGCCTTGATGATTTTAATTACAGGTTCTTACAGCACCCAAGCGCCAGATGGTTCGTTCAATGTGGATCATTTAAAAGGAGTTGAAGCCGGGCCTCAATATACGCAGCAAGCAGTTGAGACGGTGCTTCCTGGATTCGGATCAGGGTTTGTAGCTGTTTCTCTCTTGTTTTTCGCCTTTACTACGATTATGTCACAGTATTATATTGCGGAAACGAACTTAGCTTACGTAATAAAAGGCAAACAAAATAAAATAGTATCCATGTTCCTTAAGGCAGTTCTTTTAGCCACTACTTTATACGGATCTATCCGAACGGCTGAAACTGCATGGGCATTAGCAGACATCGAAGTTGGAATAATGGTTTGGCTCAATTTAATTGCAATTTTGATTTTAGCTAAACCTGCTTTAATAACTTTAAAAGATTATCGCCAGCAGAGAAAACTAGGGATAGACCCTATCTTTTCTCCAAGAAAATTAGGAATTCAAAACGCTGATTATTGGGACGAGGAATATCAGCATGATCAAGATAAGGAAAATGTTTCATAAATCAAAAAAGCCAGCTGAGGTTATCCCGTTGGCTTTTTTGATTTATGAAGAAGCTCTTTTGACCGCTTGAAGATGGTAATGATTCGTTATTTTCGGGTATAATGTGGCGTGAAGCGTCCTCAATTTATTTTCGTTTGAGCATTTATTTATAATAGAAGACATATAAAAGGACGGTGGTATGTAAATGACTAAAAAAGAAAATGAATCCATTTATATTCAGCAGCATTTAGCAAATGAACGAACGTATTTAGCGTGGATTCGAACGTCTATTGCCACACTCGGCATTGGCTTTGTTGCAGGCGGCTTACATTTCAATTCCGGAAAAAAATTAAGTGAAGCAGCCGATACTCTTATTATTGCTGTTATTATCTTTTCTTTAGCTGCAAGTGCAGGTTTGCTTCTCTTCTCAACCTATCATTATTTTTCAACCCGCAAAAAAATTAACAGCCAAACGTATCAATCTTCTCACGCTTTGGTTATTTTTGTTTCAATGATTATGCTGATGCTGATCGGCGCTCTTATGTTTTACTTTTTTAACATAGCGTAAAAAAGTTTAAGAAGTAAGAAAAAAGGGAGATCAGCCCCAAAGAATTTATGGTTTTATGAAAGAAAAAGAAGATCTATTGATATGGTGGTAATGGCAGATGTAATTATAATAATTATCTTCTTTATGAACCGGCTGTATAATTTTACAGGTTAAATTCTTTATTAACCGCGGATAATGGAAAAGGAAAGCTTTATAAGCCGAAACTTATCCAATATATGTTAAACATAAAAATTGAATATGAATTTCACTACAAAGTGAAGCGAAAGTAAAGGAGAACGCTGTTATGATTCAAACATCTAAGACCGTTGCCGCTCGTTTTTTTACGGAGCGTTTCTTTGATCAGGCTGCTCAAACAGCCTACTATTTTTTGTTATCTTTTGTACCGTTTATTATCTTTCTTTTTTCTCTGCTGAGTTTCTTTCCAATTGATACAAACAATTTGCTGATATTTATTGAACCATTTACTCCTAAAAGCGCCTATGCCGTAATTGAACGGTCAATTGAAACAGTTAACAATAGCGGTAAAAAAGTTTTATCTTTTAGTTTATTGGCGACTTTTTGGCTCGCATCTATGGCTATACAATCTTTGGTTCGCTCGTTAAATGACGCGTATCATATTCAAAGAAAACAAACGTTTTTGCGCGGTTTAATCAATGATTTAATTTTAACTTTTGGTTTTATGGTTGTGGTAGCTATTTCATTATTTGTACCAATTATTGAAGAGGTCATTCGACATCTGGTCCTAACAAAAGTCCAAGTTCCTGACATATGGTTTCAAAGCTGGACGACAATTAGATGGGGAATTGGGACATTATTTTTATTAGGCTTTTTTATTCTTTTTTACAAACTGATGCCAAGCGCAAGAGTAACGTGGAAAGATGTACTTCCAGGAGCTGTTTTCTCCACGCTAGGATGGCAAGTTGTATCTACCGGATTTGGATACTATGTCCAGTTTGGAAGCTACTCGCAAATCTATGGTCAGCTTGGAAGTATTATTATTTTAATGGTCTGGTTTTATTTAACGGCCGCTATTTTATTAATTGGCGGTTTAATAAACGGTAATAAGTTCATCAAAGCTCACAAGACAACGTATAGAGACGCGAAAAATGACTAGGGAAACCTGGTCGTTTTTTTTATATTCAGTTTTACAGTTAGAAAGTTTATCAAAAAAATATTGCGGCTAACTATTGAATATCTCGTTGCCTTCCCTTTACACACAACAAAAAAGCAGTAGGAGTTCACGTTGAAATGAGGTGGAAAATTGAATAATTTTAATCTGTTTTTAATCGCAATTATTGGAATTGCAGGACTGATTTGTTCCGGTATGTTAGCACTGATGGTTTATAGGGTTCCTCACCTTTCAAACTGGTTAGAAAAGTGGCGGCATCAGGAGTGGTTTTACTACACAATTTTATCAATAAGCGCATTTTTAGCAGTTATTTTTATTATTTTTCTTTTAACAGGCATATTTAGCAGACCGCCTAAAAAGAATTTAGCAATTGTAACTGGTGAAGGCAAAATAACAATTTCTAAAGCAACAATCGAATCTACAGCTTTACGAGCAATTAGAAGCTTTCAGGGAATACGCTCTCCTGAAGTCCAGGCATCTATTCATTCTCGCAAAGAAAAAGTTAGTCTGTATATCAACTGTTCGTTGTTTGGACGAGATGGACTACCAACACTAGGAAAAGAAATGCAGCTTGAAACAAAACGCGCCGTGGAGGCCTTACTCGAGCTTCCCGTTCACTCGGTCCGTATTGACTTAACAGATACACAAACACGAAAGAAAGAGCGTGTTGTGTGATGAAGGAGGGACATAATGAGTACTCCTGATAAATTGATTCCGTACCGTGGCCGAGTACTTGGTATTCTGGCAGGTTTAGTGTTGGCAATTTTGTTATTAACAATTAGTTTTGGTCCCACGCTGCTAATTGTAGCTTTTATGGGAATTGGTTATGTAATCGGGAAGTGGCGAGACGGTCATTTAGACATAAATGCTTGGGTAGGATTCTTTACTAAAGGAAGATAGAAAATCACTTTAAGGGAGATGTTAGTTATGGCAGTTAATGAAACAAATACACCAGTAAAATCTCAGGAAAATACACATCAAAATACGTTAACATTTGAAGATCAAGTCATTAAAAAAATTGCTGGAATTGCAGCTAATGAAATTAAAGGAATTTTATCAATGAGCGGGTTAACAGATCGCTTCCGCGGCACTGAAGATATCACAAAAGGGATTAACGCTGAAGTAGGAGAAAAGCAAGTTGCCCTTGATTTAAAAGTAATTGTCGAATACGGAAAAATGTTCCAGCTATTTTCTCTGAAATCGTTAATAACGTAAAAAAATCAGTTCACGAGATGACGGGCTTAGAAGTAGTAGAAGTAGTAGAAGTAGTAGAAGTAGTAGAAGTAGTAGAAGTAAATATGCATGTAGAGGACATAATGACTCGCTCTGAATTTGAAGCGAAAACGGATCGAGACAAAGAGCAGGAGTCAAAGCGTGATCTTGAATAAAATATAAAAGGTAAACACTTCCATTCATCATATATTCTTTGTATGATGAATGAGAAGTGTTTTTTTATGGGAGGGAGAATTCTGTGATTTTGGTTAGTTCCTGCTTAGCAGGTCAAGCTTGCAGATATAATGGAAGCAGTGCCTTAGCTAAGGAAATTGAAGCGCTCGTTGAAAATAAAGAGGCGGTGATGATGTGTCCGGAACTGTTAGGTGGATTTCACACGCCTAGAGAACCGGCAGAAATTATAAAAGGAACGGGAATAGACGTAATAAATGGAAATGCGCGAGTTATTGAACGATCGGGAAAAGACGTGACAGATATATACATAGACGGGGCCTATAAGGCACTAAGCATCGCAAAAGAAATAAAAGCTACTGTTATTGTACTAAAAGAAAACAGCCCTTCATGTGGAAGTGAACATATATATAACGGAGCATTTTCAAATGTTAAATTAGCCGGTGAAGGGGTAACGACTGCGTTGCTAAGAAAGCATGGTTTTATCGTCATGTCCGAATCTCAATTTGCAGCTGAAATGCATGGAGACCCATCATAATCAAAAAAAGCGTACACCATGTGTGTACGCTTTTTTATAAAAGCTTATTTACTGTGAAGCGTATCTGCTGTGCTTTCTGTTCGCGTTACCGCATAAAGAGAGCAGAAAAGACCAAGCAAAACAAAAATAGATCCGACCCAGCCGTTATAAATAACAGAGTATTGATTAACGACAATTCCTCCAACATAGGAGCCGATCGCAATTCCTACGTGTGAAATCGCTGCATTGGTGCTGATTAAAATGTCCGACGTGTCGCGTGCACTATGAATAATTAAATTGCTTTGAGCCGGTGAGACCGCCCAGCTGAGCGCACTCCAAATGATCATAAGAAGCAAGAACACAACGAATGGCAAATGAACGCCAAAAGGCATAGCAATCATGCTAACAAAAAAGAGAGCAATCATGGTGATAACAGATGAAGAAGGGTTCCATTTATCAGAAACAGCTCCTCCAAGTCCTCCTCCTGCCACGGCAGCAAGACCGAAAATACCATAAATAATGGTCACCATCCTTGTATTTAATCCTAGTGTTTCTTGTAAAAATGGTGTGAAGTACGCATAAAGCGTTAAATGGCCCGCAAGTACAAATAATGTTGCTAGGTGAATAGCGAGCATTTTTTTATTGCGTAAAGCTTTTACCTGAGTTTTTAACGGTACAATTGGAGCAGGAGCTAGACGCTCCATTGTAAACCAAACGGTAATCATAATAATGGCAGTCAAAATTGCAATCATAACAAATACTTGACGCCAGCCAAGCGCATTTCCAATCAGAATACCAAGAGGAATGCCTAAAACAAGTGAGCCGCTGATTCCCATAAATACGATGCCAATTGCTCTGCCTTGGTATTTAGGTTTTACCATTCTAGAAGCCATTGTGGTAGATAGTACAATGATAAAAGAACCGCTCGCAGCAGCAAGGATACGTCCAATCAGTAGCATATAATAGCCTGAACTGTAGGCTGAAAATACATTGCTCAATAAGAAAATAAATAATGTCCACATATAAACTTTTTTACGCTCTATCTTAGCCGTCACATTTAGTAAAATCGGCGCAGACAAGGCATAAACAAACGAATAAATAGAGATTAAATAACCTGCTTTTGCTAATGATACATGAAATGCATCGGCAATTAAGTCTAAGATGCCTCCTAGAATTAATTCGACCGTTCCAACAACAAAGGAAGCAATCGCAAGTATGTAAACTTTTTTATTCATCAAAAAACCCCCTCTTTAAAAAGTTACAACTAGAATAGTAACCTTTTTTAGAAAGGATTTCAATAGGTAATATTAAAAAGGTTACTAATGAATTAGTAACCTTTTTAATATCGCAGTCGAGTAAGCAGCTCCATGATCTCAGAATCTTGAAGAAGCTGCTCTTGATATTTCTTTGTAATATGGGTAAGTGCAACGTCATGATAAAAGAAATCAGCAAAAACTTTTACAAGCGGCTGCGACATGGTTTTTATTGCTTTCCATGTCTCATGTTCAATGCCGGCAAATAAAAGGTAAGCATCGTCAACAATAATCAACTGCGACGGCTCAAGGTTTTTATGATCATCTATTGGATTTAATGTATGTAAATGTTTGAGGGCAGTCTGCAAGTTTCCTATGGTTAAGACCTCGACGTTTACGCCTTGTTTCTCTTTTTCTTCTAGCAATGAGCGGTAATGTTCTAACTCATCATTCCAGGCGGATAAAATAATAGAAGATTCCGCTTCATGAATCAATTGTTCAATATGGGCAGAAATAGAGGATTTATCTTTTAAACTCCAAACATGGTCATCTGTAAACGTTTTTTTTATTTTATATGTTTTTAATTCATTAATGTCATTTTCAAAATCAGCAGTAAGTTTTTGAATGACGGTTTGAAGGGCTACCGCTGAGTAAAGTTTCTTTTTCCCGGACAATGTATTTACTACAATACCTTTATCAATTAAACGATTAAGCACTTCATAAATTTTTGCTTTTGGAACATGCGAATACGTAACAATCGAACTAGCATCCAGCGGACCATCATTCGCAAGCAGCGCTTCATATACTTGACTTTCATACTGAGAAAAACCAAATTTTTGCAGCATAATTTTCTATTCATCATCCTTTCTTTTTTTAAGTATATCACGGTTTGTAAAAGTATTACTAATTGTATCAGATGCAATAATCTTATTAAACTATCTTCTAAATGACCATTAAAAATAAAATAAGCTATTAAAGAATCTTTATTACAGTAGAAATATTTTTAACCATATACTTTCTATACTAAAACACTCAACATTGGGTAAAGAAAAGAAAGAGGTGAAAAAAATGAAGAAAAATGAAAAACTACTGTTGAAAAAAATGAACATAAAACAGCAAAGAGAAGTGGCTGCTCAGCTTGAAGACGTACTGGATTCCTTACTGTCCCTTGAAGAAAAATTATGCTCAGCACCTGATAATAGCGAGTGGCTCTCTTTACAAGCTCAGCTTGAAAAAAGAGAACATGAGCTGAAATTCAAGCATAAAATGCTGTTCGAAGAATGGACAGCACTATAAAAGACAGGCATTTTGTCTGTCTTTTATTGCATCTAAATTTTCATCACTCGAATAGGGCTAACCATCAAAATAGCTAAAATAATCATAAGGTAAGGGTTTACGTAATAAAACATGCCAAGCAGTGCGATAATTAGAGCGGGAAAAGGAATAGGAAGCCCTATAAAATAACCTATGGTTGGATTTGCACTAAATTTAGCTAATCTTAATGCGCCCATGCTTGGATAAATCATAAAACCGAGTACGGTTAGCCAAGAGAGGGGAGAAAGAGTATGAAATAGCATTGCAGGCGCTACGCCAAAGCTTATAATATCAGCCAAAGAATCTAGCTCTACACCAAACGCACTGTTAACTTTCAGCTTTCTCGCAATTTTGCCGTCAAATAAATCGAAAAAAGCGGCTAGAAAAATAAAAAGAGCAGCTAAGCGTTCGTAGCTATTCATATTAAAAGCTATGGAAAATACGCCGCTTAGCAAATTTCCAATCGTAAAGAGATTCGGAACCCATTTTAACAGTCGAAGAATCAATGTCATACAACCGCCTTTCACAGTGTGTACGATTAGTGTAACTGTTAAATCGTATTATTATGTGAGATGTCAGATAAAAAGAAGGTAGTATTGAAACCTGGCTGTTGTTCCTGTAATATATATGTATCGTATAATACGATAATAACTAAAAATACGATATAAAGGAGCAGGATCATGAAAGTAGAAGAGTTAAACAGTTATTGGACGTCTATTTATTATCATTTGCACTATACGCATCAAGAGAAAATTACACACCAAACAATACGTCTTTTACAGCATATAGATAAATCATCTTCGGTTGGAATAAAAGAAATTGCGGATTATTTACACGTTTCACATAATACGGCATCTGAACACGTAAAGAGAAGTATTGATAAGGGGTATGTATATAAAAATAGAGATATACATGATGAAAGAAAAGTAATTCTGCATTTAACAGAAGCAGGAAAAGACCTGTTAAAACGGAATTCAAGCTTGGATGAAGAAAAAGTATCAGCTATTTTACGCGAAATGACAGCATCTGAAAAACAGCTGATTCAACAGGCTTTTCAGTTATTGAGCGAGCGTGCAAAACATGTATAGTATCATCAAAATTTTAATGTCTGCTCTTATTATTACAGGGGTAACAGAAATGGCCAAAAGATTTCCGACATACGGTGGAATTGTGGCTGCCCTTCCAATTGTGAGCTTACTAAGTATTATATGGTTATCAGTGCAAGGAGAAAAAAAGGAAGTGGTCAGTCAGTTTACACTCGGCGTTCTTTATGGACTGCCAGGCACTATTTTACTACTTGCTGTCGTCTATATTTGCTAAAAAAACTCTCTTCATTTGTTTATGAGTTTATCAATAGGAGTTATGTGTTGGAGCCTGTTTTTAGGCCTTCAAAAGATAGTGGTTAAACTAATTACTACATAAACTATTGGAATTTAACCCAATTTTCTGTAAAATGAAAGTCTAAGTAAAAGATAGGAGCTGAGTAGAGTTGAGTTTAGCAGAGAAAAAGTTAGGAATTGACCGAGTTGTTTTTATCGGCAGAACGTTTGAAGAGTATAGAGCTATGTTTAATTTGAATGAAAAGCATTTAAAAGGAAAAAAAGTGTTAGACTGTGCTAGCGGGGCCTGTTCTTTTACTGCTCATGCCTTGCAGCAAGGTACGGAGGCTACTAGCTGTGATATTGCCTATAAATTTACGGCAGAAGAGCTTGAAAAGAAAGGAAGCCTGGATTTAATTCATACGATGAATCAAATGCAGCACGTACAGGAACAGTATATGTGGAAGTATTTTTCGTCTATTGATGATTTAACTGAACATCGAAAAAGAGCATTAAAAGATTGTATTGCTCATATGAAAAAGAATCCTGAAGCCTATCAGTACGGAGCACTTCCTAATTTGCCGTTTCAAAAGAACGAGTTTGATTTAACGCTTTGTGCAAACTTTTTATTTATGTACAGTGACCGTTTAGATTATACGTTTCATTTAGAGGCTTTAAAAGAACTGATACGCGTTACAAAAGAGGAAGTACGTTTATTTCCTTTAACGAATTTGAGCGGCAAGATTTCTACCTATTTGCCGCAGCTGTTAGAAGAGATTGCGCCTCTAGTAAAGGGAACAGAAATAGCAGACGTCCCGTATGAATTTCAAAAAGGTGCCAATCAAATGCTGAAAATATATGTATAACAAATATAACGAAAGCCGCTTTTAGTTAAAGCGGCTTTTTAACATTCAAACGTTTTTTGGCAGTTTGAGTATGTTTCGTTATGGTTTCAGATCCAAGCGCTTTAGCTAAACCGAACAAAGGCATATTCACGTATACTGATTCATAATTTCCTGCAGGAATGACGTACGTTTCATGATAAATGCCCACTGCATTCGTTTTTGAAACCTGTTTATAAAAAGAATTCCAAGCTTCTAAGTGTTGAGGACCTTTGGCATAGGAGGTCAATTGATCAACTGACTCCCAATATTGAATCAGCGTGAGGGTTCTTAAATTAAAAGATCCTTGCAAAGATAAAAAGCCAAGTTTTTTGTTTGTATACAATTCGCGAATCATAGGAGGCATTGCTTTAAATACAGGGAACCATTTGTGTACGGCTGTCTATTTATTAATGCGCATTCCTATAACAAAGACAACCAACTCCTGAACAGGCTTAGCCATCACACGATTGGAATGAATCATAAATTATGCGCCTCCTCATCATATAATTTATTAATCGTATCTTTGCACCATTCTATCGAAGCACACGTTGTTCGTTTACCGTAGTCTAGGGTAATAAGCCAATACGTTCTGTCGGGAGAAGGGCTGTTAGAAATGCTGTCTTCGATTCCGCAATACATGTGATAACGTTCAGTTAGTTTCTGCTGAGCGTTTTTTAACTGGGAAATTGTGAGTTGCTTTTCTTGCTGACTACTAAAAAAGAGTTTTAACAAAATTTCATTTCTTTCGGAAGGGAGCTGCTTAATAGGTTCACGCAGCCAATCTTGCAGAACTTCTTTTCCTTTAGTTGTTATTACATACTCTTTTTTATCTGGTTTATCAGTTTGAGCAACGGAATTGACCGTTGCTAGTTCATTATTCACAAGCTTTTGTAAAGTGGGATAAATTTGGCCATAACTGATTTTCCAAAAATGATTTAAACTTCGATCCATTAACTGCTTAATTTCATAACCAGTTCTGCATTCCGTGGTAAGAAGTCCTAAAATTGCATATGTTGTTTGATTCTCCTTCATTTATTTTCCTCTCCTATATCTTTTTGATATATATATTACCATAAACAGGATAATATTCAATAAAAAAACGCGAGAGTTATGCACTCTCGCGTCTAAAAAAAGGTTTGTATTGCTGAACCATCATTTGCGAAGCAGCAATAAATAAAAAGATAAAGCCTCCACACATTAGCAACATGACAGCACCTATTCTCCATAAAAGCTTTGGCATCAGCATATCTCCTTTTTTGAAGTTATTACCTATAGTGTAAAGAATAGCTTGCAAAAATTCTAGTCATAACTACATATAATTTTATGACTTTTTTAGACTGACTCTTCCTTTGGATCATCTTCATCAAAAATAGGAACTTCCGTATACGTGTCTTCTTTTTCGAAAGAGGAAGAAGAATTCTATTTTTCCTCTTGTGCAGGCTTCGTTTTACCAGAAGAAATATCTGATTTAGCGTTTTTTAACTCTTCCATGTCTTTTTGGATTTGGTCCGTGAAATCCTTTGGTATAGCTCCGCTTCCGTATGTAGCTCCGATATTTAAAGTACCGCCGAGTTCTTTAATGCCAACTTGGCCAATATTGTTGTTTTGTTCGTATTTATCAAGAAAAAATTTATCAATATGAATAGGCGGGGGAGCATTTTCTAAAAGTGTGCCTTTTTGGTGAATCAATTTTACTTCTTCTTGAAGGGAAGACGTTCGTTTTAGCATGTCCACCTGTACTTCAGTTAAAAGCGACATGCTGCGTTCTAATGCTGAAACTCTGTTATCTAGTTCGGTCATTTTTTCGATATAAGGAGCCATTTGTTTTTCTACAGATTGTTCTACTAACCGAGTTATATCCATATAAGGTACAGCGTCTATCTTTTTATCGCGAGGGGGTTGCATGGAGATCACTTGTTCCAATTGCGCTACTTTTTCCTTTAAAAATTGAAGCTGGTTAGCAATCTCTTTCTTATCTTTTGCATATGCGTGTTCAGCATTTTTATGAGTGCTTCTTTGTGAAGGTGAAGAATCATTGGAGTGCGAGGGCTGAGCCTCCAGCTTTTTTTTGAGTATTATGAGAGAACCAATTTGCGGTTCGAGTTTTAGAAAACGGTTCATGTGAACTTCAAGCGTGTTAATACGCTTGATTTGATGTTTGAAGTCCGCTAGCTCAGTATGAAGCTGTTGGTTAGTCTGTTTGGAGTTGAAAAATCCTTTCATAGACATTTCGCTTCTCCTCATCTTGGGCTTATTTCCGATGTAATAACAATTAGATAAATATAAATGGGTCCAGTTTGGAAATTCACGTTAAATTCTTTGCGTTTATAAATGCTTATGTGAATTATTAAATTTCATTCATAAAACTACTAAGCCTTATTCAATGTGAATACGTTCTTCTTGGAAAAACTGCCTGTGATAAGAAAGAATAAGCAGTCCATTTTCAAATTTCGCACGCAGATGATGCGCATCCGTAGGCTCTGGCAATTCAATAATTCGGTTAAAGTCTCCAGAAGGTCGTTCTTGTACAACCGGCTGTCCTGTGATGAGAGGGTGCGGTGAGCCTTTTAACAAAAGCCGGCTGCCTGAAACAGACACGTGCAAATTTTCTTTTAGATAGCCGGGCAAGTCAGCGATAATAATGATTTCATGTGGGGTAACGTAAATGTCAACAGGTGGAAAAGTACTTTTAGAAGCCTGAGGTGCCTGATATGAATCAGGAGCATTCATATCCATATTTTCTTTCATAAATTCGTTAAAAGCAGTTTGATCAAAAACACCGTTCCAAAAGTCATTTGTTTGATATTTTTTAGCAAATTCCATCCACTGCATAAGTTTATCAAAGTCCATATGGTTTCCTCCTTACCACACATCATAAAAAGATGGAATTTGAATATAGTTTGAAAAGGGGGTGGTTTAAATGGCAGGTGCATCTATAAATATTAATATTTTAATGCTAAAGATAAATTCCTTTGAAAATGCGTCTGCAGTAAATATCGGACAGAATTTACTAGCAGACTGGAATAATTCAGATAAAAAAACACAGGGATTTGGGCAAAATTTTGGTGATGATAGCGGCTTTATAGGAACGAGAAGCTGTGTCGATGATCGAGATCAAATTGACAGCCCATCATCTTTTCAAAAAGTGCCCATTTCATAGAAAAAGCCTAATAAATATAGCCAGTTCAGATGCAGGTTATATTTATTAGGCTTCCGATTGAATGCTAATAGATGAATAGATGAAGATATGCTGCTAGTTGTGCGCAGTAGAGGTAGAGGAGATGAAAAAATTAAATTACGCTATTTTTAACTGAATTTGAATCATTTACATCTGAGTCTATAATCCATGAGAACGGAGTTACGTTCGGAGAAAAATCTCCGTTTGATTCTCCCAGACCTTGATTACGTTTATAAGATACGAACACATCAAGCTGCTGATTAGGTCCTATGCTTAAAACAGATGAATTATCCAAAACGTTCACTTTGAAGGCTTGTAAGTTAATGACCATAGGCGAAAAAATCATATAGTTTCCTCCTTATTTATCATTTTTTGTTGCAAATGCATCTACATAATCATTATCTACAGTTTTGTAAGCAGATCCCGTTGTAAAACATTGATCAGCGTGCTGCTGTCCGAAGGCCTGATTTTTCTTTGATGTGACATATCTTGTAACTTTTGACGTATTTCCAATAGAAATACTGCTTGCTTGATCAGCACTGCGAACGTTCAATTTTCCTAGGTTGATTTTTGTTGAGTCGAATAGCATATTATTCTCCTTTCAAACGACAGTTCTTCTAAGTCTTTAAAAGCTTATTGTAGCTTCTTTGAAAATATGAATAATACATGGATTCATTCAGAGAGCAGAAGTGGTCTACTGTAGCGTATTGTAGTTCTGTGTAAAACGTGAAAAGATTTTAAAACCTCGACAGGAAAAGAAGGGAATAATAAAAATGCACGATATTTTACATGCTGTAAACACATCAACAGTAAAAAGTGTGTTGGCAACGATTGTTCATGTAGAAGGATCCTCATATTTAAAAGAAGGAGCGTCCATGCTGTTCCAAGAAAATGGGGAGAACATTGGGATGTTAAGCGCTGGTTGTGTAGAAGCAGATATTGCTGAGCGCGTAAAAGAGTTGTTCGACACTGAGCACGTATTAACCGTTACGTACAATTTAAAAGAAGAAGGTGATGCAGGATGGGGACAAGGAGCAGGCTGCAATGGAATTCTCTATATTCTTCTAGAACCTGTAACTGTGAGGATGAAGCAAAATCTTTTGCGGGTGAAACGTCATTTAGATAACCGAAATCCTGTTTTGCATATTAAAAAATTAGAAAAAAACTTTATTCAAACAACCTCTTTTTATGTAGAAAAGACGGGCGAAATATTTGGTGGAAATAGCGACGCATCATTTTTTGCAACAGATGATTGGAATGGGAGAAAGAGCGGTATTCAACTTTCAAATTGCTCCTTGCTCACATATGCTCATCTATATAAACCAAAGCCTCGTCTAATTATCTGGGGAGCAGGCGCCGATGCAAAATATTTAGTATCACTTGCTGCCAATACGGGGTTTTCTGTTACCTTATGCGACTGGAGACCGGCTTTATGTAATAAGGAACATTTTCCGCTAGCAGAGGAAATACATATTGGATTTCCAGAGGAAGTAGACAGACAGCTGTCCATACAAAGCGATGATTTTGTTGTGATCATGACGCATAATTTTTATCGCGATCAAGAAATTCTCTCGCTATTAAAATCAAGCCCTGTGAAGTATATAGGAGTTTTAGGATCTAAAAAGCGCACGCTTCGATTATTGAATACTGATATTTCTTCACGCATTCATTCCCCGGTAGGACTTTCTATAGGAGCGGTAGGACCGCAGGAAATTGCCGTTAGTATTCTTGCTGAATTAATTCAAAACCTCCGAATGTATGATGAAAAAAAGGGGTGAAAATGTCCGGATTAAATATTGTTGCTGTTTATCTTGCTGCGGGAGCTAGTAAAAGGATGGGCAGAAATAAGTTGCTGCTGCCTTTAGGTAATGGGTGTTTGGGAAGTAAGGCTTTACGAAAAGTGGTTTCTTCAAAAGTAAATCATACGATAGTAGTAACAAAGAAAGGAGATCAACTTGAGTGGGTTGACCCTATTCTTTTTTCAGAAGCATATCAGAAGAAGTGGAGTCATACTTCTTGTAGTAGCGCTTTAAAAGGTCAGTCTGCGTCTTTAAAATGCGGATTAAAAAAAGCAAAAGAACTAAACGCTGATGCTATTATTGTGCTGTTGGCGGATCAGCCTCTTATAAGTATCGTGCTGATAGATACATTTGTTTCTTTGTTTGAGAATCACTCTTCCGTTCCGTTTATTTCATCTTTTTATCAAGGAATTGCCAGAGCACCGGTTTTATTTTCAAAACAAATGTTTTCAAGCTTGGATAAGCTGCAAGGAGATCAAGGGGCAAGAAAAATCATAAGACAAAGCGGACCTGAAAATGGAATATTGTATGAATGGACCGACGCTTGCCTTTTTATGGATGTTGATACAAAACAAGCGTATGAGCGCATTAAAAAGATATACAAAGAGAAAAGTCGACTGTTTTGATTGATGGAGGTGAAAAGAGTGGAGGTCATTGGAAAAAGCGTTATTCGAAAAGATGCATTGGAAAAAGTAACGGGTACGGCTCGATATACAAATGATTACATATTTAAAGGCTCCCTGCATGCCAAAATAGTAGTCAGCCCTTACGCTCATGCAAGGATTCAAGCAATAGACGTCCAAGCGGCGATTGCTATTCCCGGTGTTCACGCGGTTGTGACGGGTGAGCATTTGCCGTTAACCGGGGAAGGAGTTCGTGACCGGCGACCGCTTGCATTTGAAAAAGTGCGGTATCACGGAGAAGCCGTAGTCCTAGTAGTAGCAGAAACTCCTGCGCTCGCTGAGCGTGCGGCGAGTTCTGTTCATATTCAATATGAGCCGTTGCCTGTCGTACATTCTCCTAGCGCCGCTATTAAGCCTGATTCTCCTTTAGTGCATGAACATATGCACATCTACAAGCATGATGAAACGGTGTATCCAGAGCCCGGCACCAACGTAGCAAACAGAGTTAAAATTCGAAAAGGCAATATAGAAGAAGGTTGGCAAAAAAGTGAGTTAATAGTTGAAGAAACATTTTCTCTATCTCCTTCAGATCACGCGGCAATGGAAACAAGAAGCGCCGCTGCTGAAATCCTTCCAAATGGATTAGTTAAAATTATCACTTCTTCTCAAGCTCCTTTTATGGTGAAAAAATTAATCAGTGAGTACTTTGAAATTGAAGCGGGAAAAGTGATCGTTGAAACACCGCTAGTAGGAGGAGGGTATGGAGGAAAAGCAGCTGTTCAGCTGGAGCTGCTTGCTTATCTAGCTTCAAAAGCTGTGGGTGGAAGGCTGGTTAAAATATTGAACACAAGAGAAGAAGATATGCTTACTTCGCCTGCTCACGTAGGTCTAGATGCCAAAATCAAGCTAGGTTGTTCTAAAGAGGGACTCTTGCAGGCTGCTGACATTCTTTATTTGTTCGACAGCGGTGCTTACGCAGATAAAGGAACGGACTTGAGTAAAGCAGCAGCAGCTGACTGTACGGGACCTTATCGTCTTGAACATATTTTTTGTGATTCATTATGTGTATATACAAATCACCCTTACGCTTCTCCATTTCGAGGATTTAGCCATTCGGAACTATTATTTGCGTTTGAACGCACGATGGACATCCTTGCTAAAAAAGTAGGTATAGATCCTTTGGAGTTTAGAGAAAAAAACGCTATTCTGCCGGGTGATACTACGCCTACGCAAGTACGTTTAACTTCTAGCAGCGTTGGTAACTTACCGGAATGTATTCGTCGCTTGAAGCAGCTAATGAAATGGGAGGAAGGGCAGAGAATAGTTCATGAAAACGGCCTTATTACTGCCAAAGGGATTAGCTGCGTCTGGAAAACCTCCACTATTGAAACAAACGCAGGTTCAGGTGTTATTCTCACATTCAATCCTGATGGAAGCGTGAATTTAATGTCTGGCGTTATTGAATTAGGCACGGGGACCAAAACAGTGCTCGCGCAAATACTGGCTGAAAAATTGCAGATGCCCGTGGAACGTATTCATGTGCGAATGGAAGTAGATACTCAAACGACTCCTGAACATTGGAAAACGGTGGCTAGCAGAGGCACTTTTATGGCAGGAAGAGCGGTTTTAGAAGCGGCTGAAGATGTGATTAACCAATTAAAAAAGATAGCTTCTTGTATATTTCGAGCTTCTGAGGAAGATATCGAAATAAAAAATGAAAAAGTTTTTTTACGGGATGAGCCTGAAACCTCCTTGGCCTTTAAAGAAATTGTATATGGTTATAAATATCCGAACGGAAATGCAATTGGAGGGCAAATCATAGGGAGGGGCAATTATATTTTAAGAGGGATGACCTACTTGGATAAAGAAACGGGAGCTGGGCGTCCCGGTCCTGAATGGACGGTAGCAGCTGAAGGAGTTGAAGTGGAATATAACCCTAGAACGTATAGATATCGTATTGTAAAAGCAGTCTCTGTTATTGACATAGGAACCGTGTTAAACGAGAAAATGGCAAGAGGGCAAGTCATGGGTGCGATGAGTATGGGCCTATCGTTTGCCGGAAGAGAAACATTTTGGTTTGATTCAAATGGTCGTATTTTAAACCCTCAGCTTCGGAAATATCGTCCTCTTCGCTACGGAGAGCATCCGGAGTACGTAGTAGAATTTGTTCATACGCCTCAATTAGATGCGGCCTACGGAGCTAGAGGAGTCGGAGAACACGGGCTGCTTGGTATGCCGGCTTCTTTAGGAAACAGCTTAACGGTGGCAGCAGAAACAGAATTAAACCACCTTCCGCTTATTCCAGAATTAATTTGGAGAATGAAAGAAGGGAATGCTGATGATTTCATTTGACTTTGAATATCATAAACCTGCTACCGTTTCAGAAGCAGTTGCCTTATTTCAAGAGTTAGAGAATCAAGGCAAACAGCCGCGTTATTATGCTGGAGGCACTGAAATTCTGACATTGGGCAGGTTGGGTTTGTTTGCTACCCATGCTGTCATTGATATAAAAAATATACCCGAGTTTCAAAAAGCAGAAGTCGGTAAAGACTGGATGATTTTTGGTGCAGGTGTAACGTTGACTGAACTGGAAGAGAAAAACTTATTTCCTTTATTAAGTAAGTCTGCTAGCGAAGTGGCTGATCACACGGCTCGAAATAAAATAACGCTGGGAGGAAATATTTGTGGGCATATCTTTTATCGAGAAGCCGTATTGCCGCTCCTTTTAGCGGATAGTCAACTCGCAGTGGCAGATCTCAGTGGAATACAGCTCCATTCGATTCACGATCTTTTTCAGCGGCGTTTGCAGCTAAAAAAAGGAGAGCTGCTTGTTCAGGTGTTTGTTGAAACAAGGTATGCTGACCTCCCGTATATGAGTATAAAGGAGCGCCAGCAGTGGGATACAGGATATCCACTAGTTACAGTAGCAGCTTTAAAAACAGAAGAAAACATTCGAGTAGCTTTCAGCGGAGTATGTTCGTTTCCTTTTCGATCAGCTGAAGTAGAAGAAGTGCTAAACCAGAAAGACATTCCATTAGAAGATCGAATTCAAACTGCTCTTAATTATATACCGGCTCCAATTTTAAATGATGGAGAAGGATCGGATCGATATCGCAAATTTGTGATTAAAAATTTATTGATTGATATTTTCAAAGAGCTGGGAGGAACGTAATGTGCTAAGAGATGAAGGGTATAGAATAACAGTTAAGCTAAAGGTTAATGGGGAAGAAAAAATGGTTGATATCCGAACAGCAGATACGCTGCTTTACGTATTAAGAGAAAAGCTGGGCCTTACCGGAGCAAAACCAGGCTGTTTAAATGGAGACTGCGGAGCTTGTACAGTAGGGATAAATCATCGGCCAATGAAATCCTGCCTCATGTTAGCGGCAGAAGCAGAAGAGAAAGATATAATGACTATAGAAGGACTGAAGAGTTCACCTATGCAAAAAGCTTTTATTGAACACTTTGCTTTTCAGTGCGGTTATTGTACATCGGGTTTTATTATGAATGCTCATTTGCTTTCCAAACGCCATCCTTCAGGCAGTGACGATATTATAAAGGAGTGGTTGGCTTCCAATATATGCAGATGTACAGGATATAAAGAAATTGAAGACGCAGTAAAATCTGTTTTACACTTTTCGGAGCGCGAGTGAGAAAAGAAAAAGCAGAATTAGAATAACACTTACACGTGTTTAGAATAGTATGTGCTAAGGGTGTGGAGAATGTGGAATGGAAAAGCGGCTTTGACAAAGAAAGGGAACTTATCTTTGCCATTCAACGAGATCTGGATGTAGTAACAGCCATATTATTATTAACTGGCCAAATAACAATTATAGGAGTATTTGTGACACCCGGAGCTTTTCGTGTTTCAGTAGGCGGCCCTATTACAGGAACCAGTCGCATCGAAGGAAAAGACGGAAATGTGGGAATTAATATTATTATTGATATGATTGATGTGTTTCTTGCGGCTTTGCTGCTTAATAACCAGATCAATGTGTCGGGCGCCTTTATTTCTTCTGGAAGGTTTACCATTAACGTAAGCGGACCTATATATCATTGCCCCTTCATTCATTAAGCCCCTAACGCTT
This sequence comes from Priestia sp. VA7, assembly GCF_055710015.1. NCBI lineage: Bacteria > Bacillati > Bacillota > Bacilli > Caryophanales > Bacillaceae > Priestia > Priestia sp. VA7. Next base: position 885,448 of record NZ_JBVQPN010000003.1, read on the forward strand.
TTCTTTTCTGTCATGTTTCATTAAAATGAACATAAACATGTATGTAGAGAAAAGAATAATGTAGTGTTTCCTAACGTTATAAAATAGCTTACTATACGAAGAAAGCGTCTATAATAAAAGAAATGAACCTTTTGCGTGGTCAGCTGACGATGCTTTTTATTTTTACAAACTGCAGTGAAGGCAGAAAGGAGAGAATTCGATGAGTTTGCGCGAGCGGCTGCTGTATGTAGCGGAACATTATAAACAAATGGGTGGAGATGTACTTGTAAAACATGAAATAGAAAATATGCTTACACGCAGGCTTCCGATTTCTCTTTATCGATTGGAGCATATAAATCGAGAAGAAATGCGTATATCGGGACACCACGCTGAAACATTTCCTTACGTGACCCTTGCGAATAAGAATATAGAGAGTGACGTGATGGTCGCGTATTTATTCAGTGAAGACGGTCAGCGTATTTACTTAGTCATGTTGAGAGGAGACTCAGAAGAAGGAACAGATCTGAAAGACATTCGATTTTTTACTCCTGAACATGCCCGCGTATTGAAAGATAATCATATTGTCATTGGTACAAGCATGGAAGCGAAAAGCTTTGAGGATAGAGTAGCTCTTTACCTTCCTTACAATATAGCAGACTTACCTAGCAATGATCAGCTGCAAGAGGACTTGCATTTACTGTTAAGTATGCATGAACAGTATATAAAAACATACGGAATGAGCAAAGAGATGATGGGGGACAAAGACGCCATCGTCCATATTCATGAGTATATTAGGAAATCTGGATTTACATATGAACGACATGATATAGCCAACGCCTACTTTGCTTTAAAGACCAAACCGTTTATTGTTTTATCAGGAATGAGCGGGACAGGAAAAACAAAGCTTGCTCAGCTCTTAGCAGATAGTATCGGTGCCACGATTGAAAATGGAAGACAAGTGCTCATTCCTGTTCGACCCGATTGGCACGATAGTTCAGATTTATTAGGATATATTGATTTAAGAGGAGATTTTCGCAGAGGATCGTTTCTGTCGATTATGCAGCAAGCCATTCAGCATCCAGCTTACACATATGTTGCCATATTGGATGAAATGAACTTAGCTCGAGTTGAGCATTATTTTAGCGACATTTTAAGCGTGATGGAAAGCAGGAGCTGGTCAAAAGAGAAAATCAAAACGGCTCCGTTATTCCCGGGACATAAGATGTTTCGAGATATTTATTTGCCATCCAATCTTCTCATTATCGGTACAATTAATATGGATGAAACAACTCATGGGTTTAGTCAAAAGTTGTTAGATCGTACCAACACAATTGAGTTAAATAAGATTCAACTAGATTCTTTTGATTTTTTAGATGATAGAGATCCGTCTCAGCACGGCATTCAAAATGTACAAATTCAAAGTCAATATGTTCACTTAAAAGATGCGTATGTTGAACATGCTGAGCTCATTCACGAAGTAACAAATGAATTGCTAACTGTCAACGAGATGCTTATAGAAGTCGATTTGCAAATAGGTTACCGCGTACGCGACGAAATATGCTTTTATTTAATTTACGCGGTGAAAAGCGGAATGTTTACATTTGATCAGGCGTTCGATTTTCAGGTTTTGCAAAAAGTTTTGCCTCGTATTTCAGGAAGCGATGGGTACACATTTGATTTATTAAAAAACCTTTATTATTACTGTACAAATACGCTGTTAGATGATGAATTTGAGACAGCTGTCGTAAATGCAGATGGAATGAGATTTCCTAAAAGCGCACGCAAAATAATGGAGATGATGAGACGTTTTGAAGTATACGGATACACGTCATTTTGGATTAATACCGTACGTTGAAATTGAAACTGACACGTGTACGGTGGTTATAAAAGGGAAAAATAAGAAAAAAATAAAATCTGCAGAAGAAGTGATGTTTTTTTCTTGTACAGGAAAAGGAATTACACATGTAAAAGTATTAAATCAAACAAAAGGCATGATGACCTCAAAACCGCCGCTTGAGCCTTTATTTTTTGAAAATGAAACCTATCAAATTACAGTTGTTTCTAAAAATGAAACAAGCCTGTTTGTTAACCACGATTCAAAAGCAGTTGAACAAAGCTTTCAAAGCGTAGGATTTCCCTACATTTTGACGGGAAATATAAGCTTTCAAAATGAAGTAGGGTATTCTACATTTCATGTTTACAGCGAAAGAGAAAAAGAGCTCTCCTTTACTCTTGAAATTTTCCCCTCAAAGATGAGCTACAAGACAGATTATGTACACATGGTTGATGAAGTGAACGGATATATTCATGATTTGGCATACGATATGCTTCGTAAAACATATATTGAAGCAAAATCTGTTTGGTCTAAGCAAGCAACATGGACGGAATTTTATCATGTTCTCTCTCACTATATGAAACCCTTTCTTCATTCTGTGCGTCAGATTGAAAAGCAGCCATTTCAATCGGTAAAAGTTGAACATGAGCTCATGAGAGGCGATCAAATAAAAAAACAAGATAGCCGTGCTATATCATTTGTCCGAACTCACCCTACCTATCTTGCATCTTCAAGCAGGGGGATTAAAATTAATCGAAATATAAAAGTAGTACCCACAAAAGCGATTGGCACCACGCACGTGTCTACCTATGATAATCTGGAAAATCAAAGTGTAAAATGGATGATGACGCAGCTGTATCATAAGCTAACTGCACTAATTGACAAATTGATAGAAGATAGATATGTAAAAAAAGAAGCCGTATCGGCTCTAGAAACTAATCATGCCGAATTAAAAAGACTGTTAAATAATGCGTTTTGGCAACGGGTGAAGACCCTACAAGCTTCAATTCTTCCTTCTACACTGCGTACGGCACCCCGCTACCGGGAAGCAAGCAGATACTTTATGTTCTTAACGCGAGGATTGGCTCTTAACGGAGAGTTTTACCACCTTTCATTAAAAGATATCGCAACTCTCTATGAATACTGGACGTATGTTAGTCTTTTAAAGAAGTTGCAAACTTACGGCAAGCGGATAGAACAAAACATCATGACAACGACAGAACAAGGGTTGAACGTTAGGATGCAGCCGTCTTATCATCGTTTTCGAGTGGGGAAAGCAGAAGTCACGCTATGGTATCAGAAAGCATACCACCATACTCATACCGTTATTCAAAAGCCTGACTTACTGCTTGAAGTAAAGCAAGGGGAGAAAAAAAGTGTATATCTTTTTGACGCTAAGTATCGTATCAAACCAAATCACGATACGCCTTCACCTAGAGAAGAAGATATTAATACCATGCATCGTTACCGAGATGCTATTGTAGAGGAAAATGGAATAAAACCGGTACAAACAGCGATTGTGCTGTTTCCAGGGAAAGCGGAGGGCTATAAGCAGCATCATTTTTATAAAAGTATTGAATGTGTTGGAGTTGGTGCGCTGCCTTTTTTGCCGGGAGAAGAAGGGTTAGTAGAAGAATTTATTGAAGCTATTTGTACGGTAGAACCACATTTTTTCAGCGCTGAGTAGGTGAATAGATAGAAAGTGAACAAGTCTTTTTTTATGCGTTGACATAGTGTTAAGTTTTTTATGTTTTGATGACATTTCGAGATTTTAGTTGTATTTTCCTGTTGAATTTTCTAGAATAGTAGAGAATAAAACCGTATCGAAAAGAAGTCGTATCATGTGCAGAGAACGTTTCAGGAGGACAACGAAGTGAAAAAGATTCTACTATTCACGTTAGTAGCGCTATTGGCAACTTTTTTTATTGACAGGGTATACAGCGAACGCAACCAAGCGCAACTTCAGCAAACTGTAATTAATGAAATTAAAAAAACAAATCAAAGTAAAGAAGAAGCTTCCATCCTTGATTTTAATGAATTATGTGATTTTAGATGGGACAAAGTATATGTTTTTGGACCGGAAACGACTCGCAGTGAGGTAAATGAAAAGCTGGGCTTCACGTGGTCTGAAGCAAAAGCAAAAGGTATTGGAAAAGATAAAAAAGATAACTTTATTGTCTTTGTAGAAAATAATCAAGTAACGCAATATTTAAAAATACCGGCGTCATATGGAACTATTGTTCCTAAGACTTCTGTTGCAAATGAAAGCTAACGAAGAAATTCGTTAGCTTTTTTATGCTTTCTTTTTTAAGGATGAAGTTTTTTTCTCTGCTGTTGATTTTGTCGGGTGTAAAGTAGAAGGATCTATGCTCACTTTTAACATTTCCATTAAATGTCGAATATCTCGTTCTTCGCTTCCGCTGCCTTTTGTAACTTCGCCTTGATTTATTTTTTGTTGAATGACGTTTTGTAAGGCATCTCGGTAGTTGTTTTTGTAAATAGACGGATTAAAAGAAGTAGATAGCTTATCAATTAATTCCACCGTCACTTGTGTATCGCTTTCATTAATGGAAGAAGTACTGGATAAGTTAGGCACATCTGTGACTGAACGAAGCTCTTCTTCAAAATGCATCGTGTGAAGAACAAGAGATCCGCCCAAGGAACGAATAATTGCCATTTGCTGTTTGGAATATAAAAATACATTCGCAATACCGACTTTATTCGTTATTTCAAGTGCATTTAATAAAGTATAATAAGCTTTTAGGCTTGTTTCCCCAGGAGAAATATAGTAGGGCTTATCAAAAAACAGGGGATCAATGTCATCTAACGATACAAAGTGTAACAATTCAACAGCTTTGTTTGCTGCAAAGGGTTCTTTGACACTGTCAATTTCCTGTTGTGAAAGTACAACAAACTGACCGGTCGCGGTTTCGTATCCTTTAACCAGTTCATCAGATTCTACTTCTCGTCCACACGTTTGGCAATGTTTTTCTTGATGAATAGGTGTATGGCAAACGGAGTGTAGCGTGCGCAGCTTTACATCTTTTTCTTCAATTGCTCCGTGCAGTTTAATAGGGATATCAATTAATCCAAAGCTGATTTTACCTTTCCAAGCAGTATGAAGCATAAACGTTCTCCTTTTACTCTTTTTTAGTAGTGTGCCGTAAAATAAATTAGATATCCCATTGTTTTGAAAAGAAAAATATTCTTAAAAAACTATGTGCTAAATAAACAATTAAATAGTTCCAATAAAACTGCAGAGACAACATCTGCAGCTTTATTGGAACTCGATAGGGACTATTTGCTGATTAGATTTATTTGTCTCATGTTTAGAAATCGTAATTTCAAGGATTTCGTTACTAAATGTAGCGGTAATTTTTTTATTCATCAATGGAAATGGAAAGTCGATTGTACGTTCAACGCTTTCTTCCATTTGTTCTCTTGCAAGCGTTCCTTGCTTTTCATCATGAAATTCTCTAATGCAGTATTTTTTGGCTGTCAGCTGTAAGTGGTCAGCTTGTATCTGAACGATAATATCCTTAGGGTGATACCCTAATAATTCAGCTTCGACAATAAATGATTGTTCTGTTTCAAATAAATCTATACGAACGGAATCATAATCTAAATAACTCATAAAGGGATTTGAAAGCATGACTTCTAATAACTCTTGAAAGCCTTTTACAAACATTTGGTCTGCTGGCAGACGCTTGTTTTTCATTTCTGCGTTCCTCCATTATTTAAAGTGTTTCACTTTACTATCATATGCGCGTTTATGTACTTAGTGAACTCCTGCGCAAAGAATAAGCTTGAAGTACTAGCTGTCTTGTCTACGCATAAAAAAGCAAGCTCTGTAGAGAGCTTGCTGCTGTTTTACATATCATGTCCGCTATTGTGTTTTTGGCGAGAATGCTTACGGTTTTTCACTTTATGAGATCCACTTAGCGGTTCTGGCTGTCCAGAATTGCTTTTTGGCGCATTTCTTCTGATGTCTTTGCTGCTGTTTTTGTTCATAGTTAAAGCCTCCCTTTCATTTATTAGGGTAGGATAGTGACAGGGAATTTATCCGATGAAAAATTCCCCTTTCTAAAAATAGGTTTAACAAAAACAGGAAATGGGAACAGGAAAAAAGCGTCACATATAATGACGCCTTCTCGTTAGATTTCATGGAGTTAAACGATTTTGCTTTTCTAACTAGTGATTAGTATATCCAATAAGAGATTGTTTTATTGATTTTTTTTGCGTTTTTTATTATTTTGTTTCTGTTGTTCCGTTAATGGTTCATTTGAAAACTCTTCATTATAACCCGCTCCTTTTCCTTGAGCGCTAGCCGCGTTAGCTCCAGGAATGACGTGGTTTGACTTGCGTTTAGCCATGTTAAATCACCTCCGTTTCTAGCATGCGTAAAAATCAATGAAATATGAATTATTAGAAAAATAAAAGGAAGATGGAAAAAGGTTATAAGTGAAACTTATGTTAATTAATAACATTCTTTTTATTTACTTATGTATAATATTATATTAAGATAGATGGTGAAGGGAATAGAGGATGGGGTAAGTAAATCCTTTATACATAGAATTTTAAGGGGGTAAAAGCAATGACTAAAAAAGACGTTTTCAACGCTCGTTCGTCATTCGATCTTAATGGCAGCACATATAATTATTACCGCTTACAAGCTTTAGAGGAAGCAGGTTTAGGTAATGTATCTAAGCTGCCGTATTCAATTAAAGTATTATTAGAATCTGTTCTTCGTCAGGTAGATGGCCGTGTTATTACAAAAGAACACGTCGAAAACCTTGCAAAATGGGGAACAAAAGATATTAAAGATATCGATGTTCCTTTCAAACCATCTCGTGTTATTCTTCAAGATTTCACTGGAGTTCCAGCGGTTGTAGACTTAGCGTCACTTCGTAAAGCAATGGCTGATTTAGGAGGAGATCCTGACAAAATCAATCCAGAAATTCCAGTAGACCTCGTTGTCGACCACTCCGTACAAGTTGATAAAGCAGGTACAGCTGACTCATTACGAATTAATATGGACCTCGAGTTTCAACGTAATACAGAGCGCTATAATTTCTTAAGCTGGGCTCAAAAATCATTTAATAACTATCGCGCAGTTCCACCAGCTACAGGTATCGTGCACCAAGTAAATTTAGAATATTTAGCAAACGTTGTTCATGCTGTTGAAGAAGATGGTGAATTTGTAGCTTTCCCTGATTCTCTAGTAGGTACTGACTCTCATACAACGATGATTAATGGTATCGGTGTTTTAGGATGGGGTGTTGGCGGTATTGAAGCGGAAGCAGGTATGCTTGGTCAACCTTCTTATTTCCCAGTTCCTGAAGTAATCGGCGTTAAACTTGTTGGTGAATTACCAAACGGCACTACAGCTACAGACTTAGCGTTAAAAGTTACGCAAGTGCTTCGTCAAAAAGGAGTAGTCGGAAAATTCGTGGAATTCTTCGGTCCTGGCGTAGCAGAACTTCCATTAGCTGACCGTGCAACAATCGCTAATATGGCTCCTGAATACGGTGCAACATGTGGATTCTTCCCAGTTGACGCAGAAGCATTAGCATACATGCGTTTAACAGGAAGAGATGAAAAAGACATTCAGGTTGTCGAACAATATACAAAAGCAAATGGTTTATTCTTCACACCAGAAAATGAAGATCCAATTTTCACTGACGTTGTTGAGATTAACCTTGCTGAGATTGAAGCAAATCTTTCTGGTCCAAAGCGTCCGCAAGATTTAATTCCACTTTCTCAAATGCAAACAGAATTCAAGAAGGCTTTAACAGCTCCTGTTAGCAACCAAAGCTTCGGACTTGATGCTAAAGACGTGGATAAAGAAATTACGTTTAAGCTTGCAGACGGTTCAGAAACAACAATGAAAACAGGTGCCATTGCCATTGCGGCTATCACAAGCTGTACGAACACATCAAATCCTTACGTATTAGTAGCAGCCGGTTTAGTTGCGAAAAAAGCGGTAGAAAAAGGATTGGATGTTCCAGCTTACGTGAAAACTTCTTTAGCACCAGGTTCAAAAGTAGTAACGGCTTACCTGCAAAATTCAGGGCTGCTTCCATACTTAGATAAAATCGGCTTTAACATCGTAGGTTATGGCTGTACGACTTGTATCGGTAACTCTGGTCCATTAGAAGCTGAAATTGAAGCAGCGATTGCAGATAGCGACTTGCTTGTAACGTCTGTTCTTTCAGGAAACCGTAACTTTGAAGGACGTATTCATCCATTAGTAAAAGGTAACTACCTTGCTTCTCCGCCGCTTGTTGTAGCATATGCACTGGCTGGAACAGTAGATGTAGATTTACAAAAAGATCCAATCGGCATTGATACAGACGGCAATGAAGTATTCTTTAGCGACATCTGGCCTTCTCAAGATGAAATTAAAGAAGTTGTTAGCCGTACCGTAACGCCTGAATTATTCCGTAACGAGTATGAGCGTGTATTCGATGATAACGAACGCTGGAATGAAATTAAAACAAGCGAAGATGCGCTTTATACGTGGGAGAATGATTCAACATACATTCAAAACCCACCTTTCTTTGAAGGCTTATCAGAAGAACCAGGTGAAGTAGAGCCGTTAAATGATCTTCGCGTAGTAGCGAAATTTGGTGACTCAGTGACAACGGATCACATTTCACCAGCGGGTTCAATTGCAAAAACATCACCTGCAGGTCTTTACCTTCAAGAAAACGGTGTAGAGCCAAAAGACTTTAACTCATATGGTTCTCGTCGTGGTAACCATGAAGTAATGATGCGCGGTACGTTTGCAAACATCCGCATTAAAAACCAAGTAGCTCCTGGTACAGAAGGCGGCTGGACAACGTACTGGCCAACAAATGACGTAATGAGCATTTATGATGCTTGTATGAAATACAAAGAGCAAGATACAGGTCTTGTTGTACTTGCAGGCAAAGATTACGGCATGGGAAGTTCTCGTGACTGGGCAGCAAAAGGAACAAATCTTTTAGGTATTAAAACAGTAATCGCTGAAAGCTTCGAGCGTATTCACCGTTCAAACCTAGTATTAATGGGTGTTTTACCTCTTCAATTTAAAGATGGTGAAAGCGCGGATACATTAGGTTTAACTGGAAAAGAAACAATTGCAGTAGCAGTTGATGAAACAGTAAAACCACGTGATTTTATAAAAGTAACAGCAACTGATGAAGCTGGAAACAAAAAAGAATTTGAAGTACTGGTTCGTTTCGATAGTGAAGTTGAAATTGATTACTATCGCCACGGTGGTATCCTTCAAATGGTGCTTCGTGATAAATTACAGTCTAAAACACATGCGTAAGTTATAAAGAAAAAGAGCGGTTCTCGTGAGCCGCTCTTTTTTTATGCAAACGCACTGTTTTCGACAAAAAGTGAGAGGGAAATATGCTATATTATAAAAGAAAATGCCCTATAAAAGGATTATTTTAGTAGATATTGCACATATCTATTAGTACATAGATTATCACTTTTTAGAAGAAATAAAGGAGCCGATCATATGGTTAAAAAAATAATTGCGGTCTTGCTTCTAGTAGGCTTTCTTAGCTACGCCCTTTGGCAAGGGCTTTCTCCAAATGAAGCATCCGATAATTCTAACTTAAGCGAATACAAGGATTTAAATATCAAAAAAGGCGATAGTGCTCGTCAGGCTTCGGGTCAAGCTTATGGGTTGGAACCAAAAGATACAGCGCCTCCGTTTACACTGTCAGATACGAGCGGGAAATCCGTTCAATTATCGGATTTTAAAGGAAAAAAAGTCATTTTAAACTTTTGGGCAACATGGTGTCCGCCGTGTCAAAAAGAAATGCCCGATATGCAAGCGTTTTATGAGAAATATGGAAACGATGTACAGCTGCTTGCGGTTAATTTAACTTCGTCGGAAGGCAGTAAACAGGCAGTATCTAAATTTCTTAAAGAAAAACAGTTTACGTTTCGTGTATTATTGGACGACCAAGATAGTGTAGGAAGTAAAAAATATCGAGTCTCCACCATTCCGACATCTTACTTTATAGATGAAGAAGGGAAAATTGTTCAACGAGTGAATGGTCCAATGACGCTTAAACAAATGGAAAACTTTGCTCAACAAGCAGCGAATTAACTTCGCTGCTTGTTTTATTAAACATGAAACTTATTTACTTTGTCATCGTATATATAGATAGGTCAGTAAACATGTCAAACTTTCTTACAACTTTTCAAAAAAGTATGTTTACTTATCTGACAAATTGGTTACAATATAGATAGTTATACAATATCAGTTTCTTTAGATTTTTCAGATTTTTCATAAAAATTACATAAAGTAGGTGTTGTGATCATGAGAAAATTGCGCAAACGTTCATTTGAAGAGTTAGTGCAAGAAAATAAAACGCAGCTGTTAAAAGATCAGTCAGAAATTGAACGCATTGAAATGGAAATTGAAAAGCGGTTAGAAGATCGTATGCTTGAAAGAGCTGAATAACTTTAAAGTAAGTTGGTTAGAGTAACGGTGAGGAGGGGATAAGCATGGGAAATCCTAAAAAACAAAGCAAACCTTTTGTTCCGAATCACATCGGCACTCAACCGAGAGAAGCTGGTGGAAATAACGGAAAACAAATGCAAGATACATCCGGCAAGCATCCTCAAGTTATTCAAACCAAAGGTGAATGAATAAAAAGTCGCTGAATTCAGCGACTTTTTATTATTTGAATTCTACCGTGAATAAATAAACGTAAGGATTGCTCGAAATAAGCTCTTTAACGACTTCTCCATCGTCGGTTGAAAGCGGAGCAACTCGTATGCCACTGCCATCGTCACCAAATAAAGCAGCAACTGGATATGTTTTATTCATTTTTACCGTTTGTTTTTTCTCTAATCCAGTAAAGGAATATCCGTTCATTTTTTTTGGCTTTTCCGCTTCTATTCCTAGGTTTGTATCGTTGCTTCCTACATTAAACATAACTTTATGCGCATCATCATCGATTTTATATGTAATAGCAAACATGTCAAATTCTTTTGAAACAGTCAACCCTCCTGAAAATAAAGGTTCTTTTGCTTTTCCCTTTTCGTAATAAGTAGCTTTTACATAAGCTTCTTTTGCGTCACTAGGAGCTTTCACATCGTATGCAATGATATTGCTTTTGTAGTCCAGGTTTGTCACAGCTAACATTTTTTCTTCATGTTTTGAGTAATGATGAGGCTTCATAAAGGCACTTGCTGTCAATTTTGATGCCAATGAGGTTTGTGACATAAAAAATACGGCAAGCACTGCAATAAAGATGACGCTTAGTAATGTTATCATTCGTTTGGTCATAGCGATTCCCCCTTTGTATGTACGTATTACCATATTATGTATGATTTATATACATATTTTAACTTAATTATAATTATATTATGTAAACTAAAATCATTTTTTTCCACTTATAGAGATGAACAAATCCGGCATACTACAATTGTAACAAAGTTATTTTGAGGAGGAAGATACAATGGCATGGAATAAACCGAATCCAGACGATCGCAGTGATAACGTTGAAAAATTACAAACAATGGTGCAAAATACAATGAAGAACATTGAAGAAGCAGAAGAAGCTGCTGCATGCAGCAATGAAGAAGAACGTCAGCGCATTCAGCAAAAAAATCACAATCGCGAAGTAAGTATCGAAGCAATGCGCAGCGAAATAAAAGATGAGTCAGAAGCTCGTCAAAATGGTTACGAAGGTACGATTTAATAAATAAAGCAACGACAATAAGCAGCTAAAAATAAACGGTTTTAGCTGCTTTCTTTCTATATTTTTTTAGTAAGGTCAATACTAATACAAACTAGCAAAGAGGTTTATGTAGGTGAAAAAGCACGTGAAAAGGAAAGTAGTAAGGATTTTGGTCAGTTTACTTGTCGTCTTGATTATTGTGGGCTCTTATCAAACGCATAAGCCTTTGCCTAAAGGAGTTTCATACGAAAGTAAGCCGCACAAAGTAGAAGATGTATTTCTCTTATCAGACCTAACGTATCAAGACCAGCAGACATCTGTTTCTGAACAACACATTTTTCAAGCAGTTACGAATGCGATTGATGACGCAAAAGCTTTTATTATTATGGATATGTTTCTATTTAACGGCTACTATAACCAAGGCGAAACGTTTCCTCACCTTAGTGATACGCTTGCAAGTAAGCTGATTGAAAAGAAACGAAAACATCCTACTATCGAAATCGTCTTTATTACAGATGAAATCAATACAACCTACGGCTCACATGATTCAAAGTGGTTAGATTCACTGCGGCTAAACGGAACCAAAGTGGTGCAAACCAATTTATCTAAGCTCAGAGACTCCATTCCACTGTATTCTTCAGTATGGAGAACTTTTGTTCAGTGGTTTGGTGAAAAAGGAAACGGATGGATAACAAATCCGTTTGGTACCAATGCGCCTAAAGCGACGGTCCGTGCTTATTTAAAGTTGTTAAATGTAAAAGCTAATCACAGAAAAGTAGTAGCAACAGATCAAAGCGTTATTATCTCCTCTGCCAATCCTCATGATGCAAGTTTTTATAATTCTAACATGGCCTTTGAAGTAAAAGGGAATATTATTGGAGATGTGGTGAAAAGTGAACAAGCGGTGTCAGATTTTTCTTATGGAGGAAAGTTACCTCGGTATAAGAAAAAAGAAAAAGAAAAGGGAGACCTCTATGTTCAGCTGTTAACAGAAGGCAAAATCTATAAGCACGTATTGCATGATTTACGTCATGCTAAAAAAGGCGACGATGTATGGCTTGGCATGTTTTATCTTGGAGATCGAGACGTAATAAAGGCGCTTTTGAAAGCTTCCAAACAAGGCGCAAACGTACGATTAATTTTAGATCCTAATGAGAATGCGTTTGGAAGAAAAAAGTTCGGACTGCCTAACCGTCCAGTAGCAGCAGAACTTGTGAAAAAATCTAAAGGCGATATTAAAGTTCGCTGGTATCATACGGGAAAAGAGCAGTATCATCCCAAAACTTTATTTATTCGAAATAAAAAAAATGCAACTATTATTGCAGGAGCAGCAAATTTCACAAAACGAAATTTGGCTGACTTGAACTTAGAAACGGATATTAAAGTATCAGGACCTTTTAACAAAAAGGTTATGACCGAACTAAACGCTTATTTTGACCGTTTATGGACAAATAAAGACTACACATATACACTTCCTTATAAAAAGTATGAAAATAAAATGACGCGGCTGGAAACACTGATATATCGCATTCAAAATGCGCTTAGTCTTACAACATATTGAGTTACAACCAAACTAGTAGGAGTATATTCTCCTTATATGGTAAGATAAAACAGGAACAGGGCAAGAGGAGGTAAAATCATGTTAGTATCAACGAAAGAAATCGAAGTGCGCTATGCAGAAACCGATCAGATGGGCGTTGTGTATCATGCTAACTATTTAGTATGGATGGAAATAGGTCGAACGCAGTTTATTAGTGATTTAGGTTTTAGCTATGCACAAATGGAAAGAGACGGTGTGCTGTCGCCAGTTATTGATATACAGGCTTCATATAAAAAGCCGCTTCATTATGGCGAGACAGCTGTAGTACATACTTGGGTTGAGAACTATGACGGTCTACGCGTTGTGTACGGCTACGAAATTTTTAATTCAAATGAAGAACTTGCGTTAACAGGAACATCGTCACATGTATGTGTGAAAAAAGAAAACTTTAAGCCCATTTCGATTCGCCGTAATTATCCGGAATGGCATAAAGCCTATGAAGAGGCCAAAAAGCAGGGTTAAGCGCAAGAATAAAAAGCATCGATAAATCGATGCTTTTTTTCTTACGCTTCGTAATGAAAGTCAGGTTCTTTTGTTTCTTCATTATAATTTACGGTCAAATCATGACCATCAAAGTACCAAAGGTCTTCATCTTCTACGAAGAATGTTAAACCGTCAACTTTTGTTTCAACGCCAACGTTTTTAGGAGAATCTGTGTTTACACCTAAAGAAAAACCTTTTTGAACGTTGCTGCATCCGCCGTAGCGAACAAAAAAGCGAATTGTTTCGTTTCCTTCTAGCATCATTTCATCTTTGTACCACGTAGCTGCTGCTTCTGTTACTGTTAATTTCATTAATTATGCTCCTTCCAATACTGCGGATACACTTATTATAGTAGAAAGGTAGATAAATTACCAATATATACGAATCCAGCTAGGAAGGAATGAGATAAAATAAAATAAAACGATTTAATATAGAGGTGAAGGCTTCATTTCTATATTAAATCGTTTCATTCTTTCATTTGAAATCATATTGTTTTCCAATGGTTTCCCAGCAGTGAACGCAGTAGCGGCTTCCTTCTAGCTGTGAATCCATTTTCTTATTTCGTTTGCAAATAGGGCATTTTTTCTTCACATCATTCACCTCCTTATTTTAGTATCAGTATAACTAATAAACAAGAAATGTATTCGCTTACAAATCGGTTATAAAAAAAGAAATAAGAGGAAGCTCCTCTTATTTCTTTTTACCTGACAAAAATGTGACTTTCGGTTCTGTTTTATTAAGAATTCGGGTAATGTTTGCACGGTGTCTGTAAATGACAAAGGCTACAATTAAACCAATAATCATAATAAGCATGTAGTCTTGCTTAAATAGCGTGTAGATAAAGGTTAATACCCCGGTAACCATTGATGACAATGATACATACTTCGTTATGTATAAGCAGATAAAAAAACATAATAGTACGAAAGCAAATAAAAGAGGTTCATAACATAAAATCACTCCGGCGGACGTGGCAACAGCTTTCCCGCCTTTGAATTTCGCGAAAACAGGAAAAATATGACCAATGACAGCAAATAAACCAATGAAGAGAATGTTTTGATTCGTATTAAATAAAAGCGGTAAAGAAGCTGCTAGGGTTCCTTTTAGAATGTCTCCAAGCGTAACGATAATTCCAGCTTTTACGCCCAATGTACGAAAGGAGTTGGTGCCGCCTAAATTGCCGCTTCCATGCTCTCGTATATCGATGCCGTATCCTAGTTTTCCAACAACTAGTCCAAAAGGAATAGAGCCCAAGATATAGGCAAGAATAGGTAATAAATAATTCATGTTTGAAAGCTCCTTTATTTCTATATCGTTTCTATTTTACCATGAGATACTTAAAAAAACATAGCTAGTTTTAGGTGAGAGACAATTATTTTAAAAAAAGAAGACGTTTACAAAAATAGAGAAAACGGGTACTATATGCAGGAAATCAACTGTAAATCGCGAATGTTGTTCAGTACATATTATATAGCTAAGAGAGGTAATAGACATGTCCATTAAAATTCCTTCCCGCCAAGAGCTTGGTAAAATATTAAAAAAAAGCAAGCGCATTGCTGTAGTAGGTTTATCAGATAACCCTCATCGAACGTCTTATATGGTTTCAGAAGCCATGCAGCAGCAAGGTTACGAGATTATTCCGGTGAACCCGACAATAAACTCAGCGCTCGGCGTAAAAGCTGTATCTTCATTAAAAGAAATTGAAGGACATATTGATATCGTTAATGTATTTCGTCGCTCTGAGCATTTGCTTGAAGTTGCAGAAGAGTTTTTAGAAGTAGACGCAGACGTATTTTGGGCACAATCTGGTTTAATTAATGAAGAAGCATATGACCTGCTCGCTAAAAAAGGGTATACTGTAGTTATGGATCGTTGTATAAAAGTTGAGCATGCTTTAACAAAGTAAGATCTATAAGCAGAACAACCAACCCATGCACACTGCTTGCATGGGTTTCACCATGCGTTGAAATAGTAAGAGCGTTTCCGCTACAATAGACGTTAGACAGCTAGCTTTATAATGCTTATAATCCATGAATACACAAGATATTGCTTTTATAATACGGAAATTTGTGCTAAAATCTTGTAAGTACGCAAAAATAGAAACATACGTTCTGTTGATGCGAACACTATAAAATTAAAAGATAGGATACATGATCATTTATTCTTAGACACGAAGCGCAAACGTTTGTGTTTCATACATAATGTAGTAATGTTCGTTGTGATGAAAGGGGTAGTATGAATGGCTCGGAAACAACAATTTAATTATAATGAAGATGCAATTCAAGTACTAGAAGGATTAGATGCCGTTCGTAAACGTCCTGGTATGTATATTGGAAGTACGGATACACGAGGTCTGCATCATTTAGTATATGAAATCGTCGACAACTCTGTCGATGAAGCTCTAGCAGGCTACGGAGAAGAAATTATTGTAACCATTCACAAAGATAATTCAATTTCTGTACAAGATAAAGGTCGAGGTATGCCAACGGGCATGCATAAACTAGGAAAACCAACGCCTGAAGTTATTTTAACCATCTTGCATGCAGGAGGTAAATTCGGACAGGGTGGATATAAAACAAGCGGAGGCTTACACGGAGTAGGTGCATCTGTTGTAAATGCGCTGTCTGAATGGTTGACCGTAACCATTCATCGAGATGGATTTATTTATGAACAGCGTTTTGAAAATGGAGGAAAGCCAGTTACGACGCTAGAAAAAATAGGGAAAACGAAAAAAACGGGAACAACGATTCATTTCAAACCGGATGCCACGATCTTTTCAACAACTGTGTATAATTATGATACGCTGTGTGAACGGCTCCGCGAATCGGCTTTCCTGTTAAAAGGATTCAAAATAGAGTTAATCGATAAAAGACATGATCGTCACGATATCTTTTATTATGAAACAGGTATTCAAGCCTTCGTTTCATATTTAAATGAAGAAAAAGATTCACTTCATCCAGTCGTCTTTTTTGAAGGGATTCATCATAATATTGAAGTTGAATTTGCCTTTCAATTTAATGATGGTTATTCTGAAACCATTTTATCATTTGTTAATAATGTTCGTACCAAAGATGGTGGAACGCATGAGTCCGGTGCAAAAAGCGCTATGACGCGTGCATTTAATGAATATGCTCGTAAAGTAAGCCTGCTAAAAGAAAAAGACAAAAACTTAGAAGGAACGGATATACGAGAAGGCTTAGGAGCCATCGTTTCCGTTAGAATACCTGAAGAGTTGCTTCAGTTTGAAGGTCAAACAAAAGGAAAGTTAGGTACAAGTGAAGCTCGTTCGTCTGTAGATGCAGTTATTTCTGAAAAACTTGCCTATTTCTTAGAAGAAAACCCGGACGTAAGCTCTCTTCTTGTAAAAAAAGCAATCAAAGCTGCTCAAGCGCGTGAAGCAGCACGAAAGGCGAGAGAAGACGCAAGAAACGGGAAGAAACGAAAGCGTCAAGAAACCGTTCTAAGCGGAAAGTTAACGCCTGCGCAATCAAGAAATCCTCAGCGAAACGAACTGTACTTAGTCGAAGGGGATTCCGCTGGAGGTTCAGCAAAACAAGGAAGGGATCGCCGCTTTCAAGCCGTGCTGCCACTGCGAGGGAAGGTTATCAATACCGAAAAAGCTAAGCTTCAAGATATTTTTAAAAACGAAGAAATTAGTACGATCATCCACGCGATAGGCGGAGGAGTAGGAGCAGATTTCACCATCGATGATATTAACTACGATAAAATAGTTATCATGACCGATGCGGATACGGATGGCGCTCATATTCAAGTGCTTCTGCTAACGTTTTTCTACCGCTATATGAAACCGCTTGTGGAAGCAGGAAAAGTATTTATTGCTCTTCCACCGCTCTACAAAGTAAGTAAAGGGTCAGGTAAAAAAGAAGTGGTTGAATATTCATGGAGTGATGAAGAATTGCAGGGTGCTATCGATAAGGTAGGAAGAGGGTATATGATTCAACGCTATAAAGGTCTCGGTGAAATGAACGCAGATCAGCTTTGGGAAACAACAATGAACCCAGAGACGCGTACGCTGATTCGTGTTCGTATTGATGATGCTGCTCGCGCTGATCGTCGTGTAACCACTTTGATGGGCGATAAAGTAGAACCTCGCAGAAAATGGATTGAAAGCAACGTAGCGTTTGGATTAGAAGAAGATCCAAATATTTTAGATAATGAAAATGTATTAACGGTCGCAGAGGAGGACGTACAATGACACAAACAGAACGCTTTTTAGATTTACCTCTTGAGGATGTGCTAGGCGACCGTTTTGGTCGATACAGTAAATATATTATTCAAGAGCGTGCACTTCCGGATGCAAGAGACGGGTTAAAACCCGTTCAGCGCCGTATTTTATATGCAATGCACGTAGATGGAAATACAGCAGAAAAAGGCTTTCGCAAGTCAGCCAAAACTGTAGGGAACGTAATTGGTAACTATCACCCTCATGGTGATTCATCTGTATATGAGGCCATGGTTCGAATGAGTCAAGAATGGAAAGTTAGAAATGTATTAATCGAAATGCATGGAAACAACGGAAGTATTGATGGAGATCCCCCAGCAGCAATGCGTTATACAGAAGCTCGCCTTTCATCGATTGCTGCAGAACTTCTACGAGATATTGACAAACAAACGGTTGAGTTTGTATCTAACTTCGATGATACAAGCAGCGAACCAACTGTGTTACCGGCTATGTTTCCTAATTTGCTAGTGAATGGATCCACGGGTATTTCAGCTGGTTATGCTACAGAACTTCCTCCTCATCATTTAGGTGAAGTAATTGACGCAACGATCATGCGAATTGATAAACCAACGTGTACAATTGAAGAGTTGATGACGGCTATTCAAGGTCCTGATTTTCCTACGGGAGGAATCATTCAAGGGGTAGACGGAATTAAGAAAGCCTACGAGACAGGTAAAGGGAAAATTATTATTCGCGGAAAAACGGAAGTGGAGTCCATTCGCGGCGGAAAACAGCAAATTGTCATTACGGAAATTCCGTTTGAAGTAAACAAAGCCAACCTTGTTAAGAAAATGGATGAGCTTCGTTTAGATAAAAAAGTGGAAGGCATTGCTGAAGTTCGCGATGAAACGGATCGTACCGGTCTGCGCATCGTAGTAGAATTAAAAAAAGATGCAAATGCTCAAGGAGTACTTCACTATCTTTATAAAAATACGGATCTGCAAGTACCTTATAATTTTAACATGGTTGCTATTGCTAAAAAGCGACCAAAGCTTATGAGCTTGGCCAACATTCTTGATGCTTATATTGATCATCAAAGAGAAGTGGTAACAAATCGTTCTAAATACGAACTGCAAAAAGCACGTGAACGTGAACATATTGTAGCGGGATTGATTAAGGCACTGTCGATTTTAGATGAAGTTATTGCGACGATTAGAGCTTCTAAAGATAAGCGCGACGCTAAAAATAATTTAATTGCCAAATATGAATTTACAGAACCTCAAGCAGAGGCGATTGTATCGCTTCAATTATACCGTTTGACAAACACGGACATCACAGCTCTACAAGCGGAAGCTGAAGAGCTAGGTGCTAAAATTAACGAGTTAGAAGAAATCTTACATAGCGAGAAAAAACTTTTTAATGTAATCAAAAAAGAATTACGCCGTGTAAAGAAGCAATACAGTACAGAACGCCGCTCAAAAATTGAAGCGGAAATCGAAGAAATTAAGATTAATCTAGAAGTGATGGTTCCATCTGAAGAAGTGATGGTGACAGTCACAAAAGACGGATACGTAAAACGAACAAGCCTTCGTTCTTACGCCGCGTCTAACGGGCAAGACTTCGGTATGAAAGATACGGACCGAATTTTAGCGAAGTATGAAATTAATACAACTGAAACGCTACTCATCTTCACAAACAAAGGGAATTATTTATATATGCCAGTGCACGAACTTCCTGATATCAGGTGGAAAGACATGGGGCAGCATATCATGAACATTATTCCAATTGATAAAGAAGAGCAAATTGTACGGGCGATACCGGTGAAAGAATTTAAAGAAAACCAGTATCTGCTTTTCTTTACAAAAAATGGCATGGTCAAAAAATCAGAATTACTTCAATATAAAGCACAGCGCTACTCTAAAGCTCTTGTCGCCGTTAATTTAAAAGGCGATGATGAAGTAATCGATGTATATCAAACCGATGGTAAAAAACAAGTGTTTATTGCCACTCGCTCTGGCTACGGACTGCGTTTCCGGGAAGAAGAAATTAATATTGTAGGGACTCGCGCTTCTGGTGTGAAAGGAATTAACTTAAAAGACGATGATTATGTTGTAAGCGGCGTTATCTTCGATGAAGATGAAGCTCTATCAACTGAATTATTTATCGCCACGCAACGAGGAGCTGTGAAAAAGACAAAAATTACTGAGTTTGAAGAATCAGCACGAGCAAAACGAGGGCTAGTGATGGTCCGAGAACTAAAATCTAATCCGCATCAAATTGCAAAAGTAAAAGCAATCTCTAAAGAACATTACATGATAGTAGAATCATCTAAAGGTCAAATCGAGCAGGTTGATCCATCTACAATGCGAGCTAGCGACCGATACAGCAACGGTTCATTCGTATTAGACCAAAGCGAAGCCGGCAATTTAGTTGATGTGTGGCTGGAAGAAAAATAACAAAAAAAGTAGTAAAGTTTTTAACGCTTTACTACTTTTTTTGTTCGATATTTTTAAATTAAACTATGTTCTAAATAAACAATAAGAAACATTTCCCTACTCTTTATTCCAAATAAACATCATGCACCTCCTACACAAGCTTATAAGAAACTTTTGAATGTTCCAGTTATCCTAAACATATATATATAAGAACATCTAGGAGGTGTTATAGATGAACTATTTTATTCATGTAACTCCTAAGACTAAACTTTTTGTACGGGATATTGGAAAAGGGGAACCCGTTCTTTTCCTTCACGGGTGGCCTGTTAACGCTAAAATGTACGAATACCAATTTACAACGTTGCCGGCCTGCGGTATTCGATGTATCGCTCCTGATCTTCGCGGATTCGGAAAGTCAGATGCGCCTTTCACCGGCTATTCTTATAATCAATTAGCAGATGATATTCGCATGTTAGTAGAAAGACTGGAGCTGAAAAATTATACGCTCGTAGGCTTTTCTATGGGGGGAGCCATTGCCATTCGATATATGAGCAGACATTTAGGATATGGCGTGAAGAAGTTAATTTTATTAGGAGCAGCGGCTCCAAGCTTTATTCAAAAAACTGATTTTCCATATGGACTTCCTTCTGAAGAAGTAAATACAATTATTCAAAATACGTATAGAGATCGCCCTAACATGCTTGAAGAGTTTGGCAAAAAGTTTTTTAATCAGCCTACCAGCTCAGCTTTTAAAGGGTGGTTTCAAGATTTAGGTTTAGAGGCATCCGGTCATGGAACAATTAAAACTGCGGTGTCTTTACGAGACGAAGACTTACGGGAAGATTTGAGCCAAATTTTTGCTGAGACATATATATTACACGGAAAAAAAGATCAAATTTGTCCATTTGATCTTGCAAAAGTTATGAATCGTCATATTTCATTTTCTACACTTCTTCCATTTGAAAATAGTGGACACGGTCTTTTTTATGATGAACGTGAGAAAGTAAATGACACTCTTATTGAACTCATCGCTCAAAGCTCAGCCTATAAGTAAGGATATACATTTAAAACCGAATTGGCAGCCAAATAAAAAAAGTAAAAAACCTGCACCTAACGTAATGAAGCGAAGAAGTTTAGGCGTGATAAATTTTCTTGTGAAATGAATGCTGCTGGCAATATTTAAATTCCAAAGAAGGATTCCAAAGATAATAAAGAAACTGTGAAAAAAGACTGATAGCCACGTTTGACTTTGGAGGCTTTCGCTTAAGCTTGACCCAAATACACCAAACCAAAATACAATATTTAAAGGGTTCATAAGAGCAATGAAGAAACCTGTAAAAAACGACTTATCTCTTTTAATAGAGGGTTTATTTACATCTATTGAAAAGGAACGAGAAACAGCTTGTTTCATACTTTGAAAGCCAACAAACGTAAGCATGACAAAACCAGTTGCATAAAGGAAAACAGTAACAGCATGCATCTGAACAAAAGGCGTTAACCCTATTAAAATGAGGAGCATAAATAAAATATCGGCCGTCATGCCTCCCAAACCAACTAGCCAAGAAGCCCAAAATCCTTTTGTCAGCCCTTTTTTAATCATCTCTATATTAATTGGACCTACCGGTGCTGCGAGACTAATACCTAGAATTATTTGTTTTATAGCAATCAAAAACCACTCCACAAACACAGCCTCCTTTCTAACTTGTCCAATAGTAGCTTATATATATATAGATTAGAGTTTTATAATTTAGAATCGGCATTTAGTTAAAAATGCTCATAAACTTTCTTTTCTTTAATACACATGTAACGTTGAGTTCCATAAGGAGGATTTTAATGGCATCAAAAATGCTTTTTCGAGCCAATGAGATTTTAGAGTCAACGCATGTCCCATTTTGGGGAAAAGATGCTTTTCAATATTTCCGAAGCGATATATTGTCAGAAGAAAATCCATTTCCTTGTATATTAGGGGTAGAAGGCTTTAAAAAAGATTTACTGCGGTTTTCATTTGTGACTACTCCTTATAACTACCAAGATATTAGAAATGTAGCGTTGGCACTTAGAGAATACATAGATACGTTCAAGACCATAGGTCGCTATACATCCTTTGTGTTATTCTTTAAGCCTGAACATAAAGAACGATCAATGGAAGAGTACGAAACGATGTTTTGGGATACGCTGACGTTTCTTCATCAAATTGATCAGAAGAAATGGCCGCAGGACATTCCAAAAGATCCAAAAGATCCATTATGGGAATTTTGCTTTCACGGAGAACCTATTTTTGTCGTCTGTAATACGCCTGCTCATTCTTTACGTAAAAGCCGTAAGAGCAGGGGATTTATGATTACATTTCAACCTCGGTGGGTGTTTGAAGGTATGACAGGAGATTCAAAAATAGGGCGGCATATCCAAAAGGTGGTCCGCGATCGGTTAAAAACATATGATGACGTATCTGCTCACCCTGAGTTAGGATGGTATGGACAGCAGGAAAACCGAGAGTGGAAGCAATATTTTTTACATGATGATAACAACTATACTACCGGACAGTGTCCGTTTAAATTAAAAAGGAGTGAACAGCATGGACGTAAAAAAAGCCTCTATTAAAAAAGGAGTTGGCGGAAAGTTTGAAGAAGTAATTAAAGAGCTGCTTCCGGCGTATACCGGATACGTTGAAGTACAGCACGATATTGCTTTTCAAACGCACCCATCTCATACCCATCCAACTGATGAAATTCTTCATATACTTGAAGGATCTATTTACTTTACAGTTGAACATGATACGGTTCTATGTCAGGCAGGAGATCGAATACATTTACCGAAACAAACGGTTCATTCCTCAAAAGCCGGTCCTGATGGGTGCACATACGTTATTTCCATTTTAAAATAAAGACGAAAGAAGATGATGCTTATGCTACGTTCCCGGCCAGTTCTGCTGCTTATCGATGTACAAGAAGGGTTTTATTCACCACAGTGGGGGGAAAGAAACAACCTAGATGCAGAAAAACATATGCTGACGCTACTGCAAGCATGGAGACGCCAAAATTATCCTATCATTCACGTACAGCATGCATCGGAAAATCCAGATTCTCCTTTACACCCAAGTTCGAAGGGATTTCAGTTCAAAGAAGGGTTTGGTCCACAAGAAGACGAATACTTAATTCGCAAACACGTGAACAGCTGCTTCATTGGAACAGAGCTAGACAGTTATTTAAAAGCAAATGGCTATGATACGCTTATCTTAATAGGACTAACTACTAATCACTGCGTCTCTACGACTGCCCGCATGGCTGGAAATCTAGGGTACAGGACGTACATTGTAAACGATGCAACAGCTTGCTTTGATGGTATGTCCTACGATGGAAAAACAAGGCTTCCTGCAGAAGATGTACATACATTCGCATTGTCTTCTTTACATGGGGAGTTTGCAACGGTCGTTTCTACAAAAGAGACACTTCAAGTTCTTCAAACCTTTCAATATGCTCAAAATCATAACTGATGTGCATGCGCACATCGGTTTTTTATGTAGATTATGTTTCTTAAAAGAAGTAAAATAAAGATAATTCTATACTATAAGGAGTTTGTACATATGATCATTCGTTATGCTAAAGAAGAAGATTTACCTATGCTTGTTGAAATTTATAACCAGTCTGTTCAAGCAAGTGCCGCTACTTTTGATTTAACGCCTGTAACAGTAGAGCAAAGAAGGAGCTGGTTTGATAATCATATTAGCAATGAACTCTTTCCGCTTATTGTTGCGGAAAGAGACGGGGTAGTAGCGGGCTATGCTTCGCTTTCTTCTTATCGAGATAAAGAAGCGTATATTCAAACGGTAGAGCTATCGATTTATATTGATAAAAATCAACAGGGGCATGGCATTGGAAAACAGCTTATGAAGCGGATTTTGGAATTGGCTAAAGAACTCAACCATCACGTTGTCATTTCAGGAATTACAAAAGGGAATGATATCAGTGTCAAAATGCATAAGCAATTTAATTTTACATTTTGCGGAGAATTTAAAGAAGTAGGCTGGAAATTCGATCAGTGGCAAGATGTGCTTTTTTATCAGCTTATTTTATAAGATGTATGACACCTTTACACATTGTAACGTTTTAGTTTAATGTGTAAAGGTTATTAAAATAATAAGTCATTTTATTATTTTAATACGAAAGGTGTTAGCTATCATGAATACACATTTTCAATATCAGCATATAAGAGCTATTCCAAAAAGATGGTCCAAAAAAGAACTGCATATCCAGCTGAATAGGATCAAACACAATTCTGAACTATCTACTATAGCAGCAGATCCGCTTTTTCATCTGTTAGAATGTACCCATTCGGGCCTTCAAACTAAGCAAGAAATCATAGACTACATCCAAAGCATTCCTACTCATCAACTTCCATCTTTTGTAACCCATTTAAGCAGGTTAGTTCAGCGTATTTATTATATAGAAGCTGCTGATTACTGTAATCGTCCCCTCAAAGGTTATATGCTTGTTATGAAAAATCAGCCCGCCTATATATCTCTTCATTTTGCTGATCAGATCATATAAAAAAAGCTCTCTATTCAAAAGAATAGAGAGCTTTTTTTATTCGTATTTTTTCACTGTTACTTGGCATTCTTTTAACGGAATAAGTTTTGACTTTTTCGTCCATTTGTATCCTAACCAAACAATTAAGAATAAAGGAAGTCCGATATAAGAAACAAGTACACCGTACCAGTCAATCGAATCACCCATAAACGCCGAATAGTTTTGACCTAAAATAACAACAGCACATAAAATAAAGGCAAAGATAGGACCAAAAGGGAAAAGTTTTGCATGATATGGAAGTTCACTCAAATCATGACCTTGGGCAACAAATGCTCTTCTAAAACGATAGTGGCTGATGGCAATTCCTAACCAAGCAATAAAACCAGACATACCAGAAGCGTTAAGTAACCACGTGTATACCGCACCGTCTCCAAAAAATGAAGCACCAAATGCAAGTGTACCGACAAGTGCCGTTGCAATTAAAGCATTCACCGGAACGCCTCGTTTATTTACTTTTGCTAAGAACCTTGGTGCTTTTCCATCTTTCGCTAAGTTCCACAGCATACGCGTAGAAGCATACATACCTGAGTTACCAGCAGATAAAACGGCTGTTAAAATAACGGCATTGATAGCTGATGCTGCAAACGCCAGACCTGCTCGTTCGAATATTAAAGTAAATGGACTTACTCGCACATCATCACTTGCTAATGAATCGGCTGTGTATGGAATAAGCATCCCAATAACAAAAATAGCTAAAATATAAAATAACAAGATGCGCCAGAAGACTTGTTTAACTGCGCGAGGAACCGTTTTTTCCGGATCTTCACTTTCTCCAGCTGCGACTCCAAGCAACTCTGTTCCTTGAAATGAAAAACCAGCAGCCATAAAAATACCTAAGACAGTAAAGAATCCACCGTGAATGGGTCCATCACCAAGCGTGAAGTTTTTAAACCCTGGTGCTTCATTGTTAAAGATACCAAAAATCATCATAATGCCAATAACTAAAAAGATGATAACCGTTACTACTTTAATTAACGAAAACCAAAATTCAGATTCACCAAATCCTTTTACAGAAAGGTAGTTAAGCCCAAACATAATTAATAAAAACAGGGCACTCCATAAAATAGAAGAAGAGTTTGGGAACCAAAATTTCATAATAAGGGCTCCAGCGGATAATTCAGCTGCAATTGTAATAGCCCAGTTGTACCAATAGTTCCATCCGAGAGCGAAACCAAAGGATGGATCTACAAAACGAGACGCATACGTACTAAACGAACCAGCTTCAGGCATATAAGCTGCGAGCTCCGCTAGGCTGGTCATCAAAAAGTAAACCATGACGCCAATGATAGCGTAAGCTAAAAGCGCTCCCCCAGGTCCTGCTGTGTGAATTGCTCCACCACTTGCTAGGAATAAGCCGGTTCCGATGGCTCCTCCTAATGAAATCATCGTTAAGTGGCGAGATTTCAACCCACGTTTTAATTCTTGTTGCTCTTGCATAGATAAATACTCCTTTCGAATGTACGGAAAGAGACGGGATAACATAAAAAAAGCCCGCAGTATATGTGCGGGCTTTTAAATCTGAAAACCGCGTCAACCTTCCGTGAAGATAGCTCTTCACATCACTCGCATGATGTGACAGTTCTGTTCCTGTTCGGAGACAGCCCCAGCTTAAATCAACCGAGAAGTGATCTAAACTTCGGCAATTTTTCCTTTCAAGCAACATCCTCAATGTTCTCTGCATTTCCGTTACTTTACTATTAAAAACTGCGACCTCTACCTCATCGATTAGGATGAGGGTTTTTTATATTCAATTGACATAAAAGAAGTATAACAAATACTAAAACGATTGTCATTATAAAAAATAGATTCAGAAAATAGAAACATCTTTGAAATCTCTCGAATCTATTTTGTTACATATGGTATAATGAATGTTGTCTTTATACTACATAAATATCCAAACGTACCACAGGGGGAGCCGCCGTGCTGAGAGTGAACAAATTGTTCAGACCCTTAGAACCTGTTAGTTAACGCTAGCGTAGGAATGTGGGAATAGTAGCTTATATTTGCTTACTCCTGTGTAAACCGTTTGATATGAATGATTCAAAAACAGGAGTGAGAAACGTGAATAAAGCATTACCTTTACAGGCTAAAATTGAAATAGCTATTTTTGCAGCATTGGCACTTCTACTTGATCTTTTGCCTTCAATTAAAATTGCAACGGCTGTAAGTATTTCGTTCTCCATGGTGCCTATTTTTATTATGTGCTTTCGCTGGGGAGTAAAAGGCGGAGCTTTATCTGGTCTATTATGGGGGCTTTTGCAATTGGCAACAGGAACGGCTTATATTTTAACAGCGCTGCAAACGTTTATTGAATATATTGTGGCTTTTGCTTTTATAGGTTTTGGAGGTATTTTTTCGCAATCTATTAAAACAAATTTAGCTAACAATAACAGATCAAAAGCTTTTGTTTTGATTGTTTTATCCCTTATTATCGGCAGCTTCGCACGGTATTTCTGGCACTTTATTGCGGGTATTATTTTCTGGGGATCATATGCGCCAAAGGGCATGTCCGCTCTATGGTATTCTTTTTCAATGAACGGGATTTCAATGGTAGGATCACTAATAGCCTGCTTAGTCATTCTTTCACTATTAATTCCATCCGCATCAAGAATGATTGTAACTAAATCACACTCATCATAAGCTAAAAGACTAAATCTACCAAGATTTAGTCTTTTTTGTCATTTGTCACCTTTGTTTACACAAAAGTGTGTCAGGTTTGATAACATAGTTAGTGAAATATTCAAAAAACTGTTTTATGATAATCACCATATTCAAACGAGATAAGGGATTGATAGCATGCTACAGAAATGGATCACGAGCATAGGTTTAGATATCGGAACAAGCACAACAAAGCTGATTGTAAGCAAGCTGTTAATAGCAAATCAACAAAATCAGTTTACGCTGCCAGGCTGTCAAATTATTGATCGTCGCGTAACGTATGCAAGTTCTATCTATACCACCCCTATGCTAAACGATGTTGAAATCGATGTTCAGAGATTAACGGTACTACTAGAACAAGAGTATAAGAACGCAGGAATCTCATTAGATCAAGTGGAGGCAGGTGCTGTGATCATCACAGGAGAAACGGCCAGAAAGCAAAATGCAGAAAGTATCGTTCACTATCTAGCCGAACATGCTGGGGATTTTGTTGTTGCAACAGCCGGCGCTGACTTAGAGGGAATATTAGCAGCAAAAGGATCAGGAGCAATAGACCGTTCTGCTGAAACAAATGCAGTAATTGCCAATATTGATGTAGGAGGAGGCACTGCTAACATCGCTTTATGTCAAAATGGAAAAGTGATAGAAACATTTACACTGCATGTAGGCGGGAGATTAATTCGACTAAATGAAGACGGTCTTGTTACCTACGTTTCGTCTCATTTAACTGAATTTTTGAAAAATAATTCTTTAATACTGCGAGAAGGTGAAAAAGCAACATTTGAAAAGCTCTCGTCTATCTGTCAATTACTAGCTGAAGAAACCGTGAATTATGTAAAAGCGCTGAATCAAAATTCCACGCTTCTCGTTTCTCCTCATACAAGATCTTCTATACACCCCGAAACGATCATGGTTTCAGGAGGAGTAGGAGCAATGATGGAGAAGCAAAAGCCAAAAACAGTGAAAGAAGTGGCCATACACGGAGACGTTGGTCCGCTTCTAGCATATCATTTTCAATCCATCCAAGTATCTCAAGCCGCTGAGACAACGCGCGCTACTGTAATTGGTGCTGGTATGCAAAATACAGAGGTTAGCGGATCAACCGTATATATTGGGTCGAAGCGGCTGCCGCTGAAAAATATTCCGATTATAGAGATACCCGTTCAGCAAGAAGAGACGTGGAATCAGCAGCTGTTTCAAGAAAGAGCTCGAGCGTCATGTATGCAGGCTTCAACTATTTTCAGTGCAGAAGATCCTCCCGCTGCTATTGCTTTATCTCATTTTCCTTACTGCAGCTATAAGATGCTTCAAGAATTAGCAAAAGTAATAAGCACTGAATTTATTGCTTGTTTTAAGGGAGCTAAGTGCCTCGTTGTGCTATGCGAACAAGATATTGCAAAAGCTTTAGGACAAGCACTAGCTAAACAGAGGAAAGAATTAGAAATTATTTGTTTAGATCAAATTGATTTTACGCACGGAGATTACATCGATCTAGGGTTACCAGTAGCTGGAGAAGCGATCTCCGTTTCCGTTAAAACGCTCGCTTTTTCATCGTAATCTACTAAATATACAAGGAGGAAACGATGTTTAAAACTACACGATTATTAGGAGAAACATTTTCATTTTATAGCTTAAAAGAAATCATGGCCAAAGCAAACGAAGAGCGTTCTGGAGATCAGTTAGCAGGAGTTAGCGCTGAGTCAATGAAAGAACGAATGGCAGCAAAGCAAGTCCTAGCTGATATCACACTTGCTGATATCAGAAACTACCCGCTGCTCAGCGCAGATGAAGACAACGTCTCGGCATTAATTGAAAGTCAGATTGATTCATCTGTTTACGATATGATCAAAAATTGGACAGTAGGGGATTTAAGAGAATACATTTTATCCGATCAGCATAGCGGAGAAGACCTTCTTGGACTTAGCAAAGGATTAAGCAGCGAAATGATTGCGGCAGCTACTAAAATTATGTCCAATTTAGATTTAATTCAAGGAGCTGCCAAGATAGAAGTGCAAACTACTTGTCAAACGACTATCGGCCAAAAAGGAGTATTGGCTTCTAGAGCTCAGCCTAATCATCCTTCAGATAACTTAAAGGGAATGAGAGCATCTTTATACGAAGCGTTAAGCTATGGAATTGGAGATGCGGTTATCGGAATTAACCCTGTTATTGATACAACAGATAATATTTACGCACTTTTAAATGAAACAAAAAATATAATCAATGAATGGGCAATCCCTACTCAAAACTGTGTGTTATCACATGTGACGAGTCAGATGAGAGCAATTGAAAAAGGAGCATCTGCTGACTTGATTTTTCAAAGTTTAGCAGGCACAGAAGCCGGTAATGATTCATTTGGCATTTCACTGTCTATGCTTGATGAAGCGACAGCGCTAATTCATGAAAAAGGAACGGCAAACGGTCCAAACCGCTGGTATTTTGAAACAGGACAAGGTTCTGAACTGTCAGCGGAAGCTCACTATAATATTGATCAAGTAACGCTTGAAGCTAGATGCTACGGCTTAGCCCGTCACTATAAACCTTTCTTAGTTAATACGGTTGTTGGATTTATTGGACCTGAATATTTATATAACAGCAAACAAGTTCTACGAGCTGGGTTAGAAGATCATTTCATGGGTAAAATGCACGGCCTGCCTATGGGAGTAGACGTATGTTACACCAACCATATGGATGCTGATCAAAATGATATGGATAATTTAAGTATGCTTCTGGGAACAGCTGGAGTGAACTTTGTCATAGGAGTGCCCATGGCTGATGACTGCATGCTAAACTACCAGTCTCTTAGTTATCATGACATTGCAACGGTACGTAATGTGTTAGGGCGTACCCCAACGCCGTTATTTCAAAAGTGGCTTGAAGATCAGCGTATTATGGACAACGGGCGCTTTACATCTAGAGCCGGAGACCCAACTATTTTTATGAATTTGATTTAAGGAAGGTGCTTACTATGATACCAAAGTCAAATCGCGATCCGCTTGAAACACTTAAACAATTTACCCCTGCCCGCATAGGTGTCGGCCGTACAGGAACAAGGCCGCTAACAAAAGACGTTTTATCTTTTCGCACGGATCATGCTGCAGCCGTAGACTCTGTATATGGAGTAGTTGCAGAAGATATTTTATCCGAGTTTAACCTTTTCTCTGTGAATACACGCGTGGAGTCAAAAGAACATTATTTAAAACGGCCGGATCAAGGAAGGTTATTAGCAGATAACGCTAAGAAAGAAATTTTTAAAAACTGCGTGCGGCAGCCTGATGTACAAGTAGTAGTCTCAGATGGACTGAGTGCCAAGGCAATCGAAGAAAACATAAGCGACGTGTATCCAGCTTTAATTGACTCCCTGCAATCATATGGACTTCATATCGGGACTTCATTTTTTGTAAAAGGGGGACGGGTTGCGTGTATGGATGAAATTGGCGAGATCATAAAGCCAAAAGCACTTGTGCTATTGATTGGAGAGCGACCTGGACTGGTCAGTGCTGAATCAATGAGTGCTTACATGTGCTATGAACCTAGTAAAGGCAAAAAAGAGTCTGATCGTATGGTCATTTCTAATATTCATAAAAGAGGGACGCCTCCTATTGAGGCAGCCGCACATATCGGTACCATGATTGACAAAATGATTAAGCAGCAAACAAGCGGTGTACATCTTATTGTCTAAACATCAAAAGGAGGAGAACGTATGGCGTTACAAAAACAATTAAAACCTATTCATTTATGGGCTATTTCAGTGGGCATGGTTATTTCAGGACAATACTTTGGGTGGAATTACGGGTTTGAACAAGGCGGGATTATTGGGCTTGCAATTGCAACCTTAATTGTAACTTTGTTTTACACAACGTTTATGTTCAGTTATGCAGAGCTTTCAACATCTATCCCGCAAGCTGGTGGACCTTCAGCTTATGCAAGAAGAGCACTTGGACCTTTTGGGGGATATATCGCAGGAATTGCCTGCTTGCTTGAATTTATTTTTGCTCCTCCTGCTATTGCAGTGTCAACAGGAGCATACCTGCATTTTCTTATCCCAGCAGTTAACCCTGTATATGCAACGGTAGGTGCCTTTATTTTCTTTGTTTTATTAAATTTAATCGGGGTAAAAGAAGTAGCGGTGATTGAGCTTACAGCTACCATTGTTGCACTAATTGGTTTATCTATTTTTTATGTAGCTGGTTTGCCTCATGTACAAACATCGAACATTTTTAATGATTATTCATTTATTAACGGGCCAACAGGGGTACTAGCAGCTATTCCATTCGCTGTTTGGTTTTATCTGGCAATAGAAGGAGGAGCAATGGCAGCGGAAGAAGTGGAAAATCCTAAGAAAAACATTCCTAAAGGATTTATTGGAGCGATTATTACTCTAGCAACCGCAACGTTGTTTACACTATTTGTAACAGCAGGACTTGGCGGAGGAAGCGGGAAGCTAGCTGATTATCCACTTCCACAGGCGCTGTCTTCTGTATACGGAAACGGCATTTCAACGGTTGTTGCTATTATTGGATTATTCGGATTAATTGCTAGTTTAAATGGAATCATCATGGGGTTTTCAAGACAAACCTACGCGCTTGCACGAGATGGTTACTTTCCTAAATTTCTTGCCAAAACGAATAAAAAAGGAGTTCCTGTCGGCGGTTTGTTGATTCCAGGAGCAATCGGTGTGATTTGTGCTGGATCTGCCACGTTTGCCAATGCTCTTATTATCTTGTCTGTATTCGGAGCAATGATGATGTACTGCATCAGTTTAGTTTCTCTTTTTATTTTACGCAAAAAAGAACCTAACCTGTCTCGTCCTTTTAAAGTAAATTACCCGGTAGTGCCAAGCGTTGCCTTAGTATTAGGGATTCTGTGCTTATACAGCATTATAAAATACAGTGTTCTTACAACAAATTTAATGCTGTTTGGTGTTTCTCTACCTTTAATGTACGTGATTCTTGGAATTTTCCTTCTTTCAATTATTTACTATGTCTTTTATGGCTCTAGACAGCTCAAAAAAGAAGCAGCCAATTTATGTCAAGAAGCATCCATTAAATAGGAAGAAAAACGGCTCGCTGTAAAGGCAAGCCGTTTTTCTTGTGAAATTAAAGGGTTGAGCGTTTTTTTGTAGAATGATATACTAGGTCTGTTTGTTGGAAGAATATACATACATTTATATTAGATAAAGAAGGGGCAATTATGATGAACAAACGTAATACAATCATTATCACGGTTGTTTCATCTATTCTGTTATCAGCCTGTCAGCAAGAAGAAACATTAAAAGACGGAAATACAATGATAGTAGAAAAAGATGCAAAAAAAGTACTAAACGAACCAAAAACACAGGTAGAAAGCATTCAATCGATTGATTTAAATAAAGAAGCAATGAGCGGGAAATTTATTACAGCCTGGATGACTGATTACTTTTCAGCGTTTGGAAAAGCAGTGGATCAAAACTCTTTTGATGATTTAAAAGCTTTTTTGAAAGCGGACAGTTCTTTTTATAAAGAGCAAAACCTTCTTGTTGAAAATTTCACACGCCAAGGCATCGAGCAGAAGAAGCAAACGTTTCATATTGTCAATTGGTATGAAGAACCTAACCATGTGTTCAAAATACAAACCCACGAGGAAAGCTTATTAAAACAGCCGGGTAAAGATCCTTATACTAAAATTTGTGACCGCCTTTATACAGCCGTTTATCAAAACGATACGTTAAAGTTATCGAGTGTAGAACCATTTGACTTTTCATCTAAACCAAATGCAAGCACTGAAACTCCCACTACACAAACAACAGATTTACACGACTACGATGGAAAATGGACCACTGGCAATGATAACGGATCTCCTATCATTCAATTTCTTGCTACATCAAACTCGGAAGCAACGATTAAAATAAATTCGTACCAGCCACCTAGCAAAATCCGCGTGTCAACCGTTGAACCAAAAAATATTCGCTTCGAAAATAACCAAGCAGCCATTGAATATGAAAATGATGGACAAGGAAACAAAGGAACCATTGTCATTACGCTCAAAGAAAATTCCATTTCATTACTTGCTAAAACAGATCAAAATAAAAAGGCAAAGTGGGGAATTCCAAGCGGTGATTACGTGCTCGATACGTTTGAGAATTAAAGATCATTTTAAAAACAGACTAAATTCGGCATTGAGGAGGACACCTTATGCATAAAAAAAAATGGACGATTGCATTCGTTCTACTGCTGCTAATGGTTTTGACGGCCTGTGAAGAAAAAGAAACAGTTAAGTTATCCAAACCAACCGAACCTTCCTCAGATGAAGTGATCCCAAAAGATCAAGCTAAGTCATCTCTTCCGCCTGATCTTTTATCAGAAAAAAAAGCAGAAAAAACTGCGGTTGAGACGATGAACAAAATTTCAAGTACCTATAAAGAATTAGGCGAAGAGTACGAATGGGAAAATGAATCTAACCCTGCTGATTATGAAACGCTAAAAAAAGCGTTAACGCCATACGCAACTTCATCTTTAATTGCAACAAAGCTAAAAAGTATTTCTACTAATTATTACTGCAAAGAATGCAATATGAGCTTTTTTCCTGATGTAACTCATCTTATTCGATTTGAACTTATTAACAATCACGCTGGACAATTTTCGGTCTCGGCTATTGAGCCAATTAGTAAAGAAGGAAGCGGCGGACTGACCATTTACATGAATTTTAAATACGTTAATAAGCACTGGAAATTAAACGAATGGGATGAAGTTACCTATCATCAAAAATACCTCAACATTACGGCCGATGAATATATCAAATACGTAAAGTCAATTAATCCTTCTAGTGATATTTCGTATCAAGGTGAATCTACCCGCACAAATGAAAAAGGCGAAAAGGAAGAAATCTTCGTTTTCAAAGAGAATAATAAAACGTATGCCATCAGCAAAAATAGTTCTCAGCGAATCGACGATTTTAAAGAAGGTGAAAAAGAAAAAGAAGAGGCGGAAGAAAAAGATTTTAATTTAAAAAACATCCAAAAAGTTGACCAAGAAACAGCGGATATTTTCATTGAACATTATTTACGAGATTTAACAAAGTCCATTAACACGAATAAATTTGAACACGTACAGCCTTATATCCAGCGGGATAGTGTTTTGTGGAATGATCAAAAGCAGCTTGTGAAAATGCTGTACGAAAGAGACATTCGAGAAGAACTCGTTGATTATTCGGTATTAGACGTGGAATCTGTGAGTGAAGAAGAGAACGAAGCGGTCTATACAATTCAAACGAAAGAAGTCATTTCAATTACAACGAACGGTCAAAGTCAGGAAAAAGAGTATTATCGAACCTATACCGTTTCCTACAGCAATAAACAGCTGCACCTGACTAAAATTGAATCACTTTAAAAAACATCACGCAGAGCGTGATGTTTTTTATTTATAGATAAGTTCGCAGGATATCAAGATAATTCTTTCCGATCATCTGCTCTTGGCAGTTTTTCGATCCATCCCTTTTTGATCATTATTCGCCCAAAGGAAGAGATGGTTTTTAAATCCCTTAAAATAGAAGCATCACAATGTCCGGCTACGTCTATTCTCATACTAGTTATCATAGCTGCAGCATAATATGTAGTAGCTAAATGAAACAAAAATCCTGCATGAAATACCATTAGTTTATCAGAAAAAGGGGCTACGTCAGAATTTATAATTTCAGCATCCATCAAGCGTGGAGACTGCAGGTTTTCTTGTTGAAGTAAGGAAGAAAAAATGTTTATATTCTTACTGGCTGTGCGCAAACATTCCTCCATAAAGCTATGGATATCTTTATCTTTCGTTACTTGTTTGAAGCCATTCACAAGCGCTTTAGCTGCGATACTCTTTTTTAAGTTAAAATAAATATTTCCAGCTTCCATATAAGAATTTCAATAGATTTATTATAATGGTCCATCGCATCAATATTGCATTGATAATAATGGTCACGTATATCTTTGTGTGCTGAAACACTCAAAGATATACTATATCCAGCTAATCCATGCATGGTCATTTCGTGTATATATACTAACCAAAAGGTGTCCGTAAACAAAGGAGGAGCATCTAGATTTACACCTTTATCAGTAAAGCCAATCGGTAAATCTAATTTTTCAGCTTTAAAAATATCTCTAAGCACGTGCAAATGTTTTTCAGCCAGTTCTAAAGTAAATTCAAAAAGAGAATAAACCTCAGAATCTTTAACCTTTGCTAACACATATTTACTAATACAAACAGACATGGTGTCTTGGATGTATTGTGCCCATAAACTTGTAATTTCTGATGACGTCAATCTATTTTTCTGATTATCCACATTCGGCACCTCCAATTATTACTTAAACTCCTACTAGTGTTCCTAAAACATTCAAAATCCTTTAATTAACTAACGCAAGATAACTCTTCCTTATCAAGCGTTCATATGATAAAGTAGAGAAATAAGCAGAAAATAGAATTTAGTTTACATATAATGGATTTTTTTATTAAAGTCTTTAAAAACAGGCTTTTTAAATTGAGTTTTGAGAGGTTTTTAAAAACTTTTAATGGCATTTGTTGCGAATTGATAAAAAATCTTTATATTCCATTCTGGATCATTTGAAAGGGATACCTTTGTTTTTAATCATTAGGAGGGGTAAAATGGAAGAATTTGAATTGTCGCCTGTGAAAAATTCGTTTCGCCAGCTAAAAGAGCAGTGGGAAGAGGCAGAGCTATTAGATGAAGATAACAATTTGAATTTGAAGCACGTTTCAGATGAAGAGTTTATTCAGCTCTTTTTTTCAATGCGGATTATCAAAAAATCACTTTCTCCTCATACGATCAGATCTTACAATCAAGACATGAAAACGATTCTGTCTTTTTTCTACGAACGAGAGATTACATTAAAATCGATTGGATTTATGGAAGTCAAATTATTTAATGAAGAAATGATGAATCAATATGCCAATCGCACCGCTGCAAGAAAGCTAGAATTTTTTAGAAGAATGCTAGAGTTTGGACACGTTACTCATTTTTATCCTTCGCTGTATACGACGTGGATTGAAAAACCATCTATTGCAAAAGGACATTACAGCGACAAGGAAAAACAAAATCGCACCGAGTACCGAGAGCTAACCGACCGGGAAGCCCAGGTGATTGTAAATGCGTTAGAATCAGTCGTGCGCATTCGTCAGCATGAAAAGGAATTCAAAGCGCGCAATCGCTTAATGGGAATGCTTTTGTATATGAGTGGAATGCGTTCAAGTGAACTGCTGAGTTTAAATTGGGGAAGCTTCCGCGAAGACTGCCGCGGAAATTTGGTTGTAGATGTGATTGGTAAAGGAAAAAAAGAACGAACGATTCCTGTGTTTGATGATGTGAAAGAAACGCTTTTCACTTACCGGCAAGCGTTAAATGAAAGTACTGAACTAAGTCCTTTTGACACCGACCCGCTTTTTTACTCCATTAAAGAGTACTATCGTACCGGCGAAAGGAAGCGATTATCCTATACAACGTTGTATCGAACGATTAAATCAGCTGTTTATAAAGTAAAAGGAAACGCGTCTATTTCTCCTCATTGGTTTCGTCATACCTTTATTACAAACAGTTTAGCTAATGACGTTCCGCTTGCGGTTGTGAAGCAAGTAGTAGGGCATTCTTCTATTGCTACAACGAACGTTTATCTTGAAAAACTTCAAGAAGATACGGTATACGACGCGTTTCGAAAATCGGGTTATCGCTAATTACTTATAATATTTTTATGTAAACTAAAAAACATATATTTTCATTTTTACTGCTTATGCGTATGAAATAAGTTGTATAAATGAATAAGTTACTTTTCCTACAATATAATGGTAGAAAGTCGATAAAGGAGGGAGCTACCTATGACGGCTAAACATCCGCTTCACTACCATTTCGGAGAAGTAACGGAGCTTTTTCATTACATATA
This sequence comes from Priestia sp. VA7, assembly GCF_055710015.1. Lineage (NCBI taxonomy): Bacteria > Bacillati > Bacillota > Bacilli > Caryophanales > Bacillaceae > Priestia > Priestia sp. VA7. The sequence continues at coordinate 922,805 of NZ_JBVQPN010000003.1, forward strand.
CGAAGTTTGTGAAACAGCAGGAATTTATATTGACTGGAGCGGAACAGCCCAAACCGTTCAGCTATATCGAAGCAAAGAATCTTTTTTATCCGGAGAACGCTACATCGGAGCGATTCAGTATGAGGGAAGCAATCAGTTTCAAAAAAGATGGCCTTCTACCGTCAGTTTGAGATTTCGACGTGCGAACTTGTCGTTTATTTTAAAATATTGTTTAGAACAAATTGAAGACTACCGCAAAGACACGAACAAAGAACCCTTCATTAATCCAAATGCAGAATCCATCGCGTTTAAATTTACCTCTTTAACAGATGAAACCAAACAAGTGATTTCAAAAATCAAAGAAGTGCTATGCATCGCCAACTACGTTTAAAACCCCGCAGAATGTTAGCTGTGGGGTTTTGGGTATTTAACGCAGGTCTTCTGCGTCTTGAAGCAATTGTTCGGCGCGGTATTCAAGTTTTTGTAAAGTGTCGGTATAAATCTTTACCTGCTGCTCGTTTAGCTGAGATGTTAATTCGGAAAATACCTGTTCTACAGCAGGCGTCACTTCTGTTTTTAAACGCAGGCCGTCTTCTGTTATTTGAATAAAAAACGAGCGGCGATCTTCTAGGTTTCTAACACGCTGAATCCAATTTTGTTTTTCTAGTAAATCTAAAATTTTAGTCAGCGTCGCTTGATCTTTATCTGCTCGCTCAGCTAATTGCTTCTGTGTACTATATTCAGCTTCTGATACGCGTTTTAAAACGGTCCACTGTTCTGGTGTAATCCCAAAAGGGCGCAAGCGTGCGGCAACTACTCTGCTTAAGCGCTTACTTGTACGAACGGTGGGAATGCCGAACATTTCTTCTAACGATTCCATATAAAACCTCCTGCATATATACAGTGATTATATCAGCTGTTTTTATTTCTGTAAATTTGTTTGTAAAGAGGACGCTTTATAAAAATAAATTTACAGAATAAATTGCAAATACACTAGACTTATTGTGTGTATCCTTGTAATCTAGTGTAAGAATAGTTAAACTTTTTCAAAAACAGTAGGGGGTACACACATCCATGATTAAAGCGGTATTTTTCGACTTAGATGACACGCTACTTTGGGATCAAAAAAGCGTAAAAGAAGCATTCGTTGCAACATGTACATATGCAAGTGAGAAATATAATTTAAAACCTGAAGAACTAGAAGAAGCGGTGCGTAAGGAAGCAAGAGAATTATATGCTTCGTATGAAACCTATGAGTTTACGCAAATGATTGGCATTAATCCATTTGAAGGATTATGGGGAAATTTTTTCGACGATCATGATGAATTCCGCAAAATGAAAGATATTGTTCCTACTTATCGCAAAGAAGCTTGGACTCGAGGTCTTCGTGCCCTAGGAATTCACGATGATGCTTTTGGAGCAGAGCTAGCTGAGCGTTTTCCATTAGAGCGCCGCAAAACACCTTTTGTATACGAAGAAACGTTTGAAGTGCTTGATCAATTAAAAGGAAAGTACAAGCTGCTGCTGTTAACAAACGGTTCACCTGACTTACAAAATACCAAATTGGATATTACATCAGAACTAGTTCCATATTTTGATGAGATTGTGATTTCAGGTGCATTTGGCCGCGGTAAACCTGATCCGTCTATTTTCGACCATGCTTTATCACTTATGGATTTAAAGAAAGATGAAGTGATTATGGTTGGAGATAATTTAATGACAGATATACTGGGTTCTTCTCGCGTTGGAATGAAATCTGTATGGATTAATCGTCACGATAAAGAGCGAAATGAAGTTATTCCTACTTATGAAATTACCCATTTAAGTGAACTGCATTCAATTTTAGATGAACTAAATTCATAATACGAACAAACAAAAAAGAGGCGGAAATCGTCTCTTTTTGTTATAGAGCGGATGTGTTTAAGTTTGAAGAAGCCAAACAAGTTTATTAATTACATACAAAAAAAACGCCTGTCTTTTGTTTTATAGAAAAAGAAGACGTTTCTTATAAAACCATCTTGTTTCTCATAGAAAGAGCAAACGATACTTACTACAACCCCTGAATAAAAAGAAGGAATTTACAAGGGAAGTGGAGCAAACGATAGACACAAAAAGAAAAAGAGAATAGACATAAAGCGCGTTAGTGTAGTCAAGTTCAAAAAGAACGTGTATCATTGTAACTGCTGGTAACAAAAGATAGACATAAAATATAAATAAAAAAGTTATGAGAAAGGAAAAGGTGCGTACATCACGTTAAAGACATATGAATCATAATAATACAAAAACAACTACTGAATTTAGTAATAAAAAAATAAACATGCATTTAAATAGAAAGCTATCAGCGGCTATTATAGCTATGGTTCTTTTCGCTTTGCTTTTTTGTTTTATACCAGGTATAAAAGAGTCAATTCCCAATTTTTCTATTAAAAAAACCAGTCCGCATTTCGTTGATTTATTTCCTTTATACCTGGTATTTTTTACACCCTTCTTTTTAATAATGGGGACTTTAGGCACGGTGATCGTTGATTTATTAGTCAGTGCGTTTGTAAAAGACCGTAGTAAAAAAATTGATTTTATCATGTCATTCATATTCCACGCCATTTTTGGGTTGTTAATGTTTGAATTCGGAATGATAGGCGTCATTCTTATTTTTATTGTTGATCGTATTCTTTTAATCCGTAAAAAAACTACTCTTATTTATATCCACTGGGTTGCTTAGTACTGTCGGCCATTATTGGAACTCTCGTCTACTTCATTTTTACTATCGTTTAATAAAAAAATAACAAAAAAGAGACCCGATTGTTAGACTATACCTAACTTTTTAGGGTCTCTTTTTTGTTTTTTCTTGAAAGTTTGATTTATTTACTATGCTATCGTTTGATAAATCAAAAAGATATTTAAACAAATGACTAATGCAGCTATCACCCAAGCTACAGTAGTTGTTGCTTTATGATTAACCAACCCGCCCATGATTTTTTTGTTGCTTGTAAACATGATAAGAGGAACAAGCGCAAATGCAATTCCGAACGATAAAATAACTTGACTGACAACTAGTGCACTTGTTGGATTTACGCCAAACCCGATAATCAAAAGCGGCGGAATAATTGTAATGAACCGGCGAAGATATAAAGGAATTCTGCGTTTAATAAATCCTTGCATGATGACATCTCCAGACATTGTTCCGACCGAAGAACTTGAAAGTCCTGAAGATAATAATCCGACTCCAAACGCAATAGCTGCAAAGGGACCAATTAAATGTTCAAATTGTGTAAAAGCCACGTCCAAATCTTGCACGTTTAGTCCGTTTTTAAAGAATAGAGCGGCTGCGACAATCAGCATGCTTGCATTAATTGCACCAGCGATAATCATAGCAATCACAATATCAATAAATTCAAAGCGGAAAATCGCTTTTTTCTCCGATTCTGTAGTTCCTACCACGCGGCGCTGCGTAAGAGCTGAGTGCAAATAAATCGCGTGTGGCATAACTGTAGCACCTAAAATCCCAGAAGCTAGCAGCACGCTGTCTGTTCCGTGAAACTGAGGGACAAATAAGCCGTGGACAACACTTGCGCCGTCTGGATGCGCAAGAAACATTTGAGTCCCAAAAGCTAATACCACAATAAAAACCATCGCCGCAATCGCTGCTTCTAGCAGTCGAACACCTCGTCTTTGTAACTCTAAAATAGCAAAAGAACCTACCGCTGCGATAAGTGCAGCTGGGAACAAAGGAATATGAAATAATAAATAAATTCCAAGAGCAGCCCCAATAAATTCTGCTAAATCCGTCGCCATAATGACCAATTCTCCTTGGATCCAAAGTCCAAAAGAAACGAAGGACGGGAAGTGTTCCTGTGCTATCTCGGGTAAATTCAAGCCCGTTGCAATCCCTAATTTAGCTGATAACGATTGAATTAAGACAGCCATTAAGTTAGAAATTAATACAACCCAAAGCAGCATGTATCCGTATTGAGAGCCTGCTGCAATGTTAGTAGCAAAATTACCTGGGTCGATATAAGCAACCGCTGCGATAAAAGCAGGCCCTAAGAAAGGCAATAATCGCTTAATTCCTTTTGTTTTACCCGACAATACGTCTTGAGCACTTAGCTGCATAGCCGATAATGCTTTACTGCCGTTTTGATCTTTCATGTCTAGTGCTCCTTTCTTTGATGAACAATAAATAGCCCAAGCTAATTTTTTTATATGAAGTATAAAATGTTTCCTTAATGCAAATTATATGCTAGCAAAGGTTCCTTTGACAATAAAAAAGTTTAGCAAAAAATATAGATCATCTTCAGCTGTTTTTTATCCCGTTTGGCACAATTCTTTAAATGCACAGCCGTGACAGGAGGCAGGCGTATCTGTTTGAGGGAAATGCTCAAGCGGAAGAGGCTGATTTACCTCTAAGTCTTCCAAAAAATTTTTCATATAATCAATACTTGTATCAACTTGCTGAAGAACAGCTTCAATTTCATGAAGAGTAAGCTGATACGTACGCGCACTGCCTGAAAGCAAGTATTCGTTTCGGACTTTTATCTGATCAACGGAAATATTATATTCGGCTAGCACGTAGAGGGCGTATATCGCCAGTTGAAACAAATCATCTTTTGTTTGTTTACTTGTTTTCCAATCAACAATCGTAAATTCGTCTGTGACTGGATTTTTAAAAAGAGAATGAAAAGGCGCATATACTTTATGATCATACACATTTATAGAACGAAACGACTGATGAGGCTCCACTTCTAAAAAAGGTGAAGATACGATGTCGCCAAACGATCTACTTTGTAAAAAGTGATGTATACAAATGTGTACCCGTTTTTGCATGTCTTTAAGATCTTTTTTAGAAATATAGCCGTTTTCGTAGAATTCTAAAAGCATCTTATACTGAGCAGGCTTATGATACCAAAGCTCTCCATAGTCAGTAGAATCACGCAGTGCGTTATTTAGTAGCTGCTGCGCTTTCTCCGTTAAGTTCTGTTCATCCGGGACAATCTGTGTAGAGGTATAGTCAGAAATGGCCTCTGTAATCACTTGACGAACGGCTTGTCCGGCGTACATAGATAAAGTGGAAACCTTTTTTAGACGATAAGCGCTCTGAGACTGAGCAGAAGCGCTGTCAAGCCATCCGTTATGTGAGACATAATAATGATATGCATACTTTCGTTTGCATTGTGTGACCATTTTATGCCTGGAGTATGACCATGAAAATTCAGGGAAATCAGTGATTTGAAACAAGCTATTCACATCCTTTTTCAAAAACTGCGCATAGGTTGGTCTATTAGTATATTCGTACTTGAGTTAAAATAGACTAAAAATGTAGAGAGTGAATAGCTATGCATGCATATTATTTTGTGGATTCTCGCGAAATATGTATAAATAGAAAAAAACTATTTAAAAATTGATTGCTTTTTTCTGTGGCGGATGTTATATTAATAAAGCGATGAGCTAATTTGTGTAAGTCGAAGGACATGCTTTCGAGCTAAACGTGTGAATGTGGTCACACGGTCCCCGCCACAAACGCATCAAAGACGTCCTGCGTGGACGTCTTTTTCATTTTATAAAAAAGAGAGCGCTATGGCTCTCTTTTTTGTGGGATTATTTTCCGAAAAAGTTAAGGGCTGTTATTTGAATGCTTTCACTATGTTTTTAATACTTCTTTTTATTCCACACATCGTTTCCTGCTTGCAACAAGAGTTTTCTTATCCGATTTTCTCGACCAAACGTAAATATATAAAAACTTACTGTATTTGCACATTTGCCGCATATTGCATTGTTCCTCTTGTAGAGTTAATCGCAATATCAACAACGTACAAACCTTGATTTTCAGGAACCTTAAATTCATTATTTTTGACAAACAGCTTGGTTTTTTCACCGTTATCTCTCCATATATGCACACTCACACTACGAATATAAGCACCGTCTAAGTTCGAAAAATGGAGCTTAACCAATTGTTGCTGCTTCAATGGGATACTTTTTTGCTGCAATATGTATGTATATAAATCATATACATTTATTTCTTTTTTTGTTGTTGAACGGCCGTTTGACCAGTTAATAGAACCTTTGTGAAGGTGATAGGTATGTTCGTTGACCGCAAGCGCAGCTTCAGGTTTGTTTTGATCGTATTCTTCCTCTAGAAAGAAAGCACTGTTCTTAAGTAAAAGTAAGAAGAACACCATAACAGCTCCTAGACCGCTTAAGGCATATACACCACATTTTGTGGGTTGTACTTTCATAATAAATTCCTTTCACAGACCAATAATTAAGGAGGATATGTACATAAAATTTCCACTTTTTCTATTTTAAACGATTACAAGTAAAATTACATTTATTGCTTTCTTTCTTCATAAAAAACAGGATAATAGTCATGTGTTTTCTACAAAAGGTCTCCTTAGATCCAATTCAAACCTACAGAAAAGGAAGATAATTGGAAATTAGAAGAGGGAATCTAAAAAATTTACAGAAGTTGATAAGTGATTTAAAATTATACAGAGGAAAAAAGCATTTCAAAAAAAGGGAGATTAGTAGGTTTTTTATTCTACTTCGGCTTCTTAAAAAGTCGTATTTTTCGTAAGAAACTGTAAAGCTATATTTTATAATGGTGAACCAATACATATACAAACAAAAGGGACACACAAAAAGGGGGATCAGCATGCAAATTAGAGAACTAGAATTACATGATGCTGCAAACTTTGTAGATTTGCTTAAACAAATTGAAGAAGAAAGTAAGTTTATGCTGTTTGAAAGCGGAGAGCGAAAGCTGAGCACAGATCAGCAGGAGAAAAACATCGAAATCTTTAAGCAGCAGCCAAACTCTACGATTATTGTAGCAGAAGAAAACGAGATGCTTGTGGGATATATAGCGGCAACAGGGGGGGAAGCTAACCGAAACGCTCACATCGCTTCTCTAACATTAGGTATTCGAAAGACGTTTCAAAATCAAGGGATTGGGACAGCTTTAATCGGTACACTTGAAGAATGGGCGAGAGAACACCATATTCATCGTCTTGAACTTACAGTCGCTATACAGCATGAAAAGGCTCTTTCTTTATATGACAAAGTAGGATTTGAAATTGAAGGAACAAAAAAACATTCACTGCGAATTGGCGGTTTGTTCATTGATGAGTACTATATGTCTAAATTGCTGAACTAAAAAAGAAACGACGTTTAAAGACGCCGTTTCTTTTTTAGCTTCCTCTATAAATTTGGTATCCCCACGGTGACACAAGCAAAGGGACGTGATAATGTTCTTGTTCAGAAGACAATCCGACTCGAACAGAAACTTGATTTAAAAAGGGCGGATTTGTTGTTTGGACCTCTTGTTTTTTATAATATTCCCCGATATGAAACAGAAGTTCATAATCTCCTGATTCAAACGCTTCAGAAGAGAAGAGCGGAGTTACTAATCTTCCGTCTTCATTTGTAGTACCGTGTGAAATTTTTATTCGTTTACTTTCCGACTGTATATGATAAAAATCAACTTTGACAAAAGCAGCCGGACATCCGTGGGTAAGATCTAAAATATGCGTCGTGATTTTAGTCATGCTCGTTTCTTTATCTCCTTATTTTCAGTGATTTTATCAGTTAAGCGAAAGAAAGCAATTTTATATACTTCTTCTAACGCTGTATCAAACTCCGTTTGCTCGGTATTTAGTAAACGACTTTGCATTGCCTCGTATATATCTTCTTTTTGTTTACCTCGTACTGCCAAAATAAAAGGAAACGGAAACTTCTCCATATACGTTCCATTAAGAGAAGAAAACTGTTCATACTCATCTTGCGTTAAGTTTTGTAAGCCTGCTTTGGTTTGTTCTTCAGTAGAAGCAGATGTCATGGCAATATTTTCACCTAGATTCGGATGAGCTTGCAGCAGCTTCAGCTGTTTTTCTACAGACGCTTGCGCTACAATTTCTTTCATCGTGCCGTGAAGTTGTTCAACGGAAGAGAAAGGGCCTTTAGAATAAGCCTCTTCTGCAACCCAAGGTGAATGCTCAAATATATCACCAACTAGTGAAACAAAATGCTGCTTGCTAAGCTGATTTACATACTGCACAGATACGTTATTCATACTACACCGCCTTTATTTTGTTTCTGAATAATCTGTCTTCTCTAAAGAGACAGAAGGTACTTTTCGTTCAATTGATGTGTTAAAAAAGAGATTTAATAAAATGGCAGCTAAACTTCCCGTAATAACTCCATCGCTTACAATTACGCGCAAAGCATTTGGGAGCTGAGCGAATAAATCAGGTACCACCGTTACACCAAGGCCGAGTGAAAGAGAGCACGCAATAATCAGCAAATTTTCTTGTTTGGACAAATCAACAGCACTTAGCATTTTGATGCCTGATGAAATAACTAAACCAAACAACACGACCATTGCTCCTCCTAAAACAGGGGTGGGAATAATGGTTGTAAAAGCAGCTATTTTCGGAACAAGCCCCAGTAATACGAGAATGAAGCCGGCTACTACCACTACATTTTTGGTTTTTACTTTCGATAATTGAACCAGTCCTACATTCTGAGCGAATGTATTGTAAGGGAAAGCATTAAATAGCCCTCCAAGGACAATGGCGATTCCTTCTGCACGGTAGCCTTTTGTAAAATCCTTTTCCGTTAATTCCCGATCACACAGCTTTCCTAACGCTAAAAATACGCCTGTAGACTCAATAATAATGACCAAGCATACGAGAATCATTGTTAAGATGGGCCCGATTTCAAAAGTGGGCATCCCAAAATAAAAAGGAGTGGGAACGTGCAGCCAAGAAGCTTCATTAAAATTAGTAAAATCAACTTTTCCCATTAATATAGCGGCTATTGTTCCGCCTACAATTCCAATCAACACAGAAAGAGAACGAAGAAAACCGCTGAAAAATCGATTTAAAATTAAAATAAGCGCTAGAACACCAAAAGAAAGAAGAAGATTAGAAAGAGAACCAAAATCTTTGCTTCCCACTCCTCCTGCCATATTTCGGACAGCGGATGGTACAAGTGATAAACCAATCATCGTCACAACCGTTCCGGTGACAACGGGAGGGAAAAATTTAATAATTTTGCCTAAAAAATTTGCTGCCAGTACGATGAAAATACCACCGGCAATAATCGCTCCGTAAACAGCGCTAATTCCATATTGAGTTCCAATTGAAATCATAGGAGTCACCGCTACAAATGAGCTTCCGAGTACAACAGGAAGACCAATACCAAACCACCTGTTCGTCCATGCCTGCAGCAGCGTAGCTAGTCCGCATGTTAGTAAATCAATGGCCACAAGATAGGATAAGTCATGAGCATTTAAATTCAATGCGCGCCCCACCATCAGCGGAACGAGAATGGCACCCGCATACATAGCAAGTACGTGCTGTAATCCCAATGAAGCTAGTCGAAACGGTCGATTTTGGTTATTCACCTAAAAACCTCCTTTAATTATATCACATGTAATGTTAATAAATATTACATTTAGAACGATACATTAATAGTAAAGTGTTTTTTAAGGGATGTCATTAGTCAAGTTGACCAAAAACAGAGGTTTCAATATCTACTTTTTTACAATATATATAGAAGCAGGTAAGCTATTGTGTAAAAAGATGTTACATTTATCTTTTGATACCAGATATTAATATCAAGTGATATAATTTTGTATATATTTTCAAATAATAGAGAGAAGAGGAAACATTTATGTATAATGTCGCGGCTCACACATGTAAATTTTTATTGAAAAGGAGAGGGAAGCTCCACGTAAGGAACAGAGAGTATCTGCCAATGGATACAGGCTTTGTGATCGCTTGTTCGCATAAGGGATGGGTAGACGTTGTAGCGCTTGGTGCGGCTGTTTTGCCTCACCAAATTCATTTTATGGCAAAAAAGGAGCTTTTTAATCATATACTCACTAGTAATGTATTAAAAAAACTCAACGCATTCCCAGTAGATCGTAACAACCCGGGACCCAGCAGCATTAAAATACCTATTAAATTAGCAAAAGAAGGACATATCGTCGGGATTTTCCCTAGCGGCACGCGAACAGAGGAAGACGTTCCCTTAAAAAAAGGAGCAGTCACTATAGCGAGCATGGCAAAGGTTCCTATTGTACCCGCAGTTTACAAAGGACCTGCAAATGTAAAAGAACTATTTTCAAAGGGTCCTCTTGTTATCTCCTTTGGAAAACCTATCTACCTTGGAGAAGATAAACTGACAAAAGATCGCCTTGCCGACGTGTCAAACCATTTAACATCTTCAATTCGTGCGTTAGAGGAAACAGCAAGATAACTTCATAGCGGAGGTGCACCATGAAGGATTGGGTACAGAGAAAGCTAAACGATGTAATTAGTGATGATGTGCAGGCAAAAATGAAAGAAAAGATGGCTGAAAGCGGGGTAACCGTTCCTATATCCGCTTCTATGCTCATGCGAATTTTTCAAAAGCAAATGACAAAGCAAGATCAAATTCAGCAATTTTCTATTTCATTTCAAGACTCCTATATTCACGTGAATGGAATTATTAAAAAATTTCTGGTGAGAATTCCATTTTCCATTGTGCTAGAACCTCTTGAGGCAAAAGAACGTACGCTTCTATTCAAAATCCATGAAATGAAACCTCTTAATCAAAATTGGATCAACTATCGAATTTTTCACAAGCCGCCTGTTACTACGTATGAAGAAAAACAAATTCATATCAATCTCAATGAAATTGATAAAGTGAAGGTCATTCCAGTGGGGAAAATCAAACAATTTTCAATACAAGATGAAAAGCTTCGAGTGAAAATTGGTTTATAAATAGTTGTAAATAAAATGTAGAAATAGTTTTTTTAGAAAGAAAACCTTTTCAATTCAGCACTTAATACTATTAGGTGCTATTTCTTTATAATTTTTATAAAATTTTTAGAATTTTTCGTCTCTAACTATTGTGACACGCTTCCCTAAAGTTGTACAATGTAACTTATATAGAGGTTTAAGCGAAAAACCCGTAAATATAAAGAGCAAGGAGAAACAGCTATGACAACTTATTCAATCGATGTAACACTAAGTCAAACAAAAAAAGAAAAGCCGCAATCTGATCAATTGCAATTCGGGAAAATCTTCACGGACCATATGTTCATTATGGATTATACAGAAAGCCAAGGATGGCACGATGCTCGTATTGTACCTTATCAACCTATCACATTAGATCCGGCATCCATGATCTTTCATTACGGGCAGTCTGTTTTTGAAGGACTAAAAGCATATGTAACAAAAAAAGAGCAAGTATTATTATTTAGACCAGATGAGAACTTCAAACGTTTAAATAAATCAAACGATCGTCTTTGTATTCCTCATGTTGATGAAGACTTAGCGCTAGAAGCGTTAAAACAGCTGATTAAAATTGACCGCGAATGGATTCCTACTGCTGAAGGTACATCACTATACATTCGCCCGTTTGTCATCGCAACAGAGCCTTACTTAGGAGTAGCGCCATCTGACCGCTATCAATTTATCATTATTCTTTCTCCAGTTGGTTCATATTATAAAGAAGGGATTGCCCCTGTAAAAATTGCGGTTGAAAGCGAATTTGTTCGTGCTGTAGCCGGAGGGACAGGGACGGCTAAAACAGGCGGAAACTATGCCTCAAGCTTAAAAGCTCAGCAGCTTTCTGACTCAAAAGGCTATTCACAAGTACTGTGGTTAGACGGAGTTGAACGCAAATACATTGAAGAAGTAGGAAGCATGAATATTTTCTTCAAAATCGATGGAGAAGTAGTAACGCCATCTGTGAACGGAAGCATTTTGGAAGGAATTACGCGTAAATCTATCATTGAGCTGCTAAAACACTGGGATATGCCTGTAACTGAGCGCCGTATTTCTATGGAAGAAATTAAGCAAGCTTATTCCGAAGGCAAACTAGAAGAGGCATTTGGAACAGGTACAGCTGCAGTTATTTCTCCAATTGGCGAACTATTTTGGAATAACGAGAAAATGGTTATCAACGATGGAAACACGGGAGAAGTATCACAAAAACTGTATGACACTCTAACAGGTATTCAAAATGGTACAGTGGAAGATCCATTCGGCTGGGCAGTGGAAGTAGAATAAATTTCGGTAATCGAATATCTTTTTACGTAAAAGAAGCGGGACAGCTCCCGCTTCTTTTTTTGTTTGTTACCAAATAGTCCAAAAGAAACAAGTTATTTTTTGAATATTTAGAACCACTTATATACTTTTATTGTAAAATAAAATATAATTATCCTTATAAAAGTAATACTTTGTCTTTATTGAAATTCACAGCATTATTTATTCGTTATAAGGGGGAGAACAAAATGCTTTTTTTATCACATGATGAAAAAATTAAACAGCTGGCTTCACACTTAGCTGAACGACTCGAAAGAAAATTAAGCCAAGAAACCTCAGATGAACAAATGCACGTGCTCATCGTCTATTTGTTTGCTTCTCATTTAATCGAGCACCGTCCTACGGGTTATTACGTAAGGTCTCAATACCCTGAGCAACTAAAAGATTTATATGAAACTTTACACGTCCCTCAATAAATTATCTCTTCCTCTTTTGTCCTATATCGTGTAGAATTTTAGAAAATATATGATTTTCTAGTTGATGGCAGAGCTAGGATATAGCGTGGTATGGCATTTACCTTTAAATGATTAAGTAATGGCTTTAGAGGTGAATAATGTTAGCGCAAATCAAAGAAATGAGTTTAGATAAAAATCGTCGTAATCCACATTACCGCGTGTTGTTGCAGTCTCCAGACGGGAGTGAACTATTCATTCACTTTAATTATACATACCGATCAAAAACATATTGGTCAAGAGATGTATATTACAACAATGTTCATAAAAAATCTCAGCTTGCATGGTATACCCAAAGCGTAGAGGAAATGACTGCTCAGCAGTTTCTTGAAGAGCTAGGAGCTATCGTAAATGAACATTTCAACTTTACACCGCGACGATAACCAAAAAAGCACCCCTTCATATAGGGTGCTTTTTTTGGTTGTTTTACATAAATAAGGACAGAGTAATGTATATTCTCTTTTTTTGAAATGAAAGGTGGAATGTTCATGGCGCAAATTGTAATGTGGTTGTTTTTTATTGGTCCTTGGCTATTGCTTTTTGCAGTTGATAAAGAGCGAGTAAAGCGGTATATGGCTGTATCACTATTCCGAGTGGTATTGTTAACGATGTTTTTCAAATTGCAGATCGCTTTAACTGGCGGGAAGTGAATAAAACTCTTTTTTTCTTTGTTAAGATGACGCCTTTTCCTTTTGGCATATTTATAATAGGCACACTTTTTATTTTTTATTTTACCTATCCTGGCTTTTGGATGTTTATGATTATCAATGCAGCTTTCGATTTATTTCAGGCATTTGTCATGAGTCCTATCTTTGAAAAGCTAGACATTTATACACTGAAGGAAATGAATCATTTTTTATTATTTGTACTAATAATGGTTATTGCTGTTCTACTTTTTCTTTATCAAAAGTGGCAAGATACTGCGTTTAAGTTATCTATCAAGTGATAGAGAGAGAGCTTGTGTTTTATCGCTAACTTTTATATAATGAGCTTATAAAACCCTCTATTTATATCGGAAATAGAGGTGTTTTTACTATGGAAAAGATACAAAATGGCAAAATATCTGCGGATGAACATCATTTTTCGCAAAAAAATTAAAATAATGTAAAAGTTTATGTTAAAATGGCAATGTTGCGTGAACGAATTAACTAACTTTACGCAAGAATGCTATTTACATACGTAAGAAGGAGAGAGATTTAAGATGGCAAAGACGTTAATTTTTGGACATAAAAATCCTGACACAGATACAATCTGTTCTGCAATTGCATACGCTGATTTAAAGAATAAATTAGGTGTAGAAGCTGAACCAGTTCGATTAGGCGATATTAACGGCGAAACGCAATTTGCTCTTGAAAAGTTCAACGCTGAACTACCACGTTTCGTTGATGAAGTATCTAAAGAAACAAATGAAGTTATTTTAGTGGACCACAACGAACGCCAGCAAAGTGCAAACGATATTGATCAAGTTCGTGTGCTTGAAGTAATTGATCATCACCGTATTGCTAACTTTGAAACAGCAGATCCTTTATACTATCGTGCAGAGCCAGTTGGATGTACGGCAACGATCTTAAACAAGATGTATAAAGAAAACGGCGTAGAAATCGAATCTAACATCGCAGGTCTTATGCTATCAGCTATCATTTCTGATTCTTTATTATTCAAATCACCAACTTGCACAGACCAAGACGTTGCAGCTGCTAAAGAATTAGCGGAAATTGCAGGCGTAGATGCAGAAGAATACGGATTAGCAATGCTAAAAGCTGGAGCTGACTTAGGCGATAAAACAGCTTCACAATTAATTTCATTAGATGCTAAAGAATTCAGCATGGGCACAAGCAAAGTTGAAATTGCACAGGTGAATGCAATTGACGTAAACGACGTTTTAGTGCGCAAAGTTGAATTGGAAGAAGCGATTACTAAAACAATCGAAGAAAAAGGATTACAATTATTCCTTTTAGTTGTTACAGATATTTTAAACAGCAACTCTACTGCATTAGCATTAGGTTCTGCTGCTTCAAAAGTAGAAGAAGCATACAACGTAACGCTTGAAAACAATACAGCTGTCTTAGAAGGCGTTGTATCACGTAAAAAACAAGTAGTACCTGTATTAACATCTGTATTTGCTTAATAAAAAAAAGGTTCGTGTTTAGACACGAACCTTTTTTTTGTCCATTTGCACGTCAAGCCAATTTAGTATATCTTCTATCACTTCATCTTTATTTAATTCATTAAGCAACTCATGACGGCACTGTGTAAAAAAGCGGTAGCTTACATCCTGCAATCCGGCTTTTTTTAAGTCGTTATATACTTTGAGTACACCTTTTGTATAGCTGCCTACTGGATCATGTTCTCCAGATATTAAATAAACAGGCAGGCTTGATGGGACTAGCTTTATATTAGCTAAGTTAGAGATTTGTTTGATTCCTGTTAATAAGTCATAGAAAAATCCCGCTGTGAAAACTCCTCCGCAATAAGGGTCATTTACATATAAATCTACAGCTTCATTATCTTGACTTAACCAATCAAAAGGTGTCCGAGCAGGATGAAATGATTTATTGTATTGTCCAAAAGAGAGCTTATCAAGCAAAGGGCTAGGAGATCGTAACCCTTTTCTCTTTATCTCTATTTGCGCAGCTAATATGCCGCCCTGCAGTGAAAGGGAAGGAATGCTGCCAGTACCTGAGAGTATCACACCATGAATGTGCTCTGTATTCAATTGAATATATCTTCTCGTTAGAAAAGACCCCATGCTGTGACCGAAAAGAAAGATTGGTAAGCCGGAGTGTTCCGTTGAAATGTGCTTAGTCAGAGCAATCACGTCGTAGACTACTGTATCAAAACCATTTTCTTCAGCAAAAAAACGCTTGTCTTCATCTTTTAAAGCTGTTTGACCGTGACCTCGGTGATCATTTCCATATACGATGTAGCCATGTTGAGTTAATACATTAGCAAAGTATTCGTAGCGTCCAATATGTTCGGCCATCCCATGGGCTATTTGGACAACGCCTTTTGCAGAATTGTTTTCAAGATCCCATTTTTGTGCGAATATTTCTTTTTCCTGATGACCTCTGTAGTAAAAGGATTGTTTCATGCTCAGCACCCACCTTCTGCTTTCCTGTAAAATAAGGGATATATGTATATATTATACTAATTTATGCAGGTGATTTTACTATTTTAAAATAAAAAATGATTATTTTGTCATAAACCTTTACAAACCTTTGTGTGATTTGTTAAATTAGTATTTATATTAAAAATTATTAAATAATTTAAAAAGATTTAGTTTTTAATAGGTTAGATGAATACGGAGGGAATTATTGTGGCAGAATTAAGAAGTAACATGATCAAAAAAGGATTCGACAGAGCACCGCACCGCAGCCTACTGCGTGCAGCTGGTGTAAAAGAAGAGGATTTCGGCAAACCGTTTATTGCGGTTGTCAATTCATATATTGATATTGTACCAGGTCATGTTCACTTACAAGAGTTTGGTAAAATCGTAAAAGATGCGATTCGCGAAGCTGGTGGCGTACCTTTTGAAATGAACACTATCGGTGTAGATGACGGTATTGCGATGGGACATATCGGTATGCGTTATTCATTACCAAGTCGTGAAATCATTGCTGACTCAGTTGAAACGGTAGTATCTGCTCACTGGTTTGATGGAATGGTATGTATTCCAAACTGTGATAAAATCACGCCTGGGATGTTAATGGCTTCATTACGTCTGAATATTCCGACAGTTTTTGTTAGCGGCGGACCAATGAAGGCTGGCGTAACGAGCGACGGTCGTAAGATTTCTCTTTCTTCAGTATTTGAAGGCGTAGGAGCTCATCAAGCTGGTAAACTTGATGATAAAGGATTACTTGAATTAGAACAATTTGGCTGTCCGACATGCGGATCTTGTTCAGGAATGTTTACAGCGAACTCAATGAACTGCTTAGCTGAAGCGTTAGGACTTGCTTTACCTGGAAATGGTACAATCTTAGCAGTTGCTCCTGAACGTAGAGAATTTGTTAAAAAATCAGCTAAACAGCTTATGGAATTAATTAAATTAGATTTAAAACCACGTGATATCGTAACAGAAAAAGCAATCGATAACGCATTTGCTTTAGACATGGCGTTAGGTGGTTCTACAAATACAGTTCTTCATACGCTAGCTCTTGCGAATGAAGCTGAAATTGATTATCCGTTAGAGCGTATTAATGAAGTAGCGGAACGCGTGCCTCACCTGGCAAAACTCGCTCCGGCTTCGGATGTATTTATTGAGGACTTACATGAAGCAGGAGGCGTATCGGCTGCTTTAAACGAGCTATCTAAAAAAGAAGGAGCTCTTCATTTAGATACGATGACGGTTACTGGAAAAACGCTAGGAGAAAACATTGCCGGATGCGATGTAAAAGACTATAACGTTATCCATCCAATCGATAAGCCGTTCACCGAAAAAGGCGGACTTGCTGTATTGTTTGGTAACTTAGCTCCAGACGGCGCAATCATTAAAACAGGCGGTGTTCAAGACGGCATTACTCGCCACGAAGGACCAGCAATTGTATTTGAGTCTCAAGACGAGGCGCTGCACGGTATTGCTAACGGAAAAGTAAAAGAAGGACATGTTGTAGTCATCCGCTATGAAGGACCAAAAGGCGGACCGGGAATGCCTGAAATGCTAGCTCCAACTTCTCAAATTATGGGAATGGGACTAGGCGCAAAAGTAGCGCTATTAACGGACGGACGCTTCTCTGGGGCTTCCCGTGGATTATCAATTGGCCACGCGTCTCCAGAAGCTGCTGAAGGCGGACCGCTAGCATTTGTAGAAGATGGCGACCACATCGTGATTGACATTGAGGATCGTTCGATGAACGTTCAAGTTTCTCCAGATGTTTGGGAAGAACGAAAAGCAAACTGGAAAGGCTTTGAGCCGAAAGTGAAAAAAGGCTATCTTGCAAGATATTCTAAACTTGTAACTTCTGCTAGCACAGGTGGAATTATGAAAATCTAATAGCACAAAAAAGGCTCTCTGCTGAGAGCCTTTTTCTTTATTAAAGTAACTGTGCAAAGAAGCATTTTTAACAAGAAAATTCTTTTTTCATGATAACGTGTGGGATACCGTCTTCCATAAAGACATCTGAAACCGTCTTATAGCCTAATTTATGATAAAAAGGTTCAGCCTGAACTTGACCGTGAAGCTTAGCTTGAGTTAATCCTTCTTTTTTCGCTGCTTCTTCTAAGCTGGCCACCACTTCTTTTCCGAGCCCGTATTTTCTAAATTCCTTTAATACGCATATCCGCTCTATTTTGGCGTAATCGTCTACTATGCGGAATCTACCAGAAGCTGCCGGTTCATTGTTATAGTAAATCAACATATGTTTTGCCGTTTTCTCATGTTCATCAAATTCATCTTTTAATGGCACGCCTTGTTCTTCAACAAACACTGTTTTACGTATATGAAATACTTCTTCAAGCTGCTCTTTTGTTGTAATTTGCTTAATTTTCATCGAAAATCCTTCCTTTGCTGCGAATTTATGATTCTTTTTTGTATAATAAAGATATCTGATATAAAAGAGTATAAAGGAAAAACAAAATGTTGTAAATGCAACAAAAAAACAACTAATGAACATATTACACAAATTTGTGTTCATTGCTCAATATTTAAACGACCTCAGCAATAGTAAAATCAACTGAAACATGTTAAAAAGCAAAGAAAAGGGATTATGAAGCGCCATGGCTCTACATAACTTGTAAAAAGAGAAATATTCACAATAGTAGTAGGATGAAAAAGGGGAATGTATCATGCAAATAACCTTAGTGTATAAAGATAAGCAATCGAATAAATTTTGGAAAGTTGAAAGAAGAGACAGCAAGTTAATCATTCACTTTGGAAAAGTTGATACAGCCGGTCGCATGCAAATAAAAGAGTTTGCTTCCGCAGAAGCTTGTGAAGTGGAAGCTGAAAAGCTGATTCGTGCAAAATTGAAGAAAGGGTATAAGCCTTTAACTTGTTCAATGCAAGTAATGAAAGACAGTACGATGTCAGAGACCCTCTTTTGGGAACTGATAAAAAAGGCGAAGACAAAATTAGATGTCGACGAGCAAATGGAATGGCTCCGCTCCACGCTAGCGAAGCGTTCTGAAAAGGACATTTTTCGCTTTGATCAGCTATTAAATCAGCATTTTGATCAATCCTATACTTCTTCATTGTGGGCAGCAGCTTATATTGTAATGGGCGGTTGTTCAGATGATTGTTTTGATTATTTTAGAGCGTGGCTTTTATATCAGGGAAAAGACATATATTATAAAGCGATTGAATCTCCTGAGACGATGATTTCTGTACTTAAACCACTAGAAGCAGAAGGCTATGCTCCTCAATTAGAAGAATTACTTTCTGTAGCATGTGAAGCTTACGAAGAAAAGACAGGTTTAGATAACGACTATTATTATGATAAATATGACCAGTTTGATCCAGTGTGGTACGATGAGCAAGATTTGGATCTTGATTGGGATGAAGATGATGAGGATGGTTTACAGATGCGATTCCCTGTGCTTTGGAGCCGCTATTGGAACAATCATCTCGAATATTAAAAAGAGGAGATGAAAACCTTTAAACAGATTTTCATCTCCTCTTTTTTTATTTTGATAGAGTACGTGACGGGGCAGCCGAAGACAGTTTTGTTTTTTTGTTTAGCATACTGTTCATAATCATTCCAATTACGATTATCGTCATACCAGCTAACGCAATCCCTGTTGGCATACGGCCATTTAATAAAAACACTTCGCCAAGCACGGTAAAAATCATGCTGCCTGATTGAGTTGCTTCAACCGCTCCAAGCAAACCTAAATTTTCTTTTGCCAAGTCTGTTGCGTAAAAGAACGTCATCGTAGCAATTACACCTGAACTCATTGCTAAGATAAAGGCTTGAGAAAATTGAGGAGCTGTTGGCATACCAGTTGTATAAAATCCATATATCGCATAGATGATACTTAGCGGTATACTGCCGATAGCCATACCTAAAACACGTTGAAATGTATCTAATTTCCCTTTGCAAACTTCCATCATTTTTCGATTTCCAAGCGGATATAAAAAAGCAGCCATGACGACAGGGAGAAAACCCAACACAAACTGCGAAAGCGTGATGTTTTCAGCTTCTTTAACTTGCATGAGAATCACACCCGCTAAAATAAACGTTGAAATACCAAGCGTTTTGAGTGGAATGCTTCCTCTTACTTTTTTGTTTCCGTCTGCAGTTTGAATAGTTACATAGAAAAGGGGAGAAATGAGCGCACCTGCCAAGATCGTTACTTGCCACGTTCCAGCTATGAGCCATGACGGTCCAAAAAGCGAAGAAAAACTTAATAATGAATAAAATCCAATTCCTGCAAGAGTTCCCCAACCTAACCAAGCGAAAGGATGTTTTTTCATTTCCATCCATAATGGTGTAAACTTCTTTTGTACAAGTACTAAAATGAGTAAAATAGGTAGTGCTAATAAAAAACGAAGAGATGCTGTCCAAGCCCAGCTTGTTCCAGATACATTCATGGCACGATTCACAATAAATGTAGCAGAAAAGAACATGGACGAGAGAAGCCCCCATAAAATTGCTTTCATACTTTTTCCTCCTAATTAATAAAAATACCTAAATATATATTATAGTATACTTAGATATAAAAAAAGTGTACCATAATATACAAAAGAAAGGAAGGTAAAAATGCATTCAGAAGAAATGATGAAAAAGGTAGGCAACGAGCTTAGAAAAATAAGAACACAGCGAGAATTCACACTCGATGAATTAGCAGATAGGACGGGAGTCAGCAAACTCACGTTAGGGAAAATTGAAAGAGGGGAGACTAATCCAACCCTAGGAGTAATGTGGAAAATAACAACAGGTTTAAATATCCCTTTAACTAAATTAGTGTCAGTACAACCTTCAGTGGCTGTATCTAAGTGCGGAGAAGGTTTTTCTCTCAAAGGACCGGACGAAGCGTGGAAAGTAGAATTTATTTTTCAAAATCAAATAGATTCAACTATTGAAATGTACCGAGCCTTTCTTTCTCCTCTCGCTACATACTGTCCTGAACCTCATCATAAAGGGTTAATTGAAGTAGCCACGGTAATGGAAGGAAGAATCGAAATGAAAATAGAAGAAGAGCTATACGAGCTAAAACAATTTGACTCTATAAAATTTGAAGGAAGTCATGTACACTCATACAAAAATCTTGAAGAACGTCCAGCTGTTCTGCATTTACTGCTAAAATATGAGGAGTAAAACAGCAGAGCCGCAGTAAAACGAACCATAAAAAATGATTCGTTTTACTGCGGCTCTAATAGCTGTTTATTCATCAGCTTGTTTTGATAGCTAATATATTTTTTTACTCTAATGATAATTAATGAATATTCTTCAATCAAACGGTGGATAGATTGAACCATACACTCTGGATAATGATGTTTTTTCTGTAAATACAATTTATACTTCCGAATTTGCCTTTCGAAATATAAAATAACTTGTTCAGGTGTTTTTACCAGTAACGATTGCATATATTCATTTACTTGCGTTTCAAGAAACGAATAACGATTCGTGATAAAAAATGTCTTCATCTTATTTTCCTCCCTATAGGTTAGTGGTACAAAAAAGAAACCCTTGTGCTAGGATTTCTTTTTTTGCTTTTTATTTGAATCAGCTGTGCGCAACTTTTAGGCACTGATACTTGAAATCGAAGACTCTCTATATTTTTTTATTTTGCATTTTATATATGTAGGCGTTTCGCTGAAAAGATTTGCTACGTGTGTAATAGCTCCATAATAGGTTTTAGCATCCATCATTTCTTTATTCACAATATAGTCATACAGGGATGATTCAATATCATCAACGAAAGCTAAAATGTGACGCTTTTCGAATAGGAGTTGATAAAGTTCATTAATTAAGTAGGGGCTTTGATCAAATTTGTCTTGAAGCTGCTCTACTCGGTACTTTGTCATAGGCACTTCACACAAGATAATGTATCGTAACTCTTCTAAAAATAATTTATTCATCTTTCTCACATCCCTATTCTGTTAATAATTATATAATAGCACTATGCCTTCATATTTGGAAGCGTTTTCAACATATTAATTTTAATATTTTTCTCTTCTCATTTCCTTTCGTTTTTTCTTTTCTTACGTGAATTATCTGTATTATAGTTCGTTTTACGTAAAGACTCTAGCTAATTGTTAAACTACCTGACATACTTTTTGAATTTTTTATTATTGATGTCAAAAACTCTTACATACCTAAGCGAAAACACCTTAAAAATAACGGTCTATTAGCCGGAATCGTCTTTAATTGTGATAAAATAAAAAATGGAAAATACATCATATAGGAGAGAGGCTATGGAAAAAGATCATATTTCAGAGCTTAAGATTTTAAAAGACATTGCCGAGATTTTAAATGAAGGCACTAATTTACATACAATGCTTCACGATGCTCTTTTAAAACTGCTGCAAATAACAGATTTACAAACAGGATGGATCTTTTTTATTGATGAAAATGGAAAACATGAGATGATTGCCGCTCAGCATTTGCCGTCAGCTTTATTAAATAAAACCGCTCAGCCTATGTGTAACGGAAGCTGCTGGTGTGTTGATCGGTATATGGATGGCCGGCTTCAAAAAGCATCTAATATTATGGAGTGCAAAAGACTTGAAGATTCCGTCATTTATGAGTGGGGAGATACACACGACATTACCCATCACGCAACGGTTCCTTTACAAGCAGGGGATGAACGCTTTGGATTATTAAATGTAGCTGCCCCTCATAAAATTCATTTTGAACAGCGAGAGCTTGATTTATTAGGATCCGTCGCTCTTCAAATTGGCACGGCTATCAAGCGGATTAAGCTGACTCAATCTCAGCAGGAAGTAAAACTTATTGAAGAAAGAAACAGGCTGGCAAAAGACCTTCACGATTCTGTTAATCAGCTGTTGTTTTCAATTAATGTCACAGCCAAAGCCGGAAGCAGCCTAGCGAAAGATGTGCAGTTAAAAGAGACTTTTTCCTTAATCCAAGAAACTGCTCAGCATGCTCAAGTGGAAATGAAAGCTTTAATTTGGCAGCTTCGTCCTCAAGGATTAGAAAACGGCATTGTCAGTGCGTTAAAAAGCTATGGTCAAATGCTAGGGCTTAACATAGAAGAACAAATTAAAGGAGTGTCCGTTTTGCCTGCTGTGATTGAAGAGACACTGTGGAGAGTCGGACAAGAAGCTTTTAATAATTGCCGAAAGCATGCGGGTACGGCAGAGGTACATTTAAACGTAAATATAAGCAAAGAACAGGTAATTATGAAAATTCAAGATAGCGGCAATGGATTTATATATAGCCCTTCAGCAGAGTTGCCGACGCTTGGGTTAAAAACCATGCAGGAGCGAATAAACAGATTAAATGGGAATCTATCTGTTACAAGCAGTATAGGAAACGGAACGGTTGTGGAAGTATCTATTCCTCTTTCATAACGGAAAGGAGCGCACATGAAAATAAAGATTTTAATCGCAGATGATCACCATGTCGTCCGAAAAGGACTTGTCTTTTTCTTACAAACGCAGCCTGATTTAGAAGTTGTAGGAGAAGCTTCTAACGGAGAGGAAGCTTTAAAGCTAGCGACATCTCTAGAGCCTCATATTGTGTTAATGGATTTATCAATGCCGGTTCTAGATGGAATCGAAGCAACAAAAGAACTAAAAAAACAAGCGCCGCATATACAAGTCATGATTCTAACAAGCTTTTCAGATCAAGATCACGTGATACCGGCATTAGAAGCAGGAGCTTCAGGCTATCAGCTAAAAGAAAGCGATCCAGATGAACTTGTAGCCGCAATTCGAAAGCTAATGAACGGAGAAAATCAGCTTCATCCCAAAGTCACTACGCACTTGCTAACACGGTTAACCAAAAGCAGCGAAAAGAAAGTCAATTTTATTGACCACTTAACGAAACGAGAAAAAGACGTATTAAAAGAAATTGCAAAAGGTAAAAGCAACAAAGAAATTGGGGCTTCCTTACATATTACAGAAAAAACAGTAAAAACACATGTGTCTAATATTTTATCGAAGCTCGGTGTTCAAGACCGCACGCAAGCTGCTCTATATGCTGTGCAGCACGGCATTTCCTAACCTACGACTTTAGTCGTAGGTTTTTCTCTGTGCTTCTCCGTCTATATTGGTAGCTTTCTTTCTACCAATAGCATGACGAAAAAAAGTTCAATCATCCCTATACTATATATAATCAAACGACAGAGGAGTAGATAAGCATGAACATACTTATTATCAACGGAAGTCCCAGAGAAACAGGCCGAACAACACAAGTGACGAGAGAGATTCACAAAAGCTATCAAAGTTCTTTTTTAGATTTAAGCCAATTATCACTTCCTATCTTCACAGGTGAACCTCATCAGTATGAAACAGAAGAAGTACAAGAGCTGATTAAAAAAATAGAAAAAGGGGATGGTATTTTACTTGCGACGCCCGAGTACCACGGAGCTATGAGCGGAGCGTTAAAAAACGCGTTTGACTTCTTAAACAGTGCGTATTTTGTGCATAAGCCCGTAGCACTTTTAGCAGTATCAGGAGGAGGAAAAGGAGGCATTAATGCTTTAAATAACCTTAGAACCGTTACACGCGCCTTGTGTGCGAATGTTCTATCTAAGCAGTTGGTATTAGACCCTGCAGACATCCTGGAAAAAGGGACTTTACGAAAAAACGCAGCTGACGGAATTCATGAATTAGTTAATGAGCTGACTATGTATACACAAGTGTCTAAGCAAATTTTAGAAGCTAAGCAAAATGTTTGATGAAGGCGCTTTATAAGGACCGTCGCTTTCAAGCCGTAGTAGCTGCGAATGTTTTATCTTCTATTGGTTCCGGTATTACGATGCTTGCCATTCCTTTACTGTTAGTTGCATCTCCAGATGGAAATAAACTATTTGGCGTGATTATGCTGATGATGACGGTGATTAGCTTTGTGGCTACTCCGTATATAGGTGTTCTTATTGATCGAATGTCACGAAAGAAAATGTTGTTAACCGTAGAATTGATAGGTTTTATCACGGTCATGCTATTTGTGATCGTTGGTTTTATGACAGACTATTCAACCATTCACTACATCATTTTGTACGGAACCGGAAACCTTTACTACACGTTTTTTTATCCAACGATTTTTGCATTAAATCAAGAAGTTTTTTCAAAAGATGCGTTTCAATCATTAAACAGTATTATGGAAATACAAGGCCAGCTATCGAGTATGCTTGCAGGCGCTCTGGCCAGTCTAGTCATTACTTGTTGGTCACTTCAATGGATTTTAATAGTCGATGCAGCTACGTATATAGCTGCATTCCTTTTTCTATTGAGTATTCCATATAAACAAAGCAGGGAACGAAGCGATAAAAAACACACTGCGATGAAAGAGGGATTAGCATTTATAAAAGAAAATCGCTCGGTATCTATTTTTTTACTGCTTTCTTTTATGCCTTTCGTTGCTGTAATGATGACGAACTATTTGTTTCCTATTTATCTGACTCAAGAATTAAACGCAAGTCCAGCAGCATATGGGATTGAGAGTGCCGTATATGGTTTCGGAGCATTAACCGCAGGGATATTCATCGTATCTATTATGAAAAGAACAGGCACTGAGCTAGCCATTATGCTTAATATAAGCCTCTTTGCACTCGGAATATCTATCATCTTCTTTATGAAGCTTCTGCCCATTTACTTTTCTATTGTATTTTTCCTTGCTTTTGCAAATGCAGGTACAAGAGTAGCTCGAAATACGTTTATGATGCAGAAAATACCGAATACTATCGTGGGAAGAGTGGACAGCTGTTTTCGCTTTATTACGTTAGGAATTCGTATTTTATTGATTTTCTTCTTTACGTACGTTACGACTAATGATCATATAGGACTTGCTTTTTCAGGACTTAGCCTGCTTTTATTATCATCCGCCGGAGCAGGCTGGATACTCTACAAAAGAAAACAGCGAAAACAGTCTGCACTGCTTAAGAGTGTTTTATAATGTCTGTTGCATGTTATAATAGAGGAATTGACAAATAATGTTCAACGTTTATGACGTTGGACATTATTTGTTCTGAATAGAAATTAAACAGCAACAGCATTGACTGTTATGCGATTGGAAGATTGTGAAGCGATGATAAATAAAACATTAAACAAAGAACAATTAAAAGATTCGTACTCAAGCAGAACGTACTATAGAGGACACACGTATTACAAGCAGGGGCGTGTGCTTGATTTGGAATACAACGAACAGACCACTACGTGGACAGCATCCGTTCGAGGTGCGGAAATGTATACCGTAATGGTTGAACAAAAAGGAAATTCTTTTTATTCATTCTGCGATTGTCCTGCTTATCACGAGTTTTCAGAATGCAAACACGAAGTAGCTGTTTTATTAACCATTTGCGATGAGCGCGCAAAGCCGCAGCCAATCAAAACAAAGCCTTTTCGCCAAAGCAAAGAATACGAAAATGTAAATCATTTTATCGACTTATTTTCGAGCTATCAGCAAACCATAAGCGACCATAAGAAATATGCAGATAAAGATCCGTTGAAAGTAGAATTTATTTGTAAGTCTTACTCAGAAGAATTTTTACGTTCAGAAGGAATGTACGTAGCGCTTGAAATGAAAGTGGGCGTCGACCGGACGTATGTAGTAAAAAACATTCAAGAATTTTTAACAGACGCTAAAGAATTCCAAACTCACGAATTTACCAAGCGCTTCGAATATGACCCGGCGGAACATTTTTTTATAGAAGAAGATAAGAAAATCATTGAGCTGCTGATGGATATTATGACAAATGAATCATTTTATAAACATTCTTATTCTATGTATCGTTCGTCTGCAAATAACAGAGAACTAATCATTCCCTCCATCATAGCCAAAGAGTTATTTCAATTGCTCAAAGATCGGAACTTTACATTTATTCATGACGGGCACTCATATGAAAATATTATCTTTGCTGAAAGCTCAGCTCCTTTTTCGTTTCAGTTAAATAAGCACCCGGCAGCTGGATTTGAACTCGACTTTACGGAGCTTCATCAAGCTTCGTTTTTTGATCGATACGGGTGGCTATTTTTAAAGGGGACGTTTTATGAGCTATCTCAAGATCAGCGTATGCTTCTTGAAGGGCTTCGAAAAACGGCGCCTTTGAAGCCAGTCGTACCTATAGCAGAAGAGCAGATGGGAAATTTTTTATCTCACGTCGTTCCAGGACTAAAAAAAGTGGGGAAAGTGGATATCGCAAAAGAAGTATCCCATCAGATTATTGCACCTGAACTAAAAGCAAAAGTATTTATTGACCAGGAAGATGAACAGCTGTTTGTGACGCTTCGGTACCATTATGGAGAGATTTCAATTAATCCATTTTCACCTCAACCTGAAAAGTACGATAAAATCTTAATACGAGATTTAGAAAAAGAAGACCGCGTGATGGATTTAATTGAAACAGCTCCTTTAAACATTTATAAAAACCAGCTGTATTTAAATCAAGATGAATCATCTTTATATGATTTTTTGTTTCATATTGTTCCAAAGCTTGATGAAATAGCGGATGTGTATATTACGGATGAGATGAAAGATTATGCTTATACGGATTTTTCTGCGCCAGTAACAACGGTTGACATCAAAAACAGCAATGGATTATTAGAAATTAATTTTGATTTAGGAGGCATTAATCATCAGACCGTTCAAGATGTTTTAAAATCTGTTTTAGAAAAGAAAAGCTATCATCGTCTAGATAACGGTGCGTTTATTCCTCTTGAAAACGAAGGCTTTGAGCATATTCAAAATCTGTTTCGTGAGCTGAACGTAACCGAGAAAGACTTAAAGGATAACTCATTGCAAGTACCTTTATACAGAGGAATGCAAGTGGAAGAGATTATGAGTGCGGGTGATAAATCAGCGGCTAAGTTCGGCTCAGCATTTAAAAGGTTACTTACACAGCTCAAATCTCCAGAGGAAATGGATTGGGAAGTACCGGAATCCTTGCAGGCATCATTGCGTGATTATCAGTACAATGGGTTTAAGTGGTTTAAATCTCTGGCTCACTACTCTTTAGGAGGCGTTCTGGCTGATGATATGGGGCTTGGAAAAACGCTTCAAAGCATTGCCTATATCCTATCTGAAAAAGAGCTTGATGAAGATAGCAGTGCCTTTTTAATTGTTGTGCCGGCTTCCTTGATTTATAACTGGCGCAACGAATTGGAGAAATTTGCACCGAATTTAACGGTTCAAACCATTACAGGAACGCCGAGCGAGCGTGAGGAGAAGCTAAAACGCACAGCTGACGTATGGATTACATCTTACCCAACACTGCGTCAAGATATCGATTTGTATCAGCATCTTCATTTTCATGCTTTAATTCTAGATGAGGCTCAAAGTATTAAAAATCATACAACGAAAACGGCAGTAGCTGTTAGGACTATTTCAGCTGAAAAACGTTTTGCGCTGAGCGGTACGCCTATTGAAAACTCACTTGATGAGCTTTGGTCAATTTTCCAGACCATTCTTCCGGGTTTATTTCCAGGGCTTCGCAAGTTTAAGAACATGTCATCGGAGCAGGTCAGTCGAATTGTAAGACCATTTTTACTGCGACGAGTAAAAAAGGATGTATTAAAAGAACTGCCTGATAAAATTGAAACAACTCATTTATCTGAGCTCACTAAAGAACAAAAAGAGTTATATGTAGGCTATTTAGAACAATTAAAATCATCTTTAGCCGGTGAAGATTTTAATAAAAACCGAATGAAGATCTTGGCGGGATTAACAAGACTGCGCCAGATTTGCTGTCATCCATCCCTATTCGTTGAAAATTACGAAGGGTATTCAAGCAAATTAGAGCAGCTGCTTGAGATTACAAGAAATGCGGTTGCCAACGGAAAACGTTTGTTAATCTTTTCTCAGTTTACAAGCATGCTTCACATTATTCGAGAAGAGCTTCACAAAGAAAACCTTTCGTACTTTTACTTAGACGGTCAAACGCCATCAAAAGAACGAGTGGAAATGGCGGATCGATTTAATAATGGAGAACAAGACATTTTCTTAATCTCGTTAAAAGCCGGAGGCACGGGCTTAAATTTAACGGGAGCAGATACAGTTATTTTATATGACTTATGGTGGAACCCAGCGATTGAAGAACAAGCGGCAGGCCGTGCACACCGCATTGGGCAAAAAAATGTTGTGCAGGTCATCAAGCTTATTTCTCAAGGGACTATCGAAGAAAAAATTTACGGCTTGCAGCAAAAGAAAAAAGAACTCATCGAACAGGTTATTCAGCCGGGAGAAACAATGCTTTCTAGTTTGACAGAAGAAGAACTTCGAGAACTGCTTAGTATGTAGCAAAGGGTGTGTAAGGAATGAAAAAATGGGCGTTTGTATCAGATTTTGATGGAACAATTTCAAAAAAAGATTTTTATTGGATTGTGATTGAAAAGTATTTTCCAGAAGGTGAAGAACTTTTCCACCGATGGAAAGCAGGAGAAATGAAAGATATTGATTTTTTATCTACTGTTTTTCAATCCATTCACCAAGAAGAACCGAAAATTTTAGAAGACGTAGCGAATATTCCAATTGATGAATACGTGCCCGCTTTTATTAAAGCTGTTCAGAAAAACGGCGGAGATTTTTATATTTTAAGCGCTGGAACAACGTACTATATTAAACCGATTTTAGATAAATACGGTGTTGAAAAAGTGGAAGTTTATTCAAATGAAGGATATTTCCATCAAAACAACGTTCACTTGCGTCTAGACCCTGCTCACAGATGGCATTCAGAACGCTACGGCATCGATAAATCATCTGTTATTCAAGAACTAAAAGAGACATACGAAACGATTTATTTTGCTGGAGACAGCGAGCCGGATTCGCATCCAGCAAAATATGCAGACGTCACATTTGCAAAAGATTCTTTGCAAGATTTACTGCGCGGACAAAACGTTCCGTTTGTTCCGATTGAAACATTTAAAGATATTGAGCAATATTTGATGAAACATAATGTAATAAAAAAGGCATAAAAACAGCGGTATTATTTGATTACTTCAAATAATACCGCTGTTCCTATTCCGCCTCCGCTTCCTAAAGCCGCTATGACATATCGCACGTCACGGCGCTTGCTTTCATAAAAAAGACGCGTAGCTAAAATAGCTCCTGATGCTCCGTATGGGTGTCCTAGATTCAATGCTCCTCCGCGAATATTCACTTTCTCTTCTCGTATTCCCAGTTCTTGCATGCAAGCGACAACTTTAACAGCAAATGCTTCATTGATTTCAAATAAGTCAATATCATCTATCGTAAGAGAATTTCGCTTCAAGATATTTTTAATCGCAGAAACTGGTGCAATAGCAGGGTAAAGAGGTGACACTCCTGAAATATCAGCGTCAATAAAACGCAAAACGGGCTGAAAGCCTAAGGACCGTGCTTTTTGCTCTTCCATCACAAGTGTAATGCAGGCTCCGTCGTTAATTCCACAGCTGTTTGCTGCAGTGACGGTGCCTTCTTTTTTTAAAAAGACGGGGCTGGCTTTTTGCAGCAGCTTTGTTAG
Organism: Priestia sp. VA7; assembly: GCF_055710015.1. Lineage (NCBI taxonomy): Bacteria > Bacillati > Bacillota > Bacilli > Caryophanales > Bacillaceae > Priestia > Priestia sp. VA7. The sequence goes on from NZ_JBVQPN010000003.1 coordinate 952,887, forward strand.
GTTTCGTTTTTTCATAAATGCTTCATCGTGCATCACGTTTGGAAGAGGAAGCGTTTCTTCTTCAAACAACCTTTTTTCAAAAGCCTCCCAGCTTCTTTCATGACTTAAAAGAGCATATCTGTTCTGCTGATCTTTAGATATATTGTATCGCTGAGCTACGTTTTCTGCTGCGATTCCCATGTCAGGGTCACCAATTTTATCAGGAGAAAAACGTGCTCTTTTTTCAAAAGGAGAAGTACTTGTACTTTCAACGCCTCCAGCTAAATAACACGTTCCAGCGCCTGCTTTTATCAAATAGCTCGCCATTCGAATCGCTTCTAAGCCAGCTCCGCACTGACGATCAATGGTCATTCCCGGGATAGAAAAAGGGAGGTCTGCTTCTAAAGCGGATAGCCTAGCTGCGTTTCCTCCTGGACCTACAACATTCCCTAAAATAATGTCATCAATTTCATGTTCAATTCCAGCGCTAAGGTGTTTTAATAAAGGAGCCGTTAGCTCTTGAACATGAAAATCTTTCAGTATACCGTTTTCTTTTCCAATGACCGTACGCTTCGCTTTTACAATTGCTGCTTGATAGATAAGTCATCACTTCCTTACATAGAAGCTGTATTGGAACGACCAGTTACGGTTACTACTTTTCGGACTTTTGTAATTAAATAAGCTGCTATGATTGCTTTTATGCAGTCACCTGGAATATAGACTAAACTTAATTGAAGAGATTTCCAGAACGGTATGTGAAGTAGCATCGCTTGTACAGGAATGCCAAAAGCGTAAACTAGCAAAATTCCAAACAGGACATTTGTTATGAATACCTTTGTAAACGCAAGGGTTTTCAACTTGGATAGTGTCCATCCTATAAAGAAAGCTGCAAATATATAGCTGATTAAATAGCCAGCGCTTGGACTAAAAAATACGCTCATACCACCGCGCCCTCCAGAAAGTAAAGGGACTCCTACAGCTACTAAACATAAAAAAATAAATTGGCTTAATGCGCCTAACCTAGCCCCAAGAATACCTCCTGCCAGCATAACCCCCATCGTTTGAAGAGTAATAGGAACGGGAGTAAATGATAGAAAAATAGGAGGAACAAGCCCTAGCGCTCCCATTACAGCCGTAAATAATGCAACGTACGTCATATCTTTTGTTTTCATCGCAAACCTCCGTTGTGTATGATAAAACATGACTATCTTATCTTATTAAACTTAAATTAGTCAACTTTATTTTTATATAAGTTTACATTTTTCTTTTCTCAAATCTACATTTACGGTACACTAAAAGTAAAATAAAAAGGGAGTTTACGCAGTAATGAAGCGAATTGAAGAACTAATTTTTAATCAGTGCCAAAAAACGCCTGATGGACTGGCACTATCGGATTCTATTAATAAGCTAAGCTACAGTCAAATGTGGGATTGTGTATGCAAAGCCGAAAAACAGCTGCAAGAAAAAGGGATGGAAAAAGGAGAGCTCGTTGCGTTAAGCATGCCAAACAATGTAGAAGCTATTGTGTCATTTTTAGCGATTTTAAAAGCCGGTGGAATTGTAATGCTTTTACATAATGAGTTAACAGAGGCTGAAGTGGATACTTATTTTTCTATTCAATCCCCGAATTGGCTATGGAAAACATCTTCTTTAACTAGAATAAGAGAAGAGAAAACGATGCTGCCCTTACGGCAAGTAAATGAACTATCCGATCTATTTTTATTTGGATTTACCTCTGGGTCAACAGGGAGACCAAAAGGGTTTGTAAAATCGCATTATTCTTGGTCTTCATCCTTTCAAGAATGGTCGGATATATTTTCTTTAGAGCAACATGACAAAGTGCTTGTTCCTTTACATATCTCGTATTCCGCCCAGCTTTACCCGGTTTTGCATGCGCTTTGCAGCGGCATGCACGCTATCATGCTAGAAGTGTTTACACCTTCAGCTGTTTTTAACAAGGAAGCTAGCTGTATGTCCATTACACCCGCATTAATTTCTCCGTTACTTCGTTATGTACAAAGCAGACCAAATGAAAAACGACTTTTACCAAAGACCGTGATTTCAGTAGGCAATAAATTATCACCTTCCGTTCGAAAGAAATTTTCACGAGCGTTTCCTGTTGCCTCTCTTTATGAATATTACGGATCTTCTGAAATGGGATTTGTTACGGTGCTTTCACCACATACAGCTGAAACGATGCCTCATACAGTAGGCTATCCTGTTGACAGCGTAGACGTTTTAATCCTGAACGAGCGTGGAAAAGAAGTTGAAAAAGGAGATAAAGGAACACTATTTGTGAAAACAACTCAAGCATTTGAAGGGTTTGTTAAGGACAGCGAAGAAACGAACCGCTCGTTTTTTAACGGATATGTTACATCGCACGATATTGCGGTTCAGCTTCAAAACGGAAGCATTACCATCGTAGGGAGAGATAAAAATGTAATTAAAAGCAGCGGAAGCTTAGTATATGCTGAAGAAATTGAAGAGCTACTTTTACAAATACCGGGCGTTAGCGAAGCAGCCGTTTTTAGCGTAGTAGATGCTGAACGTTCAGAAGTAGTAGGTGCAGCAATTGTTTTAGAGAACATTTCTCTTTCTGAAGTAAGACAAGCGCTGACAAAACAAGTATCTGCTTATAAAATCCCGCGCGTATGGAGAGTTTTAACGTCCTTTCCGCGAATGAAAAATGGTAAAATTGATAAAGCAACGATATACAGCTACTTTACAGAGAAAGAAGGGAAGACATATGATCTCATTTGAACCCGTTACAGCTGACACGATATATATTGTATCAGAGATTATCAATTCAAACGAAGCTTATAACGTGTTAGAAAACGGTAAAAAAGAGCGGAGTGAAGAAGAGCTTTTTAAAGAATATATGAATGAAAAAACGGACAGTTATTTTATAAAAGCCGACGATACATACGTAGGGGTTATTGATTACATGAAACAAAATCCTAACGATGATCATCCGTGGATTGGAGCTTTTATTATTCATAGCGCCTATCACAATTTCAGTTTCGGAACGCAGGCGTATCTAGCGTTTGAAGAGAAACTAAAAGAAGAGGGGCTTTCCGTTCTACGTCTAGGGGTTCTGTCTCAAAATCCTAGAGCTAAACTGTTTTGGGAGCGCCTTGGTTTTACACAGTATGCCACTAAGCCGCTGCATCATAATCGAGTTAACTGCTTGGAAAAAGAGTTGTAAAGAAAATCCGTGAGTTTATCTACGGATTTTCTTTACTGGGCATTAAATGGTCGAAAGAAAAAAATATAGTAACCACTTTATTATTATCAGAGCCTTATGCGCCTGTTGAAGACAACGTAAGCCTTCTATTCGAAGCAACTTGAAGTAACCGAACTGATTGTCATAGAAATTTATGTCTTTAATGCGTTCGTTGTCTATGAAATTGTAACAATTCCTTATATATAAGTAACTTTAGCTGTTTAGTATATGAATAAAAAGTGCACTTTTTATTCATATACTTTGCTAATGCACTTGAAAAGAACGTTGAGAAATCAAGGAGGTATAAAAAGCTGAGTAAAAAAGAAACAAGGCCTGATCTAGCTCCCAAGATGGTTCTTTTTTGCCGTGTGTTCTAAAGAGGTATTATGTAAACTATACTTGTATATGGTATACAGCTTTTTCTGTTTCTTGAAAGGTAGTTGTAAAGTGATGATCCAATCCATCATGAGTAGTTTGCTTAACATAGTCAGTAACTATACATAACAAAAAAGAAAGTCTACTGGGGATCTCAGTAGACTTTTTTTAGTTCATTTATAAAACCCCGAAGTTAATTTTACTTCTTGTTATAAGAATATGTACGTTTGTTCTCTTTATAACCTGTACCTATATATAAAACCAGTGGAAAAAGTGGTTCTTTCATTGGCTTTATACGAGGTGTATTTATTTAATGCATTATAGCATCGTAGATAGTTTACGCACATTCATTTTGTATTATAAATACTGGTTCTTAACTACTGCTGATTTTCATATACTATAGAACTCGGAAAAGCTAATCTTCTTTTGGGACTAAACCTTCAAAAGTAGAGGGAAAGCACCCTGACTATTTAAAATATAGTCAGGGTGCTTTCGTTTTGGTAATTCTTATTGAAAACAGAAAAAAACTACTGGCTCATCAGGGACCAATAGCTTTTTTCGTGACGCAATTAGAAGTTAGTCGTGATGATTTTATACATCTTGAGTAGTTTGCTCAAGTTATCAATAATGTATGTATCAAAACGAAAAAACCACCTGATTTGTCAGAGGTGGATTTCCTTTAGAAATTCTACATATAGCTAGTTTGCTCAAAATACTATTAATTATCCGTCTGTATAAGAACTGAGTATAAATTACTTTTAATAGGAGTTCCGAAAAAATGTTATATGTTTACTAAGGTTGTATACATAATTCATTAGAAAAACAGAAAAACCTATCTCTTTCCAGTCAAAAGAGATAGGTTTTTTCCGTTACGTAATTGGGTTTCATGAGTGATGCCTCATTGCATCTTGAGTAGTTTGCTTAAAATATGAAATTTTACTCATTACTGTACTCTTGTAGCATGAAATTTTTAGATACAGTCTATAAGCTTAATGTCATTACAGAATAGGATTTCGTGATGGGGGGACTTTATTTAATAAAGGAAGGAGGGAATACAATGAAAAAGAAATGTTCTGTTTTATTATGTACGTTAGCTTTAGCTATGATGACTTTCGGCTTACCTGTTAATGCTGAAAATAATAACGTAGATAGAGCAAATTATAATGATGACTTAAATTATAATAATGACGTAAACACTCGAAATGTCACTACAGCAACTGATACGGATGATAATAATGATTCACCTTGGGAATTGCTTGGATTATTAGGACTAGTTGGTCTTTTTGGTCTTAAAAGAAGAGATGATCGTGAAGAAAAAGTTCGTTAATATCTATTTTTTTGAATGAGTAGAGATAAATAGCTGTGATGAGAGCCACAATTTATAATCTCTCCAACAATTCCAAAAAAACTACCTATAGGGTAGTTTTTTTGGGTTTAATAACAAGGGTATAGTGGACGATGCCCTTTTAAACATCTTGGTTAGTTTGCTTGAAATATGGAATTATATTCTTTGATTAATTAATTTTTCAATAGAAGTAGAAGAATAATAAAACAAAATTTGGAGACGTTAAACACGTGCATAGCAAGGAAGGTGGCACACTATCATGAATTTTGTAAGGAGGATAACAATGGGTATTTTAAGTGGAAATCCTACAGATGAACCGATGCATTATGGGGAGGTATTTGGAACGTGGTCGTATGTTTCTACCTCAAAAGGGTTAGTGTCTGGCTATCAAACATTTCTAAATCATGTAGGTGACAAGGATCTACATAAATTGGTACAAGAGACAATCGAACAGTGCCAGCAAGAAATAAAAAGCATTGAAACATTGTTAAAAGAAAATGGAGTAGGCTTACCGCCAACCCCACCTGAACGACCTGAAGCTTGTTTAGATGATATCCCAGTGGGTGCACGTGTTCAAGATCCAGAAGTAGCTGCAGCAATTTCAATGAATATAGCTGCTGGTCTAGTTACGTGTAGTCAATTGATTGGACAATCTATTCGTGAAGATATTGCAGCCATGTTTGCACAAATTCATATGCAAAAAGTAGCTCTTGGTGGAAAGTTCTTAAGACTTAATAAAGAAAAAGGTTGGTTAATTCCACCTCCTCTTCATAAGTCTAAAAAAACTGATTGTTAATGATTAGCTTTCTATAAAATACAGTAAGGTGTCTCTTAGCAAATAGGGATACCTTTTTATTTTCGATAAAATCCATTATATTAAGTAAAAATGAATACCGTATACAGCCTGAAAAAGCGAAAAACCACTGTTTCCGTCAGTGATTTTTCTGGTTATCAATATGTGCTATACATACTTTGATGCCTTCCGGCGTCTTGAGTAGTTTGCTCAAAAGATTTATTTATATAAGCTTTATTTCTTAAAATTAATCACAATTATAATCACATTTGCAACAGCAATCGCAACAACAATCTATTTTTTCTCTACATAATTCAAATTCATGTTGGCAAATAAAAAGTGCCTGTTGTAAAGTAGCAATTTCTTGTTGAGCTACAGTAAGTGCCTGCTGTAAAGCAGCAATTTGTTGTTGAGCAGCAGCAAGTGCTTGTTGACATGTAATATCGGATGAACATGGGATAGGTGGAGCTAATAAAAAGGGAGTAAATTCAATTATGGTCGGTGGGTTTCCGTTTAATAGAATAGCATCACCGGAACCTGGTCCGTCTCCGGAAGGCCCGTCTGGAGAACCCCATCAGTTGTTGGTAGCATCTAAATCTCTTGGCGATACAACATATGCTCCTGTCCCGATATTAAGTCCTGCAATATTATTGCCTTGTATATTGTTATTCTTTGTACGGATATTGCTATTAGAACCAAATCCAATGTCCTGAACACTGATTCCATTAGAAATACTGTTTTGTAGGATATGGTTGTAAATTTCAGTTCGGTCAGTTCCGCCTCCAAAGAAAATAGAGCTCCCTTACGTGTTTGTTACAGTATTACAAGCTATTTCAACATTGGTGGTATCGAATAAAGCTATGGAGTTATCTGTGAGAACTTCATTTCTTGTAATAACAATATCGGTGGCCGTCGGGCCAATCATATTGATAGATGCATTGGCATGTGGTCCGGTAAAACGGTTACTATCAATCAAAATATTTTGAATTCCCTGATCAGAATAGATTCCATTTCCAGTTGCAGTGCCAGGTTGATTGTTATTATTAAAAAGATTTTGTCTAATTTGTGTTTCAGTTACTCCATTGGAAAGGAGGAAATTAGATGGAGAAATTCTTTAAAGATGCTTTAAAGGTATCAATAGCCTCTTTAGTCATATCGATAACTTTATATATAGTTATAATTGCATTTTTTCTTTTATCAGTTGTTACAGCAAATATTTTTGGTACTGTGATTAAGATTATTGTGCCTATTTTAATTTTAGTTACAATACTCGGGTTTATTTATTCTTTCTTTATCAAAGGTAAACAGAAAATCCCTTTTTTAACATTACATTTTGTTTCCTTATGTGTTCTTTCGTTTGGTATCTATCTCGCTGTCAGTTTTCAAGGGTTTGCGCCTTGATAAATATTTACATAAAAAAAGAACCCTTCGCTCATATAGGCAAAGGGTTTTCAAATTTATCGGAATAGGGGGAATACGTTATTAGTCTGGCCAGATTTGTAGATTCATATACATATAACTTTAAAAATAAATATTTTGACCGAATCTGTTTTTAGAAGATAACCTTTTTAAAACCTTTTCTTAAGTTAAGTAAATATTAAATCATTTTATGTATTGTTAAGATTTTAGTGTTTACACTTAATGACGACAAATACGAAGTTTTTCTTCAAAATAAATAGTAGTTAAAAGGTTTTATCATTCAATTAATGATACACATTCTCCATATGTCCTTCTTTTTACTATCTATAAAATGACTTCATCTTTCTCCTTGGCTAATATAATCATTAAACGTAGCATTCTTTATTACAATTTGACCTCCACATTCATCCGCCAATTGTTTAGCAGACTCTTCATCAATGGGAAATGCTAACGATTCATCATTAGTAAATTCGTAACTGGATACCTCTTTCTTTTTTACGTTCTTATACGAATGATATACGTAATATAATGTACCTACCTTTATAAAATAGTATGGATACTCCCTGTTAGGCAACTTACTTCCCTCCATTTCTGCACCCTTCAATTACTTTATAAGTCACTATTACTATCTTACTTGGACTTACAAAGGTAAAATCCTTCTACGCCAAAGGGTTTTCTTTTACATGTCTTCCGGAGAGCTCTATTATATTAACTAACTTTGCTCGTCTTATAAAAGACTTCTTTGAGAGGAATCTAATTATCTTATAACGAATTACTAAAAAGATTTTATATAAAGAAAAGGAGGAATTTATTTGAATGTAAAAATTAAAGAATACGAATTGCCCCATGCAGATTCAGGACCTTATGGGATTACTTCAGGAAGAGATGGCGCACTTTGGTTTACTCAACACAAAACCAATCGAATTGGGCGAATGACTATAAAGGGTAAGGTGGAGCATTTTAATATCCCTACTATTAATGCCGGGGCACTATCCATTATTTCTACGACTCAGGGTGACATTTGGTTTACGGAAAATAAAGCTAATAAAATTGGAAAACTAACAATAACAGGAGAGATTATGGAATATGTCCTACCAAACCCAGATTCAGCACCTTTTGGAATAACTGAAGGGCATCACGGAGACATTTGGTTCACAGAAATGAATGGAAATAGAATAGGACGAATTTTACCATCAGGCGAAACAATCGAGTATGACCTACCGCATCCTGCTTCCTACCCTTCTTTTATTGTGGCAGGTTCTGATCATGCTTTATGGTTTACTCTAAATCAAAGTAATCAAATAGGGCGTATTACGTTAGAAGGAGAAGTAACTACCTATCAGTTACCTACAGCACAAGCTGGGCCTGTAGGGATTACGAATGGGCCGGATGAGGCACTTTGGTTTGTAGAAATTAACGGCAATAAGATTGGTAGAATTACCACTTCCGGAGTTATAAATGAGTATGCTATTCCTACCCCGAATGCTCGTCCACATGCAATTGTAACAGGTCCCGATGATGCTTTATGGTTTACTGAATGGGGAAGCAATCAAATAGGGCGTATTACAGTGAATGGGAAAATTACGGAATATCCTATACCTACAAAAAATGCGGAACCACATGGTATTGCAGTCGGATCTGATCATGCCTTATGGTTCGCAGAGGAATGTAATAAGTTAGGTCGATTGAGTTTTGTCCAAAATCCATGAGAGGCAGTGAATATTTATGGAATCGAATAAAACAAACGGCCCAGATCCTACAGAGAAATATCCGATTAAAGGAAATGATGTTGTACAATTCATAAAAAATACAATTACTAGGCCAAATATTATTGTAGGTGATTATTCTTATTACGATGCAATAAAGGGAGATTCCTTTGAGGATCAAGTATTGTATCATTATGAGTTCTTTGGTGATCGACTTGTTATAGGGAAGTTTTGTGCTATCGCCCCCGGCGTAACATTTATTATGAATGGAGCGAATCATAGGATGGATGGCTTCTCAGCTTATCCGTTCAATATCTTTGGGCAAGGTTGGGAAAAACATACCCCAACGCTAGATCAATTGCCGTTTAAGGGAGATACGATAATTGGAAATGATGTCTGGATTGGAATGGACACGGTGATTATGCCCGGAATTAATATAAGTGACGGTGCCATTGTAGCAGCCAAGTCAGTTATTACAAAGGATGTGGAACCCTATACGATTGTTGGAGGAAATCCTGCACAGAAGATCAAAGAACGTTTCCCAAAACAAATTATTAATAAATTATTAGAAATTAAATGGTGGGATTTAACTATCGATATTATTTCTGCACATATTGATGTAATAGTTAATGGAGACATAGACAAGCTAGAAAAATTGAAAAATTAAAATTAAGAAAGGACAATTATATATAATTTCTATTAGGTTAACTAAAAATGTGTAGGGTACACGAATGAAAAAACACGAAGGTCTTTTGATAAATAGAGAGAATTATACCATGAGGAGGAGATTGAATTGAAGCTGCTACAAATTAGGCTATTAGTTAAGGATTTTAAAAAAAGTGTTGAATTCTATAAAGATTTACTCAGAATTCCAATAAGTTGGTATGAAGAAGAAATGGAGTATGCACTTTTCAATAATGGGGAAACGAAAATTGAGCTTTTATCTCAGAAGGCCATGACAGAAGTAATTGGAAAGGAAAACAAGTCTTCAGATGGAGAATCCACATCAAATTTTTTGCTTCAATTTGAAGTAGAAGACGTTGATAAGACCTATGATTATCTGAGAAAAAATGGGATTGAATTTGTTACTGAACCACACGATCGTAAAGAATGGAGATCACGTATTGCACATTTTCGGGATCCAGATAATAATCTTATTGAAATATATAAAATACTGTAATTAATCAGGAAATTTTTATACTCATTGTAGCTCTGTTTTGATTTATTCGAACGGAGTTATTTGTGCTATTACCGATAAGGTACATTATGGTAACTAGATATCTATCCTTATAAGGAATAGATTTATTCTTAAGCAAAGAATTTAATTGTTGGATATCCCTATAAAAGCATTATAATGGAATTTGGACCAATAATAGTTATATGGAGGAATAAAAGTGAAATTAAGGATTTTAGTAGGGATGCTATTAATTGTCATGGCAGTAGCCGGATGTACAAATGATAATATGAGTGATAGCACAAAGGAAAAACAGAACGAAGAAAAGAAACAAGACATTAAAGTAGTAGAAGAAAAGTCGTATAAGTATGATGGTAAATTTACTTATTCTGCGATTATCAAAAATGAAAGTAAAAAAACTCTAAACATTAATGACTTGAAGATAAATTATATCAACAAAAAAGATCAAGTCGATAAAAATAATATTGAAGCCTCAGTTCAAGTAGCTCCGTATATTTTAAAACCAGGTGAGAAGGCATATATTTCAGCAGAAGCTCTTACTGATCTTACTAAGTTTAAGAATTATGATGTTAAAATGACGCTGCCTAACGTAAAGCCTGCAAATGATGTATTAAAATTAGAAGTAAATAAAAACTCTGTAAAAATTAACAAAGATATACAAGATGATGAAACAATTTATGCAGTTGGCACAGTTAGAAATAATACAAAAAAATTTGCAGAATATACGATGATAGGCGCTGGAATGTATGGTAAGAACCATGAATTTATAGGTACAGCATTTGGTGAGTCAAAAGACAGTTTAAAACCAGGAGATTCTAGCTCATTTGATTTATCTTCTCAAGAAATTCCTCAAAAAGAGTTAGATAAAGTAAAAACATTCAGTGTAAGTGCTACTACATATTTTAATAAATAAAGATATAGAAAAAAACCCTCTTATTAGGAGGGCTTTTTTGGTTCTTATAATGGTGATTACGTTAACTAAGAATGAACATTCTATACAATTTAAAAGAAGAAAAAGACCACCTCTTCCCAGTCAAAAGAGATGGCCTTCTCCTATTCGTTGAATTGTAGTCGTAAATGACTCTATCACAGTGTCTTGTTTAGTCTGCTCAAAGTCTTAATAATAATTCCTTAAATTTACTTTTTTCTACATTAAGTCTTAATTAATTATATAAGGAGACTTACATTGCAGGAAATAAGAAGAAATATGTTGAATAAATAGTATCAATTTCTAATGTATTGTTGTTAAATTTTGAAATCTAATAAATCTGAATGAAGAAGGTTGGAGGAAGCGTGTGCTAGAAGAAGAGAATAAGCTTGACCAGGAATGAATTAGTCTTATGAAGGAAGCTTATCAATTAGGTCTTTCAATTGTAGAAATAAAAGAATTTATATATTCAAATCTAAAAGAGCCTATTTCTAAATGATGTAGTCTCCACATCTGTAAAACGTTCAATCTCACCCGTTTCAACATTCCTCAATTGAAAGGTCTTTAGTTCTTTAGAATAGCTAAGGGAAAAGGTATTATGTACACTATAAATGGTATGAATAATTTCACTATCTTCATACTGTAATAAAGTTTCTAACATCTCTTTAATTTTAATTATTGTCATCTATCACAGAGCCCCCTTTTCACTATTTAAAGAAATATTGCAAATTAAAGTTTAATCTATTTTAACATAGGGTATATTTATAAGTTATTACCTCCCATAATTGAAATAAAGATTTCAAAAATGAAATAAATTTGTAAAAAAACAAAATAATGTAATTTTTCATGGAGATTAGATGTTATATGAGAGACGTAACATAGGTGGAAACTAAGGATATATATGGAATAAAAGGTGGATTTGAAATACATGTTTTGAGGGTAAAAATATAAAGGGTCTTATTTAAAATTATATTTTGAGGAGGTAGGAGGTATCTAAAATTGAGTAGTGCATCTAGATTCAAAATGCGAATTTATAGCCCTCAGTGGGGACATAAGGACCTGTATCAGTTTAAAAAAACAAAAGAGGGTTGGACATTTGAAAACTATAGGTATAAAGGTGAAGTAGATAAAGGTGGTAAGCCTTTGTTTTATAAAGCCCTTCTTACTGAATCCATTTCCTATCCAAACTATCTAGAGACTTATATTTCTAGTGCATGGGAGAATGTTAATACGTTAAATAAAGAACAAGTTCAGAACATTTTTGATGAACTATCTAAATGGGTATCAGTTAGCGAACATGACCTTAATTAACCTCTTATCATGTTGAAAAAATGAGTAAGATCATGGATATATCCAGTTTTAAAGATTCATTATAAAAGCTCTGTTGGTTTTTATCTAAAAACATATCTAATTGGCGTTAGTACAAAGAAGGAAGACGTTCGTTTATATACAAAGACTGAAAATAAAAATTGATAATCATTCATTTAGGGATACTAACTAAGGATAACGGTAATCAATGAACAAATAAGGGGTGTATACAAAATGGAAACTATTTATAATCAGAGAGAGAAAATGACCGATTTTATTAGTGACAACAAACAGAATTTTCAAGATAAACTCTTATCTGAGGCGGTTAACGTAGCCTCTAAAATTAACGACATTTTAGAAACTGGCAATATTGATCTTTTGAAGAATGCTCAAAAGTTGTCTCTATATGTTGTAGAACAAAAAGAAGAACAACTCGTTGCCTTCGCTCAACAAGAAGGGGTAGCTTGGGCAGAGCACGCCTTAACTCTTGCTTTCAAACTAGAATGGGTACAGGCCATTAGGCGAACATTATGGCATTTTCTCTATCAATATGATCGAATAAATAAACAATTTAATAGCCGTGAAGAATTTTATGCCTTAGAGAAGCGAATTAATGATCGGATTGATCAATTTCTTAACACTTTTCTCATTAGTTATTCCAAGTATAAAGATGAACTAATTGCCTCTCAAAGGGACTTAGTCGAAAATCTTTCGGTACCCGTTATACCACTTAGCCAATCAGTAGCTGTACTACCATTGATCGGAATGATTGACCTCAATCGTATCCAAACGATTGAGGAAAAAGTGTTGATGGGCATCTCAGATTTAAAGATTCAAACATTAATTATAGACCTGTCTGGAATTGCTAACATGGGGATGCATGTTATTGACCATTTCCAAAAAATATTAACCGGCATTTCAATGATGGGAAGTCAAGCCATTCTCACAGGTTTACGTGCTGACCTAGTTAGGACCATGATTCACTCAGGAATTTCCTTTGAGGACAAGGCAGAAGCAAAAGGGACATTACAGCAAACATTAAAAGAATATCTAGAACAGAACCGGCTATAGGAGGAATTGAGGCATTTTCTCTATACGTGTAGATACAAGTGAGTTTGTGAAAATACAATCGTTTTGAAAAAATAAATAAAGTTTATTCTATCTAAGTAATTGTTACTAAGATACCCCTAGAGTTATAATTCTAGGGGTGTTTTTCTATAGTACTGATAATGCACATCATGAAACTAATTTCGTATATAATACATCACTATAAATCAGCTCATTTTAAAAAAGGAAAAATTTAAACTTCTAGCTTTTTTGAGTTTCTATTGCTTGTTTAACCACCGCATAGCTAGCATGACCTCAATACCTTCTTCATTAATTGTCAAGCTAATTGTTCTCGCAGAATGTTTTTGGCTAGAAAAAAATGGTGATATTTTTGAGTCTTCATCTCAAAGTTCCAGAAGAGATCCCCATTGTTTTTGTCCTCTTTTAGGCATTGTTCTTTTACATAGCAGCAGTCTCCCTTGTGCTCATGGGTATGAAATTATCCAGTCACTTTAAACATCCATACATATTTGGGCTTTCCAGTTTTGCACGCATAACAATTCCCCTAATGATTTTTGCGGATTTCCTTCAAAGATATTGCCTATATAGTAAGGTCAATTTTCAATCTTGTGCACGGCTTTTTAAAAAAACAACGGGTGTTTTACCCCATATTTTCCCCTTTGCGGCTGAATCAACAATTTCAATGTGGCCATATTGAAAATAAGCTTGTTGTAGTACTTCTTAATAACTTAATTTTATATTCTATTTAGTACATATAATAGAATCTTATTTTGCCTTCTTACATACTAATAACTTTCTTTCCAACTTACATATCCACTTATAACACCCTAACATAATGAGTAGGAGCATAGGATCAATAATAGCTGAATAACCTAAATTCCACCAGCCATAGTGAAAGTACCCCCAGGGTTCCTGAAGTAGTGTAATCATTTCATAAAGTAAAATACCTACTAACCAAAAGGTTAGATAGCAAATTTTTTTCATAATTGGCTTCTTAAAGGGGTACCAATTAAGAAACATCATGTTAACAGGTGGAAGCAGTACAGTATGGACAAGGATTCCCTTCCAATCAGCATGTTTTGTAAAATACCAGTAGGCGTGATACTTCAAATCGATAAAAACATCAAACATATGTTGAAAGGTAATGGTAAACATCCAAATATGAAAAATTTGATTTCCTGTTAATCTTTTATTTGTAGTAAATGCAATAAAATTAAATGCAATAATAGCAATAATAAGTCCTATCATATCCTGTATTTTCCTTTTTGGCCTGGAATACCGTATATTATTGAATGTAAAATTATCTTTAGGCTAATGTTTTTTATGAGAAAAGTTACAATTTGAATATAGAATGAGTTTTTCATAAAGGAAAGAAAAAGATTACCTCTGTACAGTAAAGCATAACTTTTTTTGAGTGGTAGTAGTTAACTGACGTTTTTTGTAATTTGCCCACAAAATAAAATCTCATTCACATAAAAAAAGATATCTGAGGGAGTAGAAAATCTCTCTTCTAGAAAATGAAAGTGAGCATTTTAAGAATACTTAATAGATTGATTTCACATACTAAAAAAAGATTAAATCTGTGAGGAGATAATAAGTAAATGGAAACCGAACATAATGTTAAATTGAGTGCTTCAGAGATTGCTCAACTGTGGTCATCTTACATGAATAGTAGCATGTGTCACTGCTTATTTACCTATTTTTCAAAAGTGGTAGGAGATACTCAGGTACAATCAATTCTAGCTAAGGGTTTAGAATTAACGGAAAAGCATTTACAAAAACTAACTACCATTTTCCATAAAGAAAAATTCCCTGTACCACAAGGGTTTGTAGTAAAAGATGACGTAAATACTTCTGCTCCAAAATTGTTTTCAGATAGCTTTATGTTATATTTCAGCTATAGTATGGGGGCAATGGCTCTTAATTTTTATGCTGTTGCGAAGACAGTATCTGTACGTTCAGATATAGATGCATACTTTTCTGAATGTATCCTTGAACTCAGTGAGTTCGATAGTGCAACTAAAAATTTATTGTTATCAAAAGGTTTATTCATTCGTTCTCCATACCTACACCCATCTCAAGAAGTAAGCTTTGTTAAGGACCAAAAGTTTATGTCTGGTTGGTTCGGTGACAAAAGGCCTTTATCAGCAATTGAAATTACACACCTCTTTTTAAACTTGCAAAGAAATGCTTTGGGGAAAGCCGTAATGATAGGCTTCAGTCAAGTCGCTCAGTCCAAGGAAGTAGGAAAGTTTATGGTGCGTGGAAAAGAGATTGCGTTTAAACATACAGAGGTATTTGGTTCTGTGTTAAAAGATAATGATTTGCCGGCACCTATGTCTTGGGATAACGAGGTAACAAATTCAAAAATTGCTCCTTTTTCAGACAAATTAATGATGTTTATGACTACAGCTTTGATTGGTCTTAGTGTAGGCTTTTATGGTACAGCGATGGCAACAAGCACAAGAAAGGATTTATCTGTCCATTATGTTCGCTTATCTGCAGAAATTGCTAAATATGCGGAAGATGGTGCAACGATTATGATAAGTAATGGCTGGTTAGAGGAGCCCCCACTTTCTGAAGATCGTGACAAATTAGCCAACATATGAACTACAAGATAAATTCTAAGAATAGTGCTTAGCAGTAAAATACCCAAATATTTTTATTTCCGATATTGTTATTATGTCAACTGCAGATTTATAACATATACAAATTGAAAAGCAGAAAAACTCCCTATTTCTATAAGAAGTTTTTCTATAGGTTAATGAGATTATAGATTGGAGATACTTCTCAGCATCTTGAGTAGTTTGCTCAGAGTAGAAAAATTCATGTAAGAAAAAATATCAAATTAGTGCTTCTTATACTTATTATATTAGCAAGGATTTTAACGAAAACTGAAGTTATAAATAGGAAAAGTAGCTAATATTATATTGGCTGCCTTTTCTTTCTCTGTAGGTCATATAAGAAATTATAAATACACGTAAGCGTGGATAAAATAAGGCATGAATTGGTCTTGTACAGATACTTTAGAACAGGACTTCCATTGATAATAACATTGATTTACACTACGCAGAAATGAATAAGCAACATCTCTATTTGAAGAGTACTTTTATCGTTTCTGAATTAGATAAGAAAAGGAGCATGAAACCCTTGAAAAATTTTTCTGATTTCCATTTAAGTAAGGACATTGAAAAGGCCATTCATAACTTGGGGTTTGAAGAGGCTACACCGATTCAGGCTGAAGCTATTCCGATAGCTATGACGGGTAAAGATCTAATTGGTCAAGCTCAAACAGGTACTGGCAAGA